>CAIWCC010000137.1 GCA_903911085.1 uncultured Bacteroidales bacterium | reverse complement strand
CCCCATGGTGGCTGTACATGTTGATTCCATAATCCTTGTAAGTTTGAAGGTGGAGTGCCCGGGCGTGACGAAGAAATCATTAAGTAACGTCCAAACTGAAAATACAAAGCCAATAAACCGTTATCTTTATTGGTATTATTGTATTTCAATAATCTTTCATCTGTGCTAATGTTTGTAAGTTGCTGTCCCAGATTGAGTTCAACTCGTCCAAATAAGTTCATATAATCTGATTTGTGTCTTTTTAATAAATCAGAATAAGTATATTTCGACGCATTTGACATTCTTTTTGAGGCAATTATAGCTGGGTCTTTGCCTTCCTTTCCCGGCGACTTATCGAAGCCGTTGAAACCAGTACCATCAGTCAACAAAAGTATAACCTCATCTGCATTCTTAATTCCAATAGTCTTATTTTTTGAAATAAGACTACCTCCTTTATTAATGATTTTTAAATGAATCTCAAAATTCATTCCTTCACCATCCGGTTCTTCATAAACAACTTGTTGGATCTCTGATACACGATGTGCAACATGTTTTGGCGCCTTACCTTTAAGTACCAAATAATTGGCTGATTTGACTTCTATTGTATAATGTAGTTTTGAAAACAAAGACGCATCAAATGAAATTTTTCCTTTTTGCGAAGATGAAAGTCTTACAACCATGGTCTGATCAGGAAAACTAATAAAGGATTCACGCTTGAAATCAACTTTGTTTTGTGAAAAAACAACAGTGGATATCGCATTGCGCAAATCAAGTTTACGACTGTAATTAGTCATAATAGAATCTCTAAAATCAAAATCCAACAATAAATCTCCCATGGGCAGATAGCGAGATGAATAAGGACCATGCAGTCCTCTCCACGAAGTTGCGGCTTTATCATAATCGGCTGAAAAAATTGATTCACGAATTTTAGCTAGAACTTCAGAGCCATTCACTCTATTGCCTGCATTTGGGGCACCCGACCAAAGGGTGTGATCATTTAAAGCATAATGCTCATGATTGATGCCTCCAAAGACCATTGCACCCGTTGTGCCATTACCAAGTGGTAAAGCCTCTTCCCATAACAGCGAAGGTCTCTTATACCACAATTCGAGTAATTGTTTTGAAGTATTGGGAAAAACATTTGATGACAGTAAGCAAATAAATATAATTAGTTTCTTCATTTTGACCATATACAAATTAAAGCAAGAGTAATTACCAGTATTATTTTTATTGATTTCATAATCGTTTTTTATAATACAGTCATCTCGAAAAAATCTAATTATCCCAATTATTATTTATGAAAGATGAAAGCGGTAATATGGCCTTTTGCATGGCCACAAACATGTGATTAGATTTTTATCAGAAAATATTTTTCAATCAAACTGTTACAATACTAGATTGAGTACAATAATTAACCAACTAGCAGTCAATACTAGTCGGCTAATTATATAACACTATGGCCTGTTATTAAAAAACAATCTTGTGAACTTCCGTTTCCTGATTCCATTTTACAGCAACCAAATAAACTCCATGTTGAGGAAGTTGAATCCCAGTTGAAGCAGCCGTAATTGACGATGAAGAAATTATCTTACCTGACACAGAAAATACTTTTACATTTACCGAACCTTCTAGTCCAGAAATTTGAAGTAATCCGTTTTTATGAGATACATTAAGTTTTGTTTTTATAATAGATTTTGTTGATGTATATTTATCAGGAGTAAACTGATAAGCTCCTAACTGATATTGATTTCCTCTTGATAAACCTCCAAGATCGGTTTTAGAAAAGTCAAATGCATTTCCAGACACATAAGGTGACGGCGATATTAAAGCAGTTGTGACTGTATTTGTTGGTGTAGAAACTCCTTTATCAATTAAAGGTGAGGATGCCGTCAATGTCCAATTTGCCTGTCGAATTGAAGTAATATCAGCTGGTGCATACGATGAACCAACAAAAGTAGTAGGACGGAAAAATGCAGGATAAGCAGAATTATCAGCTCCGCTAAGCACCACTTTTGCAGTATACGCTGTAAATGGATTTGCTTTATTATTATCCTTATTAACTATTGGAGTCGTTGCATCTGTATTATAGAATATATAGTCCAAATATGGATAACCAGTTATTCCAGTAGTAGCACTTATTCTTATAGAACTACCTGTATAAGCAGGAGCAGCTGCTGTTCCAATATTCCCATTTTGCCAAACAATACAGTTATAAGCCGAAGCATAATTTGATGCAGGAAAAAAACTTGGATAATTATAGCTAAAATTATTTACAACGGTTAGATTGACAAAATAAATCCCTTTTAGGAAAGCATCACCACTCCCATTTCCTAATATACCACCACCCTGTGATGTTCCACCATTGCATATAGCAGAATTATTATAAATCACACAGTTTTCAACACGCGCTCCAACATTAGCATAAATTCCTCCTCCTAACGATTTATTTGCTCCTGCAACTGAGCCAGCTGTACAATTACGAACAATAGAATTTACAACATAACCTGTACAAGTAGATGTATTATCATTTCCGGCACCATTTAATGAAATACCTCCACCGTATGCACCGCTTGTATTCCCTGATGATAATATATCTGTTATGCAGTTTTCAATTAAGCAGCCATCTACGCCTCCTCTGTTAATATATAAACCACCTCCATTGGTTCCAACATTCGAAACACTTACAGTACTTATGTTTTGAATGATTGAATTACGAATTAATGCTCCAGTCTGTATTTCCCCACCGCCAGCATAAGTCGTACTTCCGGTATTGGTATAATAAACATCAGATATTGTTATTCCATCAATCGTATTTCCTGTACTTAAAATCATCATTCTGAAAGTTTGAGGAGTAGAGAAATCGTTACCTAATCCGACAAATTTCGTGGTATTTGTGAATTCCCAAGGCTCTACCATACCGTTTCTGTCTAAGTCTGATTTTGCACGTTGAGATACGGAAATTTCAGTTCCAGCAAAACCTCCATACAATTTAACACCTACTCCATTTATACTATCTTTTAGCATCTTAGTAAAAGGATATGAACCTTTTGCAATCCAGATTTCATCGTTTGTTGCTAAGTTTAATCCTGTGGAGGTAGAAGCAGTAAAGTTTATATCAGTGAAATTGGCATAATTTCCACCAATACCAATTGTTTTCACAATATTACTTGCATCTTGAGTAACATTGTTCCACGATTGTGTGTCAGATGCTAATTTTAAATAAACACGTGTCAGAGCACTGACATTTGTTGTTGCTAACAAGCAACCCAATGTTACCAAACTAAGTGTAATTTTTCTTTTCATGATTTTAAATTTTGATTGTTGATTTATTGTTTATGGAATCAAAAGTAGTATTTTATTTTCTTAATGAGTTGGAATATCGTCTTAATTTATGGTATATTCATCTCAATCTTTTGAGATTTGATTTAAATTGATTGTTTTCAATCCTTTTACTCCTTTTACTGTCAAAATTCCTGTATTAATTTCCTGATTAATTACATCGCTTTCATATAAATATTTTTTATTAAATGGAAGTACTTCTCCATTCACCTTATATTGATCTGTATTTGCTACTGTGGGTGGGAAATACGTAATATCAAGTAAATCTCCATTTAATGATTTATATTGAATCCTTGGATTTTCAGATTTATAATCTAATGTACTTAGTTTTGTCTGCTTATCTAATTTCTTAGCAAAATTATTCAATTCTTCTTCTTGGTTTTTTCCTTTAAATTCAGAGCTTATCTCTGTTGTTTCAAGCACCCACGAACCTTTTCTACAACTATCATCTTCTAAAACAAGAACATCATGGTTTTTTATTTGGTACTGATTTTTTGCCCATTTATAAGGCTCTGTTGATTTGAAAGCAAACATTATACTACCTGTATGACAAATCACCCATCCATTTTTTTCAATTTGCTTCTGTATTCCTTTTTTAGAAAATGGAACATAAACTCTGTAAAGTTTGTCTCCATTGCTATTGTATTCAGTTGGTACATTATAAATTCCTATTGCTGCCTTGTTTTGTTGGAGTACCCTGTGAAAAGGATTTTCACCATATCCGAGCGCATTTACTTTTATTTTTTCAGCTGGTCTATCTGGATTATCCTGACAAACACTGAATACACATTCGGGAACTGTAGAACGCCACGAAAGCACTATTCGCTTGGTTTCTTTCCATGTATATGATTTATTCCAATTTTTTGAATCTTTCAACTCTTCATGTTGAGTACACAAACCATAATTTTCACTTTGGTATGAATATCTCGATTTAAAATTATCACCTTGTTCAATAACGCTTCTATACACGCAAGGAAAAGTTTTAAGTTTCTCAGCTTCAATTAACTCAGGAATAGGTTCAACTGCACGCTTATATGTCATCCAGAAAACACTTGACGCAATATTGTTGGATACGGTCATACACGGGATCATTTTAAAAAACCCTTCTTTATTTCCAAAATACAACCATCCCAAAGCTGTTGATGCATTATCCGATGCGTATGCTCCTGTAAAAAGATTTGCCCAACCCTTGGAACGGGGAGGATTGTTTACATAAAGACCCTTGTTCCAAGATACTACAATGCCAGATACCATTTGTTGATACGCCCAATACGCTTTTTGTTTCACTTCTGGGTCTTTTGCAAATTCCGCCAACATTCTGACGTACATAATATTAGTCGGGAAATAGGTGTATGCATCCAGTTCCTCACAATTTTTATTTATAAATTCTTGCAATCTAGCCAATATCTTGGGGCGACTGTAAGCTTTTATCTGCTCAGGTGTTTTTCCGTTCTTGTCTTTGAAATCTGACCATTCCTCTGCAGCCAAAAATCCGGATGTATTTATCATCATATCAAGATTTAAAGTACCACCTCTTGAATTAAAATCGCATAATTGCAAAAAACTTTTAATCTTTGCTTTTAGTGCATTTGTCATTTTATCTTTTGTTAGTAGGTAGCCATGCATCGTGGCATGAGGGTAGAATTCTTTACCAGAACCTGTAGAGTTATAATACAGCGAAGGATTATTCAAATATTTGTCGTACATAACTTCCAACTCTTTATTTGTATTGTCAATATCAAAATTTTGGTACAAACGAGAGAAAAAATATGGGCCTGTATATTTCGGGTCCGAATTTGCTCCCATCGGATTGACTGAATTCATGGCTTTTACAAATGATTCACATCGATCATAGTAAGTAGAACCGGTAAGTGTAAAAGCTTGCGATAACAAACTTATACTCATCAATAAACCGATAGCTACAGTTGAATTTCGTTTTATATTTCCCATGATTTATTTTTTTATGATTTTAAATGTATTAGATTTTGTATTCCCTACAAGTGTAAGTAGATAGATGCCTTTATTAACATCAGTCATAGATATTTTATTTTCATTCACTAAGTTTCCAGCTTTAATTAACTGACCAGACAAATTGAAAATCCTAAAATTGAGATATTCAGCAGTATTTCTGATATTCAGAAATTGTTGAACCGGATTTGGATAAATTTGCTCTACATCTGTTACTGTTTGAAATGTACCAGTATAAAAAGTTGTATCATTCCAATTTATAACTTTTGTTCCTGCATTACAAGTAATATACAAATAATCAGAATTAAGTTGCTGAGATACCGTTGAACCTGATGATAGTGATGTTAAATTTAGAAGTTTTATTAGTCCATTGACCTTATATTGACCGTTATAAGATGTGGTTGGTAGGAAAAAAGTAAGATCCAATAAATCACCATCTGCCGATGTGTATTGAACTCGTGGAGTAGCAGAAGTGTAATTAAGAGTTATTACATTAGTTTTCAGATTCAACAACGCCAAGTACTTGTTCAATTCATCTGCATAACTCGCTCCCCTCAAAGCTGTTGTAATTTCGGTTGTTTCAAGCACCCATGCTCCTTTTCGAATGGTGGTATCAGCCAAAGTTAAAATGTCATGGTTAGCAATCTGATAACGACTTGTAGTCCAGCTATATGGTTCAATGGTTTTGAAAGCAAACATCATGTTACCAGTATGACATAACACCCAGCCGTTACTTTCAATTCGTTGCTTAATTCCTAATCGTGAAAATGGAACAAAAATACGATACAAATGGTCACCATTATTATTGTAAGTTGTTGGAACATTGTAAACTCCAACAGCGGCTTTTTTATATTGTAAAACTCGCTGAAACGGATTTTCACCATAACCCTGAACATTAATATTTACAGTATCTGATGGTCGTTCCGGATTGTCCTGACAAACACTAAAAACACATTCATCTACCGTGGAGCGCCATACCAAAATCGAACGTTTCGTTTCTTTCCAAGTGTATGATGAATTCCATTTGCTATAGTTAATCAACTCCTCATGTTGTGTACATAGCCCATAATTATCGCTTTGATATGAATAACGCGATTTATAATTATCACTCTGCTGAATTACACTTTGGTAAATACATGGATACGTTTTAAGTTTTTCAGCCTCAAACAGTTCGGGAATCGGATCAATCGTACGGCGATAGGTCATCCAAAAAACGCTGGAAGCATTATTAAAAGTAACCGTTAAGGATGGTATCATTTTGTAAAATCCATCAGTACTGCCAAAAAGTAGCCACCCAAAAGCTGTCAATGATGTATTGGAAGCATACGAACCAGTAAAGAGGTTCTCCCAGCCTTTTGATCGAGGTGGATTGTTAACGTAAAGCCCTTTATTCCAAGCGCCAACTATACCCGAAATCATTTGTTGGTAAGCAAGATATGCTTTCTGTTTTACTTCCGGATCTTTTGCAAATTCAGCTAACATTCTGACATACATTACATTACAGGGATAATAGGTAAATGCATCTAATTCTTCGCAATTTTGATGATAGAATTTATCTAGGTTTGCCAAGATTATCGGGCGGGTATATGCTTTAATTTGAGTAGCGTTTTTTCCATTTTTATCTTTGAAATCGGACCATTCTTCAGCCGACAAAAAACCAGAAGTATTTATCATCATATCAAGGTTAAGAGTTCCTCCTCTTGAATTGAAATTACAAAGTTGTAAAAAACTTTTAATTTTTCCCTTAAGTACATCAGTCATTTTATCCTTAGTAAGTAAATATCCATGAATAGTAGCATGAGGGTAAAATTCAACACCAGACCCTGTTGAATTATAATATAGTGCCGTATCTTTCAAATACTTATCATACATATTGATCAGCTGGCTGTTTGTGTTTACAACATCATAATTTTTGTATAATCGAGAGAAAAAGTATGGGCCTACATATTTAGGATCAGAATTTGCACCAATAGGGTTTGTTTTATTCATAACTCCTATAAATGATTCACATCTATCGTAATAGGTGTTTCCGGACAAGTTATAAGTTGTCTGAGAAAACGAATACATTGCTGAAAGTAGTCCAAATATTAGATATAAAGTTTTTTTCATCTTTATAATTTTTCAGCCACTAATGCATAAGCGCACCATAGCACTGGCGCCTGTCCATGTAAATCGCCTGTAAGTGCTTTACGGTTACGGTAATGTTCTGTATTATCACCCAAACTTGTTCCTTCGCAGACATTCTTTACATCTCCATTTTCATCTATTTGAGCACACAATGCCACCCAACCATTTTTAGCACAATTGCCATATTCTGATTTAGGAAGCCACCCTTTTTTTACACCAACAATCATGGCATACGTAAACATGGCGGTACCCGAGGTTTCTTCCCACATACTTGAATCGTCAATCAACTGTCGCCACATCCCATTTGGAGTTTGTGTCGATTTTAATGTCGACATCATTTTAAGATAACAAGCCATAATCTTTGAACGATGTGCATTGTTTTCAGGCAGCAATCTTAGAATTTCAGTTAAGCCGACTGCCATCCAGCCATTACCCCGAGCCCAGCAAAAAGGAGATGACGGTGAATGATAAAATAAGCCGGATGGTTTTTGAATAGAATCCAAATAGAGTATCATTTCACGTGCCGCACGGTCAATATATATCGGGTTCTGAGTTGATCGGTATGCCTGAGCCTGCAAGGTTGTAATCATATACATATCATCTAACCAAAATCGGGTTTGCCATGTATACCCTTTTTTTGACCACTCCAATTGAGATTTTTGACAAATATCGGCATCCTCAAGAGTCCCATAAGTTGAACTTTTTACAGGCGGTTGATTTTCTAAACTCCAATTTAGGGGTAATTTCCACTGGCTGTCGGCATATTTCATCCCCATTTGTTTCAGTTGTTGATTTCCGGTTTCCATTGAGATTTCCAGCGCCAAAGCTCCAAAAACATTATTGTCAACATGGTTTTGCTTTGGTTGGAGATAACTCTCGGTTGTCAATAAAGGCATAAATCTTTTTACAAGATTATTTTGCAATTCTTTATTTCCGGTTTCTTTAGCAAACCATAATCCGCCCAGCCAAACACAAACATCTGGATAGGTTATTTGTGTACGAGGCTCACTGATTCTCAATGGACTACCATATTGTGAATGTGGTTGTTCCAAAAATCTTTTAGTTAAAGTAATACCTACTTCCTGGGGTTGTGCATTATCTGGTAAATTACCAAGGATTGAATTGGTTGAACTGCTACAAGCAGTCATTAATCCTACACTAACTAACAAAAAAACCACACTTAATTTCATTCTTCTCATTTTATATATTTCTTAAACTTACTATTCAGGATAATACTTTTCGGGTTCCATTTCGGGTAAAACATAAGGTTGCATCCAAAATGCCGATTGTCGTTTAAATTTTAATTCCGTATCAGGATACCAATTACGCCAGCTCGAAGGATTTGTACTCTCAACCGGACTCATCACACTTTCGCCATATCCTGTAATTGCCGCTACAGCATACTCATAAATAACTAATCCGGTTCGGTCTTTTGAACTATTTTCAATTATCCCGGGCAATTCATACGCTTTTTGAACTCCTTGTGCGTTATCTGTAAACTGTCTGTTTTTTCCTTCGTAAACTAATTTGAAGTTTGTTTCTCCAGCTTTTTTTCTATAAAGCTTATACTTTTGTGCACCAAGTATTTGTCCCCACGATAGCTTCACTTGATTTTCAGCGAGTTTCAATCCTAATCCTTCAGGATAATGAGGTGCTGTTTTATTGAAATAGACAGGATATTCCGGTGCAGTTTCAGCAGTTTTTGAACCATTTATAGATACTGCCCGAATATGTACTTTTTCAGTTTTTTCGTTGTTCAAAATAAAGATTCCATTCTTTGCAAATCCACGGTTTTCCCATGTTTTGCCACCATCTGCTGAAACTTCCATTCGAACCGACTGGCTTGGACTATCACTCTCAACATATACCGAAACATTGTTTTTATTGTATTCCGTAATTGCAATTCTGCTTTCCAATGGAGTAGGTTCATCATTACACAATTCGATAGTATGTAGTCCGTTTGGTAAATTTACGTTGCAATAATAATCGGTTGGTTGTGCTTTTGCTAAAACTCCATTCACATAAAGTTTTGCTCCCTTTTGAACTCCTTCAATTTTAAACGATAGTGATGAGTATGTTTTCACTTTCCCTAAAATTTGTCCTGTTGACAAACGACTAAAATTCAATGCTTTTTCTCCATTACCTTCTACCGTTATTTTGAAACCATCTGCTCCGATTTGCTTTCCTTTGAATATAGACAATTCTAATTTTCCATCCTCAAAACGCCTTATAAACCCGGCTTTACCTTCGAACAATTCTTTTTTTGATGTGTATTTAATAGTATCGCCGTTTCTGAAAATTAAATCACTACTTTTAGGGGCTTTGATATTTACAACTCCTTTTGGCAACGAAGTATTTTTATTAAAATTGAATTCCGAAACATCGGGAGAGTTTAACAAAGTAATTGGTGTAGACTTTCCACCCAATACTGAAACTTCCTTCTTTTTATGAGTTACCATGCTAAGCACAGAACCAATTGCATCGCGGTAAAAACCATAGGAATTAGTTGTTTGAGCAATCATCCAGCCATCTTTACGAGCAGCTTCCGACAGGAAAGTAATCTTTGGAAGTTCTTTCCCTTTGGCATTGAACCAAGAAAAACGGTTCTGAGCACGCCAATTAGTTCCAGTTTCGTCAAAAAGGATAAAATAATCGCTACCAACAAGCATAATGCTTCTTGAAAGATATTCAGGCCACGCATAACGATTTTTTCCATTATCGGAAAGCAATTCGGCAAACTGAGCCGACCCAAAATCGTAAAGTGGTGCTTTAAGTTCGTTAAATCCAATGGTACGGTAATCACCACCTTTCATTACTCCAAAATTGGTTACACCATCCAAATCATTTGCTGTGTGATCACCAGCAATTTCGTTTTCGTGAGCAGTATATACTTCACCCTTTGCATAAAAATAAAGACCTCCCGAATTGCCACAGCCCTGATGTCCCCAACGATAATTGGGACCTTTATCAACCTGATTCAAATGAATGGAAAGTTCTTCGGGTGAATCAACTCCGCTTCGAAGTACAATACCATGACCGGTATATTTACATGATTTCAAATGAGGATTAGTTCCATTGTTTTTTTCGGGATGTAAGGTTTTATATACAGCATGCCAATCGGTTTCCCCTTTTCTAACTTCTAATTCGTGATTTATGGAATCACATGACCAAAACATATTCTCGGAGAGTATTGGGTCTAAGTATTTCAATGATTGAGCTACTTCATCATACAAATTAAATCTTGGTACCAAATACCCACCTCCATGTGCTCCATGTGGTGGATAACATCTACCTTTACCAGTTATAGGCGTAGTCATCATATCACGCATCCATCGAGCACGGTTTATTAATTCAGGATAAGCAAAACGGTTTTTCCCATCGAATAATTCGGCTGAAGTTCGTGAAAATGAAGTAGGGCGTAAATTTGCCCAGTTGTAAACTGCCAAACTCTCTACCCAACGACCACCTAAACTTTCGTATTGCTTTACGTCTGGTCGGGTGTAAAACAATCCATTGATTTGTAATTGTTTTTCAAAAACATCACACCACTCTTTTGCCATAGAATGTTTTGGAAATAAGAAAGCGATTTGCGGAGATACCGACCAACCATCCGAAGCCATATTGGGCGTGCCAGAAAGGGAATGGCGAATAGAGTTCATCTCTTCCAGCGTATTTACATACCCTGAAATCATCAACAATGCTTCTACTGATTTTCTCTGTCCTGTGCTTAATGAAAGGTAATTTTTTAAATATCCTTCTACATATTTCGAATATAATATTCTATGTGTGATAGAATGAATGCCCGGATAAAAATTTAGTCCAACCGGATAATATACCATCGGTGATGTTGAAAGTTGTTCAACGAATTTATCAGGGGTTGTTTCTACATTTCCATTAAAAATATTTTCGGGACGTTTTTCATTTTCAGGATATGTGAGTTGCCAGTCTTTTATTTTGTTTAAACCCAACATGGCGTAACGCATCATTAATAGCTGAGGATATCGGTAAAAAACTTCCGAAGGTATAATCATATTTTTTGCAGCCTTCGAACCATATTTTTCGACAATACTATTCAGCCGACCATTAAATTCAGCAATATGCTTCGCCCCTTCTTGTTCCGGGAAAAATGATAATGCCGTACTTCTTGTTCCAGAAATTAAGGGATAATTGAAAAAGAGCTTTTTATTTGTGTACCTGAAATAAACCGACAAATCGGGTGTAGGTTGCCAAATACCGTATTGACGGTCGTTCCAACGATTGGCATCGTAAACAAATACACCCAACTCGCGTTTATCAACATTGGTTTCCCAAAATGACATTACTGGCGTTTGCTCACGTACAGAATTACCGCCATAAGGTGTTATCCGAAAAATCATTTTTTTCTCCGTATCTTCTACCCAACCCATTCCCGTCCAATGGGGATCTTCCTTTCCGTAACTGGTATAAACAGGTTTATCAATATCCAACCACAAATCGGTTTGCCATTCGTACACTCCGTCCCACTGTGTTCCAAATCGTTTAGATGGGTTAAATCCTGTCCATTCCATTTCGAGCGAAACACCATCTTCTTTTGTAAGTCCTTTGATGTCTTCGTCGAGGATTACAAAGGGATATTCTTTGACCAACTTCACTTTTGCGGTATAACTGCCTCCTCCTTCAAATTTGTAAACTATGGTTTGTTCGGTAAATAGTGGACCATTATCGGTTGTTTCCGAACTAATAGAAATAACTTTTTGGGCATTCGTTTTCAATACGTTATTTCCAATTGCATCTTTATTTCCGGCTATTGAAATTATCGGTGCAGGCACTGAACCTGCTGGAGTTGTGATACTTAAAGGTACAATCACTTTCAGATTTGTTCCCTGAATTTCCAACCCGTTTTTTTGCTGAACAAGTTGCATTTTAGTTCCCTGTATTGTTGCAACTTTACTTACCGAAAATTCAACATCAAATTTTCCATTATCTGGCAATTCAGCCATAAAACTTAATTCTGCACTCAGAAAGTTTCCTCTGATCACTCTATTCGAAAGCTGAAAAGATTCCGACTTATTCGTTAATTTGTTAATTAAAACAAGATTGCTTTCGGAAATACCTTTATCAATTAAAACCGGATAAGTAAGTAATGTTCGAGGCCAATAATAGGTTTTTATACCGATAACATTTTCATACGAAAATCGTAAAGATGGATTTTCGGTTGTCAATTTATTGTCAGCAAAAGTAAAATTGCAAATAATCAGCAATACAATTAAAAAAATAGATTTTCGGAGAATATAATTCATGAGAATTTGGGATTGTGAAATGTTAAAAAATTATTAATAGACCAAGATGTAAAAAGGAAAATTACTGTGCTGGATGCGATAACCTTAATCCTACCGTGTAAAAGCGGGTTGAAGGCGATAATGCTCCAGCACGTGCTGAGATTCTGCATACTTCAGCCGTTCCAAGCCAACTTCCACCTCGCAGTACACGTTTTAATGGTGTTCCGGCAGGAAGTGACGCTGTACCTGTAGGATTTATCTGAGTTGAATCTTTGTATGGTGCATACCAATCCTGACACATTTCAGCCATATTTCCGCTCATGTCATATAAACCCAATTCATTAGCAGCTTTTGAACCAGCTATATTTGCCATTCCTAGTGAAGGTGGTGTAGGAGTTATAGGTAATTTTAAACAATTGCTCAAATAGCACGAAACATTGTCAATAATTGAACCTCCGGCATACATTGTAGGAGTTGAAGTTCTTTTACGACCACCACGCGCTGCAAATTCCCATTGTGCTTCTGTAGGTATTGTAAACTTTAACCCTGTCAGTGTATTTAGTTTTGTGATAAATGTTTGAAATTCAGCATAAGTTCTGTATTCAATGGGGACTTTTAAATCCGAATTGGCTGCGAGCCATATTGTGTTTGCCTGATTTGCACCACCAACCACATACCAATATAGCTCCCTGCTTACTTCAAACTTACTAATATAATACGAAGATAAAGTTACCTGATGTGTTGGTTTTTCGTAGGGGTGAATGTCAGAACCCTGCTCTTCGGTAGCACCCATTAAAAACGTTCCACCATCCACATATACCATATCGGCAACTGCTTGTAGAATTATTGCTTTACGTGCTAATTTAGCAGAATCAGTATTAACTACTCCTGTACCTGTGAGAACTGGCAAACTTGTAATCGGAAAATCAATTGATGTCAAAGGATTTCCTTCTGAAATGGGTTCTGTTGAAAAGAAATTATCAACCGGTTCTTTTGGTCCAAGTTCAACGACTACCGGTGTTTTCTCGCAGGCAAACAATAATAACGAAAGTATGACTGTGCCGCTGATATATTTTATTGTATTTCTCATTTTTTTCTTCTAATTTAAAAAATTCTTAGTAACCATTATTTTGCCACATTACAGCAGGATTATTATAACTTACTATTTCAGAATATGGAATTGGTGCAAGCCAATTTTGAGATTTCATACTATTTGTGGGTATTTGAGTTGTTGTATTATAACCTTCGTCAGATAGTTTAAAGTGTTTATCCATTGCTTCCTGTGCAAGACCCCAACGAATTAAATCGGGCCAACGCAGACCTTCAAAACAAAATTCGACAAACCGCTCATGAACAAGATAATTAAACACAGAAGCTTTGTCGGGCAACTCGGTTGCATTTTTTTGAACCAATCCGGCACGCAACCTAACATCGTTAATTTGCTTTAAGATATCAGACTGATTTCCGGTATAGTCCAATTCGTTTAGAACTTCAGCATACATTAATTTCACATCGGTAAATCTCAATATAGGCAAATTAGTTCCCCACATATCAAAAGCTGCCGGAGGGTTACCTGTTGATTTGAGCCACTTTTTTGCAAAATAATACGTAGTTGGCGTTGAACTTCCAAGGTAAAGTCCAGTTACAATACTTAAATTTCTGCGCTTATCCCCAGGTTCGTAAATTGTATCTGCTGATATACTTTGAGAAACAAAAAATTGTCCTGCAGGGCCTGAAAAAGTAATTCCATTCATTAATGGGCCATCCGTGCGAACTGTCAATGAAGATGGAATAAAATAGGAGCAAAAAGATTGTGCTGTTCCAAGTGCTTTGCCATTAGTGCCCCCCATGTATTGAATTTCCCAGACTTTCTCTGCACTATTATTAAAAGCATCGTTAAAGCAATCATCATAATTTGTTTGCATTTTATATAAAAGTCCTTCTTTAGCCATAACATACGAAAGATAAGTGGCAGCATCCTGATATTTATGTTCATATAAATAAGACCTACCCAGCAAACCAGCTGCTGCATATTTTGAAATCCTACCTAAGTCTGTTCCAGTCCAACTTTCGGGCAGCAAATTATAGGCTGCCAATAAATCAGATTCAGCCTGAAGATATGTTTGTTCCTGCGTAGAACGGGGTATTTGAAGAACTTCTTGAAGTGTTGCTTCTTTGGTAATAATTGGAGAGCCACCCCAACACCAGGCTAATTGCAGGTAACACCAGCCACGCATGGCCAAAGCTTCACCTTTAAAACTTTTTTGCATGGTAGTATCTGAAAGTTGCACATTGTCAATATGAGAAAGAACTCTATTGCAGCGATTTATGATATTCCAGATAGAGTTCCAACCATTACTCCAAGCGCCCTCTGTAGACGAATACGTAAATCGGTTTACACTGTTTGAGTTCTTTATTTCATCACCGAGCGAAACGATAGTGTACATATATTTTCCACTTCCGGAGAAAACATCCATCATGGATTTATAAATACCTGCGTTAGCGGCTTTGAAGTCGTTTGCTGTCTGATAAAAATTCTTATCGGTATAAACAGACTCAGGAGTAAAATCCAGAAAGGAATCACAAGCAGTTAAAAATCCGGCAAGAATAATGCATATATAAATTAAAGTATGTTTCATGGCTTTTTAAAAATTAGCAGTTAAACCTATTGTTAATTTCTTGGTTGTAGGATAAGATGAATAATCCACACCTCTTAAGATTGGATTGGATGGATTAAATGTATTGGCATCAGGATTTCCGATGTAATTTGTAAAAGTGTATAAATTTTCGATTGACGCATAAACTTTCAACATTCTGATTCCAAGTTTTCGAACCCATACGTTTGAATTTGAATATGATAATGAAACATTCTTCAATCGCAAATAGGTGGCATCGTAAATCTTATCTTCGGTGATTGTATTTGTATCATTCGTACCGTTTACACCGGATTGTCCAAAACCATAGGGCATCGGTGTTACGCCATCCCATGCCATATCAACACCCAATTCATAAGGTACAGGATCACCACCCGCGTAGGTTTCTTTATAACAATTTAACCATCTATCTAATGAGTTATTTGTTCTTCTACCTGTATTCATATTTCGAGATGCTAAATAAAGTAACTGACCTCCAAACTGGCCTTGTAGGAATATACTCAGTTCAAAACTTTTGTAAGTAAACCTATTTGTCATTCCATATACTAAATCAGGCAAATTACTACCGTAGGGAACACGGTCGTTGTTATCAATTTTTCCATCATTATTGCTGTCAATAAATTTTGGGTTTCCAGGTATTTGACCTGAAATTATAGGTGTCAAAGGTTGTGTTTTATCATATTTCCCATCCGATCCAACTCCGAAATCTTTTGAAGTCAGAAAACCATCTGTCTTGAACATATAAAACTGAGATATCGGACTACCAACTTTTGTCAAGAAATAGGCACCCCATTGCTCAGAAATAATGTCATCATTTTCTCCCAGATTCAAAATTTTGTTGTTGTTTTTAGATGCATTCAAAGAAGTTGACCACTGGAAATTTTTAGAGCTGATATTCAAGGTAGTCAAATCTAATTCAATTCCAGAATTTTCGAGGGATGCAAAATTTGTTCGCATGGATTGAAAACCAGTTGTCGAAGGTACTTTGAGGTTATACAACATGTCTCGGGTTACATTACGATAGTAATCAAGGTTGAGTTGCACTCGATTTTTAAACAATGATAAATCAAATCCTACATTTAGTGCCTCAGTGCTTTCCCATTTTAAATCGGGATTTGCCAAATTAGTAGGATAAACAGCAGTCTGCGCTGTTCCTCCATACACTCCGTTAGTTACAGACATCATCGACAAATAATCATTGTATCCAATACGGTCATTTCCGGCAAGACCCCATGAAGCACGAAATTTTAAAAGTGAGATCTGATCAATTTTTTTCATAAAATTCTCTTCATTTATCTTCCAACCACCCGAAACGGAAGGGAAATAACCCCAACGATGATTAGGTCCAAAACGCGATGACCCATCAGCTCTGATAGATGCGCTAAACAAGTATTTATTCATCAAACTATAGTTTAAGCGACTAAAAAAAGAAGAAGTTCTGGATTCAGATTTAGAAGTTTTAGACAAACTCGGAATTGCTCCTTGATTCAAGGTTGTAACGCTTTCTAGCGGAAAACTTGTTGCAGCCAAGTCAGACCTAAACAACAATCTGTTATCAATACTTTGACCAAGCATGATATTTAAGTTGTGTTTTTTTGCAAACTTATTGTTGTATGTCAATACATTTTGTACTGCCCAATTACTGAATGATTCGCCATAACTGCTTCCATTTGAAATTGGACTTGTTGGCGGTTGTACATTGGCCGGAGCAAAAAACTCATATACAGAATTTCTGAAATTAAAACTTTCGGTTGTTTTAAACACTAAGCTTTTGTGTAACTTATATTCAGCTGAAATTGTAGTATTGTTAGTAATAATATTCATTGTTTCAGTAACTGACTTTAACCTTTCATAAGGATTTACAGTATTCTGATTACCAGATGAATTATCGAAACCCAAATCTCTGGTACCTTTGTTTATTGGCATTGAAGGAGGATCTATTAAAGCGTTCATTATCACTCTATCTTTTCCTTCGGCTTCTGCTCTGTTTTGCAACGAAAGTGTAGGGGCGATGCTATATTCTACAATTAATTTTTTGCTAAGGTTCACATTACCGTTAATTCTAAAATTCACACGTTGAAAACCAGTAAATTTCACAATTCCATCTTGTGATAGATACCCTCCGGAAATATTTAAGGTGCTTTTATCCTTAACTCTGCTGGCAATTGACAATTGATAGCTCTGAATCATTGCATTGGGATTCATTATGGCTCCAATCCAATCTGTCATTGGAAGAGAGGGATTTAATTTCCAATCTGGCGTGTCCGACATCGGATTTAAAAGCCATGCTTGTGGAATTTGATCTCCTGATGGTCTGAGTTTATTGGGTATAGCCATGCTATTCTTTGAGTCTTTAGATAAATAGTTTGCATTAATATAAAAGATATTATAGGCATACCATTCTTTCGGACTCATAACTTGAGGCATTTTGTCAATCTGTTGAAAACCTACATAACTATCAAATTTTATGGTTGGCATTCCTTCCTTGGCTTTTTTTGTTTCAACCAAAATAACCCCAGCAGAACCACGTGCACCATAAATAGCTGTAGAAGCAGCATCTTTTAATACTTGAACTGATTCTACATCACTTGGATTAATTGTGCCAATTGTTTCACTAATAACACCATCAATTACAAACAATGGTGACGAAGCGGCATCTAACGAGCTATTTCCACGAATTGTAATTTGTACATCTTCGCCAGGCACTCCACTCGTTACCTGTGTTTGAATCCCTGCAAGTTGACCAGTAAGTGCATCTGTTAAATTTGTTATTGGTCTATCCTTTATTGCTCTACTATCAATCTTTGACACAGACGTAGTTAGGTCAGATTTTTTGACTGAACCATAACCTACTACAACAACTTCATCGATTGACTTTGCACCAACATTCAAAATTATCGACAAACTCGTTTTGGATTTAACATCAACTTCTTGACTTAAAAACCCAATATACGTGACAACAATTTTGTCAGATGGTTTTGCTAAAATTGAAAATTTTCCGTTTACATCTGTAATAGTTCCAACTTTGGTTCCTTTGATAAGTACATTAGCACCAATAATCTGGTCACCATTTTCTTCCATTACAACTCCAGATATTTTTCTAGTTGACTCCTGACCATTGGTGGAGGGTTTTGTCTGAGCAAAAATTCCCGCAATGCAGAATATAAGCGCAAATAATAAAAACGTTCGTAATAATTTCATACTTTGAATTATAATTTAAGTGTTTAAAATCGAATTTCAGGTTTAATTTAACCTGTTTCAAATGGATAATTTTTCATATAATCAGGTAATTTTAGAGATCCTTCATCATATCCAGCAGCGGTATGGATTGCAATTCCAACGAGATTTCGTTATCTAGACAAATAATTTCGATACGATGTAATATGTAAGTTCCTATTATTAACGACTGAGCTCAAATTGTATCTCTAGGGATAATTAAGAATTATTCTGTAATGTTTTTTATTTGTCACCATATTAACATTTTCTAAATTCACGGATTCTTTCATTAAAATTAATCATAAAACGCTAAATAAAGCGCTTCATAATATATTTCTATCTCCTAATTTGAATTTCGCACAAGGTTCATTATTAAACATCTGACAAAGGAAAACAATTTATGTTTAATAAGACAATTATTTACTATTTAGTCTTTTAAAATTTACAATTAATTCTACATTACCAAATTAGTAAATAATCATCTTAATAGACAATATTAACATGATTTACAGAAAATAACTTTGCTTTTTTGTATTTCCTAACCAGTAAATCCTGTTAACTCTGTCAAAGTAGAATTAAAAGATTATTTATAAAAGGGACTATTATTTTTGGTTTACAATCTTTCTTGTCCAAAACTTTCCACCAGCTTCAATCTGTACTGTGTACATTCCCTTTGCCGAAAGATTTATTTCTAATGAATTATTGCTCGTTGTTTTATTGGCAACCATGCGTCCAAGTGCATCAAATACGCGTACACTTGCTTTACCCACCAAATTTTCAATTGATAATTGATAATTGATAATTGATAATTTTGGTGCATCTACATTTTTATCAATCTGGTTGTT
>CAIWCC010000136.1 GCA_903911085.1 uncultured Bacteroidales bacterium | reverse complement strand
TGGTAATTCCTAATAGACAAATTAGGACGGCGAAGTAATGTAATTTTGCAATCATAATCTTTTTTTTATTTAATTAGCAATTATTTGTTATGAATTGAAATGCAAATATAAAGATTCGTTGGAATAAAAAAAACAATATCATTAGACTGGTTAATGCATTGTAGTTCAAAGAGTCATGTAAATAATGTAGCAATAACTACAGAACTGATACTAAAGAAATAATTGTGCTTTTTGAGTTGTAAAAAAAACTAGAAATTTGTCTATTTCACTAAAGTCAACAATCATACTTTAATATAGCTTTTTCTAAATAAAATTTGAAGTTGTGGGTTTGATATTTACTTTACAAAGAGTTTGAATCGATATCGTAATAATTCTAATTTTTGTAGCATTTATTACTTATTTGGATGAATTAATTATCAGTGCATAAATACCAGCGCAAAGAAATTTTAACTCAACTAAAACAAATAGAATTTAATATAAATTATAATTATTTAATATCACGTAAATTTATTTTCTTCGTTTCTGATTGGATCTAAATTGTTTCGCGTTCGGTGTTTCGTATTTCGTGTTTCGTGTTCGTGTTTACAGTCCGAAAAAAAAACCTCAAAGATCAGAAAATACTGACTCTTTGAGGTTCTTTTTATCACTTATCATTTATCTTACAACAACTTTTCTCACCCAACTCATCGCTCCCACTTCCATTTGCACTGTGTACATACCTGCTACATTTACTGGTATTTCAACCGTGCTATTACCCGTAGTTTTACTCACCACCATACGTCCAATTGCATCATAAACCCGAACTGCAGTTTTACCATTCAAATTATTAATCTGTAATTTGTAATTATTAATTAAAACAGTTGGGCAACCTTCTTCATTTTCAACTATTGATTCTGTTGAAATGCGTTGAGCAGTGATAGTAAAACGTGTATTATTAGTACCAGCATCTGCTATAAAGCTATAACTGGAAATCAACAAATCGGTAGTTGTACCATTCGAACTATCAAACAATAGTAATTTAGATAAACTTGGTGCTTGACCAGCTGAAGCACTAATAGTAGTAGTACCAGCTGTTTTGGTATAAATTCCTACTGGCAAATTTTGCACATCTGTCATTGGCAAGGCATTATAACCATAGTTTACACCACCTAATTGTGTATAAATTTGTGGTTTGTCGGTATCTGTACCTATCCATTTTTCCAAATCCTGACCAATTTGATACCCTGTAGTTTGATCATTGTCCATAATCAAATTTGTGTAATCAACGCCTGTTGCACTTGTGAAATTTAGTTGCACACGGTCCGACAAATCGGTAGCCACAGCAGCAGGTGCAAATGAACGTCCAGTCTTATCAAATGAAAGATCTTGATCCGCTTCGGCTTGAATAAAATAAGCTGAAAATGGTTCGAAAGTGGCACCCGTCATTAAAGGTTGTGTGTAGGTCATACCTGTGGTGGCATCAGGTATTGTAACCTTAGCATCCTTTATATTTCCTGTAACCTTATTTCCTGCAAATTGGCTGATAAAAGGTTGTCCCACCAAATTCCAACCAGCATGTGTACCAGCACCAGCATCCCAAACTTTTACCCCTACGGTACGAGTTGCAGTTTCAGCAGTTTTGACAATTGCATTATCCAATACAAATGATAATTGTTGAGTACCAACACCAGTTTTTAAGCCAATAATGTAGCCTTGGTTAGCAGTAAGAGTTCCAGCTTGGTTAGTTATTGCCACCCAGTTTTTACCTCCTCTATTGGTGGCACGTGTTTGTCCGTTATAATACTTGATAAACCAATCGGTACCCAGCACAAATGCTCCACCACCAACTTGTGTAATTTCAGCAATATTTACCGTACAAGGGAATGATAAGAAATACCATTTGGTATCGAGCATGGTTTTCACAAACTTTACTTTACTGTCTGTAGCTAGAGTAACAGCATTACCCACTTTGGCATTGAACGAACCTGTTTCATCAGCTTTGAAAATTAAATCACCTGTAATTGTCAAGGCGTTTGTCAAATCGAGTTTTGCACCTGGTTCTACTGTTACGCTGTTAAATGTTTTGGGAGTTGATACTGTTAATATGCCATTTGTACTACTTACTGTCACATCGGATGTTTCACTAATAGTAGAAGCATCTTCGTTGGTGCTAACTGTTACAGCAGATGATCCGCCATCAGTAATAGTCCAAAGATTTGTACCTCCCTTAAGCGTACCACGTGCTGTGGCTGCTGCGCCTGCTGTGTATTTACTATTTCCACCACTGAATAATACATTTGGTTTTACTGTTTGTGCAGCCCAACCTATTAATAGCGCATTGTAGTTGGCAGTAGAGAGTGTTACATCAGCAAACATATCTTCCATTGTTGTAACAGAGCTTATATTCCAATCGGCTAAATTCTGATTAAACGCTATAGCACCCGAAAACATCCACGACATATCAGTTACATGACTAACATCCCATTTATTGATATTCTGATTGAATGATATTGCCCAATCAAACATGCTTGACATGGAGGTTACACTGCCCACATTCCAGTTGCTAATATCTTGATTAAAAGCGTCTGCAGTTTCAAACATCCCATCCATAGCAGTTACACTGCTCACAACCCATGTGCCAATGGGCTGATTGAAGACCTCAGCACTTTTAAACATTTCCGCCATGTTTGTTGCGCTGCTCACATTCCACGTTCCAATGGGTTGATTAAATGCAGATGCTCTTTTAAACATATACTTCATGTTTGTTACAGCACTCACATCCCAGGTACTGATGTTTTGATTAAAAGCCGATGCATCCAAAAATGCAGCAGACATATTGGTTACATGGCTAACATCCCATGAGTTAAGATTTGTTATGGAGGCTTTGTCATTCAGATAGAAGCAATACGACAAATCAGTAACCGTGGCAGGAAGCGTGGCGGGAACTGAGGAAAGATTATTAGCTTGGGCAAATGCGCCTGAAAGAGAAGTTAACCCAACACTTCCAAAGTCAACTACCTCGGTAAGGTAGTTAGAACCTGACCATCCTACTTCATCCTCAGTATCATAATAACCGAACTGTGTTAATGTTCCGCTAATACTTACAGTGTAAGTTCCGGCAGTGGCATAAGGATGACGTTTCCGCCCTGTGGTATTAAACGTTTCGGTTGCCGAGCCATCGCCCCAGTCCACAGTGCAATCTACTGTACCATAAAGTGGAAGTTTAATATAATTCTCATCGTCAGTGGTAGTAAATTTGAGTTTCATGGGCGCCTTCGTTACATCAATAAACACTGAGTAGGAAGTAGTTATGTAGTTGGCGTCATCAGTTGGCGTGAAAATCACACTCAGCTCCTGATTATCTCCAGCAGCTAAAACAGAACCAATTGCAGGGCTATACACAAAAGTACCTGCGACATCGGCAGTAGCATTCAGCTGTGTAGCGCTTAGGGCGGTACCCGAAGCAATATCGGCAGGATTGCTCCATGTAATAAGCGGTTTGCTTTTTACCTTTAGTGTTTGGGGTGCAGCTGCGGCTTTCCAGCAACCATTACCAGCCTGCGTGGCGGTGATGGTGCAAGTACCGGTGCCTATTATTTGTAGGGTTGCCCCGTTGGTGCCCGTGCATTTTGCCACACTCTCGTCGGAACTGGTAAATACGACAGCATCAACATAGGCATTGATGGCGGCAGATACCGTGAAGTCGGCATCGCCTACCGCTTTATCGGGCAAGGCATTGAAGGTAACAGTTTGCTCGGTTTGCTCCAATACCAGCAGGTGCTCGTATCCGGCTATGGGTTTGCCCCACGGTATGGTGGAAGTAATCTCATTTCCGCGATAATCAGTTGCTTGGACTGCAATTATTCCTACTAATTTTCCATCCGTAGTGGTTGCAAAAGAATAGGCATTTTTAGTTTTGATATCTCCAATTGCTAATGAGCTGCTTGCTATTTGAAATAAACAAGAATTGCAGGCATCAGAAAACGGTCTATAAGTAGGAATCAACTGACTGGCTGACAGTAACATTTTTTTTGCTGAGACATTCCAATAATAATAACCAGCCAGAAACGGAAGTTTTGGTCCACCAATACCATTGCTGCCTATTCCTGCAAAGCAACCCTTTGCTCCTGCTATAGGGTATGCGTAACTTGCAGAAATTTCATTGAATTTATAATTATTGTCAACAATAACAGGGGTGGAAGAAGCCGCGTATATGTCTCCCCAGTTCCAAAGGAGGCTGTCCTGTTTCAGCGCCAATGAAGTATAGCCGCCCGCGGAGATTTTCTTCCATGTTTTATCTGTGCCTATTTGCACGGGTGTGGTTTGCGTGGTGGTGGTGCCGTTGCCTACCTGCCCCACGGAGTTGTAACCCCATGCCCAAAGAGAGCCGTCGGTTTTAATGGCTATCGCGTGGGATGCACCGCATTCTACCACCTTCCAGTCGTTGTCGGCGCCTATTTGCACCGGGGTAAGCGAGGCGGTGGTGGTGCCGTTACCAAACTGCCCGTAGCTGTTGTCGCCCCAGGCCCAGAGTGTGCCGTCGGTTTTCAGGGCAAGGGTAAAGTTTTCGCCGCCATCAAATTGTTTCCAATCGGTGTCCGAGCCAATCTGTACAGGCGAGATTTGGTTGGTGGTTGTGCCATCTCCAAGTTGTCCGGCATTGTTGTAACCCCATGCCCAGAGTGTGCCGTTGGCTTTCAGGGCTAAGCTGTGGTACTTGCCACAGGCCACATCAATCCAGTCGGCATCGCTGCCAATCTGCGTTACCGATGTAAGGTTCATGGTGGCGCCGTCGGTGGTGCCAGTACCAAACTGTCCGTAGGTGTTTTTACCCAATACGCCGATGCGTCCGGCGTAAGCGGAGGCTGCCGCAAGGCATAATGCTCCGAAAAGAATTGTAACTGTTCTAAAATGTTTCATACTGTTTTTTTATTAGAAATTATTTATTATTTAATGGTTTATTTCAATAGAGTTTATATTGATTAAATGATTTGGTATAGGCGCTTAGGTCGCTGTAGTTTTACGTAAAATAGCTACTTTTGTAGCGTGGATAATAGAAAACAATATATAGGCGTGAATTCAATAGAGTTCAATAAATATTTTCAAACAGAGGAGGATTGCTATCGGTATCT
>CAIWCC010000135.1 GCA_903911085.1 uncultured Bacteroidales bacterium | reverse complement strand
AGATACCGATAGCAATCCTCCTCTGTTTGAAAATATTTATTGAACTCTATTGAATTCACGCCTATATATTGTTTTCTATTATCCACGCTACAAAAGTAGCTATTTTACGTAAAACTACAGCGACCTAAGCGCCTATACCAATAAAATAAACTTCTTCATGATGACATTTTATTAGTAAATTAACAATATTGATTCATGTTTCCATGATTTATATTTAGAATTTATATTTTCGGTGACAAATATAAAAATTTATTTTAAACATGAGGTGTCCAAAAGGTAAAATAAAATGACAAAAGGTAAATACTTTTGTTCTAACGACAAAATCTTGTAGCAATTATTCTTGCGGTTGTAGTAAGTATTTTTATTGTTGTAGCAATTTATATTAAATGGCTAATTAAATGTTTTTTAGATTGATTTTTGTTGTGTTAATAGCTATGATGTGTTTTGATAAAAAATTGATGGTTTTTTATCGACTGATAAGTTGAAATTGTAAATTTCGGAACATGAAATGAGTCAGATACATACTTCTTAAAATATTATCATGCAGTTTTGTATTTAGAGTTTATTTGTGATAAATTCAATAATTATGCTAATTATTAATAATATTATTTACGAAACTATAATTTAAGAAATTATCTTCCATTTTGTTATCAAAAAAATATCATTGCAAATGAACGGTATATTGTAGCAATATATTTATTTAGTAATAGAATTATTACTACAATATGAAAATAGTTATAAAGTGCATGAATTTAATTAGTTAACCTAATAAGTGCTTGTTGTAAAACGCCCTATCAATGCCCTTAAAATAGGATGCCGAAGTTCGAGAAGAATATACAGACTTGGCTTTTTTTTATCTCAAAAGTTGTTACTTATCAGCACATAACATATTATGTAACTAATCAAAACCCCACTTTTTTTACTATTTGATTTTTACTTCATCTCCAGTTGCACTTCGCTACTGGGGGTTATTTACATTAAACTCCTTTCTGGGCAAAGATTTATTCTATTATTAATGAATTAAATGAGTTTAAATTAATAAGGTGCTGAGTAGTTACATATACTTACACTAATTATTTTATAAGATTGTTTTATTTTCTTCACATTATTTCAAATTTGAATAAAACTTTTGTACTTTGTCGTTTAAATTACTACATAGTCTACAAGGATTTGGCTATTTGATACTTAGACGTTGTCAACGTACTTTTTTTTCTTGATTTATGTCAAGAAAAGTTTTTTAAATTATAAGTATGTTTGCAAACAAATTAATCAAAATTATAAATATATTTATAATGATTACAAATTTATACATATTCATCAATTAAATATTAAAGGAGGATAAATCATGAAAAGTAAAAAAATGTCTTTAGTTGCCTTGTTTTTATTAGGTTTATGGCTACCTGGATTTGCACAACATGCAGTTTCGGCAGCTGGTGGTAACCTTGACGGTGCTGGGGGTTCGGCCAGCTATACCGTTGGTCAAGTGGTATATACCACCAATTCTGGTTTGACTGGATTTGTAATTCAAGGCGTTCAACAGCCTTATGAGCCGAGTTCTGAAATTTACATTGGCACTCCTCAAACAGCAGAAACGATTACTAAATCTACTTCGGATGTGATAGTGCAAACAGGTGGAAAACTAACCTTAGGAGAATCGCGCCAAGTGCATGACATAACGGTAATGCCTGGTGGTCAGTTAGATTTGAGTAGTCCGCTAACAGTGCAAGGGAATGTAACTTTCAAATCAGACAACGATCATTCATTTAGTGCCAATATTGGTACTGGCATGACGGTTTCGGGCACAGTGAATTTTGTAAAAACAATGGATGAAAACCGTTGGTATTTTTTATCATTCCCTTGCAATGTGCCGGTGAGTGCCATTAGTCAAGTTGGTGGTACGTTAGGAGAATTGGGTGTCGATTGGTTTATAAATTATTATGATGGCGAAAGTCGAATAAATAATCTTGGAGTTCAAACCAATTGGAAAGATTATTTAGGTGCTACGTTGATTGCCAATCAAGGTTATATTTTTGCATTAAACGCAGGTAAAGGAACACAAAGTTTATCATTTCCTTTGGATAAAGCGTTGGTACAACAAGCTGAAAATGCTGCACGTACCATACCAGTAGTGGCTTGGGGTAATGCAAGTGCAGTGGGAGCACAACATAAAGGATGGAATTTGGTGGGGCAGCCATTTTTGAGCAAATTCAAAGGAGCCAACTTAGCAGGTGGAGCAACAGGCACTTCGTTAAAATATCTATCGTTTCCAGTTGGTGTAAACGGTGCAACTTATACGCAATTAGAAAAAGCTAGTTTTACGGCTATCGATCCATTTTCAGCCTATTTTGTACAAGCGGATGCCGATATAGAAGATAATGGTGGAATTTCGTTTGCCACCGATGGTCGACAATTAGCTCCAGCATTGGTTTCTCCTGATTTATCGGACAAAGTGCAAATAAAAATCACAACCGCTACTGGCACTGACAATACCAATTTGGTGATTGACAATACTCAATCGTCAGCTTATGTAATTGGTGATGATTTGGAAAAGATGATAGGAACTGGCACACCGCAACCACAAGTGTACAGCATTCTTGGAGGAATAAACTATGCATATAACGGTTTGCCAATGAATAGTATTGCTAATTTGCCATTAGGTATTTATACTCAAAAATCGGGTTCAACCACTATTAGTGCTGTTACCACATCTGCACCAAGTTTATCGAAATTGATTTTGAAAGACAAAGTAACTGGAATAGAAACCGATTTGAAAACTAGCAATTACAGTTTTACAGCTTCGGCTGGTACCAGCAATACTCGTTTTGCAATAACCGCACAACGTTTATCCACAGATTTGGAGTTGGATAGCAATGAAAATATACCAACCGTAATGGCATTGAATGGAAAATTGATACTAAAAAATATCAGCGAAAAAACTTCTATAACTCTGTTCGATGCCGTTGGGCGTTGTGTGGCAAAGGATGTTACTGCCAATAGTACTTTTGAAATGAAGATGGCAGCGCAAGGAATTTATACAGTACAATTGCAAGCAGGAACGAAAAGTTGGCTGAAAAAAATAATTATTAATTAAAAATTAAGAATTAGACAAGCAATGAATTTTTTTAGATTGAGAACAATAACTTAAGAATTTAAAATCATATATTAGAATTTATGAAAAAACATTCGAATCAAACAGCTTATTTTGTGATAATTGCGATTGCAGTATTATCATTTTTCTCATGCTCATCGAGCAGCGATGGTAAAACCAATATGTATGCCTCGGGAACTGTTGGAACAAAGGTTTCAGGTACCGGAGAAATGTATGGTGGTAATTTATCGAGTTTCAAAGGTCGCGCTAGTACAACAAATTATGGTTCAAATTCAGGAATTGCTATACCCGGTGCAGTATCTGTGCCTTCGGCAAGTATCAGTCAGGTAGATGTAGAAAATGTACCACAACGCAATGTGTCTGGCGCAAATGTCGATGCTGCAAATGCTTATCATCAGTCAACAACAAAAGGCTTTAAGTCGGCAGAAATTGCAAGTTTAAATACTCAAGCCAATACTCCAAAAGCAGATATTAATGCTACTTTGAAAGCTAATATTGCAGTAAATGAAAAAGGAAAAGTTATTAAAGGCAAAACGGTTGCAACCGTTGCAGCTGATAAAAAAGGACCACAAAAAGGAGGCCCTGCAAAACCAGCTGAACCAGGATTAAATCTGCCAGTAGGAGATGGTGTTTGGGTATTGATGATAATGTTGATTGGATATGTTTCTATTTGCAAATTTCGGATAGTGGGGAGTTGATAGTTGACAGCATCCCAATTCTGAAAAAACAGAACTTAAAAAGTAATGAAACAAATAAGAATAAGAATGGAACGCGGATTACGCTGATGTAGCAGATAAAATACGGATTTAAAATTTACTTCGTAAATTGATTTTAAGGAGCGAAATTAAAAATGATTGCATTTTTTCTAATCCGTATTAAATCCGCTTGACCCGCGAAAATCTGCGTGCTATTCTACAATTCTGTCTTAAAACAACAAAACCAATACATTTTAAATAATTCGTGTAATTCGTATAAATTTGTATATTATGAAAACAAAACTCTTCGCCAGTCTCGCATTGGCAATGTTCATCAGCCTTACCGCTTTTGCAACTGCTCCCGAGCAACTCAGTTATCAAGCAGTTATCAAAGATGCCAGTAATAACTTGGTAGTAAGTCATGCCATTGGACTAAAAATCAGTATTTTGCAGACCACTTCCAGTGGAACAGTGGTATATTCCGAAACACACACACCCACCAGCAATAACAGCGGTTTAGTAAGCGTAGCCATTGGCACTGGAACAGTAGTTTCGGGCACTTTTGCCAGTATCAACTGGTCAACAGGAACGTATTTTATCAAGTCGGAAATTGACCCAACGGGTGGAACTTCTTATACGGTAACTGGCACCACGCAGTTGCAGTCT
>CAIWCC010000134.1 GCA_903911085.1 uncultured Bacteroidales bacterium | reverse complement strand
GTTCTCATAATAAATGATTAAAAGAACCTTAGTGAGCCAACGGTCAGCGTAGCTAAACTTTGTGCCCTTAGTGACTTAGTGGTAAATCTTTTATTTTAAATCACATAGTATACTAATCTATATTAAGTCTATTATGAATACCTAAAGAATATGCAAATAACTCTACACATGAAATCAAAACAATTGAGCTAGCAAAGCTTTAACCAACTCTGTGTATATCCGCAAAAGTACGTTTCACTCCTTTCTTGTAATGCACTTTGGAATAGCCAAAAATAACGAACAAGCCTTCGCGCGAAGGATATTTAATTCCATATTTTTCGCGAAGACGTCGTGCTTTCTTTCCATATTGTATAAACGGATGTACTGCTCCTAACATGCAAGTTCCTAATCCTAAGGATTCTCCGGCCAACATAGCATAGGTGGCAGCCACAATTGAATCGGCAGGGTCGGTATATGGCGATCCATAAAAATACATGGCCAATGGAGCATCGTAGTTAATCCAGTTTTTACCTTTTTTCATTTCGTCAACGTAAATATCAAACACTGGTTTAATAAAACCTCGCATCATTTCGTCATTGGCCTTTCCCCAAAATGGTCGCATCAAAGTCAAAAACCATTTAGAAACCATCCATCTTATTCCCGACAAATACTTTGAAAAATCTTCTGCAAAAGCCCTCACCTTAGTTTTGCTATCAAAAACAATTACATGCACATCCGATGGTGGCAAACCCATTGGTGCCGTTTGTGCTGCATCCAAAATCTTTTGAATTACAGTTTCTTCAACATCAATTTCTTTGAATTCGCGCGTACTTCTTCTACGTTGAAGCATCGTTAATAAACTTTCGTAACTTGGAACAGCATCTTTTGAAGGGAGCTCAAATAAATCATTTTCCGACAGTTCACGACCCTCAATAGCAATTGTACCCGTGGGACAAACCATCATACAGTGGCCACATGCCACACAACCAAATAAGGAATGATTTGAAAGCTGAATTTTATGGTCTACAATTTTAAAATTAAAATCTGTACAAACCTCAACACATTTACCACAACCGTTACATAACTCGGTATTAATTAGAATTTTGGCTGGTTCTTTAGCCCGCGAAGTTGGAATTGCCATAATAGTACTGAATTTGAATAAATGACTATTAACCGCTTATAAATATAAGAAATTAGAACAAAAAATGTACTATTTTAATCGGGGCTAGCCCCGCGCCCAACTGACTTTTTTGCCTTGACGCAAAAAAGTAAGCAAAAAAAGTCAAGACTGCGCCCACTTCGCTCGAAAAATCAGTCGTTCGTAGGCTGAAAACTTTTAAACTCGCACCGACGGAATACGTCGGCACTCAAACACAAAAGTTTTCTGCGCCTACTTCACTCCATTTTTCGGCTCATTGGACGAGGTCAGTCCAAATACTAAATGGGCAAAACTCAAGAAGAGTCTTAAGACATTATCGCTTTCCTATTACTTAATTGTTTTTTCTATAATCTGAGTTTGGGATATGCAATAAATGAAGAATATCATTTGCAATATATAATAAACGTCATTTATAACCTACACTTTGAATTTGGTAAAGTATTGACAAACTACGTCATGTCTTTGCTATTTGCTCTAATGTGTTTAATTAAAACATTATAATTCTTGTTGATCTTCTGGAGCTTGCTCACCAAATTCTTTTGGAACAAATTGACCATAATTGCGTGTACAAGCTGTGAATTCAATGATTTTTTCGGGTTCGGATTCAAAAACATTACCTACTACCACCACATCAGCGCCCGCATCAAAAGCATCATTTAACTGATCTAACGTTCTGATACCGCCACCTACAAGGAGTGGAAGTGATGAACCAACGCTTACATACTCAATCATATCAACAGGAACTGGAATATCGGCGCCACTGCCTGCCTCCAAATAGATTAATCGCATTCCTAATAATTCGGCTGCAACAGCAGTAGAAAGGGCTATTTCCTTTTTTTCACGAGGAATGGGGCGCGTATTGCTAATATATTCTACTGAGCTTGGTTTGCCACCATCTATTAACAAATAACCCGTGGGGATTACCTCAATATTTGATTTACGAATTGCAATGGACGATGTGATATGTTGTCCTATCAAAAATTCAGCATTTCTTCCCGAAAGTAACGACAAATATAACATTGCATCTGCACTAGTGCTAAATTGCGAACCATTGCCTGGAAATAAGACAATTTCAGATTTAACCTCTTCTTTTAATATATCGATAAATGAATCCGTAGAGCTAACAGTATGACTTCCACCTACAAAAATAAAATCTGGTGTATTCATTTTTAGAATTGCAATTGTACGCGACAAAATAATTCCACGACATTGATCGGGGTCAAGAAGCACGGCAATCATTTTACGATTTAATTCCCTATTAACAAGAATCTTTTTGTATATATTACTCATATGTATATTTTTATGCAATACAAAACACTAAATTGTAAGCATTGGTTTGGATATATTTTAAGTTGTAGAAATTTTCACTTGTTATATGTTGAGCTAAAATTTCACCCTTAGTTTCAACTTCAAATGGATAAATCCGTAATTGATTGGCAAAGTCAACCGACTCAATACCAATAATTTTATATAATGCCTCTTTTGCCGACCAAGCCAATTGCAACTGCTTGATATCATTCCCATTATTTAATTCATTTTGTTCCAAAACACTCAAAAAACGTTTGTGAATTTTATGAATTTTATCAGTTGGGCATTCAATATCTATTCCAACAGGCAAAGTTGGATGCGCAATTACGGCTATCCATTTATTGCTATGAGAAATGCTAATTTGATAACTATTGTCTGCTAAAAAAGGTTTTCCATTGGAATCATATAATATACTAAAATCTCTATCCAATAGCATTTTAAATGCAATTCTAACCGCTAAATACTCTCGTTTTCTTTTCTCAGATGTAATTGAATTATATTCAGAATAATTGAAATTGTCATTTTTCAACTCCTCAATCATCTCATCAATGCATTGTGTGATTTCATATACCAACAATTTAGCATCGCCAACCAATATCAAATTATCTAAATTATTATTTGGCATAAAAAATTCTTATTTCAAACTCATAATTAAGCAATTAATCACTTCTTCCATTCAAAACTTTCCATTAATCTAACCAAATCGGCACGAATAAAATCGGACATTGGCGCAATGGAATCTTTATTTGGTACATTATTAAAATACAGTGAACCTCTAAAAAAATGATGAACGCTGTCGGTGAGTACAAATTGCACGGAAGAAGCGGTATTTCCTTTTAAATCGTAAAAAATGCCATAAACTTTTTTCTCTTTATTCTCAAAAAATTTCTCACTTATGCCATCAGCCTTAACACTATGTTTATACACTATTTTTCGTGAATCTTCGAGCAATCCCAACAAATTGTTTTTCACAGGTTTGTAACTGCAATATACACTTGCATTTAACTTTGGATAATCCAAATCTATCCAGAATTTTTCGCCGGACACATTTCGACTAATCATTGTGGCGTACTTAGATATTTCAAACTGATATGGAAGGTTCAAAGTATCCAAAGTGCGGTATTCAGGTTTTGGCAAATCCACACGAAAATAGCCGTAAGGACGAGGAATGGTACCATCGTTGCAAGAACCTAATAAAACAGCCACAACAATTATAATTGATATTTTAAGGAATTTAATTTGCATTGTTGACATTAAAAAATCTATTTATAAAAAAACGTTTGTCACATGACAAAATTTTAAATTACATAGTAATTAATTATATTTCATTTAATTGAACATGGGGCTTTGCCCCAAACCCCACTCACTTTTTTGCCTTGATGCAAAAAAGTAAGCAAAAAAAACACCTCACCCGTCCTACGGACACCCTCTCCAACTGGAGAGGGAAAATAGGAATTGAAGTGTTTGACTTCGCCTGCTTCACTCGAAAAATTAG
>CAIWCC010000133.1 GCA_903911085.1 uncultured Bacteroidales bacterium | reverse complement strand
TTTTGTTCTACCATAATATCGCCTCTACGAGGCTGCTTGAATATTTGTATTGGTTTGTTCTACCATAATATCGCCTCTACGAGGCTAATTGAACGTTTGTATTGTTTTTGTTCAACCATAATATCGCCTCTACGAGGCTGATTGAATATTTGTATTGGTTTGTTCTACCATAATATCGCCTCTACGAGGCTGCTTGAATATTTGTATTGGTTTGTTCTACCATAATATCGCCTCTACGAGGCTGCTTGAATATTTGTATTGGTTTGTTCAACCATAATATCGCCTCTACGAGGCTGATTGAATATTTGTATTGGTTTGTTCAACCATAATATCGCCTCTACGAGGCTGCTTGAACGTTTGTATTATTTTGTTCTACCATAATATCGCCTCTACGAGGCTGCTTGAATATTTGTATTGGTTTGTTCTACCATAATATCGCCTCTACGAGGCTGATTGAACATATGTATTATTCTGTTCGACCAGATATTGTCAATACGATGCTTTGCTTGGCAGCTCCGTAGGAGCGATATTATGGTAGAGGACATAAAATATAACACCAAAGCTCCGTAGGAGCGAAATTATGGTAAAACTCCTATTCTTTTCCGTATTGGCACGTTTCACAGAATCACGCCAGCGTGTGACCACACGTAATTATTATCTTATTTTTCCTAATCCAAATTTAAAAACAAAACCATACATAGGCCGCTTAAGGTTCAAATCCCCAAATAATGACACTCCGGCTCCTAAGTATTTGATAGGCTTTATCAACAAATCAATTTCTAACGGTATCGATGGTGAAATAAATCTTTCATTTTCAAAATGCCTTCGGTCTCCAATATCAAACCAACCAGAACTTGGCTCAGTGTACAATAATTTCCCTCGTTTTATCCCGCCTGTTACTCCCAATCCACCTGAAAACAGAATTTGAATATACTTTCCAGTAAATCCTTTTCCAATCATCATTCCTACACTATTAAACTCTTCCGAGGGATTTGGACCAAATATATTGAATTCCTTATGATTAAGAAACCTAAGCTTATAAAGTGTATTGTCGGAAATTAAATTTACGCCTAAATTCCATGAAAACCCACCGGTATGGTCTATTAAATAATAGCCGCCTACTCCAGCATCAATCCAATACTTATCCATTTTAAAATCAATAATCTGACTAAACCCAATTTGAAATATACTAATAAATCCGATTATCAGTATTCCAGTCTTTTTCATAGTTGGTGGTTTTTCATGATGTGTACTAACATTTTAGTGTTTTATTTTTAAGTTCGGCGTATTGCTCTTTGCCTGCGTCGCAGCTATATGCAAAGACACAATGCCGAACCTACCGGATTGCCAAACTATGCTTCTTTTTCTCCCCCTTGTTTCCAATAACGAGGGGTTAAATGGTTATTTGTTTACAACAAAGCATTAAATAATTTCTTTCTACCCTTTGTTTGAATTTGTATTTTAGTATAAATGTTGCGTTATAAACGCTTGACCATTTACCCCCTCGTTGCAAACGAAGGGGAGAGTGGTTAATATTGATTTCAATTATGCTATTTTAATGTCTTTTTTTTGTGTTTTTACAAAAAGAACTATTGTAGCAAATGCTAAAAGTATTATTTGCATAACACAAATAGTCTTAAGAATAAAATTTACTTCTGGACTTATTATAAAAAATGAAGCTTCTATTAAATATAAAATCAGCAAGGTTAGTGAAAGATATTTTGTCCAGTTAATCCCCTGTCTAATAATTAATCCGACACTTCCAATAAATATTAAATTAATGATTATAATTGGTAGATTGTTTGCTTCGGTAGGTATAAAAAATCGAGTTATAATACTTGAAATAATTATAAGTACACCAGTAATAAATAGTAAATTTGATGATTTAATGAAATTAGGTTGATTTGTTGTTTTCATGATTTATGATTTTTAAATGATTTATCAATATTTCTAAGTAGTTATATTTCAATGTAATATTTATTGGATGAAGGGATTTTCATTTTTTTTTACCATATCCCTAACGACTGTCTGCGCAAAAACTATTTTTTTTTTCAAAAGTAGTCAAAATTTCGTTTAGGGTGGCTTTCATAGCTGCGATTATTTTAAAAATAATAAACGCCCTCGTGCGACAACTCATCAAAACTGGTCGCTTTCACCATAACTAATTTTTTCCTCCACGTTCATTGAATGAAGTTCCTGCAAACGGGAATACGGTTCAACCGACGCTTTTTTGCTGGGTCGTGCCGAGCGCAGGAAGCATGAGTATTATGGGCTAGGTGTTTTTTTGTTTATTTTCAATCGTCACAGTTGGTATTTTTGTTGAAAACATTCTTTTTAAATAATTTATTTTTTCGTTTTCGAGAGTTCCGAAGAATGCTGTAATGTCGTTTCCGTAACCTCTTTTTGTATATGCATAAACAATGATAGCATTCTGTTTGCTAGAGATTTGAATTTGTTTGTAGCGATAAACATTAAATTCTACAATTGTCATTTTGTTATCTTTACTTTCTCCTAGAAGAAAGTCAATAAGAAACTCTTTTCCGTCAGTACTTTCGGTAACTTGATAATTGCAGGTTGAGTCATGTTTTTTTCGTGTAATCAATTCATTTACTTTCTTATATACTGCGTCTTCACATTTAATGTCTGTCAAAAAGAGGTGAATAGTCATCATTTGATTAAAATGGTCTAAACTTTCTCCCTCTGGCAAATACTCTTGTATTATATAGTTGTCATTCGGTTTAGCAGTCCACGACAATTTGAAAGTCGTTTTGTCAAACTCTAGGTTTTCTTTTACTCCAAGTCGTTCAACTGGTTTTTGTGCTAAAACTGTCAATGAGAAAAAAGTTGTTAGAAGTCCAAAAAGCAGTCTTTTCATTTTTGTTAGTTTTTAGTTTGTTTTGTTTTTTCTTTTTCTAATATGCCGCATTATAACCGAAACTATGGGCATTCTGCGGTTTTCGGGAGCATTCGCTGTCGTGAAGCGACAAAGTGAATGCGGGCGCAAAACCTGCTAAACGCACGTCAGCCAGCCAATGAACCTAAGAGCGTGTGTTAGGTGTAGTAATTTCTATAATTTTATTTGGTTTTTTTAAATATACAGTCTTCGATTTTTAAAGTATTATCGTCAATAATCTCTATTACCATAGGGTATTGAGGATTTTTTACATAAATATTATTATCTTTTATTTCGTAGTCAAGTGCGATTTTAGTAAAAAAAGAGTCAAGAATCAATTTATCGTCTTTAAATACCATTTCTTTAAAAAGGGATAATGTGTAACCTTCTTGTCCTACATAGGTTCCATTTATACTTTTATTTTTAAAATAGTTACAACTTAACATTGATACGATTAAAAAAAGAATTACAATAGTTTTTTTCATTTTTGTGTTTGTTATTAAAGTTAATAAATTAAAAGTGATTTTATCGCTAATACTCTTCGGTAGTTAGAAAATTTTTCTCTAAATCAAATTGTCTGTAGTGTATTGGTAATCTGTATACTTCTCGAAGGTTTTTCAAGTAGTTTTTGGTATCTGTGTCAATAGTGTTTTGTGAAACGATTACGAGTTTGTTTGCGTTCGTTTTATTAGGGAAATGCGCATATTCAAGAAGTTGAGAAATCGCTTCTCTAACACAAATTCTTATAGATATATTTGTCTTAATCTCATAAAATGAAAATTCTCCATTCTGGTTAACAGCTAAATCAATAGAAGTTCCATATCCTGTCTGAATTTCAGTTCCAACATTCTGTTTACCAAATTCTTTTACAAGTTGTTCGTAACACAAATCTTGAATCTTTGGGTGTAATTTATCAATTTCGCTTAATCTTTGTCCATAAGTTGCAACTGTATTCCTTTTTTGTGGATTATGTTTAGCTGTAAATTTAAAGACTCCAACATTTTCGAAAACGGGGTCTAATTCCTTGTTTAGTAAAGTCGTGTAATAAGTTGCTTTAATCGAGTTGTCTGTTTCTGAGAGTAATAATGGAATGTCTAAAAGTTCATCACAATCCGACTTAGTAAATTTTATATTAAATAAATCATAGTCGCTTGAAATAAGTTTCTTATAATCGGCATCGACAACTTTTAGCTGTTCTATCATCTCTTTAATCCAACCATTTTTTGTGTATGTTTTAAACGTGTCGTTTGCTTCTTCTCGTGAAATAATTTCAGCATTTCTTATTTTCCCAAGCCACCAACGTTCCTTTGTCGAATTATCAATGGAATACAAATTAATGTCGAAAATTTTTCCAATATATTTCTCCCAGTTAGCATTTATTGGCTGCAAAAAAGCGTAATGGTATCCATTAATTTGTTTTTGAAAATCAAATAACCATTCTTCATGACCAAAACCTGTCTCGTATTCATATGAAGTCTTATTTAAACTTTTTCCCTCTTTTCCAGACGGTTTTGTCCAATTATAATAATTCCAACATATTCGAGCAACCTTCTGAGGATTAGTTGTTCTTAAATCACCTAAAGACAATAATGCATTCGCTAATTCAGGTCGCAATTTCCATAGAAACATAGTTCCAACATCTTCACCGACAAAGAAAATATCCCAAAATTTATATTTCGAATTCTCTCGAATTGTCAAATCAACATCATAGTATTTTGCAATTCTTTTTCCATAGCGACCAATTTCCAAATTAAGAGGACTTTGAGGGCTTTTTTTGTAGCCAAGTTTTAAACCGATTTCACTTGCATAAGCTTTATAATCATCAAATTCTAAGAGAGTCTGAAATATTTTTAGTCCTAATTCTTTCGTTATCTCAGAATTTTTCAAGATTTCAATCCATTGTTCAGTCGTTAATGTTTTTGCCATGATTGTGTTTTCTTTTTTTTTTCATTATTACCCCTATCGACCGAGGCTATGGGCATTTGGCGGTTTGCGGGAGCATTCGCTGTCGTGAAACGACAAAGTGAATGCGGGAGCAAAGACCGCAAAATGCACGTCAGCCAGCCAATGAACATAGAGCGTGTGTTAGCACCAGTGCTTATTTTTCATTTTGAATTATTATATTTTCTGTAGAGCCACTTAAACGAATAATCTTGTTGAGGTAGTCAATCTGTCCTTTTATAGACTTCTGTTCTAGGGATTCTAGTATCTCATTTCGTTCATTATTATCAAGTTGAACTAAGAGTTTTTTAATCTTTTCTTGCAACTCTGAGAATTCATCATAAGTCAAAACTCTATTTGTATGGGCAAGTTCATTTCTCAATCTCCCGATTGACTTTATGCTGTCAAGTTCTTTCTTCTTATCCCTTAATAAGGTTTCTAATTTTTTCTCGGCTCTTTTTTTCGTGATTAGCGTAACAATGGACATAATAACTCCTATTGAGCCTAATACTAATGCAATGTATGTTAGAATTTCTGGTTTCATTTTTCTTGGTTTGATAAGTTAAACAAAAAGAAAGGTTCTTTACCGTTAATATGTCTACCCCATCTCTCAATGAAATGCATTAGAAATATAGCTAATAAACAATAGGTAATACCGTTGCTAAAAGGCATAGCACTTTTTGCCACAATTACTTGTCCTTTATAAGAGCCTGCAATTAGGATACCAATGAAAAAACATACTCCAAGCATCCATTCCTTTTTCGAGCTAAAACCTGTTGCAAATGCGTACATAGAAACGCAGAGTATATACGAATCCATTGAAATATCACTTGTATGCATATACTCAAACCATAATGGTAACAATGGTAATAGTTGAAAGAACACAACTGCAGATATGAAGTGTCCTATATTTTTTTTATCGTAACTACTCAGCACCCAACTTGTTTTGTAATTATTTGATTTTCAGTTCGACTAGTCGAACTGAAAATTAAATGTAGGGTTTAATGTTCACTTCATCCCCCAGTTGCGCTTCGCTTACTGGGGGTTAATCACATTTAACCCCTACCGGGGTAAAAACTTATTCTATTATTGTTCAACCAAATGAACATATAATTAATTAAATAATGAGGTGCTGAGTAGTTACTTTTTATCGTTTTCTGCCATTTTGTAAATCGTTTTATGTTATTGTGTTTTTTTATCGGTTTTTAATGTTTAACAATAAAGTTTTTTTTATGTTTTTCTTCTCCAGTGATGTGAATATGTATTACTTCGCAATTTCGGTTTAGTTTACATGTATCGCCAGGCTCCAAAATCACTCCTATATCATCTTTTCTTTCTTCCATGATAACAATTTCAGTTTCATCTGAAAGCTCTATCATTTCACTAAGCGTTTTTCCGTTGTCACAAATAGCACGAGGTATAATGAATGCGGATTTTTCTGTTGCTTTAAGAGTCATCCCTTTATACCAACGATATATTTCTCCAGAGTCGAGTGTCAGTATTTCTTTCTTCTTAAAAATGCTCAGTCCCATATGGATTTATGTCGTTAATTAATCAGTTTGTCAATGTGCAAAGTTTTGTCAATCTTTTTTTTAGCATTGCCACTAACGACTAAGGCTATGGGCACCCTGCGGTTTGCGGGCGTATTCACTGTCGCACTGCGACAAGGTGAATGCGGGCGCAAATACTGCTAAATGCACGTCAGCCAGCAGGTGACAATAGGCGCGTGTTAGCAGCATGGCCGTTGGTTGTGTATAGTTGTCATTTGTTTTGTTGTTATATTTAGCTGTCTTTCAGCACTATAAAGTAATTTTATTATTTTGTTCTTTTCTTGTCAGCCAGCCGAAATAAAACCGATTAACTTGTCAAAACGCACAAAGCTAAAATATAAAACTCTTCACAGTTCATTGTTTTTTTCTTTCAAATTGCTCTTCAACTGTCTAAGCGAACAAAAAAACAATGTACTGTGACCGCTCTGCCCTATTTTAAAAAGCTATAAAAGCCATAGCAAGACAACTTCAAAATTAATTCGAACTTGCTGTGGCTTTTTTTGCTTTTTGGGCGATTATCTTTACAATACATTCGGATGAAGTTCTTCGTTGAGTCTCAGCCGAATTTTAATATTAGCTCACTTTACAAAAATATCCTAGTAATCAACAACGTGAGTAAAACTAATTAAGGGAAAGTAAAAATAACAATTCTATTATTATATGTATCTTCAAAAATGACATTATTTGATGTAACAATAAATTGTCCTTGTGAACTAAAAGAAAATGAAGGTATAATATTAATTCGAGGGATTGACCATGAATTAGTCTTTACTCCTGTTAGTGAGTACTCGACTAGATTGCCACCTTCAGTTATATAAAGTTTATTGTTAAATAAATGCATGTAATTGTATTCTTTATATTTAGCTACAGTCCATTTTAATTTAAAGTTGCCATTATTGTCAAACATTTGAATTCTTGAATTACCCCCATCAATTACATAAAGATTATTATTAGAATCAATGACAATATTGACTAAATAACCCGAATTGTTAAGCTTGCCATCACTACTTCCAAACCCTCCAAATGTGCTAGTTAATATTCCTGCGCTTGAGTATTTGCTAATAATATCATTTGAGTACACAAAAACATTATCATTACTATCTACTGCAGTTGTTGTAAAGTTACCTCCAGGAGCATTAATTGATTTTAATGCCACGCCATTTGATGTCATTTTAAAAACACCTGAGAGTGCATCTTTTGGGTTACAAACTAAATAAAGATAACCATTTTTTGAAATAACATTGGAACAAACAAATGAATTTGATGCGGTTGAATTAGATGTATAAAAACCATATACATTATTTAGCTTTCCATACCAATCATAAAAACTAAAATCGGATAGTTTTATACGTACAACCCTATTATTCCCCATATCGCCAACGTACAAATAAGTTCCATCGTCAGATAGATTCCACCATGATTGGTCATAAAAATTAAATTCTCCTAGATTAGTTCCAGCGACACCAATAGTTTTCAAATATTTAAGTTCGCTTGGTGTAACAATATCATTATAATTTATGCTGTCAATAGTATTTATAGGAATTTGAAGTATTTCACCTCCTTTTCTATAAACATTCATATTTGTTTGACTAAACATTAGTAGGTTTGTTGATAATGCAAGAATAATTAATAATTTTCTCATAATTTAATTTTTAATTGGTGAATATTAATTTTTTAGAGGTTGTTTTCTTGTTTATTGTTATAGAACAGATATATATCCCACTATCTATATGTTTAAATTCAATATTGCCATCCCAGTATATTTTGAAATTACCTGCCTCATTCTGTTTTTGAAAAATATTTTTAATAAGTTTACCATTCAAATCTGTAATATTCACATTTATTTCTGATGGTTCGTATGTATTATATTTTATAACAATATAACTGTTACTTGGATTTGGGTAAATTGAAACATCGTTTTTTAATAAATCAGTTGTTGTCTCATTTAATGCGTTAGTTGCACCTAAATATTTGAAATATCTAATAGAATTTAAAGGAGTTGGAATAGTATTCTCTCCAATTTTATTTATATTCATATTAATGCCACTAAAAGTAATGCTTCTAATTAAAGAAATATCATACTGTGATGAAGTACCATCTTTAAATAATAAGTAAAGATATTGTGCTTTAAGATTTACTTTGAATAAAGAGAATAAAAGGATTATTATTATAATTTTTTTCATAGGTCTTGTATTTTTAAATGATTGTAAATCTTATCAAATCAAATATGATAGTAGTTGGAAAACAAATCCCAATACAATAAAAAGAACTCCAAACCATGAGAAGATTGTTGATTTCTTTTTGTCTCTATTCATGTGTACATTTGTTCCTGTAACTTGAACGATAGGTTTCGTTGGATGATTTAATGAGATAATAAATAGTTCATGTGCATCAATTGCTAATCTCAAAGAACTAATATATCCACTCAAACTAAATGCAAGAATGATTGTTCCTAAGATATTAGAAACAAGTCCAATAATGTTTAATGTTGTTGGTGTCATTTTTTTGTTTTAAAAGTTTATAATTTTGATTTTTAGAGTTTCATTGTTATACGAGTTGGTTTTGTTTTTCTTTTTTTCGGCGTGCTGCTAAATACGTCAGCCAATTTTTATCTTGATATAATTTGCTTCAATTTATTATGTTTTTCAATTTCGAGTTCAATGTCAATTTCTGAGATATTAAAAATTTTGAACTCAACAGGATTCTTGGCTTGAATATAGTCTATGAATGTCTTTATTTGACTATATATTTCATCCATCCAAACGAAGTTGGCAATTGTTGAATAATAGTGCTTTCCTAAAATACCAACGTCTTCTCTAAAGACTAATTCGGATTCGACTAAGTATCTATTAAATACTTTGTAATAATTAAGGTCAATAGTGATTAATTCCTGAAATTTTGTATGACTTTCTGGTTTTAAATTGCTGATAAGATATTCAATTTTGTGGCCTAATTTCTTGACCTTTTTATATGTTTCTTTTTCATCTAATTGACTCTCTATGAAAATTAAAGATTTTAAGGAGCATTCTACAGCAAATAGTAATTCTACAAAAAGCTTACTTCTTAATCCAATATGAGTAGCACTTTCTTTTAGATTTTGATACCTTATCAAGAAGTCTCTTGCATCACTTAAAAACAAATCAGATATATCCTTATTCAAATTTATTTCAGAATTTTCCATCACTTAATCACTTTTAGATTGTTTATATTCTCGATGTTAAAAATTATTATCTTTTTTTCGTTATTTACGATTAATCACTCAATAATCATTTTTGCAACAAAAAATGAGGCATCCTCAACGTCTTTTTCATTTTTTTTCGGCTTGCTGCTAACGACTAAGGCTAAGCGCATTTGGCGGTTTGCGGGAGTATTCACTGTCGCACTGCGACAAAGTGAATGCGGGCGCAACAACTGCTAAATGCACGTCAACCAGCCAATGTGCTTAGGCGCGTGTTACCAGCTGGCCGTTGATTCCACCAGCATTCTTTTCTTATATTGAAGGTTTCTTTATTTCGTTTCTTTGTTGTCATAAATTTTTCGTAAGTTGGTCTTTATTCACTGTAAGTTAGACTATGTCTATTGTCCGAAGCACCATGTCTAATGTAAGTTGGTCTAAACCTTTCGTAAGTTGC
>CAIWCC010000132.1 GCA_903911085.1 uncultured Bacteroidales bacterium | reverse complement strand
GAATCTTTTGTTTTCATTATAACTGATTGGTAGTCAGCTGTAAAGATACGAAATTTCAAGGTCTTTTCCAAATAAAATAACAGTTATTTTGCTGTATATCAAATAATTATATCGCTATATAATTTTTGTCATGTACTAAAAAATCTTTGTGTGAAAATGGAATAGACATATAAATTTGCAGCCTTTTGAATGTAGAGTTGTATCGTTTTATTTTAGTAGAACTTAAAATCGTCCATTGTTTTAACCTTAAGAGAATGTTGTTTACGTTTTAATATTTGATTATTTATACAACTGTCTAATTATAAGCAATGTAAATCTTGTTTTGAATGATTAAAACGTCAAGTTGGATAATAGAAGAAGCTTTTTATATTTTTTTGTGTTTTATCAAACAAATATAAGCATTACCTTTGGTCAACCAATATTGAAAGAGCTAATTGCTTAATTACAACCCCAATAATAAAATAAATTATGAAGACGAACTACGAAATTCGCTATGCTTCACATCCCGAAGATGCAAAAAAGTATGACACCGCACGTTTACGAAAAGAGCATTTAATCGAAAAAATCTTTTCGGTGGATGAAGTAAATATGGTATATACTTTATACGACCGTTTGGTGGTGGGTGGTGCAATGCCATTAAATCAAGTGCTTAAACTTGAAACAATTGACCCATTGAAATCAGAATTTTTCTTGTCGCGACGTGAATTTGGAACATTCAACGTTGGTGGTGCTGGAACAATAACTGTCGACGGAATTGTATACGAATTGGGCTACAAAGAAGCTTTGTACATTGGTGCAGGTGATCGAATTGTAACTTTTGAAAGTAATGATGCCGCTAACCCTGCTAAGTTTTATTTCAATTCAGCACCTGCACACAAAACTTTTCCTGATAGAAAAATCACAAAAACTGATGCAGTAGTTGCCGAAATGGGTTCTCTTGAAGGAGCAAACCATCGTAATATTAATAAAATGTTAGTTTGTCAAGTGCTTGAAACATGCCAATTGCAAATGGGAATGACTGAATTAGCACCTGGAAGTGTTTGGAACACAATGCCAGCTCACACGCATAGCCGACGAATGGAAGCATATTTCTATTTTGAAGTTCCTGAGGGACAAGCTGTTTGTCACTTTATGGGCGAACCTACAGAAACTCGTCATATTTGGATGAAGGGCGACGAAGCTGTTATTTCACCTGAATGGTCAATCCACTCTGCTGCAGCAACTAGCAATTATACATTTATTTGGGGTATGGCTGGCGAAAACCTGGATTATAGCGACCAAAACTTTTACAAACATACTGAATTGAGATAGACCTTTCGTGTTTCGTGTTTCGTGTTCCATGTTCCGTGTTTCGTGTTCCAAGTTAACTTAAGAAGCTTGGTCTGGAATCCCTATTTTGGGGCAGGTGGAAGATTTTTAAGAGTTTAGTCATTCATTACAATAAAAAAAATAACAAAAAAATAAATAATATGAACCAATTTAGTTTAGAGGGAAAAATTGCACTAATTACGGGTGCATCTTATGGAATCGGTTATGGTTTGGCAACTGCTTATGCTGCTGCTGGTGCAACCATCGTATTTAATGATTTAAGTCAAGAAAGTGTAGATAAAGCAATTGCTGCCTATAAAGCAGATGGAATTACAGCTCATGGTTATGTTTGCGACGTAACTGACGAAGATGGCGTTTATGCAATGGTTGATAAAATTACAAAGGAAGTTGGAGTTATTGACATTTTGGTAAATAATGCTGGAATTATCAAACGCATTCCTGCAATTGAAATGACTGCAAAAGATTTTCGTCAAGTAATTGATATTGACTTGAATGGTCCTTTTATTGTGTCGAAGGCTGTTGCTCCACACATGATTGCAAAAGGTGCCGGTAAAATTATCAATATCTGTTCAATGATGAGTGAATTGGGACGCGAAACCGTTTCGGCTTATGCAGCTGCCAAAGGTGGTTTGAAGATGTTGACAAAAAACCTTGCTTGCGAATGGGCTGAATTCAACATTCAAGTAAACGGAATTGGACCTGGTTATATTGCTACTCCACAAACTGCTCCTTTACGTGAAGATGGTCACCCATTTAATACATTTATTATTGGTCGTACACCTGCAGCGCGCTGGGGAACCCCAAAAGATTTGGAAGGACCTGCTGTATTTTTGGCTTCGGAGGCTTCTGATTTTGTAAATGGACATATATTGTATGTTGATGGTGGTATTTTAGCCTACATTGGAAAACAACCAAAATAATTCACTAATTATTCATTTACCATTTACCATTTAAGATGAAGAAAAATGCAATTTCGTTTTTTGCTTTATTACTGGTCATTTCTAGTACTTTTGCTCAACGGTCAATAATTGTTTCAAATAGTTCCGATAATGATAGAAAAGCAGAAATGGTTGATATTAAAATAAGCAATTTGAAAACTTGTTTTAAGAAGAAATCATATGTTTTGAAAAATAATAAAGGTGAAGAGGTTCCATATCAGCTAGTTTATTATGGAAAGGAAATGCCTCAAAGATTTATTTTTCAAGCTGTTGTAAATGCGAAATCTACAGCCAAATACATGTTGATAGAAGGGCAACCAGCCATTGTTAAACCAAAGACTTCAGCACGATTTGTTCCCGAACGAAAAGACGATTTGGCTTGGGAAAATGACTTGGCCGCCTATCGAATGTACGGGCCAGCATTGGCTAAAGAAAATCCAAGCAATGGAGTTGATCTTTGGTTAAAATGTACTGATGAACTGGTAGTTGATAAGCGTTACAGAGATGAGTTAAAGAATGGACTTTCCTATCATGTCGATCATGGAACTGGAATGGATTGTTACACTGTAGGTCATACTTTAGGTGCGGGTGGAATTGCAGCTTTTGCTTCAGATTCGTTATGGATTGGTAATCATTACGATCATTATAAAGTTGTTGAAAATGGACCCTTGCGTTCTGTTTTTACATTAACTTATGATTCGGTATTGGTTGGTAATGTGTATTTGAAACAAGAAATTACCATTACTGCAAATGCAGGTTCGGCACTTAATAAAGCTGAGGTGAGATTCATAGGTGCTTCTCAGAAAATGGAATTGGCAACGGGTGTTTTTCTTCACGATGGCAATGGCAATTTGCAATTAAATGCAAAAGATGGTATTGTTGCTTATGCCGAGGATGCAATTTCTGGTGCAAAAATTCCCTCTGGACGTAATTATGTTGGTGTGTTTGTTCCTGTAAAAACCAACAGTGCATTACGAAAAAGTTTTCATGGTATACTTCTTACGAAATATAAAGTAGGTAAAACCTTTACTTATTATTTTGGAGGAGGTTGGAGTAAATGGATTTATCCTACAGACAATGATTGGTTTAATGCAATGACAAAGTTTAAAAAGTCAGTTGAAAAACCATTAAAAGTATCGATCATTTAATCAAATTATATCCAAAAATAATCCCCGTTTTCGTATTGAAAACGGGGATTTTTATTTTGATAAAATACACTATTGTTGTATTATAAGTTTTATCTGTAAATTCGATTTATTCAATATGCAATTAAAATGAATTCTATTAACAGTTACTTTAACTCAATTTTCAAACCAATTATTTTTTTAAGTTTTGAATTTATTACCTCACTATCTTTTTTATTAATAGAGAGTTGCATAGTACATTCATTGTTATAAGTTTGCTGTACAATTTGAGCATTTGTATCTTTAATAATGCGCATTACGTCGTTCATGAACAGGTAGTCGAAATTGATAAAAATACTTTCTTCAACCATTTTCTCAATTATTTGCGCATTATTAAGTGCATCGGCAGTTGCTTCTTTATATGCCGATACTAAACCACCAGTACCAAGTAATATGCCTCCAAAATATCTAATTACAATTACTAGAATATTTGTTAATTCATGCGAGTTAATTTGACCAAGAATAGGCCGCCCAGCAGTTCCAGAAGGTTCTCCATCGTCATTGGCACGCCATTCTAATCGTTCATTGCCAATCATATAAGCGTAACATACGTGACGCGCATCAAAATACTCTTTCCGATAGTTTTTTACAATTTCTTTGACTTCATCAATTGAGCTTATAGGAATTGCAAAAGACAGAAATTTACTGCCTTTTTCTTTGTAAATTCCTTGGGCTAAATTGGTAATTGTTTTGTATGTATCGGACATGAAAGTTAATCAATTACTTTTTTACTTCAAACTTATAAACGCATAAATGTTTGTATGTTTCGCCAGCTTTTAATACAGATGTCGGAAAGTTTGCATGATTTGGTGCATCAGGATAATTCTGTGTTTCCAGAGCAATTCCGCATCTATAGTTGTGTTTATCGCCACGTTTTCCTTTATCAACACCATCCATAAAGTTGCCGCTATAGAATTGAATTGCAGGTTGGTCTGTTGTCACTTTCATTACAATTCCAGTAGCTGGTTCGTAAACTTCTGCAGCCTGGGTAATTTCTCCTGCTTTTTTGATTAAAACAAAATTGTGGTCGTAGCCCTTACCATATTTTATAGCTAGAAAATCAGTGTTAATACGATCTCCAATAACTGTTGGTTTTCTAAAATCCAATGGAGTTGAAGTTAAATCGGCAATCTCGCCAGTTGGAATTAATAGGGAATCAGTTGGTGTGTACTTATCAGCATTAATTGAGAGTATATGCGAATTAGTTGATTGAGATGTAGTACCATGCAAATTAAAATAAGCATGTGAAGTTAGGTTGATAATCGTTGTTGAATCGGTAGTAGCTTCATAATTGATGGCTAATTCGTTTTCTTTTGTTATCGAATAAATAACCTTGACATTTAAATTGCCAGGATAACCCTCTTCGCCTGCTGCTGACAAATAAGTTAATTCAAGGGCGTCTTCACCTTTTTCATTTTTGAATTGTCGAGCATTCCACACTTTAGTAAAAAATCCTCCAGCACCACCATGAAGTTGATTGCCATTGTTATTTAACGTAAGTTGATATGGTTTTCCATCCAACGAAAACTGACCTTTGCCAATTCGGTTGCCATACCGACCAACAACTGGTCCGGCAAATAAATCGGTAGCAGTTAAATAACCTTTAATCGATTCAAAGCCCCAAACAACATCTTTGAAGTCTCCATTTTTATCTGCTACCCAAAGGTCAACCAAACGTGCGCCATAATTGGTGATTTGGGCAGTCATTCCATTTTCGTTTTTTAGTGTGTAAAGAGTTACTTTTTGATTTACCAATGTGGTATCAAAATTACTTTCAGGGAATAGCTGAACGTTGTTTTTTTTGCTGTTACAAGCAGTTAATAGTACTGTCATAATTAAAATTAATAAAGCTGTTTTTTTCATGATAATATTTGTTTTAAATTTAAATTATAAAGAATTTTAAAACGATGCAAATATACTAAAAAACCTCTCAACTTGAGGTTTCCTTGATGGGAAAAAATGAGTATTGGATGGTTTTTTACTGCATTAAAATTATTCTTCGGTATCTTCAATACTTCCTATCTTCATAGAATTGTATCGTCAAAAATACAAAACACAGTAAAAACAGAGGCTGACTATATTTAGTCAGCCCAGCAAGCTTTTATTTCAAGTCGTACTCCGACTATATAATTTACCAGAAATACCAATAGAATGCTACACAAAATGATACTACTCCTAACGAAGCTATTACGTCCCATTTATTCCAACTTTCACGGATAAGTTTTTTGTAATTGCCATCGAAAGTAATGAAATCTATTTGTTGTGCAGTTGGTTTTGGCGTGAAAAGTGATACTATTACCATCATCAGCATGATGAAAACTAGTAACCATATTTCAAAAATTAGCCAATTGGTTTGCCAGAACCATTGAGTTGATTGCCATATTGAGCCACTCATAACATCTTTACCGGTATTTGTAAAAATATTGGTAAATAAGCGTGCCATTCCAATTAGAAAACCAATTATCAAACCAGCTTCACCAGCTTTTGGGGTAATCTTTTTGGAAAAAATACCAAGCACAAATACGGCAACCATGGCAGGTGCAAGCAACGATTGAATGCCTTGCAAATAGGAGTAAAGGCTACCAAGACTCATCATTACTGGAATCCAACCTATGCCAAGTACAACTACTACGATGGTTGCAATACGACCTACCAATACGTATCTAGCCTCGCTTTTGCCTTTGAACATTGGTTTGTAAAAATCTTCGGTAAATAATGTAGCGCATGAGTTAAAAAATGCTGCCAACGAAGCCACCAATGCAGATATAAAACCAATGGTAACAATACCTTTCACGCCAGCGGGTAATACAAACTTAACCATTGAGCCAAAAGCAGTATCAGGATTGTCGAGTGTAAAACCACTTCCTGGACGTGCGGCTAATGCTGCGGCTACCATGCCAGGAATCAAGAACATAAATACGGGTAAGATTTTGAAATAACCGGCAGCGATAGTACCTCTACGGGCACGTTTCATTACTACATCATTGGATTCGCCTTTTGTTTGCCCGAGCACACGTTGCACAATGTGTTGGTCGGTAGCCCAATACCAAAAACCGATAATAGAAGCACCAATAAATACCCAGAAACCAGGATAATCGTCGTACAATGGGTCACCAGTTTGTAAGTGAAACATGTGGTTTGTACCATAAGCAACACCATCTTTACCAACGCTAAGTGTTCTTGAATAGTCTATCATTGCACTCCAACCGTGTGCGATATTGCCGTCGCCAAGTGCAGATAATCCCAAGAAAAGCACTAAGAATGAGCCGATAATTAGTATTGGTGTTTGAATTGCCGAGAGTGTCATTACTCCTTTCATACCACCAAAAACGGTAAATACGCCAGTTAATACAATCAGACCAATAGCTCCGTACCAGAAAGGCAAACCTAGAAGGCTTTCCATAAAAATACCACCAGTAAATGCTGTTACACTTACTTTGGTAAGTATGTAGGCAATTAGTGTAATAATTGACAACCACGAACCTGTAGCTGGTGTGTAGCGGTTTTTTAGGAAATCGGGCATTGTAATAATTTTCCCCAACTTAGTATTCATAAGTTGATAGAATGGTACAAAAAGCCAGCCTAAGATAAGAATCATCCAGCCTTGCATTTCCCAGTGTGCCATACCTACTCCTGCTTTTGCGCCTGTGCCAGCAAGTCCTACTAGATGTTCCGAACCAATGTTAGCAGCAAAAATGGCTGCACCAATAATGTACCAAGGTTCGCCTTTGCCAAAGAGATAATCTTCGCTGTTGGCACCTTGTTGCAAGCGTTTATCTTTTTGTACCGAACGCCATACAGCCCACGATACAGCACATATCCCAACTGCCATAATTACCCAGTCGAGCCAAATAAATTCCTGTGAATTCCAATTCATAATGTTATATTTACTATTTAATTATTTACCATTTACAATTTAAGACAGTTCGTTTTATCTCGCCTTTTTCCCCTCTCCGCATGGAGAGGGGTAGGGGTGAGGTCATTTAAGAGAATAATTCTTTCTCTGTAAATTGACCCAATTTGATATAGTCTTTGTATAGTTCAGCGTACAAAGCTGCATTTTCGGCATTTGGATAAAATTCCTGAGCAAAGCCCATTCCCATTGCCTTTTGCGCATCTTCTACTTTTTCGTAAACACCTGCCACAACAGCTGCAAACATCGATGTTCCGAAAGCACAAGCTTGTTCTGCTTTTGCCACTTTAATAGGCATGTTCAATACATCGGCCAAGGTTTGCATTACGAAAGGCGATTTCAAGGCAATGCCACCAATACCAATAATTTCATTAATTACCACACCATTTTCGATAAAACGGTCAACAATAGCTTTTGAGCCGTAAGCGGTAGCTTCAACCAACGCGCGGAAAATAAGCGGAGCAGAGCTACCCAAATTGAGTCCAGTTATGGTTCCTTTTACCATTTGATTGGCATCTGGTGTACGGCGACCATTCATCCAGTCGGTAGCCAAAATAGTTGATTCAGATACAGGAACTTTGGCAGCTTCGAAAGACAAAGCAGGAATAATTTGATCCATGGTTTCGTCAATCAGCTTTTGCTTGGTAGCTTCGTCAACCAAAGTTGTTTTCGACAGTATGTTTACAACCGGCCAAGCTACTACGTTTTTAAACCAAGCATACACATCGCCAAAGGCTGATTGACCTGCTTCAAGTCCTACCATGCCCGGAATAACCGAGCCGTCAACTTGTCCGCAAATACCTGGAATGAGCTTGCTGCCCATTTCTTCGTAGCTCGACACCATAATGTCGCAGGTAGAAGTGCCAATAACCCGTACCAATGCACCTGGTTTTACTTCTGCACCTACAGCACCCATGTGACAGTCGAATGCACCAACTGCAACAGCCACTTTGGTAGTTAAGCCAAGACGTGATGCCCATTCTTCTGTCAATTCGCCAGTTTTTTTGTCGCTTTGGCAAGTGCTGGTGTACAGACGCTCACGGTAACCCGCCAACATTGGGTCCAGTGCCACCAAAAAATCTTCGGCTGGCAATCCGCCCCATTTCTCCAGCCACATAGCTTTATGGCCTGAAGCACAACGGCTACGGCAAATGTCATGCGGATTGGTTTTTCCAACTAATAAGCCTGGCAACCAGTCGCAATGTTCTACGATAGAATAAGCGGCATTGCGCACTTTTTCGTCGGAGCGAAGTACATGCAATGCTTTTGCCCAGAACCATTCCGATGAGTAAATTCCACCTTCGTAAGAAGTATAGTCGATATCCCATTTGGCACATAAATCATTGATTTCTTGTGCTTCCTTGATAGCTGTGTGGTCTTTCCACAATACGAACATGGCGTTTGGGTTTTCAGCAAATTCAGGAAGTAATGACAATGGAGTACCTTCTTTGTCGGTAAACACAGGCGTACTTCCGGTAGTGTCGAATGCAATGCCTACAACTTGTTCGCCAGTTCCGCCAGGACATTTTGAAAGGGCATCTTTCACCGTATATTCCAAAGCATCGATGTAATCTTGTGGATGTTGACGGTATTGGTTGGCGGTAGGAACGCAATATTTGCCTTCCATCCAACGAGGATAATATTTTACTGACGAAGCCATTTCTTCGCCTGTTTCGGCGTTTACTACAACCGCTCGGGCTGAGTCGCTTCCATAATCTAAACCTATTACGTATTTCATTATTTAGTATGTAGTTAGTAGTTTGTAAAGAGTAGTAAAAAGTAGGTAGATAGTAGTTAGTAGTGGGTAGTTAGTAGTTAGTAGATTGTAGTGGTCAGATTGTAAATAGTTGTTCATTTGAAATTACACTGTTTTATTTCAAATAAATTTTAATTCCAATTCTTCTCTTTTTACTACAATCTAATGACTATCTACTTTTTACTACTATCTACCGACTACAAACCACCGACTATCTTAAAGCTTTATTCAACATGTAATACACTTCGTTGTTACGAATGTCTTGTTTGAACTGACGAATATTGGTGTCTTTGTCAATAATCAACATTTCGATGTCAGCGATTTCGGCATAGTCTTCCATCATTTCGGTAGTGATAGAAAATGAGAAGCTTGAGTGGTGAGTACCACCCGCTGTAATCCATGCACCTGCACCTATTTCAAGGTTTGGTTGTGGAATCCACAATGCACATGCAACAGGTAATTTTGGCAATGCTTGTGGTTCAATTACTTTTACTTCGTTCACAATCATGCGGAAACGGTTACCCATATCCACAATAGTGGCAGCGATACCTTCGCCTTCGTGAGCTTGGAAAATTAAGCGGGCACAAACACCAGCGTCACCTATTCCCAAGAAATGTACTTCTATGCGTGGTTTTGCTTTTGCAATTTCCGGATTAATTTCTAACATGTGCGATTGAAGTATGGCACTGTTAGCTCCATCAAAATTCAATACATAATCTTCGAGGAACGAACATCCACCAGGTAATCCTTCGGCCATAACCCACATGGTGCGTGTTAAAGCAGCAGTTTTCCAGTCGCCTTCTGCGCCAAAACCGTAACCTTCGGCCATCAAACGTTGCGAAGCAAAACCCATCAATTGAGACATTCCTTCCAACTCGTTGAAGCTAGTAGTAAAGGCAGTAGCATTTTTATCCTGCAAGAAGCGACGAAGACCAATTTCCTGAGCAGCAGCTTGACGAACGGAGATGTGTTTTTCTGCACCTTTTTTACAGTCATCTGCAAAGTCATATAATTTTTCGTATTCGGCTACCAATGCATCAATTTCTGCTTCGGTAACTGCTTCTACATAAGGAACCAGTTTTGCAATAGGCGCATTGTCAACGTGGTAACCCAGACGAATTTCAGCTTCTACTTTATCACCGTCGGTTACAGCCACATTGTTCATGTTGTCGCCAAAACGGATAATTTGCATGTTTTGAGAATCAGCCCAACCGGCACAAACGCGCATCCAGCCTGAAATTTTATCGTGTGTTGATTTATCTTTCCAATAACCTACAACGATTTTGCGAGGTTTGCGTAAGCGGCTTGTAATGAAACCGAATTCGCGGTCGCCGTGAGCAGATTGATTCAGGTTCATAAAGTCCATGTCAATTTCCGACCATGGAATTTGTGCATTAAATTGTGTATGTAAGTGCAACAATGGTTTTTTATAATCCATTAAACCATGAATCCACATTTTAGCAGGCGAGAAAGTGTGCATCCAAGTAATCATACCGATACATTTTGTGTCGCCATTGGCAGCGCGCATAATTTCAGAAATTTCTGAAGAAGAATTAGCTGTTCCTTTATAAACAACTTTTACAGGAAGATTGCCTGATGCATTTAATCCTGCTACCATTTCGTTTGAGTGTGCATCTACTGCCACTACTGCATCACCACCGTAAAGCAATTGTGCTCCAGTAATGAACCATACTTCTAAATCTTTGTAAGTCATATTGATGTTTTTTTTATTACTACCCCCAACCCTTAAAGGGGTGCTGAAGTTAGTATTGATTTTTATTTTATTTATTGTATTTTTTTTTATATGTATAATTTATGTTGAATGAACTTGCATAGTTCCCCTTTAGGGGTTAGGGGTCGAACTAGGGGCCGTTCTATATTAATTCCAACGACACAATGGCTTTAGCAGGAACTGTAATTGTCAAAATGTTTTTAACTGCTTTAGTTTCCTTGAAAACTGCAGGTACAACTACATTTGGACTGTCGAAAGTATTGTAAGCATCGATGGTTTTGGCAGTCAAAATTGTTCCTGTGGCTTTGGAAATTTTCGCTGTTCCCAAATCAATTTCAATTTTTTGATCTTTGTCAGTATCAATATTGGCAAGAGTAATATGGATTTTGTTATTTACATCTTTTGATGCCGAAGCGTTAATGGCTGCAAATTTCTTGTCTTTCCAAGCCAATGAATCACATTGAATATCGATAGGTAAATAAGTAGCTCCCATGTGAACTTTATACATATTAAATATGTGATAAGTAGGCGTTAATACCACTTTAGAATCATTGGTTAAAATCATGGCTTGCAGCACATTTACCACTTGAGCTATATTTGCCATTTTTATACGTTCGGGATATTTGTTGAAAATATTCAAACTTAATGCAGCAACGAATGCGTCACGCATCGTATTTTGTTGATAAAGAAATCCTGGATGTGAACCAGGTTCTTGATCCCACCATGTTCCCCATTCGTCAACCATTAGTCCTACTTTGCGTTGTGGATCATATTTATCCATTATAGAAATATGTTTTTTGATTACATCTTCAATTTCAAGACACTTGGTCATTGTCCATAAATAATCATCTTTATCAAACTTTGTTGCCGAACCTTTGCTTCCTCTCCAACCCTTACAAGTATAATAATGAAGAGATAATCCATCCATTCTATTTCCAACATTGCTCATTAATGTTTCGGTCCATTTGTAATGGTAATCGCTTGCACCACTGGCAATTTTATACAATTTATTGCCGTCATAATCGCGACAATACGTTGAATATCGGCGGTATAAATCGGAATAATAATTGGGTGTCATATTTCCACCGCATCCCCAACTTTCGTTGCCAACTCCCATGTATTTTAGGTGCCATGGGTTTTCGCGACCATTTTGACGACGCAATCTGGCCATTGGGCTATCGCCGGCTGAAGTAATATATTCAACCCATTTTGCCATCTCTTCTACTGTTCCGCTTCCAACATTTCCACTCAAATATGGTTCAGTGCCAAGCATTTCACACAAATTGAAAAACTCGTTTGTTCCAAAGCTGTTGTTCTCAACCACACCACCCCAATTATTATTAACCATTTTTGGGCGTTTTTCTTTGGGTCCAATACCGTCCATCCAATGATATTCGTCGGCAAAGCAACCACCGGGCCAGCGCAATACCGGAATCTGTAGTTCTTTAAGTGCATTAAATACATCGGTTCGATAACCTTTGATATTTGGAATTGAAGAGTTTTCGCCTACCCAAATACCACCATAAATACAAGTTCCTAAGTGCTCGGCAAACTGACCGTATATTTCTTTGCTGATGATATCTTTACCTTGGTCGGCATGAATCGTGATTTTCGAAGTGCTTGTTTGGGCAGATAAAGTTATTGAACCCAATAAAAAGATTGAAAGAAGTGTGTTTTTCATTGAATATATTTTTAAATTGTAAATTATTAATTCTTAATTATTAACTCTTAATTCTTAATTATATTCATTGTCCATAATAAGCACCTGGTCCATGTTTGCGGAAAAAATGTTTTTTTATCAAATGAGGATTCATGGTCAAATTAGGATTAACACCGTAAGCAATATATGCCATTTTACCTACTTGCTCCATTACCACTGCATTATGAACTGCATCTTGTGCGTTTTTACCCCACGAAAATGGTCCGTGATTTTTTACCAAAACACCCGGAATATGGTCAGGATTCAAATCTTCGAATCTTTCCACCACCACATTTCCTGTTTCCAACTCGTATTCACCTTCTACTTCTGCTTGCGTCATATCACGTGTGCAAGGTATGCCATCGCTGAAATAGTCGGCATGCGTAGTGCCAATGTTTGGAATGTCGCAACCAGCTTGAGCCCACGCAGTGGCGTAAGTGGAGTGGGTGTGAACCACGCCACCAATGTTTGGGAACGCTTTGTAAAATACTAAGTGTGAGGCAGTGTCTGACGATGGTTTGTATTTACCTTCAATTATTTTACCATCTAAATCCACAACCACCATGTCACTGGCTTTCATGTCTTCGTACGAAACACCAGATGGTTTTATTACCACTAGTCCAGTTGTGCGGTCGATGGCGCTGGCATTGCCCCAAGTGAAAATTACTAATCCATGCTTTACCAATTCGAGATTGGCTTTGAAAACTTCTTCTTTTAATGCTTCTAACATAAATATATTTACTATTTGGTCATTTACTATTTACCATTTCTTACTCTTTACTTTTCCTTCGCATTTAAGCGTTTAAATTACACTTATTGCTTCAATAAGAACATAAAATCAGACCCTTACAACATCACAAGGAAACTGCGTCTTTAAGCCCCTATATTTGTGCCAAATGACATCAAGTATAGAATAAAAAGATAAAAGAGTTCTTTGAAATAATGTTATAATAGATGATATTTGCAATCAATTGCGCATGGAGTGTAGGCGAAGCGTAGCG
>CAIWCC010000131.1 GCA_903911085.1 uncultured Bacteroidales bacterium | reverse complement strand
GTGAAAGCTTCGCCGAGTGCAAAAAAGTACTTTCACACTGTTGTGATTGTTCCGCCGAGGGGTAAATTATACTTTCACACACTTGTGAAAGCTTCGCCGAGGGGTAAATTGTACTTTCACAAGTATGTGACGCTATTTTTTTGTATTAAACCCCAATAAAACCTTTTGATTATGGGACTCAAGTTTTCGTGCATATATTGATTAGCAGAGCAAAGTTTGGCACTATTGGGTGGGATTTTTTTTCAATTCCACCCTATGTACTACGAGGAACCAACGGTCAGCGTAAGCTAATTGTATACCGATAAACAAAAGTTATTTTTAAGAACGGATTAAAAATACTAAGAATACAAGAGTTGGGATTAGAAAAAATTAGCTCCAAATACCGAGTCGCTGACAGATAGTTACCAACAACGAAGTAGCATTATTTGTACATTTAAAGAATATATCCGGGGGGACGGGGTTTTTTAATTAGCCAATCGTGCTTTTTTTTGCTTTTAATGCGGCTAACTGGTTTTTGATATATTCGTATTGAGCTAAAGTTTACATTAAAGTCTTAATGTTTCTGTCTATGGTTTCTTTATGAGTAATCTTCCTTTTTATATTTCAATTTGTCGTGTTTGAATAACATTCAATTGCAAAGATATAATTGTTCTTTATTTTCAGTCAAAAATATTCTTTTGGTAAAAAAATCGTATTGTCGAACGTTGATATTCTTGATTTTTGGTGTTACGTTGCTCTGTCTTTGTCTTCTTTTCTTTTTTTTTCGGCCTCCTGCTAACACCAAAATAATAGCAACTCCCAAATATTATTGCCCATACATCCGCATTAGTTTAGTTTTTTAGAGTATATACCGGCCGTATGTCGAAATATGTGTAGTCACATTTTTTATTGCAGCGTGTCTGACAATTGATAATTCAGTATGAGTTTTTCTTCATAGTTCTTTTACTGTGCATAATTTCTTGTATTTGCTTCAAATATAGCAATATATCTCAAAAAAAAGAGCTATATTTGCAACTTATTTTTATTTTGCGACAGTCAATAAAGACGCTTGTCCGAAAACCTTCGCAAACTACGCTACGATGAATAGTGTGGAATGGAAAACAAAGTTTCGACCTTTGATAAAATTATTGATAAGGAACTTAATAATTCTGAGAAAGATTCACTGGAAACTGTCAATCAGATTCATGTGAAAAGATATGCTCCGGTTTCTAAAACCATGAAGAAGAATATGAAAGTATATCTTCATACTCAAAAGTAAAAAATGATGAAAAATTTCCTTCTTTGCCTATTTCTCTCCACATTTACTTATGCAACAGCCGATGAAATTCAAACCATTTCAGACAAATACCGCATATGGATTGTCGGATCTGATGACACCGATTATTCGAATCCGTTGGTAAAAGAACGGTTCAGAGCCATTGTGGATGCTGCTCAAAAAGCACACGAAGCGTACTATAATTACGATTTTTCTAATCTTGAACCCTATGATTTTGAGAGTAAAAAAAATGCCGATGACAAAGTAAAATCCGGCAAAGTAGACAAACAAAAAAATGACAAATCGGAGTTAAATAGTCCCAAAAAGATTTTTAGCGATATGCTTTTCCCTTTGGCACTTGCATTCCATGTCAAAGGAAATAAAGCGAATCAAAACCCTTATTATCATAATCGCACCACCTTAAAAATGATATTGGATATTTTTGATTATCTGAATATGAGAGGTTGGGTTAAAGGAGTTAATATTATTATCAAAACTTCAAATTACAAAGATAACGGGTTTGTAGAGTATGGTGGTTCAGATGCAGGATTGGGTGGCTTAGGTTTTTGTTTATCGGTATTTCTGATGCAGAATGAACTTAAGGCAAAAGGGGTATTCGACACCCAACTTCAAATGGTTGATTGGATGAGTCAACCGGTTGGACCTGCTTTCGAAACACCTATATTATGGGAAGAGCCGGGTTTTAATTCTGATGGAATTCGAGCCATTTTCAATCAACGTCTTTGCTATATTTTCAGCTTGCCTCAGAATAGTACCGAGCGCGAGAAGGAGATGCTTTATTTCCAGAAAATGATGAATAAGTCGCTCAAAATAGCTAACAGTTGGAATGATATGATTAAACCCGATTATGTGGGTTATCATCACAAAAATCCTTATATGAGCGCTTATTCGGTGCATGGTTTTCATTCTGCTGCTATTTATTGTTATTTATTGAACAATACGAAATACCATGTGAGCGATGAGGTGGTTTCCAATCTTTCCAATGCGTTGCTTGCTTACCGTATTTACTCCAATAAATATGATGTTCCACGTTCTGTTACAGGTAGATTTCCAAATAAACTTAATACTTTGCAGGAGAATTTTCCGGCATTTATGTATATGGCCAACCTTAATAATAACCCCTTAAGTTCAACTTTGAAAGCTGCGTTTATGCGTCTGTGGAATCCAAATGACGATTCATTTAAATCAGATTTTTTGACAAATGTCAAATCTTCAATCTTCTATTTTGGATCAATTGGAGCTCTGGAAGCATGTAATAAGTTGGTTGCTGAAAACGTAAAAGCGGAATCAGACCCTAATGGCTATTGGTTTTATCCGTATGCAGGTATGACCATTTACCGTCAGCAAAACTGGATGGCAGGTTGGAAGGGAGTGAGTAAATATATTTGGGATTACGAAGGAACAGCCGTCCAAAACCGTTATGGTCGTTTCAATGGTTCGGGCGTGTTACAAATTTATGCTTCAGGGAATCCGGTTTCAGCAGCCGAAAGTGGTTTTGAAATTGACGGTTGGAACTGGTGTCGACTCCCCGGTGCAACTACTTTTGATATGCCTGCCGATGCTATGTTTAGCGGTAAGCACCGGAATTTTGTACCAGAGACTTACCTTTGCGGAGTAAAATTCAATGACCGTTGTGGTTTAAGTGCCATGTCTTATCAAGATCCCCAAAGTTCGTTACGCGCCAATAAGACTTTGTTTTTTATTAACAATTACATATTTGCTTTAGGTAGTGATATTTGCAGTACGAATGAAATTTTCCCAGTTCAGACCACCATTACACAGCAGGGAATTGGCTCAGGGAAATTAGTCAGTTACTTTAATAAAAAATCGGTAAAAGGTATAAGTACCAAAATTGAAGCCACCGATGGAAATCCGCTCAGTTATGTGGATACCAAAGGACATTCGTATTATTTTCCAAAAGGAGCAAATCTTACCTTTTCACGTGCCGAGCAAAACGAACCGCTCGAAAGAGGAAAAGCAACCAAAACTGGAAATTATGAAACCTGTCGGATTATTCATGGAAATAATCCACAATCATTAGGTTATCAGTATATTATTGCAGTAAATGGTGGTGAAAAAGAAGCGAAAAATCTGGAGCAGAATTTTGATAAATTATTCCGGGTAAACCAATTAGATGCAACAGCTCACATTATAACTTATTTACCTGAAAACACAACCGCTTTTGCAGTACGAAAAGCTGGTAATATGCTGAAATCAAATCTATTGAAAAATGTTGATACTCCTTGTATATTTGTTTTAAAACAGGATAATAAGAATTGTGTCATTTCACTTTCAAATCCCGAATTCGGAAGAACGGATAAGTTTTATACTTTCAGTCAGGTTGATCGTGAAAATCCCGAAATCTTTAGAGCCAAAAGTAAAATTTGTCCGGTTAATGTCACCTTAAAAGGAAAATGGGAACTTCAATCAGAAACAAAAGAAGCTAAAATCGTTGAAACTCAAAATAGCGAAACCACTATTAAGTTTGAATGCTTTGATGGAAAAACAATTTCAATCCAGTTAATTCAAGAATAATAAAATGAAATAAAAAATTATCATTAGTTTACTTTACTAAATTAAACTTTTTGATATTGAAGTCAACTTGACTTTTTGTTTATCGGAATGCAATTAGCTTACGCTGACCGTTGGTTCCCACCCAACAGTGCCAAACCTTGCTCAGCTAATCAACACATCCACGTGGACAGGGGGAATGGTGAGCAAATTACCCACCATTCCCTATTTATTTTGAAATAATCTTCTTTGATTTTCAAAGAATAATCTCTTTATCGCCACTTAAGATACATTACCACAAAGGTGAAGCGCATATACTTTGAAATAATTTGGATCACAAAGTATATTAAGCCGAAAATAAAGGTTTATTTTTAAACAGTCAAATACTCCTTTTGTAAATAAAAAGTTATTTGACAATTGCTAACTTACAATTATTTTAGGGCATAAAACAATAATCAACTAAAACTTTGGTGTAACAGTTTGAGTTTGTTTTTGATGAATGTATTCTTTAGGCGACATTCCATAAAAACTTGAAAAACAGGTGGAGAAATAGGCTGGCGAACTGAATCCAGAATCATAAGCCACTTCTGAGATGTTTAAATTGTTTGCATCTAGTAGTGTTATTGCATGTTTGAGGCGTACGCGTCGAATAAATTCACTGCTTGAGCAATCCACCAAAGCCTTCAATTTTCTGTATAAATGTACACGACTGATATTAAGTTTGTCGGCAAGCATTTCACCGTTTAAGTCGGCATTCGTCAAATTGTCTTTGATAAATTGAATTGCTTTAGTAATAAGCACATCATCAATACTTTGCGACTCAACTACGGGCATATTGATAGAAAAACTTTTGCCGAATGTCTTTCTCATTTCTTCGCGTTTGCGAATGAGAGAATACATTTTTGTTCGCAGATACTTTACATTGAACGGTTTAACTATGTAGTCGTCGGCGCCAAACTCGATTCCTTCAATTTTGTTTTCGATAGACGATTTGGCCGTGAGAAGAATAAGTGGAATATGACTTGTGGTAAGGTCTTTCTTAAATGCGTTGCAAAATTCTACTCCATTCATTTTAGGCATCATAATGTCGCTTAATACAATGTCAAGAGGTTTTACTTTTGAGATTTCGAGCGCAATCAAGCCATTTTCAGCTTCAATAATATTAAATTCATGCTGAAATTCATTTACAAGATAACTTCTTACATCAGAGTCATCTTCCACAATCAGAAGTGTATAATTTGTTTTTTCGGGCTTTTCAAGATTGATTTCTGCAGATTCTAAGTTTGTTGAACTTTCGTTTATTATTTCAATTTCTGCATCCCAATTGCGTTCCGAATCATTTACAAATTGCTTCGATTCTACATTTTCCAATTGTTGAGCGCTAATATTATAAGGCAAAACTACGATAAAACGACTGCCTTTGTTTTCTTCACTTTCTACACGGATGGTGCCATGATGCAGCTCCACAAGCGATTTTACTAGATGAAGTCCAATTCCAGAACCAGGTTCAGTATATTGGTGATCGGTTTTAACTTGATAGAATTGTTCAAAAATACGAGTTTTGTTTTCGTAATTCAACCCAATACCAAAATCCTTTACCTCAATAATAAGTTGTTTATTGTTAGTATCGTTTTCCACCGAAAGTATTACCTCGCTGCCTTCGAATGAAAATTTCATTGCATTTGATAGAAGGTTCAAAACTGTTTTCTCAATCACTTCTTTGTCAATGGCAACTGTTATTTCATCGTCGGGGTGCACGAATATCATGTCAATTTTTTTCTCTTTACTAAATACTGCAAATGAATTAAAAAGTTCGTTGAGGAACTCAATAATATTAGTGTTTTCGAAGTGGAGATGTACAGTTTCTTTATCAAGTTTTCTGAAATCGAGTACTTCGTTTACCAATCGAAGCAATCTGTTTGAATTTTTTCGCATGACCTCCAAAAGGTATTTTTTATCTGCGTCATTTTCATTTTCTATCAATTTAGCTAAAGGACTTAATATAAGCGTAATAGGAGTTCTAAACTCATGGGATATATTGGTAAAAAATTGTAGTTTAGCATTATTGATTTCGTCGTTTTTTTGACGTTCAATTACCTCTAATCTTTGGTTGTTGATACGTTTAATTCTAGCCAAAGCAAATTTCCAAAGGCTCCATATAACAACAAATAAAAGTAAAAAATAAATCACTTTCATTGGCCAAGTTTCCCAGAAAGGTGGTTCAATTACAATTTCTAGTTCTGTAACCGTTTTACACCAGATATTATTTGCGTTTGAGGCTTTTACTTTGAAAACGTATTTCCCAGGTTTTAAATTACGATATGACGCAAAATTGCTATTGCCCATATAGTTCCATAAATTTTCTTCTCCTTCAAGGTAAAAAGCATATTTGGTTTCGTTGGCATGTTCGTAATTTGGTGATACAAAATAAACAGTAAAAGAAGATTGATCATACTTGAGTGTAAGTGTCTTTTTTTGTTCCAAATTTTTAAACCACAAATTTTCGGTTTCATCTTTTGTATGATTTGAAATTTGAATAGCTGAAATTACTGTGGGAAAAGCGGTTTCGGAGGAAGAGAAGAAGTTGTTAGGATTAAATGCCACTATCCCTTTGGTGGCTGCAAAAAGTATGCGTCCTTTGGTGGTTTTAATTCCCGAATTTATCAGAAACAACCCATCATTGACTCCATCATTCTGACTATAACTTACAACGGTATTTGTTTCGGTATTAAAGCAATATACTGAATTGATGGATGTTATCCAAATATTACCTTTTAGGTCGCCTTCAATATGAGAGATGGATTGAGGAATTCCAGTTTTGGCCGGAATTGATTTGAATAGATTGTTGTTTTTGTTGAAATATGACAATCCTCCGTTTCTTGTTCCAGCCCAAATTTGGTCTTTTTTATCAATATAAATTGCGCTTATATAATTGTCAGGGATATAATAATTGCCTTTTTTGTTCGATTCGTAAGAAAGAATTTTTCCGCTCATCGGATTTACCATTCTTATACCGTTATCTTCAGTACCTAACCACCAATTGCCACTCAAATCTTCGGCCATTTGACGTATTCCGTTGAATGATATGTTTTTATCGGTAGAATTGAAAATTTCGAATGATTGTGATTTTTGATAAAAAGAACAAAGACCACCTTTGTTAGTGCCTACCCAAATATTTCCCTTTGAATCTTCTTTGATAACTCTAATATCATTATCCGGTAAATTACTGTTTAGTGTATTATAAATATATGATTGTTTCGTGGAGAAATCATAACTTACTAGCCCATTTTGCTGAGTGCCAAGCCACAAGATATTACTTTTACTAAAACATAATGATTGAATATCGGCAATACCAAGTTTTCGTAAATCGTTGAGTAAAGAGGTTTTTGTGAAATGAGTTTGAAGTGTATCAGATACATTTAGTTGATCGATATTTGAACCAAACCAAACTCGCCCTTTCAAGTCTTCGGTTATTGGAAGTAATTTGCGCTCCATTGCAGGTGCTTTTTTCGTCTCATATATCAATTCGAATTTAGAGGGTTTGTTCAGCAGTAAATTCAAACCTCCCGAAGCAGTGGCAATCCAAGTGTTTTTTGAGTTATCTTCAAGTATATCAGTAATAAATGAATTTGAAAGTCCTTTAGTTTCAATATTCTCGGCTATAAACCGAAATTGAATAGTTGTATTATTTGTAAGTGCCGACATATTAATGATATAAATTCCATTGTCGGTACACAAATTGAGCTCTTTATAATTTTTTGAAGGTTTTATTGATTTAATTGTCAGCGAGTTTAGAAAAGCCAACCGATTGTCGGTGGAGAAATTATCCGTGTTTTTGTTGTATTTTATTATTCCTTTATTGGTACCAACCCAAATTGTATTTTTAGGGTCAAGAAAAAATGATTCAATATTCAGTGAACCAGAGCTTGACGTAAAATACTTGGATATTTTTTTATCCAAATCACAGTATTTATACAACCCATTTCCTAATGTTCCAATCCAAATATTACTTTCATTGTCCTGAATAATAGTATTCACCTTCATCGAACCATCAGGATGGAAAGATTGAGCGAAAACTTCTTTGTTCCAAGTCAATTTCTCCTTGCTAATATCAAAAGACATTAAACCTCCCCGATGGCTAGCAATCCAAAGTGAATTTTTACCTTTAGGTATAATTTTTACAATGTCATTATAGGATTTATTACTTTTATTGGAATACCTAAAAAACCTACCAGAATTGTAGTCGTATTTATTTAAGCCTGCATCTGTAGCAATCCAAATTGCATCATTTGTTCTATCAATATATAAATCGTGAATAAAATTATTGCTGATACTGAATGGATTCTGTGGATCGAAAGTAAACGAGGACATTTGTATTCCATCGTACCTATTAAGACCGAACTCAGTTCCTATCCAAATCATATTGAATTTGTCTTGTGCAATGCAATTTACATAATCGCTCAAAAGTCCATCTTTCATCAAAAACACCTTAACATCTCTGTTTGGGTTTACAGCCAAAATATGCTGAAAACCAAGCAAAAGCGTTAAATAAATCAGTGATTTTAAGGTAGTTTTCATAAATTAAATTTACAAGGATAATGCTAATTTGAAAAAAACACTATATAATTCATGCTAATAAAAACAGAAAGCTGAATTTCGCAAATCTGTCAGATAAAATAAAAAATTAGTAAAGTAAAATGCTTTTGATTTATTCAATCTGCAAATATAAACGAAAAATCTCTAAATATTATAACTGAATTGTTATAACTAATAAATCTTTAATTCCCATAAACCAATCCGTTTGGGTTCAGAAGTTTGCGATTTTACTGTCAACTTTACAAAACGTGCTTTTACAGATTTTATAGAGGCTCGTGGCCATTCTTTGGCATCGTTGTTTTTAAAATCATCATACTTTTTCCAATTTTTGTCGTCCAACGAATACTCAATTCCAAACACATAATCGCCTGCAATTATATCAAAAACAGGAACTACAGATTTTACAGTAGTAATTTTTCCCAAATCAGCTTTTATCCAAGCAGGTTTTCCTGCATGTGCCGCCCACAAAGTGCCGTTGTGATTATCAAATGCTTTATCGGCCGAATAAGCTTTGCTAATTTGTGCCGAAGCAGTGGCTTTAACGATGTGCAAAGGTTCACAGTATGTTTTGTTTTTGGCAAATGTAGGAATAACGCCATTGCGAGTAGGAATCACTTTTTGAATAATGCTATCGTTGCCAACTTTCATTTCGTCGAACGCAACCTGACGAATAGGTCCCCAGAATGGTGAATAAATCGGAATAGCTTGTTTGTGATACGCAATATAATCTTTATTGCCAAAACGAATGGTGTAATGATGACCCGACGACCACGATAAACTATCGGGAGTATTGGTTAATATCGGACTATTTACGCCTTCATTAAATGGTCCAAGAGGCGATTTTGACGTTGCATAACGTACTTTGTATGAATCTTCTATACAAATACCGTCGGAATACATTAAGAAATACACACCGTTTCGTTTCATAAGATGAGGAGCTTCGAAATAGTTTTTTGGCGTAACCAATACAGGTGTTTCTTTGAACGAACACATATCATCGTTGAGCCTACCCACAGCACACATTCCATTTTTCCAATCGTGTCCAGAGCCATAATAGAGATAAGCCTGCCCGTCATCGTCGATAAAACAATCGGCATCAATGCTGTGCATATCGTGCCAATATTGGCGATTTTTCACAAGCGGTTGTTCGTTTGGTAGCAGATTTTTGAATGGTCCCATAGGGTGATTGGCAGCACCAACATAAATATTGTGCCCTGTAGCCGAATAAAAATAAAACCGCCCATCTTTACCTTTCACCACACATGGTGCCCATATAACCTCACCAATTTTGGTAGTAGGCCAGTTGAGTTTTCGCATTTTCCAATCAATAAAATTGGCCGAATACCACACAATAGCATCTTTGCTATCCCAAGCAGTGGCGTAAATATAAAAAGTATCTTTAAATTGCAAAATGCATGGATCGGCAAAATCGCCTGGAAGCAATGGATTGCCCGAATAATGAGTATTTGAGGTGGTTTTAGTGGTTTTGGCTTCGCAATAAAAAATTGATGCCAAACCTAAGCATAAAACTGTGACAATAAGATGTTTACAATTCATAATTTTTAGATATTAAATAATTTTCAAAGATAAGTAAATTGTTACAAATTATTATTATGCATGTTACAAATTTATTCGTTGTTGTTTCAAATACGATGCTGGCTCTTAAAAATGACCGTTATCTTTGCCAATTCAAAATTATATATTTTTTTAAGTAATTAAGCAAGAGCGTAAATTCTTGTAATTTTAAACCAGTTAAATTAATATCTTTATGAAAAACAAATTTACTTTGAAGCAAACCATGCTTTGCTTTGTTTTCGTTCTTTTGGGGATTAGTGCTAATTTGAATGCGGAAACTTTAGTTCCAATTGGAGCAGGTAGCACCTACAAAACCATTCAAACAGCTTACGATGCTATTAAAACTGCAGCTGTTACAACTGCAATCACAGATGCTTATGTGCTCGAACTTCAAGGTGACTATGTTCCAACCTCGGGTACAACACTCGAAACTTTTCCAATTACACTCAATGCTATTAATGGGGCAAGTTTATACAATACGATTACGATTCGTCCCAAAGTTGGAGTAAATGTAACGTTGAGTTATCCAAATCAGACGGTTGTAGCTACAAATGTAAGTTGCGCAAAGAATGCAACTTCAATTACCCTTACAACTGTGTCAAATAATGTATCTGTTTTATCAACCTCATCATACGTTGCAGGACAAGGCGTTCCTAATAATCCATTTCAACAACTTGCAGGAGTAGATGCAACCAATAAAACTTTAACTTTGTTGTCAACTACCATTGGGTCTATAAGAACAAACGCTACACTTTTCTTTGGTCCTCAACAAACAAAAACAATAAATTTTGATGGTGCAAAATATGTAATCATCGACGGTGTTTCTCGTACTGATGCTTCGACAGGATTGACCATTTCGAACCCGAACTGTATTTATTCTCAAACTATTTATTTTCAGAATAGTGCTTCGTACAATACTATAAAAAATTGTATTATCCGTGGAGCAAATACAACTTGTACAAATAGTGCTGGGGGAGTTGGTGCAACAATATTTTTTAACACAGCCGATCACAACGCCATTACTCAAAATGATGTGTGCGACATGAACGATGGAATTACACCAATGCCTATAGCCGCATTTCAGCTAACTGGTGTTGGTAATAATACCTATAATACTATTTATGAAAACAACATTTATAACATCGAAAACCTCTGGGCATCAGCAAGTGCAAATTGTGGCTTCATTCAATGTGGTAGTGGTGGTACTTCAGGTTATAATGATATATTGAATAATAAATTGTACTGGACAAGAACCGCTAATTTTGGTACAACTGTAGTTGTAATTGGTACTGGTGGAGGTATGAGTGCACCCGGAAACAGATTCGAAGGTAACACCATTGGTTATGAAAATGCCAACGGAACTGGTACAGCTACATTAAATGGACCAGGTGCAACTTTTAAGGGTGTTTCTGCTTTTAGAAATTTTACCTGTAAAAATAATATTATTTCAAATATTGATTTTACCGGAGCTAGCTTTTCAGGTATTGAATTTGGAACATCAGGTGCCTCTACTGCAAGTGATGATGCTTGTAATGGTAATACCGTTCAAAACATTAAACTAACTCTTTCTGCACCGGGCACGTTGTCGGGGATTACCGTTAATGCAGCCAACAATTATGATTCAAATATTAAAACCAATATTGTTAGAAATCTGACAGCAGAATCAGCCACACCAACGTTTGCTTGTACTGTTGTAGGTATTAATGTTACAGGTGCAGCATCAGCAAAAATTTATAATTATTCAGGCAATCAGATATACAACCTTACTGCAGGAAAAAGCACTTCAACCGCTGCTAATGTGGCAACCGGCTTAACTATCGGTGGAAATGCAATAACTGTTGAGAAAAATATTATTTATAATATTGCTACTTTAAATTCTACAGCACTAGCACCATCAATTGTAACAGGTATTCAAACTACCGGGGGGAATACTACAGGAACTGTCGTAAAAAATAATATTGTTCGTTTAGGTACAGATTTTTCAAATGATGCAACTATTTGTGGTATAAATCAGGCTACAGTTTCTGCTACAACTAATAAAGCTTATTTTTATAATAATTCCATTTATATTGGAGGTACTTCACCAGCAACTTCATCCCAAAATTCATTTGCATTTTACACAGCAACAACTACTATACCTACTAACAATGATATTGAAAATAATATATTTGTTAACCAACGTGTGAGTCAAAGTGGTATTGCTAAACATTACGCATTGGGTTATGGCACTGCCGGTGCTATTAATCTCAGTGATTATAACCTCTACTTTGCAACACCTCTTGGTTTAGGTGTGGGTGTAGAAAAAACTACCTTGACTGATTTTACTAAAGCAGCGAGTGATGCACATAGCTTAACTGGAACTCCTGGTTTTAACGATCCAACTGCAACAAGTCCAGATTTAACGTATAATACTACAATAAACACAGTTGATGGTAAAGGTGTTACCACAACTCCGGCAGTTGCGGATGATTATGCTGGAATTACACGAACAGGAACTATGGACATTGGAGCTTATAATTATACATCTTCCGGCACACCTATAAGTTCTTCAATAGCATATTCCGGCTCCGGTTCTGCAGTCACAGATAATCCTATCCCGCTAACAATAACATTTGGGGCCGCTGTTACTGGTTTTGATATTAATGACTTAGTTGTACGTAATGGAGTTGCAGCTAACTTTTCGGGTAGTGGAACAACCTATACCGTAAATATTATTCCCACAGGTGCTGCTATAAGTGTTGATGTGTCTGCTGGAGCAGCTGTTGATGGATCTGGTAATGCAACGAGTCAGGCTACACAATGGAGCGTAGCCTATAATTCTGTAACTGTAACTGCTACATTAGGAACAACTTCTGCTAATTATCCAACTGTAAAAACAGCCTTTGATGCTATCAATGCAGGAACACATAAGGGAGTCATTAATATCGCATTATATACAAGTACTACTGAATCGGCTTCTGCAGTATTAAATGCTAGTGGGTCAGGCTCGGCAAGTTATACGTCAGTCAATATTTATCCTATGGCTTCCAATCTGGTAATTGCTGGTAATTTAACTACACCGCTTATTGATCTTAACGGTGCCGATAATGTAACCATAAATGGTAGTGTAAATCAGGCAAATGATGCAAAGAGTTTAAATATTATCAATTACAGCAATTCAGCTACAGCTGGTAATTCTACTATTCGGTTATATAACGATGCTAAAACAAATACCATCAAATACTGTACTATAAAGGGCTCTACAATGGATGCTACAGGAGGGGTTGTCTTTGTTTCAACCGGTCCTACCGATGGTAATGATGATAATATTATTACTTACAACGATATTACTAATGCTTTCGATGCAAACCGTCCGTTGGTTGCAATTAACTCGATAGGTGCTACAACCATTAATGATAATTTAGAAATTAGCAATAACAATATCTTTGATTTTTTCAATAGGGGTACGGCATCTTATGGTGTATATCTGGGCGCAAACACTTCTGCAGCAAAGATTAAGGATAATAGCTTCTACGAAACAACCACATTTATTCCAACCGCAGCTGTTGCATTAAATGTTATCTATATTACCAATACTTCGGGAATAAACTTTGATGTTTCAAACAATAACATTGGAGGTCAGGCAGCCACCTGCGGAGGTAATGCTTGGACTAAAACAAATGCAAATAACAATCTATTTTCAGGAATATACCTTAACGTAGGTACAAGTACAGCGAGCTCAATACAGAATAATACCATCAAAAAGTTTGATTATTCTAATAATGGAACTCAAACTTGGTCGGGTATCACAGTAGTTGCAGGAAATGTAAACATTGGTACTGTAACTTTAAATACTATAGGTGCTTCCACTGGAAATACTTCCATTTTATACACAAGTTCGGGCACTGGAGTATTTTATGGAATTAACTCGACAAGTGCAGGAACGGTTACCTGTAAAAATAATTTGATTGGAGGAATTACATCAACAACATCTGCCGGAACTACTTACGGTATTTATCATAATGTTGCTGCAAGTACGCTTGATTGTCAGTTTAATACGATAACTTCAATTCTTACTGTTGGTAATACTGCTGCAACTTCTTCTCAATTTAAAGGAGTTTATGTTGGTGCCTCAACTACGACAACAATTAGCACCAACACTGTAAATAATATCAATGCAAGTTCTGCGAGCACAAGTGCTTCTCAAAGTGTTATTGGAATTCAGATACAAGGGGCAACTACATTAACTGTTTCCGGAAATACAGTATACACTATTACGAACTCAGTTAACAATAGTACAACGGCAGGTAGTAATCTTTATGGTATTTATTCAGGTGCTGCAGCAACACAGTCAATTACCGGCAATACTATATATGACTTAACTGTTGGACTAACAAAAAGCACAGATAATTCTATCTATGGTATTGGAGTAAATAGCACTTCAGCTACAGGTTCTACAGTAACGGGTAATACTATATATGGAATTTCGAGTAATAATAGTTCGTTTGCTGGCCCAGTAACAGGAATTTATTATAATGGTAAATCTTCGGGTACTAATTCAGTTGCAAGAAACTTTATTTATGGTTTATCTGTTGATGCAGCTACAACAGCAGCGAGCATATATGGTATCAGAATTGTTGCGGGTGCAACCACCTATGCAAACAATATGATAAATCTGGGTGGGAATACGCAATCTACCTTATATGGTATTTATGAAACAGGTGCAGCAAATAACAACAATACCTTATATCATAACTCAGTATATATTGGAGGTGCACCAACTGCTGGTTCTTTATTAAGTTATGCATTATTTAGTAATGCTTTAAGTAATACACGTATCTTCAGAAATAATATCTTTGTAAATGCACGTGCAAACGGAAGTTCTGCTAGTGGTAAAAATTATGCGGCTTACTTTAATTATACAGCATCCACAAATTTAACATTAAGTAATAACATATATTATGCACCAAATTCAGGTAGTATGCTGGGTTATTATAATAATGCAGATGTAACGAATGCAATCGGTCTTCCTTTAATTACAGGATTGGATTCAGGAAGTATTAATGCTGATCCACATTTCACAGATGCTACAGCCACTACTCCTGATATGACAATAGACGCAGCTTATGCAATGGCTGATGTAAAAGGGGTAAATATCGCTGGTGTAACAGATGATAAAGACGGAAAAATACGAGCAGATTATACCCCTACCGATTTGGGTGCCTATGTATATACTTCATCGGCAATCATGCCTTCGGTTACTATTACATCGCTTAGTGCAACAGTTAATGCTGCATTTACAGCAATATTTACATTTGGCAGTGCCGTTACAGGTTTTACTTTGAGTGATATAGTAGTTGGAAATGGTAGTGCTACTGTTTTGGCAACTACAGATGGTGGAATAACTTATACTGCCACTATCACGCCTACAGCGGTAGGGTCGGTAACCGTAAATGTGGCTGCGGGTGTGGCTTATGATGCTACTACTTATGCTAATAATACTGCTGCTACACTGTTAAGTGTAACTTATAAACTTGCTTCAAGCATTACAGCTACTAATTCAGCTACATTTACTTATGACGGTACTGCTCAAGGACCAAGTACATGTGATAAAACAGGTAGTACGGGTGCAGTAACTTATAGCTATGTTGGTGTGAGTGGTACAACTTATGGTCCAAGTGCAACTAAGCCTACTTCGGTAGGAAGTTATACTGTAACAGCCACTGTAGAAGCAGACGCAAATTATGAAGCTGCAAGTTCAGCTGCCTATGGATTTACAATTGCTAAAGGCAATCAATCCATCACTTTTGCTGCTTTACCAACAGGAAAAGTTGTAGGCGATGCGAATTTTGCCCCAGGTGCAACATCTGCAACTTCGGGTACAAATACAATCACATATACAAGTTCAGATGAAGCTGTTGCAACAATAGTATCAGGCCAAATTCATATAGTTGGAGCAGGAACAACTACTATTACTGCTTCACAAGCAGGTAATGACTTTTATAATGCAGCAACCAACTTGAATCGCGATTTGACAATTCTCCTTACAGCACCATCAATTCAACCATCTAGCAATGTAACCTCTACAGGATTTACAGCACATTGGACTGCCGTGGCAGGAGCCACAAACTATGATGTTTTGCTATATCTTGGTGCAAGCTTGATAAGCACAAACAATGTGCTTGCACCTGCCACCTCCTACACATATACAGGTCTTACTTCAGGAGCTTCGTATTTAGTGAAGGTGATTGCGCGAAATGCCAATGTTGTTTGCAATTCAATAGAATCCAATTCGATAATATTAATTGATGAAGACGCTGATATTGCAACGGTAGCAGGCACAAGCACAAGCTCCAGTATTACCATTAAGAGTGGAGTTACACTCTCTGGTGGTGGAGGTGTATCAACAGGTAATATCACCATCGAGCCAGGTGGTAATTTGAATCTCACAAGTGCAGTTACATTTGGCGATGTTACTTTCAAAGTAGACGAAACAACAGCTTTTAGTGCCAAAATTTGCAGTTGTAACAGCACTGTAAATGGGACTGTTAAGTTATTGAGAACTATTAAAGATACCAAATGGTACTTTATGTCTTTCCCTTGTTCGGTGAAAATTACTGATATAACCAAAGAGGATGGAACTTCGTTGGGAATATTGGGTGACACATGGTTTATTAAAGAGTACAATTCACAACAACGTGCTGATTTGGGTTCAGGTGTTTCAAATTGGAAATCAATTACCAATACTTCATTATCGCTCGAGCCATTCAAAGGTTACATTTTTGGAATCAAAACAGGAAGAGGCACAATTACTTTCTCATTTATTTTGGATAAATCAATAGTTCAAAATGAAAGTGCCCAATCAATACCAGTTACATATTATACTGGAGGTGCAGGAGTAAATGATTTTGGATGGAATCTAATGGGACAACCATTCTTGAGTAAATATGCATCTCAGACAGGAACCAATATGTTGAACCTTTATAAATATAATGGAACAACCTACGAGTTTTATGCTCGTAATACAAATGATCTTCCTGTAATAGATCCATTTACTGCATATTTCACTCAAGTAGATGCAGGTCTTGTAGATTCGAAATTGAACTTTGAATTGGCAGCACGTCAGTTTGCAAGTTCAAGTGTGGCTGTGAGTCAATCAGATTTGGTACGTTTAAATCTTACCACTGCTACAGGTACAGATAAAACTAACCTTATTATCGATGACCTTCAAAGTACAAGTTATCAAATAGGACAAGATTTGGCAAAAATGTTAACTGTAGACACAGATGTACCGCAAGTTTATACTACAATAGGAACTGTAAATTATGCTAATAATGCTTTACCATTCAATAGTGTGAATAATTTGCCGTTGGCATTTTATACCAAAACTGCTGGCACTATAACTATTCATGTAGATGCTTCACAGGCAAAAGATCTTAGTACACTAATGTTAACCGATAAACAAACAGGAGCATCGATAGACCTATTGAAATCTGACTATAGTTTCATTGCCTCAGCAGGTACCACAAGCAATAGATTGATGCTTTCGGCACGAAAAATTAGTACTACCAATGAACAATTTAATCAGGCAGGTGGACCAAATGTATCGTTCATAAATGGTAAATTGGTAGTAAGTAATCTGAAAGAAGCAACCGCCATACGTGTATACGATATGATGGGTCGCATGATTCAATCACTTCAATCGGGTTCAAATGTAATGGAAATAAAGGTTGGAGTATCAGGCATGTACACTGTACAACTAGAATCGGCTTCTGGTCAATGGGTTAAGAAAATTGTGAGATAATATAGAAAGAGGTAAAAAAAGGTTTGTTTAAAAGAAACAGTTTTTCGGAGTTATCAATGAGTCGTTGCAGGCTAATTGATAATTCTGGAAAACTGTTTTTTTTTAATTATGAAATGTATTTACAGCGACTCACCCTAATCTTATATAATTTGTGTAATTATTTCGATATCAAACGTTCAAATACCACAAATGAAAATATTCATTGTTTAATCATTTGTCAATCTGGATTTTTCTTAGCTTACAACAGTTGATAATTAAATATTAGACTTATTGTATTGATTGGACAATTGGGAAACAACTACCAATTGTAATCAACACACATTCTGTCGATTACAATTTCTTGACATACTTTATTTCATTATTAACCATTCGTCTTTCTTTATCAAAAAACCAACCCCATTTATTAAAGTATTTAATCATGTTTGAAATATGAATAAATAACATTCTAAAACTTGTATAGGATTCTTGAGCATGATTGTGAATTACATGAACTTCAGGAAAAAACACCGTTTTAAATTCTTTGTGAATCCGTCGAGTTAAATCAATATCTTCGGGATACATAAAAAATCGTTCGTCGAACAATCCAACTTTCTTTATAGCCTCAGTTCTTAATAGCATAAAACAGCCTGAGAGATATGGCACATTCAGAATTTGATTGTAACCCGAAGCACGCATTTCAAATCGCTCCATTCGCTTTTTGGTCCAATTTTGAGGCAAAAAACGCCTAAAAATCAAATCAAATGGCGTTGGAATTAGTTTACACAGATTCTGAATTTCTCCGTTTGGATACAAAATTTTTGGCATTAACTGCCCTATTTCTGTATTATTATTCATGTAATTGAGTATTTTATACAGAATATCGTCTTCAAATTCAATATCAGGATTGACAACTAAATGGTAAGGAATGCCGTTTTCAATGGTTTTTCGGAGTGCAATATTATGAGCAGCGCCATAGCCAAGATTTTTATCGTTGAAGATATATGTTGCCTCTAACCTATCAAAACCGGATTGACTTTTGGGTGAATTATCAATCAAAAAAATATCGGAAATTGCTGTTGACTTTCGAAGTATTTTTACCAAAGCAGCAATTTCTGTAACCTTGTGATTATAAACAACTATGGAGGCATTTAGCATTTTATATACAAAATTGAATTTATTTTTCTCTTAGTTACTGCCTAAGCTCTTTTCTTACCAACAATTATATAATCTTCACCATCATAGGTATATAAAACTTCTACATTGAAATAATCATATATTTGGCGTAAAACTCTTAAGTCAAAAACATGTTGATGCAGCGCCCTGTTGTTCATATTGTCGAGCGATCTATTTGTAAAATTCTCAATGTCGCCGGCCATTAAGTCCATACTTAAGTCGTGAAGTAGTAATATCTCAGATAAATGGCTTAAGTCATTTTCGGATATATTATTCTCAAAGTCATTTAGCAGATGATCGAATTTTACAACTTTTCGTTTATGATCAAAACAGTATTTTTTATTTGGAAGTATGAGAAGCAATATACCATTTTTCTTAATTATCCTTACCCATTCCGAAATGGCTTTTAGTGGATTTGCAATGTGCTCCAAACAGTTTGACGAGATTACAAATTCATATTTCGAATTTTCAATCACATTTAAGTCAGTACCATCAATAATGTACTGATAACCATTTTTGGCATTATAAAAATTATTAATAGCTTTTGTTTCAATATCGCCTTCCCAAATTGTTTTATTGGAAAAATTACATCCATCAAGATTGTTGATAAAATTATAAATGGGTAAAATTCCTTCATCAGAGAAAATAGGACTCGGACCACCAATTTCAATTCCTGATTTATAGGCTAATAATCTTTTTATATATTTGAATCTTCTTACTTTGGGCTTAATTTTTTTACAAAATAATCTTTTAAACACATAAATAATTCCATATTGATTAATCAATTTAAATGTTATTTTCATAATCAAAAGTTTGTAGGAATTTCTCAGCAATCAATTATAATGCTGTCCGCGTGAATATTATAGATTATTATAGACAAACCAATTACTCATATTTCTTCATTTTATCATCAATGCTTACAGCATCCAACGAACTTTGAATTTTAATATAAGTCATTAGGCTCTCAGCACCAGCACTATAACAAGCCAATTGTGCTGCTTTTACAACTGCCATTATCTGCTCGTATGTTCCCTCCATAACAGTCTCAAAAGGTGTAACTTTGTATTTTATTCCAGAGGCTTTTATTACTTCAATGGCTTTATCTACAAGAGTATAAGGGTGAATATCCTTTGAACTAGGTAAAATCTGTAACGCAATATTTACTATTTCATTCATATTATAAGTGTATTTTATCAAGATTTAAACGCTAATTATCGCCAAAAATTGTATTATATTGGCCCAATCATTATATTTTCAAATATACATAATTAAAATCCATTGTAACAAACAATATCAAATCTTTCAAAACCCATTGAAAAATTATCAGCAAGATGTTACTATTTTTTGTCTATTTCTGTTCCAACTTATTAAAATTGGATAATGTACAAAATCAATCGGATTTTTTTGTTGATAGAACAAGTATTTTTTTGTAATTTTGTAACCCATAAATAAACGCAAAAAAGGAATATGGAAAAAAAGCAAATAAAAAGAGCCTTAGTATCTGTTTATCATAAAGATAAGCTAGACGTGATAATACAAAAACTTCACACCGAAGGAGTAGAATTTATTTCAACTGGAGGTACTCAATCATTTATCGAATCACTCGGCATACCATGTCAAGCTGTTGAAGACCTCACAGGTTATCCTTCAATACTAGGTGGAAGAGTTAAAACTCTTCATCCAAAAATTTTTGGTGGCATTCTTACCCGTCGCGATTTAGAATTAGATAAAGCTCAAATTGCAGAATACGAAATTCCTGAAATTGATTTAGTTATAGTGGATTTGTATCCATTCGAAGCTACAGTAGCTGCTGGTGCCGATGAAGCAACTACTATCGAAAAAATTGATATCGGTGGTATTTCTCTAATTCGTGCTGCTGCCAAAAACTACAATGATGTGGTGATTGTAGCTTCGCAAGACCAATATGAGCCATTGTTGGAAATGATTTCGGCCAATGGTGCTAAGTCTTCAATAGAAGAACGTCGTTGGTTTGCCAAAGAAGCTTTTGCAGTTTCGTCGCACTACGATTCGGCTATTTTCAATTATTTCGATGGCGAAGAAGAAAGCGGTTTCCGCCAAACTGCCAACGATTCAAAAGTACTTAGATATGGCGAAAACCCGCATCAACGTGGTGTTTTCTTTGGCAAATTTAGTGATATGTTCGAACAATTGCAAGGCAAAGAAATTTCGTATAATAACCTACTCGACATTGATGCAGCTGTTAATTTAATTAATGACTTCGAAGATATTACTTTTGCAATTCTTAAACATAATAATGCTTGTGGAATTGCCTCACGTTCAGTTTTGGTTGATGCATGGAACGCGGCATTAGCTGCCGACCCAATTTCTGCCTTTGGCGGTGTACTCATTACCAACGCTATTATTGATAAAGATACTGCTTTGGAAATGAACAAAATCTTCTTTGAAGTGGTAATTGCACCCGACTATGATTTGGAAGCAATTGAAATTTTGGCTCAAAAGAAAAACCGCATTATACTTATTCTGAAAGAATCAAAATCGAAAAGCAAACAATTCCGCTCATTGCTTAACGGTATATTGATGCAAGACAAAGATACTAAAACTGAAACAATTGAAGACTTAAAGGTTGTAACCGAAAAAGCTCCAAATTCTGATGAGATTGAAGATTTATTGTTTGCAAATAAAATTGTAAAACATTCAAAATCAAATTCAATTGTTTTAGCAAAAAACAAACAAATGTGTGCCAGTGGTGTAGGCCAAACTTCGCGAGTTGATGCATTAACACATGCGATTGATAAAGCCGATTCATTTAAAATTGATTTGAATGGTGCTGTTATGGCTTCGGACGCATTTTTCCCATTCCCCGATTGTGTACAAATAGCTTTTGACGCTGGAATTTCGGCAGTTATTCAGCCTGGTGGATCAATTAAAGATCAAGATTCAATTAACACATGTAATGAAAATGGCGTGGCAATGGTAACAACTGGTTTCCGCCATTTTAAACATTAAAATTATATATAGCTTAAATGCTTATTATGCTATTTTGTGCATATATCAACAAATAAAAGAAAGATATATGACTACAATTGAGTTAAAATCAAATTTTCATAAGTTGATTGACAATATCCATAATGATACCGTTTTAATAAAGTTTTACGAACTAATGAATAGGGTCAAAGAAACAAAAAAGGGTTCTTTATGGTCAAGATTGAGTATTGAAGAACAACAAGAATTACTTATGATTGAAAAAGAAAGTCATGATTTGGAAAAACTGATTTCACAAAACGAAATGTTGAATAAACACAAAAAATGGCTTTAGTAATTTTTTGGTCGAAAAATGCTGATAACCGATTTGATGAAATAATTATTCTTAATTTCTATGACAATCGACAAAAACCAAAACGGAAAAGATATTAAACGGATAAGCACTTTGTCACTAAAAATATATCACACTTTTTGTAATTACAAATAATTCATTTTCAGATATATAGAAAATGAAAAATAAACAAAATTAAGAAATAAACAAATAAAATGGGACTATTTTCATTTACGCAAGAAATTGCCATCGACTTAGGCACCGCCAATACCATTATCATTCACAATGATAAAATTGTAGTTGACGAACCATCGGTAGTAGCTTTAGATAGACGTACCGACAAACTTATTGCTATTGGTGAAAAAGCTCGTCAAATGCAAGGAAAAGAAAACGAAGGGATTCGTACTGTTCGCCCTTTGCGTGATGGTGTTATTGCAGATTTCTATGCTGCCGAATTGCTCATTCGTGGATTGATAAAGATGATTCCAACAAAAAACCATCTATTTTCTCCGTCGCTCAAAATGGTAGTTTGTATTCCTTCTGGTAGTACCGAGGTTGAGATTCGTGCCGTACGTGACTCATCCGAGCATGCTGGTGGACGCGAGGTATATATGATTTACGAACCAATGGCTGCTGCTATTGGTATTGGTATCGACGTGGAGGCGCCAAATGGTTGTATGATTGTTGATATCGGTGGTGGTACTACCGAAATTGCTGTTATTTCGCTTGGTGGTATTGTGTCCAATAAATCTATCCGTATTGCTGGTGATGATTTAACTCTTGATATTGTGGAATATATGGGTCGTATGCACAATATTAAAGTGGGTGAACGTACTGCAGAAATGATTAAAATTAATGTTGGTGCTGCATTAACCGATTTGGAAGATGCTCCCGAAGATTATATTGTTCACGGACCAAACCGTATGACTGCTTTACCAATGCAAGTGCCTGTTTCGTATCAAGAAATTGCACATTGTTTGGAAAAATCAATTTCAAAAGTTGAAGCAGCTATTTTAAGTGCATTGGAACAAACGCCTCCCGAATTGTACTCTGATATTGTACAAAGTGGTATTTATTTAGCAGGTGGTGGTGCTTTACTTCGCGGATTGGACAAACGTTTAACCGACAAATTGAACATTCAATTCCATATTGCTGAAGATCCTTTACGCGCTGTGGCTCGTGGAACTGGTATTGCATTGAAAAACGTTGACAAGTTCTCATTCTTGATTCGTTAAGCAAACTATTTAATTAATAGGCAGATACACTTTTTGTGTGTTTGCCTATTAAATTATTTTGATGGTCTTTGCCTACAATTATTTTTTTTGAAAATAATAATCTTCTTGAACACTAAATCAATTATTATATAAAATAATTATTTTCGGTGTTCACATCTCATTCATCATGAAGAATCTTTTTAATTTTTTGATTCAATACAGCATTGTGTTTTTATTTCTGTTTTTAGAAATAATCTGCTTCACGATGATTGTCAAAAATCAAGAATATCAAAAAAGCGTATTTCTTTCTTCTAGCAATTCTATTGTTTCTGAAATGTATGGCTGGAGTAATTCTGTAGTAGAATTTTTCAAATTAAGTGCCGCCAACGACAACCTGTCGGAAGAAAACACAGCACTTAAAAATCAGATTATTACCTTACAAAACAAATTAGCAACTCTTCAACCCGAAGCATCGGATTCTGTCCATTTTCAAATTCCACCCGAAATGGAATACAAGTTTATTTCTGCCAAAGTAATAAATAGTTCCACCAATAAACTTCAAAATTATATTACACTGAACAAAGGTTCAAAGGATGGTATAAAAATAGACATGGGAGTGGTGAGTGAAGTAGGTGTTGTTGGAATTGTAAAAACTGTTTCAAACCGATTTTCTGTTGTAATTCCACTTCTGAACCCCAAAATTCAAGTGAGCTGCAAGTTTAAAAGGAACAATTATAGCGGTCCACTGCTTTGGTCGGGCGAAGATTATAGGTATTCAAACTTGACTGATATTGCTCGACATGTGGAGCTTTTTTTGGGTGACACGCTTATAACTAGCGGTTTAACAAGTACTTTCCCCGAAGGTATTCCCATTGGTTATATAGAGGATTTTAACATCAACAAAAGTGACTCATATTATAATATTAAAGTTAAATTGGCCGTAAATTTCCGAACACTTTCACACGTCAAAGTGATAAACTATTTGAACTATAACGAACAAAAAGATATTGAGAAAATTGTAGAAGAATAAAAAACAGCTGTCAACTAAAAAAAACTTTCAACAACAGAAATGCCCATTGTACTTCAAAATATATTTCGGTTTATTATACTAGTTCTTTTTCAAGTGCTGGTGCTCAACAATATTCAGTTTATGGGATATATCAATCCGTATATCTACATACTGTTTATTATTGCATTACCTGTACAAACGCCTCGTTGGTTTTCATTACTTTTGGCTTTTTTTATTGGATTAATTATAGATGCTTTCTCCAACACCATGGGAATGCATGCTTTTGCCACAGTATTAATTGCATTTTTACGCAACGGAATTATCAAATTGTTTACAGCTATTGAGGAGGGCAATAATCCTACACCATCATTTCACACATTTGGTGTAGGTGCTTATATCAAATACCTGGTAACTATTATTTTGATACATCATGCTACTTTATTTTATCTCGAATCATTTTCTACAGCTCACCTTTGGATAGTTTCATCAAAAATGTTACTAAGTTCAATAGTTACTACCTTGTTTATCATAGGTATACAGTCACTAAAAACCAAATAATAAATGATTAATGATACGCTTCAAAACAGAAGAACAGTTATTGCTATTATCATCACGGTTGTGATTGTTATCTATATATTGCGCTTATTTTCTATCCAAATTATTGAGTCGCGATACAAAGAGGGCGCAGATAGTAACGCTTTTTTTAAAAAGACTCAGTTTCCACCACGTGGATTAATTTACGACCGCAATCATACTCTTTTGGTTTATAATAAACCGGCATACAATATTGCATTAATAATGAGAGAAATACGAGAATTAGACACACTCGCATTTTGTAAAGCTCTGAATATCAGTAAAGAATATTTCATTAAACGCATTGCCGAAATTCGTGATAGAAAAAAGAATTATGGTTATTCGTCCTACACACCACAACTTTTTATGACTCAATTGGGAATTGAAGATATTGCTACAATTCAACAATCGATGTATAAATATCCTGGATTTTACATTCAAAATAGAACCTTGCGTGAATATGCCTTTCCCAATGCAGCACATGTTTTGGGAAGCATTGGCGAAGTTTCACAAGCCAAAATTGAATCGGATAGCTATTACAAACAAGGTGACTATACTGGTAGGGACGGAATTGAAAAAACCTACGAGAAACAGCTACGAGGAGTTAAAGGTGTTGAAGTATTACTTCGCGACGCCAAAGGAAGGATTAAAGGGAAATATGAGAATGGCAAAGAAGATGTGGCTCCAAAAGCCGGCGAAAATTTGAATTTAACACTCGATGCACAACTTCAAGTGCTTGCCGAAAAACTGTTAAAAGGAAAAATGGGAAGTGTAGTTGCCATTGAACCATCAACAGGTGAAATTCTTGCAATGGTATCAAATCCATCATTTAATCCATCAATTTTAGTTGGGCGGCAACGTTCAAAAAATTATATGCAATTGGTAAGGGATCCTCTTAAACCGTTGATGAATAGAGCCACACAAGCTCAATACTCACCTGGATCGGCATTTAAGCCAATTCAAGCGTTGGTTTGTCAGCAAATGGGTGGAATTAGTGCCAACACATTGTTCAGTTGTAGTGGACCTGGCTCCTCGCCAATAAAATGTACTCACAGTCATGGTTCACCTGTGAGTTTGCTCAGCGCCATCGAACAAAGCTGTAATCCTTACTTTTGGAATGCATTTAAGGTTACTGTCGAGAAAAATGGATATGGTGAGAAAAATATACTTTTCCGTACCAATTATGATGAATGGGCAGATAAAATGAAAAGTTTTGGTTTAGGTGAAAAATTTACCGATGGCGACATTTATGAACAATCGCGCGGTTATATTCCTACACAAAAATTTTATAATAAGGTTTATAGAGCCGAAACAGGATGGCGTGCAATAACTATTCGTTCGTTGTCAATTGGGCAAGGCGAAGTGCTAGTAACACCGCTTCAGTTGGCAAATTCAATGGCAGTAATTGCAAATAATGGATACTATATAACACCGCATTTGAACCGTTGCGATTCGATGCGAAAAAAAATTCACCGTTGCAAAGTGGACAAAAAGTATTTCCCAATTGTATACGAAGGAATGTGTAGAGTATTTGAATCGGGTACTGCTCGGGCATCCAGAATTGAAGGATTGGTAATGTGTGGAAAAACAGGAACTGTTGAGAATAGTCATGGCGATAACCACTCCATCTTTGTAGGATTTGCTCCGCGCGAAAACCCTAAAATTGCTATAGCTGTAGTGGTCGAAAATGCAGGATATGGCTCATTATATGCAGCGCCAATTTTTAGTTTGCTGGTAGAACAATTTATTTATCGGAAAATAAAACGCACCGAATTATTGAATAAAACTTGTGTAACTGTAACCAATTCCAATGTCAAAGAACGTTAGTATAAAATATGCATTAGACTGGACAACGGTGTTTTACTTCGTTGTGCTGGTGCTTATGGGTTGGATAAGCATTTACGGTGCAAGTTATGATTTCGACCAAGCAAGCATTTTCGATTTTGATCAACGTGCTGGAAAACAGTTTATTTGGATTTTGACCGCAATAGGTATTGCCGGCGTATTGTTGCTGGTCGATTCAAAAATGTACAGTATTTTTGCTTATGTTATTTATGGCGCAGCCATTCTGCTACTTATTCTCACCATATTTGTTGCCAAAGATATTAAGGGTTCTCGCTCATGGTTGGAAATTGGTCCCGTAAGTTTTCAACCTGCAGAATTGGCCAAAATGGCCACAGCATTGGCACTTTCAAAATTCATGAGTTCGTACAATTACAAACTTAAAAACTGGAAAGATTTGATTCCTTTGGGAGTTATAATTTTTCTACCTTTTTCGCTCATTATTTTGCAAAACGAAACTGGATCGGCACTTGTTTTTGTAGCTTTTTTGTTGATGCTTTACCGCGAAGGTATGAATGGAATTGTACTTTTATTAGGCACTTTTGCTATTTTTCTGTTCATTATCGTAATTAGATATAGCATTATACCCATTCAAATTGATCATGGAAGTTTAGGAATTGTATTGGCAATGAGCATAATACTAATCGTGCAAGCTGGTTATGCATTTTTCTTTACCAAACATCAAAAAGAGTCCATCATTCTCGTTTTGGGAGCAATAGGAATAGCATTAATTTCTTATATAATTAATATCTGGTATCATTTGAATTACGATACAGTGACAATTATTACCATTATTGCATCCTGTATTTATTGGACTGTGATAGAAATAATGAATCGTTACAAAAAGTATTGGTTTATGATACTCTTCTCGCTTATTTCAGTAGCATTCAGCTTTTCGGCATATTACCTTTTTGATAAAGTTTTAGAACCTCATCAACAAATACGAATAAAAGTATTGTTGAGCATGGAAGAAGATTTAAACGGCGCTGGTTACAATGTAAATCAATCAAAAATTGCTATTGGTTCGGGCGGTTTCTGGGGGAAAGGGTTCCTTAACGGTACTCAAACAAAACTCAAATACGTACCAGAGCAAGATACCGACTTCATTTTTTGTACAGTTGGTGAGGAGCATGGCTTTTGGGGTTCAACTTTAGTACTATTCTTTTACTGGCTATTGCTGATGCGTTTATTGCGAATTGCCGAGCGACAGCGCGATTCTTTCAGTCGAGTGTACGCCTATTGTGTAACTAGTATTCTGTTTTTCCATCTTACCATCAATATCGGTATGGTACTTGGAATAATGCCTGTGATAGGTATTCCACTGCCATTTTTCAGCTATGGTGGCTCGTCGCTTTGGGGTTTTACCATTCTACTTTTTATCTTATTACGATTGGACGCTGCACGACTTGAACGAATGCGCTAAAGTAATGTTTTCTTAGACCAAATAACAGACTCTGTTGAAGTGATATTCAAAAAATAAATCGGCTGAAATTCATTCTTGAAAACAGCCGATTAAATGTAATGTGGAAAGACGGTGGTTCATGCCGATTTTTATCGGTGTGCTTTTCTTCTAGTGGAGTGAACTACTTTTTTAAGAACGGATTGCAAATCCTAAGAATATAGAAATTAATGCCAACAGCCAAAAACAAACTTTAACTAATCACCTTATCGATAGTACAGTGGTTCAAGCAGTTGTTTTAGTTCGTTTTGTATTTCTACTATTAGTTTTAGTGGAGCTGCTTCGTAACAATTTATGCTGCAATAAGTAGTGGCTAATTGCTTTTTCTTCTTCAACGGTCAAAGAGCCTTGACCGCCAATATAATCAACATCTAAGTCCTTTTTTTCTCGTTTCATATTATTTATTTTGAAAGTATTTGTTAATTAGTTTTAGAGCGGCATTCGTTTCTATTATCATTATTCTACCTCCAAAATGAAATGCGCCAAGTGTTTTTTCATAATGGTCAATTAATTGACTTTTAGATATGAATGAAACGTTGCCCTCATGACCTCGCTGGAATGATAATTTACATGCAAAAGCGACTAGATTACCTGGAACTCCGGCGTAAACTTTAGATTTGTTTTTATTAAAAGGCGCACTTTCAATCAAGTGAATGTAAACGTGGTCAAATTTAACTTCGAGACTTAGGAGTCCTTGAATTATTTTTGAATTTCCAACAATGGTAAGTTTATAAACATCCCGAGTAGCCTCTTTCCACTCATCTCGCCAATTAAACAACCACCCTTCTTTTTTTGTAACGGATTTTATATCATTATTTGTAAGCACCGAAATTTCAGTTTGGAAACTATCACCAGTTATAATATTTTCGATTGAGTTGGTCAGTTTATCAACAATGAAATCCAAACCAATTTCTGTTTTATTTTTCATACAGCAAATATACGAATAATAGTTTCATATTGTTCAAAATTAAGTTATTTTTTATTATCAGTTATGAAAAAATCGGCTGAAATTCATTTCTGAAAATCAGCCGATTAAATATAATATGGAAAGCGGAGCATTTCTTCTCACTCGACTCAGGCACGAGCCTGAGCCGAACAACAAGACCATTGAACTACGCTACGCCCAACGAGGGGCTTTCCTTCCCACCCGACGTAGGCGATGCCTACGCTGAACAAGGCTTTGTTTCAAGCCCAAAGTTGACTAAGCCTATGCCGAACAAAAAGAGCCTACGCCCAAAGAGGAAATCTAATCGTTTAATACTGTTTTACCTTGATTTGGTTTTGAATCTGGCAATAGAGTTTTACTAGGCTCTCGAGGCAATAATTGTTTGTTTGGTTTCTCTATTGGTAATGGTTTCTTTGATGGTACATCTGTAATTAATTGTTTTGACATAATTGTGGTATTTTTTTTGCGTTTATATTATAATTTAAATTCAACATATTCTTTTTCTTTTGCAATAGCCCCAAACAAAACATCAAAAAGCTCATCAACATCCAGTAATTCAATATCACCATTTCTTCTGATTATTGCATTGCCTTTTCCATCAAAATTGAAACTAACAAATTCGATAATATCATTTCCGACTACTGATTTATAAATTAAATTTGACATACTCTTATTTTTTTTTCTTTTTACCTACTCATAAGCTTTTCGGCTTCCGCTCCTTACTCTTTATGGATTTTCAGGTTTCTCCATTTCAATTTAGCAAAAATAATTATTCACATTGGCATAATGAGAAAACACCTCATACACCATTATAATAGGACGATATATTTAAAAAGCTCTAATGGCACGAACATAGTGGTTTTCGTATGTGTTGTCTGTATTCACAATGGTACCGCTGAAAGACTGAATCCAAGCATTACCCTTATTGAATTCACTCGAACTCCAATAAGCGAATGGAGAAAAACCTCCTATAATAGTCTTGTTGACATTCATTTGGTTTAGTTCACCTTTAGAAGGTAAGTACCAATCGCCAGCTGCAGCACCTCCAATGGTAAGTGCTGCACAAATAGAGGCGGCACTAAAATTACCTGCCAGAATAATGGCATCAGTATTTTTCCGCCCGCCCGATTTGCTGATACCATACACACCACTGGTTTCGAGTATAGTATTAGTAGCACCAGTGATGTTTCCCATATTCCAAATCATATCTGTTCTTTGGTCGGTAAGTGCACATACAAAACCGTGTACACCACTTGCATCTAAGTATGCTATTTTACCTCCTAGATACAAAGTGCCAATAGCATAAATAGTAGTTGTAAAACTCACTTCATTACCATAACTCGTACCTGCTGCATTGGTAGCGTAAGACCGTGCATAATAAGTAGTATTGCCAGCAAGACCTGTCAACGAACTAGTAAATGTACCTATGCCTGTACCATCGGAAGTTTTATTGTTGACAGTGGTTGGTGAAGGGCTTGTACTCCAGCAAACACCACGGGCGGTAACTGTTGCGCCACCATCGGAAGTGATATTGCTACCAGAAGTGGCAATATTTCCACCTATGGCAGTTGCAGCTAAAGTTGTAAGAGTTGGCAATTCATCGCGTACGCAGCGGATTGAGAATCCAAGTGTTTTATTTCCACTACTTCTTCCTACTGTGGCATCACTATTTGTTATAATTCTACGCCAAGCAGTACTTGTATCGAAATTGGTAGAACTCCAAAATTGATTATAAATACCAATTCCCTCGTAAGTAGCGGTTAAGCTACGGTAGCCACCAGAAAGGGCAGTAAAACCAGTAGTATTTGTAGCATCGATATTTGGGTTACTCCAATTTGTTGTACCAACCTCTTTCAGTTTTCCACCTGCTATAACTTCGCCACCCAAATAATCGGTCAATGTTGTCCAATCAGCATCGGTAGCCACATGCCAGCCCACAGGTGCTATGTTTCGTACATCAGCTACAGCATACCAGTTATACAAATGTCCGTATTTTGTACCATTGGCTGCATCAGAGTTATAATCGCACCATGCACCATAAGTTGCATTCATCCAGTTGGTAGCATTGGCGGGTTTGCTTATGCTTTCGCCAGTGCGGTATTTGGTGGTTTTTAGGTTTTCACCCATCCAAGTTTGAGTTCCTATTTTTACCGAACTATAGAGGTTGACGTCAATATCCTGTGCCATAGTGGTTATGAGGGTTTGCTCGTTGCCATAGCTCGTACCTTCGTTGTTGGTGGCATAAGCACGTACATAATAAGTGGTACTCGAAAATAAAACTGTGAGCGAACTTGTAAATACTCCTGTTCCAGTAACATCGGTAGTTCTGTTATCGTAAATTGTTGGATTAGGGCTTGTACTCCAGCATACCCCTCGTGCCGTAACTGTGGCTCTACCATCAGAGGTGATATTTCCGCCGCTTGTGGCAGTGGTACTTGCTACATTGGTAGCTTCTGTTGTTGTAAGTGTAGGTGTGGTAGCCGTTTGGAAACTTACTTCTGCACCATAAGAAGTACCACCACTATTGGTAGCAAAAGCTCGCACATAATAAGTGGTATTGGGTATTAATCCTGTAATGGCACTTGTAAATGCTCCAATTCCTGTTCCATCTGATGTTTTGGTACTTAGTGCAATGGTAGGACTTGGGCTTGTACTCCAGCATAAACCACGAGCGGTAACTGCTGCGCCTCCTTCTGTAGTCACATTGCCTCCACTTGTGGCTGTTGTGCCTGTTATAAGGCTTGCTATAGTGGTATTGGTTAATGTAGGCGGTATAACTATTGTTATATCACTGAGGCAGCGGATTGAGAACCCATACATTTTACCGAGGTTGGATCTTCCCACGGTATAGTTATTGAAATCAATAAATCTGAACCATGCGGTATTCACATCATACTGAGTTGAACTCCACCAATAACCACTGTTATTCAAACTTCCAAACGTAACATTGCTGACACGATCACCTGCTGGAAGGGCAGAAAAACCAGTTTCATTTGTTGCACCAACATTAGGACTAGTCCAATTATTAACTCCAGATTCTTTAAGTTTTGCACCTGCTATACTTTCACCACCCAAATAAGTGGTAAGTGTTGTCCATTCGGCATCGGTGGGTATACGCCAACCTATAGGTGCAATATTTCTAGTATCAGAACTAGCATACCAATTGTAAAGATGACCATATTTTAAACCATTTGCATCCAAATTATCATAATCGCACCAAGCTCCAAAAGTAGTATTACCCCAAGTAGCAGCGTTGGTAACATTACTCACACTTTCCCCAGTTCTATAGGAAGTTGTTTTCAGGTTTTCAGCCATCCAAATTTGTGAACCAATTACCACCACTGGATAATAATTATCATCAGCATCCTTACATTCCACAAAATAGAAATTGGTAGTTTTGCTTTCTGTAGGTTTATCGGTAACAATGGTTGTGTAATTTCCCGAAATGCCTTTATAGATTAATTGGTCACCAACAGAATATAACATTGAAGTTACAGCACCACCATTTTTTGTTTTTTGTGGCTGGGAGTTTGTTGGCTTTTGGTTGCCAATAAATGAGAGAGTTGGTTTTTCTGTGGCGTTTGATTGACTTATGACTCGTTGCGCGTAAGTATATCCATTGCCATTCACTTTGAGAATGTATGCGCCTGGTGCTAATGATAATTGAAATGTGTTATTTCCTTCTTGTAAGTTGCTATTTATTCGAGTCAGGTTTCTACCATCCACACCAAAAACATTTATTTGGGTATTTCCTGCTTGTGGAGCAAAAAAAGTCAAATTTGATTTGTCCTGTAACGGATTGGGATAAATGTGAATTGCACCAATATTGATGCTTGGTTGGTCAATAGACGATATTACATCATTTAAATTCAAAGTGTTACCTGTGGGAACTGTAACGGTTGTTCCTTTTGTAAGGTTTTGAACAATTACACTTTCTACCGAGGTACTTGCTCCTGAGCCAGTAAATGTAATGTTGTAGGAAAAAGCCAATGTTTTGGTTGTGAATGGAAGCATTAAAAACACAGCTACTAGAGTTATTCGAGAAACACAAGGATACTTTTTCATAAATGTAATTTTTTGAAGTAAATAATTAGTTCAATATTTGTTTTAAAGTATATTTTTCTTCACTTATAGACACAAAAAAAGCGTGAACAATAACTGTATCACGCTCCAGAGGCCTTCGACTGCCGAACAAAAATGATAAGTTAAAGCCCACGCCGTTTGGCGCAGGCGTTTACTAACTTATTTCTTTTTGTTCTTGAAAGTGTCGAAGTTTCTGGAACTGAAATAAAAGCTAACGCTTTTGATAATATGTAATGCAACTGTCGCTACAATTGACGAGGTAATTTATTCTTTCAAATGATTTAAGAGTTTTCTGTAAGCAATTTATCCACTTGTTCTTTTAAAACCGGTAATTGCCTTGATACGATTCCCCAAATAATAACATCATCCACTTTGTCATATCCATGTATTACCCAATTTCTTAAATTAACAATCTTGCGAGCATTGTCAATATTTATGCTTGGGTCAATTTTAAGAATTCGGTTAGCTGCTTCTCCAATTATTTCCAATTCACGTTCAATTCCTCTCCTCAGTAATTTGTTTGAAAGATAGATATTAAAATTTCTATTTTCGCCAAGATATTCAAATATCGAATCAATAGAACACTGAATATCATGCAAATAGGTTAGTATTTCAAGCTGCATATATCAATTGTTTTGTTTGTTCCAAACTTTTAATAAAATAAGGATTGGATAGTGATTTATCTGTCAATAAATCAATTTCTCTTTTAAATAAATCCTCTAGTTTATAATGCAAGTCGAAATAATTATCGGTATATTGGTCTATACTAAGATTATCGAATGTTATAAGTAAATCAATATCACTATTTTCATCAAATTTATCTGTGCATACTGAACCAAAGGCATACATTGATTTCACTTTGTACATATTACAGAGCTTAATTAGGTCTTCAATTTTATCGTTGATAATTCTATTCATTTGATGTAAGTGATGTTTTTAAGTCTATTTTTTAAAACTATCAAATAATAGCAGTGCTAGCGAATTATTTTTTATATAATGTAATGTATTTGTCGCTACAATTGACAAGTTTTTAATTTAACTGCAAATATATGAATAGTTTTTTATATTTACACAGTAAAATTTAAAATATATTTCTGCTAAAGAACGTATCTATAATCTCCTAATTTATTTGATGACTATTTGAATATCAGTATTTTTCGTTTAGCTGAAAATCAAAGAGATTAATCACATATTGTTCATTAAGTTTAAATCCGTATATTTGCAGTTATATATAGAACTAAAAAACAATCAAAATGGATAATTTACAGAATTTTATCTTGACACATGAATGGTTGGCTCAATTAATTCTTTTTTTCGTAATTTGGGATTCATCTTGGAAAGCAATTGCGTTGTGGAAAGCTGCTCGTAATAACGATGTTGTTTGGTTTGTTTTTATAGCAGTATTAAACACACTTGGAATTTTACCAATTATTTACATTATTTTGAGCAAGAAAATGTACGAAAATTGATTTTCTATTTTCTTTATCAAAAATATAACCACACATTTCACACTAATTCAATCATTTATGTCTTTCGATTCTTTAGGATTAACTCCGGCTTTAATTAAAGCACTTGCGGATAAAAATTACTCACAATCATATCCCATTCAGCAAGAAGCCATTCCAGCAATTCTAAAAAAGCGAGATGTGTTGGGTATTGCCAAAACAGGTTCAGGAAAAACTATTAGCTATGTTTTGCCAATTTTGATGAACCTCCAAGGAAAAACTGTTACCAAAAACCGACACGTAAATGTGTTGGTTTTAGTTCCTACCCGTGAATTGGCAATGCAGGTGAGCGAAGTTTTCATTTCTTTTGGTACCGCCCTCCCCGACCGAATTAAAACTATGGCGGTGTTTGGTGGTGTTTCTATTAATCCACAAATGATGGCATTGCAGGGCGTGAATGTGCTGGTGGCTACTCCTGGACGATTGTTAGAATTGGTAGAGTCGAAGGCTGTTCACTTATCTGAAATTGAAACGTTGGTACTCGACGAAGCCGATAAAATGCTCAATCTGGGCTTTCGCGAAGAAATGAGTCTTATCTTTAAACTACTGCCCCGAAGACGCCAAAACCTATTGTTTTCGGCCACTCTTAATGATGATGTTAGTAGGATTAATCAGATTTTACTCGAAAATCCAATTATTATCAAAATTGACGATGAGCCAGATACTTTAGATTTAATTTCGCAAGTGGGATATTTTGTTTCGGAAGAAAAAAAAGGTCCATTATTGCGCTATTTGATAAAAACAATGGACATGAAACAAGTGTTGGTTTTTGCAGATTCGGTCTACAAAGTCGACAATATTTCAGATAAACTTAGAAAAAATGGTATTAAAGCTGCTGCCATTCATAGTAAAAAAAGTCAAGGTGCAAGAACTGAAGCACTAAGCAAATTCAAATCGGGAGAAATTCGCGTTCTTGTAGCTACCGATTTAATTTCAAGAGGTATAGATATACAGTTTTTGCCATATATTATTAACTATGAATTGCCACGCTCTCCCAAAGATTATATTCACAGAATTGGTCGAACTGGCAGAGCTGAATCGCCAGGCGAAGCTATTTCGCTAATTTCGCTGGACGAACAGCATCACTTTAGAGTTATTCAGAAAAAAATGGGGAAATGGGTAACTATGATTGATAGCGATAAACTTGATTTACAGGGCTTTTAATTTATTTACCAATTACTATTTCTATTCTTATTTCTAATTTATTACTTATGAAATTTCTCGGAAACATTATTTGGTTGGTTTTTGGCGGGATAATAATTTCTGCTGAATACCTAGTTTCTAGTCTTTTAATGATGGTCACCATCATTGGAATTCCTTTTGCAATTCAGACTCTAAAATTGGCTATATTGGCATTATGGCCTTTTGGTAGCGAGATTCGTGTAGTACAAAATAATTCTGGATGCTTATCTACGATCATGAATATCATCTGGTTTTTCATCGGTGGAGTTTGGATAGCATTAACACATCTTGTTTTCGGAATATTGTTTGCATTTACCATTATCGGTATGCCGTTTGCAATGCAACATTTTAAGTTAGCGGGGCTGGCATTAACTCCTTTCGGAAAAGAGATAGTATAATTTACGTAAACAAAAGGCCTTTTAATAAATAATTGACTACATTTTGAAAGGAATAAGCAGCTATAATTCAATGGGATTTTCGGGAGTTTTGAGTATTAATTGGTAAAATACTACATCTAACCACTTACCAAATTTGAAACCTGCATCTTTCAAAATTCCAGCAAATACAAATCCCTCATTTTCATGCAATCGCACGCTTGCAATGTTTAAACCATCGATAACCCCAACCAAAGCATGAAAATTTAGTTTCTCGGCTTGCTTTATAATCTCTTTTAATAAAATTCTGCCAAGTCCTAAACCACGTTTATCCGACCGAACATATACCGAATGTTCAACAGTATATTTATAACCAGAATGTGGGCGAAAAGTACCAAAAGTAGAGAATCCTAGTAGCTCTCCTTGGTTATCGAACGCACCAATAATTGGAAAATTGTGCGTCATCTTATCGCTGTACCAAACTTTCATAAATTCCAATGTACGCAATTTGTAATCGTATAAAGCAGTTGAAGTAAGAATAGCCTCGTTGAAAATTTCTAGTATTTCAGGCAATTGCTTTTCGGTGCATGGTTTTAATTGAAATTCCATAATATTTGAAAGTTTAAATATTTATTTTACAATTATGTTATTTAGTGAAAATAAAGTTATTTTCAGCTATCCACTTATTTATCAAATCAATAGTGTATTTTTCCGATTCTTTTCGTGGTGTATGTTCAGCGTCAGCAATTTCCGAAATAGTAACAGAGGAAGGTATTGTTTGCTTCAGAATATTGAGTTGTTCGATGCTTCCAAACATATCATTTTCGCCCTGAAAAGCCAAAACGGGACATTGTATTAAGCTTAATAATGGCACAATACTCCATTGTTTAAAATCTTCGCCTAACCATGTTTCGTGCCACAATCGGAACAGTTCAGTGGTTTTATTACCATGAAATTTTTGCAAACTTGTAAGCAACTTTGTTTCTTTCACTTTTTCGCGCGTGGCTAATACGGCTGCCTTTCCTGACTCCTCGATAAAACTATGTGGTCCTTCGAGTATTAAACCATTAATGCGTTGTGGATATTTCGCTGCTGCAATTAGTGCAATTGTTGCTCCATCGCTGTGACCATAAAGGATGGCATTCTGAATATTACATAAATCCATTACCTTTATCAATTCATCTGCTTCATCATGCAAATAAAATTCCGTGCGATGCATAACTTCAACACAAGATGATTGTCCATAACCGCGACGATCGTACAATAATGCATTAAGACCACTCAATTTCACCATTTTATATGGAAAATCTCCCCACATTTCGACACATCCCCATGAATCGTGCAGAAATATTAACACTGTATTTGTCTTATCATTTATTGACTTTATGTTCGCTATATAGGTTTTGAAATCACCATTTTGCAAATAAAATGTTTCCATATTGATAGTAAGTAATAAACAAAAAACGAACTACAAAGAAATTATTTGCAGTTCGTTTTTTTCTTTCAAATAGAATAATTTCAGAAATTATTAAACAATTTTCTTGAATAAGTTCTTCATATTCACCAAATCACCAATTATTTGGTGAAGTTCGGCAATAGCCACACGTTCTTGTAACATGGTGTCGCGGTAGCGAATTGTTACGCAATTATCTTCCATTGTTTGATGATCTACAGTGATACAGAATGGAGTTCCAACTGCATCTTGACGACGATAACGTTTTCCGATTGAATCTTTTTCGTCGTAACCACATTTGAAATCGAACTTCAATTCGTTCATTATTTCACGTGCTTTTTCGGGCAATCCATCTTTTTTCACCAATGGCATAATGCAGGCTTTTACAGGTGCTAGCACTGGTGGTAAGTTAAGCACAACGCGAGTTTCGCCATTATCAAGCGTTTCTTCGTTGTACGATGCTGCCATAATTGAAAGGAAAGTACGATCCACACCAATAGAAGTTTCTATCACATAAGGAGTATATGATTCGTTGATTTCAGGGTCGAAATACTTAATATTTTTACCTGAGAATTTTTCGTGACTACCCAAATCGAAATCGGTACGCGAATGAATTCCTTCTACTTCTTTGAACCCAAAAGGCATTTCAAACTCAATGTCTGTAGCAGCGTTGGCATAATGAGCCAATTTATCATGATCGTGAAAGCGATATTTATGGTCGCCAAGTCCAAGAGCTTTGTGCCATTTCAATCGCATTTGTTTCCAATGTTCAAACCATTTCATTTCTTCACCCGGACGAACAAAGAATTGCATTTCCATTTGCTCAAATTCGCGCATACGGAAAATAAATTGACGAGCAACTATCTCATTTCTAAACGCTTTTCCAATTTGACAAATACCAAATGGAATTTTCATGCGTCCAGTTTTTTGAACATTGAGGTAATTAACAAAAATACCTTGTGCAGTTTCGGGACGAAGATAAATTTTCATTGCACCATCGGCAGTAGCTCCTATTTCGGTTGAAAACATCAAATTGAACTGACGCACTTCTGTCCAATTGCGAGTGCCACTTATAGGACATACCACCTCGTAATCTTCGATAATAGCTTTTAACTCAGCCAAATTACTGTCATTGAGTGCAGCCACAAAACGTCCATGAATTTCATTGCGTTTTGCTTGATTTTCCAACACTCGTTCGTTGGTAGTACGAAAAACAGATTCGTCGAAACTTTCGCCAAAACGCTTGGCAGCTTTTTCTACTTCTTTGTTGATTTTGTCATCATATTTAGCCAACAAATCTTCAATCAACACATCGGCGCGGTAGCGTTTCTTGCTATCTTTGTTATCAATCAAAGGGTCATTGAAAGCATCAACGTGACCAGAAGCCTTCCATGTGGTAGGGTGCATAAAAATGGCAGCATCAAGTCCCACCACATTTTCGTTGAGCAGCACCATGCTGTCCCACCAATACTTTTTGATATTGTTTTTTAGTTCAACACCATTTTGACCATAGTCGTAAACAGCCGCCAGACCGTCATAAATTTCGCTCGATGGAAATACAAAACCGTATTCCTTGCAGTGCGCAATCAGTTTTTTAAAAACATCTTCTTGTGAAGCCATATTTTTGATTTAAAAGCCCCTAAACACCTAAAGGTAAATTCTTAGGGCATATTGTTAATTATTCTTGTTCTAACGGTATATGTTTTATTGTACAATAGTTCTCTATTTCTGAGTCATTTGCAAAATAAGGATCACAGAAATCGTTAAGTTCTTTTTCAACTCCTGAAACATATTTTTCACTCGCAGTCATTAATTTTTCTGTTTGCTCAATGAATTTTTCAAAATCCTTGTTGATTTTGCAAAGTTTGTCTATTGTTTTAAAATCCAAATCGCGATATTTTGCTGTAAACAAAATTTTACTTTGGTAAGGATTGGCATTAAGTTTAATAACCCCAATTCCAAATGATTGATTTAATCTTTCAATTTCCTCTGTTAAACTATCACTAAATTCAAAAGCTACCAAATAACCGTAATTTGCCCAACTAGAATTGGAAACTGCCTGAAAATATGCTTTTTTGAGATCGCTATCGCTATTAATTTCTTTTTTTAATTCATAAGAACTCAATTTGAAAGTATCAGCACGATTTATTGACTTTAAAAAATTCTGACTAGCTTTGGTTTGTAAATTTAAAAACTTAATTCCAACCATATCAGGATGAGTCCAAATCTGATTATTATCTTTTCCGTTGGATTGCTCATGGAATATTGTTTTAGAATAAACACCCGAATTTTTAAGAAAAGTACTTAGAAGTCTATGTAAATCACGTTCTTCGTATGTATTATTTCTAACGGTTTTTTGAACTTTAGATGTTTTTGTTTCTGTAACTCCTGTCAAAACTTCTAAACCAATAATTTCCTCATTTTTAGCCAGATAATATGAATATGTTCCATTCTCTTGCTTTATTCTTTTAACCCGGGTGTCGCCATTTCTAATAAAGTCCCCAAGTTGCGCAGAAACTGTTCCCGAAGGCGTTTTGCCTGAAAAATCACAATATTTTTTATCAAGTATATAATTGCAAACATCCGTCGAATTGGAAGGGCTAGCAATATCTTCTAAACTTTTTAATATAGCTTCTTTGACTGTCATAGTATAAAATTATGGCTATTTTTACAAACTCAAAATACTTCAATAAAATTAAACTAGCATTTTCAGCCAACTTGAAATTTACAACTTCTTTTGCCATCAGGAAAAGAAATGTTCTATTTACAGACTTTCAATTAATTAAGCGCAAATTATTCAAATATCTCTATATTTTATGTTAGATATTTTCAAACATAAATGAAATGCAAAGTTACTATTTTTTTTGTATTTTACGTAACTTTACAAATTGAATTTAGTTCGCCAACAATACAATTGGACTTAAACATTACGATTGTAGAGGAATTAAAATTTTAGGTAAAAGTTAGGTTGTATTTCAACAGATATATTTACAAGAAAAAACGCTTCTAAGAAAATAAATTCTTGGAAGCGTTTTAAATATATTTCAATTAAAAAGTTTACATTTTATAAACATCAACATTCTCAACATCAAATGTTTTGATAAATGCTGCATGACGACGCACTTCTACTTCGCCAAAATTCAAATATACTTCTGCCGATTTACGGAACAAATCATCTGTATCGCGTGAAGCATCAATTATTAGTAAGTAGCTCATAATGATATGTCCAGCCATTTCTACTAAACGACGAGCTTGGAAATCGAGGTATTCTTGATTTTTTGCTTCTACAACTCTAGCTACAGCATTTGCATACAAATTGGTCATAATTTGCAAGCGTTTGCGGAACGATGTAAATTCAGGTTTGATTGACTGAGCATCATAGTCGCGAATCATTTTCAAATAATTGCCAGTAGTTACGTGACGAATGGCAGCTACAACTTGTAATTGCGAAGTTCCTTCATAAATTGTCATGATACGTGCATCGCGGAATAAGCGCTCGCAAGCATAATCTTTCATAAAGCCCGACCCACCATGCACTTGAATACTATCATAAGCATTTTGATTAGCATATTCGCTGGTAAACATTTTAAGCATAGGCGTTAAAGCGTCTGCCAATTTAGAATACTCCTTGTAATCAGCCTTTTCATCAGCTTCCAATTTACGTTCGTTTTCGATGGCCTCATAAGCTTTGTAAATATCAACAAAACGAGTTGTTTCGTAAAGCAATGCACGTGAAGCATCTAATTTTGCTTTGATGATAGAAACCATTTCAAAAACAGCTGGAAATTCAATAATTGCTTTTCCAAATTGACGACGATCGCGAGCATAAGCAATTGCTTCGTTGAATGCTGCTGAAGAAAGTCCAACCGACTGTGCACCAATACCTAAACGTGCACCATTCATCAACGACATAACGTATTTGATAAGTCCCATTCGGCGAGTACCAACCAATTTTGCAGGTGTGTTATTGAACACCAATTCGCAAGTTGGAGAACCTTTAATACCTAATTTATTTTCGATACGACGAACTAGAACGGTGTGATCATGTTTATTGTCAGCCACAAAGTAAGAAAGTCCACGACCATCAGATGTTCCATCTTCGGAACGTGCGAGTACTAATTTTATTTGCGCATCACCGTTTGTAATAAAGCGTTTAACACCGTTCAGATACCACACGCCATCCTTTTCATTATAAGTTGCTTTTAATTGTACAGCTTGTAAATCGGAACCTGCATCGGGCTCGGTTAAGTCCATCGAACAAGTGTCACCTTCACAAACACGTGGTAGAAATTCTGATTTAATTTCCTCGGAAGCAAATTCAGCAATTGTTTCGGCACAATCTTGTAATCCCCAAATATTTGCAAAACCTGCATCAGCGCGAGCTACCATTTCGCCCGACATAACGTAAGCCACAAATGGAAAATTCAAACCACCATATTGACGTGGCAAAGTGATACCATAAACGCCAGCTTGTTTCAAAGCATCGTGGTTTTCTTGTGTACCACGGGCATAAATTACTCTACTATTTTCAACTTGTGGTCCATCATGGTCAACGCTTTCGGCATTTGGAGCAATGGTTTCGCCAGCAATTTCGCCAATAATTTCGAGTACTTTTTCGTAATTTTCGATAGCATCTTCAAAATCGCGAGATGCGTAATCATATTTGTCTTTATCAGCAAAATTGCGCTCCTTGAGGGCAACTATTTTCGTCATCAATGGATGCGAAAGCTGAAATTTTATTGCGGGATTGTCGTTAAAGAAATTCATTTTATGTTTTTTTTGAAGTTACAGAAGATAATGAAGTTATTGAAGATATTGAAGTTACAGAAGTTACAGAAGACAATGAAGATATTATTTTGTTGGAAGAGTGTGAATGTCAGTTTCAATTTTGTAGCAATAAGCATTTAAAGATTTGCTGGCATCTTCAATATTTGTTGTCAAACTTTGCTCTTCATCAAGGCTTATGTAATTAAGATCCTTTGAAAGTAAAATATAATATCTTGTTTCTTCAAGGCTTGCTTGTGCAATATTGAAAAACCGAAGTTTTTCTTGCTTACCTTTTCGTTTGTAACCTTCTGCTTCATTTGCTGGAATTGAAATGGCAGCTCTCCGAAATTGTGAGGTTAATCCAAAAAGTTCTTGCTTTGGGAAATGTTCTGTAACTTTATATACGTCAAGAACAAATTTATGTGCTTTTTGCCACATTGTAAGTTCTTTAAACGTTTTAGTTTTTTGCATTTCATCCATTCACGTATCTTCGTTTATCTTCTATTATATCTTCGTTTATATCTTCGTTTATCTTCTACTTACTATTTTTCTTATAATATTTAATCATTTTAGGCAATACTTCTTCCACGCTGCCGGTAATTACATAATCGGCAATTTGGTTGATAGGTGCTTTGGGATCGTTGTTTATGGCAATAATGATAGCACTTTCTTGCATTCCGGCAATGTGCTGAATTTGACCAGAAATACCACAAGCTATGTACAATTTTGGACGAACCGTAGTTCCAGTTTGACCAATTTGACGTTCGTGTTCCGAAAAGCCAGCATCAACAGCGGCACGCGAAGCACCAACTTCGCCACCCAAAGTAGCAGCCAGGTCATGAAGCAATTTGAAATTCTCGGCACTTCCCACTCCATATCCACCAGAAACAATAATTGGTGAACCTTTGATGTTGAGTTTCGATTTCTCAATATGACGCTCTATAACTTCAACCACAAAATCGGTATCGGCCACATATTTAGCCACATCTAATTTGTGTGTTTTACCAACAAATTTAGCATCTTTAATTTCCTTTTTCATTACACCCTCACGCACTGTAGCCATTTGAGGGCGACAATCGGGATTTACAATGGTAGCAACGATATTACCGCCAAAAGCAGGACGAATTTGATAAAGCAAATTATCATATACTTTTCCAGCTTTTTTGTCTTCGTAAGTTCCTATTTCCAACGAAGTACAGTCGGCAGTTAAACCACTAAACAAAGCTGAAGAAACACGTGGACCCAAATCGCGACCAATAGAAGTAGCGCCCATCAATGCTATTTGAGGTTTTTCTTCTTTAAAAAGATTCACCAGTAATGATGTGTGAGGTAGCGAAGTGTATGGAAAAAGGCGTTTATCGTCGGCTAAATGAAGAACCTCAACTCCATAAGGAAAAACTTGTGCGCCAATGCCATCAAGTTGAAATCCAGCAGCCACAGCTTCAAGTTTACAATTTAATTGTTTGGCTAAACTGCGCCCTTTGGTGAGCAATTCTAAGCTAACATCGCCAACAATGCCATCTTCAATTTCTAAATATACAAATATGTTGTTCATTTCTTTTTTATTTTCTGGGATAATTATTAATGTTGAAGTTGAATGTTTTTTAAGTCACTAGCTCAATTAAACTTGGAACTCGAAACACGAAACTCAAAACACGAAACTCATAATCAATTATCCAATCGTGTGGTTAGCAATTAATTCTTTCATCAAATCTTCAATTTCAACATCGTTTGCTGTAAGACGTTTACTTTCTTTGGCAATAAATACAACGTTTTCGATTTGTTTCACTTTGGTTGGCGAACCAGTAAGTCCTAGCCATTGAATATCATGTTCGATATCGTTTACACCCCATTCAGTAATATTAAGATATGGTTTAGTATCATACAAATTAGTATAATCAGAACCAGCATCTTGTCTTTCGGAAGGTGTAGCTGCATGTTTATATTTTAGTGTCAATTTAGCATGACGTGTGCGACAATTAGGCGCTGAGCCATCCACAGTAACTACCATAGGAAGTGGACCTCTAACAACTTCTACACCTCTTTCGAGACGACGTTTAACGGTAATTTTATTGTCGGAAAGATCTAAAATCTCTTCGGCATAAGTAATTTGAGGCAAGCCAAGTTTTTCGGCAACTTGTGGACCTACTTGAGCAGTGTCACCGTCGATAGCTTGACGACCGCAAAGAATTAAATCAACTTTACCAATGCGACGAATGGCTGCTGCCAAGGCATACGATGTAGCCAAGGTATCAGAACCAGCAAATTCACGACCACTTAAAAGAAAACCACCATCGGCACCTCTATACATACTTTCACGTATAATTTCGGCAGCGCGAGCAGGTCCCATTGTTAAGATGTGAACGGTAGCACCTTCTATTTTACTTTTCAAGCGCAGTGCTTGTTCCAACGCATTCAAATCCTCTGGGTTATAAATGGCCGAAAGTGCAGCACGGTTAACCGTTCCATCAGCTTTCATTGCATCTTTACCCACATTTCGTGTGTCTGGTACTTGTTTAGCAAGAACAACAATTTTAAAACTCATTTCTTATTTATTATGGTTAATATTTCGTCTTATTTATATTTACTTTTTTTATTACCGAACGTATATTTTTTTTCGTTAACAAAAAGATTGATACTTCGAAAAAGGCACACAAAAGTAATAAAAATAAATTAAGTGGCAACAATTACTTACACAAAACACTAAAAGTGTGCTTAAAAATGAACAAAATAAACTAAAAAAAAACGTGAGACTTTTCACAAGGTCTCACGTCTAAATAGGTATTAGTTTTTTTTAAGGTATAAAAAAGATTGTGTTGTTTAGTTAACGGGTGCAAAGTAACCTCTAAAAAAAAATGTAGACAAGTCGAAAAACATGTTATACAACCTATTTTTCGACAATTTTAGGTTGTCAACATAAAATAACTTGCAACAAAAATCATATATCTACCTTATTATCTGCAACTTAAATGCATTATCAATAATATGAGCAAAATCTGTAAAAAAAATATTTTTTTTATTACACAATAAATTAAAAGGCATAAACATTGAAAAGTAAACCGAAGCTGCCACCTTTTAAGCATATTTCAAATTAAGCATTTAAAAATTGGACACTAAATAATTCCATTTTGCTGTATATCATCACTTTTTATCTAAATAGTCCTTAAAATCAGCAAATTCCGATTTCAAAGTTTTTCTCGATTTTGTTATTAACAGAATGGTTTGCGTCATTTGTTTGTTTAATTGTAATGACTTGTCAACAATCGATTTTAACAGCATACTTAAAGTTTTGTCAGATATTTGAATACTATTGTAGTTGATTAACTGAAATATTAATTCATTTTTATAGGTATCATTATCAATAACATCAATAAATGAGTTCAGCAAATCGTTATTAAGTTTCTGATTTTGAAGTTTTTTAAGCAAACTTATTTGAGCAAAATAGTCCATTTTTAAGTATTGTTCAGTAAAAAAGAATTGCGTTTGGGAAGTCAATAAAACATCAGTTGGCATTTTCTCGATTGCATTTTTTGTAAAACTCCAATCGTTTCTTTTTATTAAGTCAAGAATTTCGGATGTGAATTGTTTAAACTGAATTGAATTGAAATTATTAATCAAAAAAACATCTGCATTGCTATTATTAATGGCCACAATTGAATTAACTACCTTTTTTTCAAGCATTTTGCTTGTGTGATTGCGAATACTATCTACAACAATTCCATTGGCAATATGCCACAAAGTATAGCAACTATAAACAGCACCTTGAATGGACTGTTCTTTTATTGAATTGATTGTAGCACCACTTACACCATCTACATTTTCAATTTTTGTTGTTAGTTCATCTTTCTTGAGATTGTAAAAAACGGCTTGTTTATTGGTTAGTATTTCTGTAAGTTTATTATAATCTGCTTCCGAAAAAGTTTGATGTTTAATTTTAGTCAAAGGTTTATTGGGTATTATTTCGTAGTTGATAAAATCGCCAACCAGATTCCAATAAAAAAACAATTCTACATCATAGCATACTTTGTCTTCACAAATTGGGGTTTTAACCGTCGCTTTGTACATTTGCAATGCACCATCGGGAGCGGAAACTTCCAAGACCTTAATTTCAATATCCTCATCTGTAACAAACTGAAAAGCTGTTTTTTGTGAATAATTGTTTTGTTCAATGATTGCATAAGCAAGACTCATAGAAAGAAAAATGCATAGCAATATCCCTAGAGATTTGCTATGCATCTGAAATAAATTCTTTCTTTTATTCATACATTTTTGAATGAAAAAAATGTAGCTATCGTTTTTTCAATAATGAGTCGCCACTGTTATAATTTTGTTTATTTTCGGCAGTCGAATTACCAACTCCCACCTCCATTAATTTAATAAGTTCGGGGAAATACATTTGATATACGGCTCTAGGATCTGCTTTATGTATTTTGCATACTTTAGCAGCCATGCCCAAAACCTCGCCCATCATACCACCAGTGCGCATTAATCGAACAGTGCCCAAAGCAACATGAGAAACACTAATATTGCGACCAGCCATCATTAAATTTGGAACGTTTACAGAATACATGCATCGAAATGGAATTGGATAAGGATAGATTGGTGTATGAATGGCTATCGACTTGTATTCATTTCCAGGAAATAGCTTGGTATTACTTGGATCGGGATAATGCAAATCGATTGTCCAGGTGGTTGATGCTGTTCCATCAGGATATACTTTTTTTTCTGTCAAATCATTTCCTGTGAGAATGTAATCGCCTATCAATCTTAACGATTCGCGCTTTCCTGCAACATATGCCACCCACTCCAATTGTTTATTTTCAAATTTATCTTTTACAAGCGAGTGATTTTTTAAATACGACCAATTTGAATATACCACCATCAATCCATAATCTCTAACACGCTCAATTTCTGTAATTTGATTTATTCCCATGCCAGTTTCCCAGTTCCAATCGCCACGGGTAATTTTTTCGACTTTGTTCTCGTCCCAATCCAATCCCCAATTAATATCTGGAAACTCAGATGGAGCTGAAACTGTTTTGGCAAACCATTGTACCGACGAACCCATTGTCATAGAATCGGCTACTTCAGGCGCTCTTTTTTCGCCATATTTTTTGTTACTTTCTCTACCAGTCATATATTTAGCACCAGCAAGTTCGCCAATTGTAGCATCGCCAGTACAGTCGGCAAATAGAGGTGCCGAAAAGGTTTTGGTAACACCACTTTGAATATCGATAGCCTGAACACTTTTAATTCTTCCTTTTTCCATAGTTACTCCATTGGCACGATGATTTAAAAATAAGCTAATATTCTTTTCAGCCAATACAGCTTTCATTTTTTTGTCATCTTCGTAATATTCAGTTGGTTGAGCATTACCTGGTTTTAATGGCCCAATTTCATTCACAATATTACCAATAGCAGGATAAGGTTCAACTCTGATTTGACCACCCAAATGTACACGAACTTCTGAACTATTGTTACCACCTAAAACAGGACGATCTTGAATTAAAGCCACTTTCAGACCCAAACGAGCAGACGAAATAGCAGCACAAGTACCAGCCAAACCACCACCAATTATAACAAAATCGAACTTTCCTGCATTTTTGATTTTTGCAATTTTAGGATTATATTTTGAGCGAAGTTCACTTATAGCATTAACTGCCGAAGGTGGAGTAAAGTTTAAATCGGAAGTGAATATTATTGCATCACATCTGCCATTAAATCCAGTTAAATCATGCAATTTCAGAGTATTTGTTTTGGAATTCACTACTATTTTGCCACCATCTTGCCAGTCCCATTCAGCCGATTTTGTTCCAAAAACACAGTCAATAGGATTATTATTTAGCAATAATTGGAATTTCCCTGGTGCGTTGTTTGCATTCCAACGTGCAGCCCAATTTCGTGTGCGTACAAAAATTCTATATGTTCCAGTTTCTGGGAAGTTCAATGTGGTAGAAGCATCGCTTACTGGAACTCCCATTCCATGCGCCATCAAATAAGGCGACCCCATAATATCCATACTTTGCTGGTCGATAACCCAACCACCCTTTTGCAAAAATGCCTCAGCTTCAATAAATAGAGTTGTGTTTTTTTGAGCTTTGGCACTTAATAAACTAACTGTAAATAAAAAAATTAGCAGTGTTTTTTTCATTCTGTTTGAAATTGATTTCGTTAATTAAATGTATGTGTTTTCAGATTACAAAGATACTACAAAAAAATATTAATTTACTATTTCAAATAGTACTTAAGTAACTAATAATGTTGAATAAAAAAGAACAAGAAAATAAAAAATGTAAAATCTACATTTATTCGAGCAATTGTAACAAAAGTAACCTGCCAATACTTAATATTTGATTATATCAATATATTGCTTTTTATATTAAGCTAATGTAATATGCTATTTCACAACAAGTTTAACCCAATAATTTTGGAGTTTCACATCCGAGATTGTGACCAAAAATATACCTTTTGGCAAGTTCTGTCTGTCAATCTGAAAAGAGTAATTCCATTGTTTAAAAACGGTTGAAACTCTATCGCCATTTAGATTATTTATTTGGTAAATGTATGGCGGTTTCGACGATTGAGGCATATTTATAGTTGCCTTGTTTTTCATCGGGTTAGGCCATAGCGTTGGAATTTGAGATAAGTCACTATTTGTTGGTATACTGCTTACAACACCATTCAGCTCGTTAATAACGTCTAAACAATTGCCTACTTCATAAAAATCTACGGTTACAAAATTTGGGAATTTGGAAGTTTCGGCAATACTTTTTTTGGCACGTTGAATAAAAAATGGATTTGAATTTGCAATTTCAGCTTTCGACTTTACTCCAGTACCAAACGTTTTGCTAACCAAAAAATGATTTAAAATAAATAAATCGTTAGAAGCATTTCCGCGAATAAAAGAGGAATTTAAACCTGCTGTATCTGTTACCGAAAAAGACGTTTCCACAGCATAATTCCAAACATAATGATACCATTTTTGATTTGCTGATGCATCTTTTTTGTCGGTAAATATTACCAATCGCTTTCCAGAGTCGATAAGATGCTGTAAAGTCGGCCATTGTGAATCGTTGGTTTTTATAAAAGTCATCGACAGTAGGCCAGCCGTATTAAGTTCGCTTTCGATAGCGGCGGCGGTAACATAACATTCGAATATAATGGTTACAATTTCCTTGGGATTGTTTACCATAAAATCATAAATTTCTTTCAAATTTTGGCTCAATGGGTGTGAACCCAAGAGCGATGTGGAGTGATAAACAGTTGGCACACCGTCCTTGTCGTAAACATCAATCATCAATGCCCGTACACCGTCAACCAATTGACGTGTAATACTGTAGCTTTGATTTGGAAACGAAAAATTATCCTGTTGTGAATTAAAAGCATTGTGTGTAGTCAGATAAGCAACTTGATCGTATCTTTTCTGGCAAAGTTCTGTATAGCAATTGCATTGTGCATCGACCAGAAATAATCTCATCGAAAAAAACACTAGCAGTAATACTTTAATTTTAGCAACTTCCACCCTAAATATTTTAATTCGATTGGATACTGATTATTCCAGATAATTTTTGACCACAAAAGAAATTATTTTGCACCAATATAAAACCCGTAGCTGTATTTTCCCGCTTTAATCATATACTCGTCGTGTACAGGCATTCCCCATGAGTTATCGCCTCCAACACCCATTTGAATACAATCAATGTTCACGGTGTTGTACTTACTTGGGGATAATTCAAAATCGTGAGTTGTAGTTTCCAGTGTTTTTTGCGAATAAGGCCACGCACTTGCCGAAAAACTTCGTGCTCCATCAGCTTCAAATTTAATTCCTTTTCCATTATTATCCACAAAACTGAGCCAACGCAATTCACCTCTGTTTCCATTTTCTTGTGGTCGCACATAAGGTGTAACCCATTCATTCACTGTGGAATGATAAATACCAAAAGATGCAGAAGTTTTCCTGTCTTGGTAATTTTCATGAGGCCCGCGTCCGTACCAACTCACATTAGCATATTTTTTATTCATGTCCATTTGCAATCCAAGACGGGGAACAGCTGGAGTTTTGACTGGGATATCGAAGTCTACCGACATTTTAATTATTCCCGTAGGATAAACAATGTAATTTATGTTGGCAGCGGATTGTGTTCCGTTAAAAACCAAACTACAATTGATGCCCACCTGATTGTCTGATAAATTTTTAATTTCAAATGATTTTACGTTATAGTTTGTAGACTCCGTTTTCCAAACTTTTAATTTATTAGGTGCACCCCAACCCTTATCATTGTCGGTAATTGCACGCCAGAAATTAAACCGTAATTCGTTAGCAATCAGCGAATCGTTGGCAACAATATATTCAGCGAGCAAAGCGGTTTTTTTATTTATTTTGATAGCTGCATTACCAACAATAATTTTTACAAAAGAAGTATCCTGTTTAATCTCTGTTTTGGGGGCAGAAATTACTCCCGAAGCAAGTACTTTGTAATCAGAACCATTCAACTTGAATTGTTCCCATGCTACTACAAAACCCTTTTTTGCCCATAAGGTATTGTTTTTGAGTGAGAATCTGAAAGTTACAAATACCTCTTTCGTTTTATGGAACTGAACTTGATTCAAGTAGTTTAATCGTACACTTTCCAACGGCTTCAAATCGAGCGAAGGCAATATTTTGGAACTTGTAACAATACCATTTTCAATTATTTCGTAACTAAACTGATAGTTTTTGATATTTTCGCCCAGCTGATAATTTTTAATATCAATTGTCACTGAGTCTTTACTAACCAACTTAATAGCAATGGGTTGATACACTTTTCTAAACTCTTCGAAATGTGGATTCGTGGAGCGATCGGAAGCAATAATTCCATTAATCATAAAATTACCATCGTTGGGTTTATCGCCAAAATCGCCACCATACAAATGTCCTTTTTTCCCATTGGGTAGCTTTTTATACAACGACTGGTTCACCCAGTCCCAAACAAAACCACCTGCTAATATAGGATATTTGTAAATTACATCCCAGTAGTCCTGAAAGTTACCAAGGCTGTTCCCCATGGCATGTGCATATTCATTCATCACAAAAGGCTTTCCAGAAGGGTAAGTTCCATGTTGTTCGATATTTGAAGTTTCGCCTCTTTCACCTTTACGCAACGCTTTATTTTGAACATGATCGAGCAGCCAATAAAGCGATGGGTAAGTTTGACTATCCATGTCGGCAGCCAAATTCATATCAGCATATTGTATCAAGCGTTTTTCATGATCGATGGCCATGGTGGTATCTTTCATGGCCATAAATGAAGTTCCATAACCAGCCTCATTACCAAGCGACCACAAAATAACACTTGGATATTGCCTGTCGCGAATCACCATTCGTTTCATTCTATCAATGCACACTTTTGTCCAATCGGGCTTATCGCCAGGCAAAATCCGTCTGTGGTAACTCAATCCGTGCGACTCCACGTTGGCTTCGTCCATAAGCATCATTCCATACTTATCACACAATTCGTACCAACGTGGATCGTTAGGATAATGGGCATTGCGCACAAAGTTCACATTGGCTTGTTTCATCAAAATCAAGTCTTTTTCCATTTCCTCTTTGCTAATGGCATAGCCCTGATTTGGTGAAAATTCGTGCCGGTTGACACCTCTTATTTTTAGCGGTTTGCCATTGAATAACATGGTATTACCCTTAACCTCCACTTTGCGAAACGCAAGAGGTAAGCAATAAGCTTCCAGCACTTTACCTTGTTGCCGTAATTCTACCAATACTGAATATTGAACTGGTTTTTCGTGATACCAAAGATCAACTTTACCCAAATTGATGGTTTGCAAAGCTCTTTCGGGTGCAAAACCTGGCATAATATCGGTGATTCTAAATTCTTTTGCAGGCAAAACAATTTTTCCTGCAGGCGATTTAACCACGACGCTTAACGTAGCATTTTTTAGAATTTGGGAATTGAAGTTAGCCGTACTCACAAACAATGAAATAGTTCCTTGATTGTTTTGGAGATTTAAATCTGGCTTAGCATACAAATCCCACAAGGTAATTTTTGGTACTGCCCTCAGAAACACATCCCTGAAAATACCGCTTAATCGCCAAAAATCCTGATCCTCGAGATACGAACCATCGCAATATTTATACACCTCCACAGCCAATGTATTTACTTGATTATCATTTAAGTATTTGGAAATATCGTACTCGGCTGGCAAGCGGGAATCTTCGGAATATCCTACTTTATGACCATTAACCCAAACAAAACTTGCCGAACTTACACCCGCAAAATGAAGGATAATTTGTTTGTTTTTCCATTCGGCAGGTACAGTAAAAGTTCTACGGTACGAACCTACCGGATTACGCTGCTTAAAAGTAGTAAAATTGGAATCTGGAACGCCCATTACGAAAGGTGGATTTACCTTGAAAGGATATGTGACATTGGTGTAAAGCGCAACACCATATCCTTGGCGTTCGATAGTAGAAGGTACTATAATGGTTTTCCAGCTGCTAGTATTATAAGTTGGATTAAAAAAATCGACTGGGCGCGATTGTGGATTTGGTGACCAGCAAAAACTCCAAGATCCATTCAGCGACTTAGTCCATTCGTTGGCTTCATAACTAGACTTTTCGGCCGCTACAACCGACGAAGACGGCAAAAATGCAGTTCGTGCAGGTAACTTATTTATACCAAAAACCGCCACATCCTCAATTTCGGTAGGCACCGCCTGACCCACAACAGAAGAATGAATAATACAACTTAAAATTATCAGTAATAATGGCTTAATTTTGTGATTACTAGTCTTTAGTATTATTTTGTTATCCAAATTTTGAGTGTAATAAATGCAATTTTCGGTTGTTTTCATTTTTATTTAATTCGTTGAAATAACTCTTTTAAAAGAATACAATTAATAAATCCTGTGTTTTTGTCTATTGTTTATTTTGGCATTTATGTCAACCGAAAGAAAATTAAAATTCAGTTCATCTACCCTAATGTTTTTTAGCCCACAAAGATAAATTAAAATATTCAAACTTCATATTCAACTTTGTTACAGAATCATATACAAATGTATCATTTGTAAATTGAATTTAATAGTTATCAAATTAATCAACGCCAAGTAGCTAATCAAATTTAAATTAGTCATTTATATATTTCATTTACTCATTTTCTGTCATACATTCAAATTCAGAGCAAAATATTAGAATATGGCATATTTAAACTCTTTTGTGTGTTCGAATTTTAAAAATAAAAAGTTAATCAAAAAAAAACGCATGCAAAAAGCTGAGAATTGGAATATTTTGTATCTTTGAAAAAAATTTTACGTTTGCTCAAAGTGCCATTAATGACATAAGCAATAATGAAAATTCTATTCAATTTATCAACCAGAATCTTTACATTAAAAGTTAAAATGAAGAAAATAACCCTACAAATATCATTATTGATTATTGTAAGCAATTTTGCATTTGGACAAACAAATGTATATGACAGTATTTCATTTGGTGGGCGTTGGAGAACCTATATGACACATCTACCAACTGGTTACAATACTTCAAAAAAATATCCTTTGATTCTAGCCTTTCATGGTGGAAGTCCATTGGGTTATCAATCAATTCAATACCAATCACGATTATCTGAAAAATCAGATTCGGCAGGATTTATTGTTGTTTATCCAGAAGGTGTAAAAATTGCAGGATACAGAACCTGGAATGCTGGCGGCTGTTGCTCCCCGTCAACAACATTAAATATTGATGATGTAGGTTTTGTAAATTCACTTCTAAACACACTGTACAAAAACAGAGCAATTGACACAACACGAGTTTATACAACAGGTTTTTCGAATGGTGCTTTTTTGAGCTACAAACTTGCAAATCAGCTCACAAATCGTTTTGCTGCTATTGCTATTGTTGAAGGTGATTTTGTGAGTTATCCATGGCAACCTTCGAAAGCAATACCAATAATTAGTTTTCATTCTTATCAAGACCAAAATATAAAATACTATGGAGGTGTAACTACTGGAACCACTGGAACTTACTTTCCTCCACAAGATAGCATGTTCACAATTATTAGCTCAAACTATTCATGCACTGTTAAGAAAGAAATTTTATTTCACGATGTCAATAAATATGACCATTTTAGATTCTCAAATTGTTCGTGCAACGCAATTATTGAACAATATATTAGCTATGATGGCGAACATTCTTGGGCAGGTGGACTGTCATTGAGCGGATTAACGGTTAGCAATCAGTTTAGTGCAACATATTTAATGTGGAAGTTTTTTCAAAACTATACAACAGATTGCGTCCATACCAACATTATTGGTATTTCAGACATTCCAAACTGTAAAATTTATCCCAATCCATTTACAAATAAAATCAAATTAGAAAGTCAAAATACAATAGATAAATTCATGTTATTGAACTCAATTGGTCAAATTGTTTGGTCTGGAAAACAAATTGAAAATCAGGACTTTTCATATTTATCAAGCGGATTATACTTTTTAAAAATGGATAATACAACGACTAAAATTTTTAAGAACTAGATAATGTGGTTTGTTTAAAACCATTCGAGTATTAAAATTAAAGCAGTATTTCGAAAACACAAATTGAGTTTTGCATTTTCTTGGACAACTGATTGTAATTCAGCAGGGTTAAAGATTTGAGATAGGAACAAAAATTGAATTGGAAACTTCACCTGTTTTAATATGATGTTTTCATATCTGCTTAAGCAAGTAATCATTTGAAAGTAGTCTGTTTCTTTTACACATACAAAACATTGTTGACAATATGCCTTCTGAAGAATTACTTACAGATTAGTATTTAATGACACTTGAATCGGGAAAAGTTGCTATAACCAAAAACAAAAGTCATTAAAGAACATAGGGAAAAGTCATTTGCATACTTTTTAACACAAAAATGAAACTAGGAAGTATATATCACAGATAAGGCCGTGAATCGAAATGATCATGGAAAGAATGTTCAAGTATATCAAACAGTATTAAAAAAGAAACAAAACCCCTAAATAATATCCCCTAAACGCAACACTCCGAGCGTAAAACACCCCACCAAACGTTGCTTTTGGCGGGGTGTTGTGCTACATTAAACGTTATTTACACCCATACTTTAAATTTGCTAAAAAATTGATAAACATCATCTTGACTTTGGTAAAAATACTTTGCTTTAATATCTTTTGATGTAAGACCTTGCACTGATAATATTAAACATTGGGTACCACCGCGTGCCTATGAGTGCTTCGATGAATTAACCGAACTTAAGAAAATCAAAATAGTTTTATGGTAAAAATTGGTGAAAGAAATTCGAACTTTTCCAATATAATTTTATTGTTTAGCAAATCAAAAAAATAAATTAAGAAATTCTTTGTTTGGTAAAACGTCTTGATTTTATTAAATATTTTAGCAATGAAGAATTAATGTAACCACATTAAATATAGATGTAACAGTATCAAAATATAACTCAATAATTAGTTTGTATTTTTGTATCGTAACAATTTGATAATTATAACTTTTGAAATGAAAACACAACAAATGAGACAGAAGGTGTATTTTTTGTTTTTAGCTTTGGTACTAATTCCTCAAAATTCCTTTTCTCAAATAGCTGGTTCAAATAGCAATGTCGAAATGTCTTTTCGTGATAAAAATGACCTGCGTGATGCTTTGCGTCCTGTTCCAAAAGAAGCTGTATTCAAAATGGATGGATATTACCTTTGGGATCCGTCGGTGATAAAAGTGGGTCATACCTATCATTTATTTGCCTCGCGCTGGCCGGCATCTACTGGTATGAATGGCTGGAAAAGAAGCCATATCATTCGTGCCACTTCCAAATCGTTATTTGGTCCATACAAGTTTGCCGAAGAGGTTTTCGATTTATCCAAACACCCATGGTCAACAGAAGCTATGCATAACCCCAAAATAATGAAAGTAGGTAAGAAATATCTACTTTATCACCTCGGTATGCCAGCATGGCAAACCGGTTTTGCTTTTGCCGACAACATTGAAGGACCATGGATGCCCATTAATAAGCCGGTAATTGCTACCAATAATCCTGCTATAATGATAAAACCCGGCGGAAAAATATATGTTGTGGGAAAATTTAAACCAAAGGAAACCATAGATGGTAAGTGGGATGCCTATATGCAAGCGTTTGAAGCCGATAGTATTATGGGAAAATATACTTTGGTGGGCGATAATAAAAACCGTTTGCCTTACAACTTTGAACTGGAAGACCCTACCGTTTGGTGGGCTAACAACCAATACAATGTAATTTGTACCGACTGGGAAGCAAAAGTGACGGGTATTGAAAAGGCGGTACTTCTTTACACTTCAAAAGACGGTGTTAAATATAAACTTTATTCCGATATACCAGTTTGGTCGCAAAATGAAAAGATTCCGATAATTGGCGGCGATAGTCTGAAAGTAACGAAAGTGGAACGTCCACAGGTTTATATTAACGAAAAAGGAAAAATGACCGCGCTTTTGGCCGGTGTGCATCCTCCGGGCATTGGAGCTACTTACATTGTTATCAGACCGGTGAAAAATTTCGTTCCAACAAATACAGAGAGATAGTTGACGGTTGATAATTGACAGTTGACAGTTCTTAGCAAATATCCCAAAATATATCGTGTAAATAACAAATAAATACCATGAAATCAATCATTTCCAAAACCGTATTGACATCTCTCAGATTACATTTTCTGATGTTTGTTTTCTTTTTTCTTTACATCACCAATGCCAACGCTCAGGGCTTATCTGAGTTGGCCACCAATGCAGGTTTTAATTTTGGAGCGGGTATCACCATACAACAGTATCTCGAAAAGCCCGATTCGCTTTTTAAGGCTACACTGAACAAGGATTTCAATATGTATTTTGAAGGAAATAAAATGAAATTCAAAAATGTGCAGGCTGTACGCGGAGTGTTCGATTTCTCAACTTACGACTCGGTACTTGTTATGGCCGAAAAAAACGGCAAACAAGTGCGTGGACATTGCCTAATCTGGCATAGTATCGGGCAAAATCCAGGTTGGTTAAGAGCTGGTTGGGAAGGCACACCCAAGTGGACTCGTGCCCAATTACTCGATATAATGAAAGTGCATATTAGCACCATTGTTAGTCACTATAAGGGACGAATAAAAGAATGGGATGTTGTAAACGAAGGCGTTTATCTTGAAAATGGTCATCCTCACGGTTTAAGAACCAGTTATTGGCAACAAATTATTGGCGACGATTATATAGATTCGGCTTTTGTTTGGGCTCACAGAGCCGATCCAAGTGCTTATTTATATTACAATGAGTTTGGTGCCGAAGGAGCAATTGCTTCTGAATATGCAAAGCGTGACACTGTTTATAATTTGATGAAAAGGTTGTTGGCAAAAGGAATTCCGGTGCATGGAGTTGGTTTACAGTGCCATTTTGGGAATTGGATAAACGCAGGTGCTATTTCAGCAAATATTAAAAAGCTGGGTGAACTCGGTTTGCGGGTTTCAATGACTGAAGTGGATATGATGAATACCACCAATTTACCTGGAAACTGGAAAGCTTTGTTGAATGCTGCATTGGAAAACTATAATTGCAACACCTTTGTAACTTGTGGTGTAGACGATGGTCATTCGTGGTTTGGAAAAGACTGCGGTTGTTTGGCCTGGGATTCGGTAATGGTGGCTAAAGCTTCTATTTATAAAGCATTATCCGATGCACTCAAAGCTGCAAATCCTAATATCACTGCTCAAAGATTAGCCTTTGCAAGTCAACTTCCGTATCCGCAAACACCTGTTCCATTGGTTACTACTGGGATTGTATATTGTCAGGGCGAAACCGCATCAACGCTTGCTGCAACTGGAAAAAAACTGAGATGGTATGCTTCACCAACAGCAACTATTTACGATTTGACTGCACCTACACCTTCAACCACAGTACCTGGCACAAAATCATATTATGTAAGCCAGACATTGAATTTAATTGAAAGTCCTAGAACAGAGATTAAAATTACGGTCAACAAAAAAGAAACATGGTACAAAGATGAAGATGGTGACGGCAAAGGAGACCCAGCCATTTTTGTTCAGTCATGCTCTCAACCAGTTGGTTATGTGAAAGAAGCTGCAACGGCTATTGAAACTACATACGCCGAAAGTAATCATATTAGTGTTTTTCCTCAACCATTTAAATCAACATTTATACTTAAACTAAATGGAGATGAGAAAATTGTTAAGGTTCAGGTTTTTAACTTGGCAGGTGCAATGGTTGAAACAAAAAACAATATTGATAGTCCAACACTTGTAATGGGGGAAACGCTTCAGTCAGGAATGTATCTTCTGGTTGTTCATACCGAAAAGAACACCTACCAAACAAAACTTAGCAAATTTTGATAACGATTTAAATAATTAGATTCAAAGATTATAATGTCACATAAATTAAACTCAATATTGTTGCTCATTTTTTGCTGTCTCAGCATTCAGCTTTCAGCACAAAACCAAACTTTTACAACCCTTAAATACAACTTCGAAACACAGGTAATGAAGCCCTGGGCACGTGTGGGAAATGATATCCGGTTTTCGACCAACGCCATTGAAGGCAAGCAATCGCTCGAAATTTGTTCGGGTTCGGCAACCGAATGTATCATTAAGTTACTTCCAAACTCAACTTATAAAATTTCAGCACAAGTAAAAACTGCCAGTGGTTCCGACGAAATTCAAATGCATGTAAAAGAACTTGGCAGCAATAATGTAAATGTAGCAAGCGCATTGGCCGATTGGGTGTTGATAGAAAAAGAGTTTCATACCCTCGAAGGGCAGTCGAAAGCAATTGTAGCCTTTAGCATTGCCGATAATCCTTCAAAAAATAGCGTTTGGGTTGATAATGTGGTGATTGAGCGCGTGGGCAATTATGTTCCAGCAAAAGTAGCGGGAATAAAGCCGCTTCCAAGTCGGGTGGTGAAAAACGACCTCGGACTACAAACGCAACCCAATGAAAAATTGAATTGGTTGCAGGATGCTAAATTCGGGATGTTTATTCATTGGGGCTTATATGCCGGACCTGCAAAAGGTGAGTGGTATATGGAAAATAAAGGAATTCTTCCCGAAGAATACCGAAAACTGGCTTATCCTGAAAGTGGGAACGAGTATTTTGTTGCCGATAAATACAATCCCGAAGAATGGGCGCAACTGGCTAAGAATGCAGGGATGAAATATATGAACCTCACCACCCAGCATCACGACGGATATTGCCTGTTCGAAAGCAAATACATGAATGCATTCACCTCAAAACAAACCCATAACCGTGATTTTGTGAAGGAATATGTAGAAGCTTGTCGGAAGCAGGGCTTGAAGGTTGGCTTGTACAAAACCCTTATCAACTGGCGATTTCCGGGTTATTATGATGTTACAGGAACCGATTGCAAGAAAAACAAATTTGGTTACACCACCGATGCGGCACACAAAGAAAATGCGCGCTTAATGAAGGAAGAACTTTTTTGCCAACTGAAAGAATTGATGACCAATTACGGCAAAATAGACCAACTATTCTGGGACGGTGGTTGGCTGGGTCAGCAGGCGGGCGATGTAAATGTGTCGTACTTCTGGGAATCGGGCAAATACCTCGATCCGCAAAATCAATGGCCGGTGAATAGCTATTTTCAGGACGTGGAAAAAGAATCCGGTAAATCGCTTGGATTAATGGGAATGGTACGTAAATATCAGCCCGATATATTGGTCAATCCGCGTTGCGGCTGGTATGGCGACTATAAAACCGAAGAAGGCGGAGCAGGTGTTTCAGGTCCGGTGCGGTCGGAAGAATTGTACGAAAAGTGCATGACCTTTGGTTACGTGTGGGGCTACAACAGTGCCATGGAAGATACCACGAAAATGCAATCGACCGATAATATCAAAAGAATGCTGTCCGACTGTGTTATCCGTAACATGAACTTATTGCTTAATGTAGGCCCCGACCGACATGGGAAAATTCCGCAAGCCATTTCCACCGTTTTGTTGTCGATGGGCAAATGGCTTGGTCAGGTGGGCGAGGCAGTTTACGGCACGCGTGGCGGTCCATGGAATCCCAAAGATGGACAATACGGTTTTACCTACCGCGATAAAACAATTTACATCTATTTGCTTTCCGACTTTAAAGGAAATACCCTAACATTGCCAGCCATTAATAAAGGTCAGAAAGCGGTAAAAGCCTATCAGGTTGCCGGAAAAAAAGCCGTTAAATTCAAACAAGCTGCCAATGGCGAAGTCACACTTTCTGATTTTGAAAGATTGGATAAAACGGTTACTATCATTGCTGTGGAGTTGAATAAACCGGTAATGCAATAGATTTGTCAGCTTTGGAATCATGCCTAGTTACAACTATGTAATTGGATAAAAACTTCTTATTATAAATCGGAGACAAATACAAGAACATCAATTCTAATTCTACTATTTGTTCGTTTTAAGGTAGATTTTCTTATTTCAATAACCGCTCGCAATCAATTTCTGGTAAATCTATCGGATCGGAATAAAGATAAGCGCCTTTGGGGAATATGTTTTGATTTCGAATTTTTGTGAGTTGTTGTTTTTGGGGCTTGCTCAAAAAGAATGTAAATACGATGGGAATATTTTTCTTCAACATAATATTCTTTTTTTTAATACGTTTTGAAAACTTAATGCAAATGTATAGCGATACAATATCACAGCAGTGCACAAATCAATGAAATGAATGATTTTATCAGTGAATAAAAAAGAAAATCTATGTGCTAATATGTAAATCGACAGTCATATAATTGCCTATTGCAGGAATGTAATAGGCTATTTTTTTATTCTGCTATGACTATGTGCAATATCTAAATACAACTTAATTCGAATTTGCAAATTTTTGTGTGAAAAGCATTTTGAACAACATGATTTAACTTAGATATAAAACATATAAGGTCAATAAAAAACAAAAAATGTGTGTTTTATCATTCACTATTATGACTAATAATCAACACGTTAAAAACAAATGAATAACAACGTGAAATAATTTTGTTTTTTTTTATTAAAATCAAAGAATAAGTATTACATTTGAAAATGTTTAAAACGGTCATACCATATTATCCAATTGTATCATATAGTGGCATTTACACATATAATCAACAATAATATTTATAAATTTTAAAAAAACACAGTTATGATTGTGATTGAATTTCTTGGAAGTTATTGGTGGGTAGTGCTGCTAATTATTTGTATTGTACTTTATAAGTACATTCTTCGGTTTTTATTTGGGATGGTTATTGTGCCAGAAGATAAAATTGGACTGGTAACCAAAAAGTTCGTATTGTTTGGAGCAGATAAATCCTTGCCTGATGGTCGGATTATTGCAACCAAAGGTGAAGCCGGATTTCAGGCTAAGGCGTTGGCACCAGGTCTTTATTTTGGCATGTGGTTTTGGCAATACGATGTTACTATGGAGGAATTCATGATTATTCCTGAAGGAAAAATCGGTTTGGTGATGTCGAAAGATGGCGCTGCAATACCTACAGGTAACATTTTGGGACAAAGTGTTGAATGTGACAATTTTCAGGATGCCGAAAAGTTTTTAATGAATGGCGGACAACGTGGTCGTCAAACTGCTTATATTACAACGGGGTCATATCGTATCAACACCATGCTTTTTCAGGTATCCATTACCGATATGATTCGTATTCAGGAAAGTAAAGTTGGAATTGTTACCACCTTGGATGGGCAACCTATCGAAGTGGGACAAATTGCGGGTAAATTAGTGGAAGGTCACAATAACTTTCAGGATTTTGACTTGTTTTTGAAAAACGGTGGTAACAGAGGATTGCAACCGCAGGTAATTTTGGCCGGTTCGTATAACTTAAATCCTTGGGCTGTACAATTAGAAGAAATCCCAATGACCGAAATTTCTATTGGATTTGTGGGCGTTGTGATTTCATTTATTGGCAATGAAGGACATGATTTGACAGGTTCAGATTTCAAACATGGTAATATTGTGAATAAAGGCGACAAAGGAGTATGGATTGAACCACTTGGTCCAGGAAAATATCCAATCAATACCTATATTATGAAAGTGGAATTAGTTCCAACTACTAATCTGGTATTAAACTGGGCATCCGCTAGAAGTGAAGCTCATAATTTGGATAAAAACCTGTCTACTATCACGGTACGTTCAAAAGATGGTTTTCCATTCAATTTGGATGTGGCTCAAATAATTCATGTGCCAACCACCGAAGCACCAAAAGTGATAGCACGTTTTGGTAATATGGTGAACCTTGTTTCGCAAGTGCTCGAACCTACAATTGGTAATTATTTCCGTAATTCAGCTCAGGATAGCGACGTTATTGCGTTTTTAAGTACCCGTAAAGAAAGACAAGAATCGGCCAAAGAACATATCAAAAAAGTATTGGACGAATACAATGTAAATGCAGTTGATACGCTCATTGGGGACATTGTTCCGCCAGATTCGTTGATGAAAACATTGACCGATCGTAAAATTGCCGAAGAGCAAAAAGTGACTTACGAAACTGAGAAAAAAGCGCAGGAAACACGTCAGGGAATGGAAAAAGAAACAGCCATTGCCGATATGCAAAAGGAAATTGTAAAAGCGCAACAAGGTGTGGAAATTGCAGAACGAATTGCCAATGCAACGGTGAAAAAATCGGAAGGTGATGCTACCAGCATAAAACTTGCTGTAGGTGCCGAAGCCGAAGCAACCAAAATGCGAGCTGTGGCCGAATCGGAAGCCATCAAAGTGAAAGCAGCTGCTCAAGCAGAACAAATTAAATTAACAGGTGATGCCGAAGCAGGGAAAATTCTTGCTATAGGTAAATCTACTGCCGAAGCCTACGAATTGGCTGTAAAAGCAATGGGAGACGAAAATTTCACCCGTTATAAGATAACCGAAGAACTGTCGAAAGGAAATGTAAAATTGATTCCAGATATCCTGATTGGTGGAAACGGAAATGGTGGTAATGCAATTGATGGGCTATTGGGGATGAAACTCATGGAAATGATTGACCCGAACAAAAAACCACTTCCTATTAATACAGATGACAATAAGTTGAAACCAAAGACTAAATAATAAGTCGTTAATTGTATATAAAAACAGCCAATTACAGTATTGTGATTGGCTGTTTTTTTATGATTATTATAATATATTATTCTCCCGCTTTACGCATCGTAAACTGAGGTTTGCAACTAACTCTGTATTAACACATAGTCTCATACCCGCACCAACCTGAGGTGTATGAATCAGATTACACAACCTCTACCTTCAACCCCAACCCTAGTTTCTGCGAGATTTCTTCCAGCTGTCTTTTCTTTTTATCGGGTGAGGAATAATTGAAAAATAGCCTATATCAAATCAAATGACTTACCTTAATTTTCTTGTATCTTTTTCCCATCCCTAATGCAATGGCAGTAGGGTTTTTGATTATTAATTCGCCTTTTTGGAGGCTGGATATTGCTTGTTTTATTTCCTGAAATTCGTTGCCCGAAACACCAAATAAATCCTTAATGACACCATCGTTTATAGACTGCTGTTTCATAATGAGCGGATATTGTGCATTGGCATAGAAATCGAAATACTCACTTTTGTAGCTATCCATGTTTTGAGTGGCCAGAATAATACTTAGCCCTTTGTTTCGACCTACGGCAATTAAATCACGCAAGGGTTTGTTATCAAAACCGAGCATATAATGAGCTTCGTCGATAATGCTGAAATGACGGAGCTCAACACAGTCATCATCCATTGCCTGTTTCGGTAGTTTTTCGTAAATGGTATTGAGCTTAGAAACAATAAAGTAAACAATTGCTTTTGCTATTGGACCATCTTTAGGGAAACCATCCATTTTGACAATAAAACTTTCTTTGATTAGGTCAACAGTATCTTCCTTTGCAAATAGGTTTGTGCGAATAAGTTGTTTCAACACTGATTTAATGCTGTCGTCTTTATCTCTATCTCTTTCAGGCTGTTGTGTGGTGTATTCTTTCAGAATTAAATCGAAACTTACTGCTTTGTTTTGAGTCCGTTTGTATGAATTAATAATAGCTTCAGATAACCTGTTGCTCATATTTGCACTCATACGTGCGTTGTCAATGGAGCAAATGGCTGTTGCAAGCTCGGTAGAATAAAGATTTATTTCGTTTTGAGCCTTACCAACAAAATCTTTGAAAGGATTAAATGGAAGTGGTGCTGAAATAGGGTCGAGAATTGAACTACGATCTACTTCAAATAAATTGAGCCATGCATTGTTTGCAGGGTCAGAGAATTCGCCTTTATAATCGAATAGCAAGAAATTTACCGGATAAGAGCTTTCAATTGATAAACTTCTGATTTCGTTGAGAAGCACAGCTAATAAATTTGATTTACCTGAGCCTGTGGTGCCTGCAACAAGTATTTGTGTATTTGTAATATCCCGACCGTTTAAGTTTAAGAGTGCCGGAATATTGTCTTCATACGTTCCTATATTCAAATTCAAATAAGGGATGCGGCCTGCTTTGCCACTTCCGCTAAATGAATTAGTATTCAGCAACCATTCGTCTAATACCGTATCGTTTAAGAGCAATTGCCTGCCTCTAAACATTTCGGCATTAAACAGTTTACTTTTCACATTCAAATTGTCCCAATCGATGGGTAATTTGCGGTATCTCAATTTAAACATTGCCGAATAGATGGTGCTCAAATTATGTGTTGTAAAAAACGAATCGAAAATCCGATTGCTCGTTTTCGATAATTGCACGGCTTCGAGTTCCTCCATGGTTCGTTCGTCGGGGCACGATAAACCCGCCAACAAACAAATTCTCATTATTTTGTTGCCATTAAGCGTTACCGATTTTTGGTGACTGTATTTATTCAGGTTAATACGTTGCTCAATGTTGATGCGAATATCCGAAAGAATTTCTTTTAACCCTTCGGCTTCTCTAATGGCTTGAAAATTAATTGTGCTCATCATCTAATTATTTAATATTTTGCCAAAATAACCCGTTACAATATCCGTATGTTGATTTTCCCTGTCGCGTTGTAGCGTGTAGGCCTTTGATACAAAAGGTTCAATTTTATCAAAGTCACTTCCCGGTCTGATTTCACTATCGGAACTCAATAATAATGTTTGGTGCGAAAGTTCCGGGAAGTAATTCTCCATAACTGTTGCCCGACTGGTTTCATCCAATACGCCCATTACTGTATCAATCATTACCGGAGGATCATAATCTCCAAATTCGTGCAAAGATTTCAGTAACACCTGAACTACAATCTGTTTTGAAGCTGTATTTAATTGATTCAAATAGATTTCATTTCCGGCTTTGTGAAAGATTTTAAAAGTAAGATTAGCCAGGTTCTCAGACAATTCAACCCTGTCAATTACATCACGGTAAGCTGTAAGATTGATATTTAAGTCCTGTTTCATTTTCAACTCAATTTGTTGTTTCTTTACTTTCAACAATTGATTCGCTACATCTTCGAAGAAGCCTTTAAGACGACCTAATGTGTCGTATTTGGGGTCAGGTTCCTGACTAATTTGAATATCAAATTGGTGCAATTTTTTAGCAATTTTACCTATTTCAAGTTTAATCTCGCCTATCTTAATTTCAAAATTCTTAATGTTCGCTTCGTTTTCTTCATAAGCCTTTAGCAAGGTATAATCACGACCTGCAATTTGAGCTTTCATTTGTTCGATTTGGTATTCTAACCCTGAAACTTGATTTAAACCCAAATTCAAATCAACCTGCTGTTGGTTGAGTGAGGGAAATGAATTTGAGGTTTTCAAATTCAATAATTCTTCCAATGCTTTTACTTCTGAGAAATCCAGAAAATCATATTCGTCATGTGTGTTAGAATTAGAAGTTGAAGCTATCACATAATCCACCATATCCGATAATGAAATTTCTTTTAGCAATAATTTCTTTTGTGTGAGAAAATGTAAGATAGTAGCACTTATTGCCTCTATTTGTTCCGGATTTACATTGGAATTGCTTTGTTGTAATTTCTCGTTTTTCGTTTTCAGAATAAGACTTACTTCATTCTTGATGGCTTCGGTCAGTTTTGGCAAGCAGACGTTGATTTCGAAGTCTTTAACAAAACTATCCAACTCATTTCTGAAAATATCTTCCTTTTTATGAATGGAATCGATTTGATTTTTTGTCTGTTCAATTTTGTTTTTAATGGTTGTTTCCTGATTCAAACCGCTTTTCAGGTTATCGTACAACTCTTTGCTGGCGACAGAATATTGTAGCGAGTCCTGTAGCTGCAATTCCAGACCTGCTAATTCTGCTTCCTTTGCCTTTTTTTGTTCAACCAATTCAACATACTCTTTCTTCTCAATTTCCACTTCCAAACGTTGCGCAGTCATTGATTGATATAAACTTTCTGAAGATTTAGCCAACTGCATGTATTTATTAAAGCCCATTACATTTTCGATGTTCTCTTTGATTACACGGTTCAGTTGGTCTTCTTTCAGCAAACTACCGGCTTCCATAGCATCGAAAAGGAAATAGCGACTTAATTCCTGCGGCAAATTGGCTTTGATAATTTTATTTACCTGTGCTTCTTGTTCTGCCCGTTGTGCTGGTGGCGTGGCAGTGCCGTATTGAAAAATAGTGCCATTCATATTTAGCTTTACATTTTCTACCGGATTGCCCGCAGGATTAAGCATATAGCTCCGCGTAAGCACATATTGTTGCTCCTCGTTCAGTACGCGTCCTGTGAAATGCAGTTCCAAGGTGATTTTTTCGTCTTCGGCACCCAGCGAGCCAGCATTCAACAATTCTTTAAATTGCTTGGCAGTATGAATTTGCAAACCATACAAAGCTCCATAAATAGATTCGAACAGCGTAGTTTTACCACCGCCATTTACCCCACCTATCAGAATAATTGGTCTTTCTTCGTCAACCGAAAGATCTAAATCGAGATTGAGATAGGTTTTGAAATTACGGACTTTAATTCGTTTTATTAGCATGATATTAGTTGATAGTTATTAGTTGACAGTTGAAATTTCCAACTTTATTTCTATTGATAAATATTTTGTTTTCATTTCATTGGTTTTATTCAAAATGATAGTATATTTGTATCGTAATATTAAAAAACAAATTAAAATGGAAACATTAGTAATTCAAATAAATAATAACAAGGCATACAAGTTATTAGCCGATTTGGAAGATTTAAATATTCTAAAAGTAATAAAGAGATCCGCTAATCAACCTCTAAGCCTTTCGGAAAAATATGCTGGCAAATTGAGCCCTGCTACTACCAATGCCTTACAAGATTACGTAAAACAAAGCAGAGAAGAATGGAACAGCAACGCTATTTAATTGACACCAATGCCATTATTGATTATCTTGGAAATAAGATAACTGCTAATGGTATGCAATTTATGAATACTGTAATAAATGCAGTTCCAAATATTTCTGTAATTACCAAAATCGAAGTGTTAGGTTTCAATACTACAATTGAAGAATATCAACTACTTACCGATTTTATGGATGATGCAAACGTTATTGAATTATCCAAAGAAGTAGCTGATATCTGCATAGATTTACGAAAAAAATACAAAATAAAACTTCCCGATGCTATAATTGCTGCTACTGCTTTAGCAGCTAATTCCACACTTATTACTCGAAATAGTTCCGATTTTAAAAATATAATCGGATTGAGCGTGATAAACCCTCACACGCTTTAACCAATCATTATCTTTTCGCATTGACCTTAGTCGGAGTGCGACTTAAAGTCGCGCCCCTACTATGTGCAGTAATCGCATGACTTCAAGTCATACTATTACTTCAATTTTATTTTATCTTCGTCAGTGCTTTTTCAATAACCTTTTCAATAGACTTTTCATCAAGCTCCTGATTACGAATTTTACGCTCGTGAAACTCCCGTAATAAATCTTCTTTTACCCAATCGAATTCTAAGTTATGATTGATGCAAAGTGTTTCTATCAAAGTAATATCTTCTTTACGAATACCATAGTGTAGAAACGTGGTGTCTAATCCTTTTTTAGCCATATCATTTATGTTTTAGAAATAAGGTATATTTGTTACATTTGAAAAAGTTAAATTAGATATTTACTGGTGCATTCAAATTAAAGAAATCCCAACCGGTAAGGTCATTTGTGTTTACTATGCGATTTTTGCAATATCGCCAGGTTTCAACACCTCCGGTTTCTTTCCGAATAATGATACCACCGATTGTTGGAATACCTTTGGCATTCAGTGATTCAATGTATTCAACCAATGCATTGTGCTTCAAATGTGCATTTGCTGGGTCGCTACCTTCTGACTTTGTATCGAATAAGCAACGTACCCCGCTCTTAGTCAATAAAATAAAGTCAACATAAAACAAACTTTCTTTGCCTATGTAGTCGATATATGGTACTGCAAAATGTTCTTTGGCAGATTCTCCGTTTTTGTACCACCACTCCAAATGCGCTTTGTTGGCTTCTAAGTATTCTGCAAAACGAACCTCTGGCAACGATACTTTTGCCTTTTCGTAGAAAGGAATTAAAGCATGTGCAGGTTTGTCCTGCTCATTGTATTGTTCGTTGTAAATGCGCTCGGCAGGCACTTCCCACGGATAAACCTGTTTATCTTTGGTGGCTGTTTTGGCTTTGGCTTCCTGCATAGCGGTAAATTCTTCGAGTGCCAACGAAATCAATTCCACAAATTGCGGTTGGTTGTTTTCGTACAACATGATTTTATTGGTTTCGAACTCATTGAAATTCAAATACTCTTCGAACAAAAGCCTTAATGCCATTTCCAAAATAGGGGTGGAATCCACCACTGCATAATCGCCGACATGTGCTCTACAGAAATGACGGAACAATACATTCAGTTCACCTTCTGTTTTGGCAAAACGAGCGGTTTGTTCTACCCGCTCAATTTGAAGTTCGCCTGTAAGCATAATATTTTCAGGGATTATAACTTCAATTTTTGTAACATCAGCTACAATCATGCGGGTTTCAAGCACTTTTCGGTTACGAGTGTAAAAATCGTCGTTATCCAAATCGCGGGTGAAACCCCAATGCTTTTCAGCGACATTGTATAATGCACGTTTGAATTTAGAACCCAACCGATTACGTACCAAGCGCGTATTGTAATAAGTTGAAGAAAGATTGGCCGCTGCATATTGTTCCTTACGGATTGCCTTATTGGAAGTGATATAGGTCATATCGTCCTGCACCACTTCAATTTGGTTTTTGCTTAAGTTGGTATATACATAACCCTGATTCAGCAAGCTGTCGGGGTAATGTATTTGTTCGGGCATACGAAGAATACGACCAACGGTTTGAATGGTGAATGTTTGGCTATGAAGTTCCCTGAAAATGAGCAATACAGCTGCTCGCGGACAATCCCAACCCAATGCAATGGCTTGTTTGAAAATCAACACTTCGGTCATGTTGTCGTAATCTTCCAGATTATCTAAATTCTCTTTTTTACCTGATAACCAAATAGCTAATTTCCCATTTTGTGTTGTAATTCCACAAGTATGTTCCAAATATTGTGTAACTTCATCAATGATTTTTTTATCCTCAACACTGTTGTCCTCCGTTGTGTCATTTGGTAATTGAATGAGCAAAAGCGGATTTATATTTTTCCCTAAGCGTTTATAGGCTTCGGCTAATTGAACCCGTTTTTCGAGTGCAATATCAATCAATGCCTGATTAAGTGTGCGGTTGTTTTGAATGTACGTATCTAAGGCAGGATTCAGCACAATGCCCTCTTTAATCATTTCCTGTTCCACCACATCGGCACGTTCCACCACTGTTTTGTAATCGGTGTTAGTTACCGGAGTAGCCGAAACTCGGATTTCAATTTTCGGGTAAATATTCTGCAATACTTCGGCAGTTCGTTTGGCTGTTTTGGTATTGGCAAACATGTGTTCTTCGTCAATAATCACTACAATTTCAACATCGTTCATACGGGCACCATTTACATACCGATACAGCGATTTGCCTGTTTCGGTTTCGCGTACCATCACATTTTTCTCTTTGTTTATGCTTTCCCAGTTTACAAAAAGTACTTCGTTTGGTTTGAGGGCATTGTCGGTAATATCTTCGAAATGAATTGGTTTAATGGAACGCAGTTCAGAGAAATAGTTTTTCAACGATATATAGCTTTGTATGTGCAGTTTGTTTGGAGCAATCCAAACAAATGCCACTTCACGCTTTGGAAGGTCTAATCGGTCAGGTATTTCCTCACATAGCTTATTCAGAAATGCAGCCATCATCACTGTTTTACCTGAACCTGTAGGAGCTTTGAGCACCTGTGTGTGGCGAGCCATAGGTTTTTTAAGCAATTTATATGTGTTGGTGAGTAAACTGTCAACAGCTTCTTCCTGGTATTTTTTGAGTAGTATCATTGTGGGTGGTTGTTATACAGTAAACAAATTGGGTTCTACAATCTCATTGGTTTCAGATTCTGTACTTTCTTCATTGGAATAAACTGCCGGTTTTGCTTTCTTTTTCGGCAATACATTGGCATAAGCCTTGTAAATGGCATCGGGCAAAGCACATAATTCCACTTTATCCAACACATCTTCAAACTCTTCGGTAAATGGATATTGACCGGGTGCAAAAATGTAGATTTTTATCTTTTTGTGTGAGTTGATAGTGCTGATTAACGGGAGGAGGGTTTCAATGGCTTCTTCGTCGTAAATAACCAACATGTATTTGCCTTTATCGCTAAAGCAACGAACCACCTTGTTATTGAGTTTCTGACCGTTTAGTTCAGTTAATTCGGTGTAAATATCTTCTTTGATACAAAGCAGCTCAGTTGCTGCTAATACCAATTCTTTTTTGTTTTTATGTGTATGGTCACGACCGACATATTCGCTTCGGTAGTAGCGGAAGTTATTATTCGTCAATCCCTCCACTTGTACTCCTTTGGCATTTGTATAACCTTGAATTACACGTTTATTGCGCTCATAAGTAACTTCTTCACAAATATTATTTTCGTTATTAGTTACCAAAATGCACTGACGATTACCACCATCTTCTGCATTGAGTTGCATAGTTGCATGAAGGGTTGTGCCGGAACCGGCGAAGAAGTCAAGAATTATTGAGGTCTTATTTGAACCAATTGTAATGAAGTCTTTAATTAATTCAAGAGGTTTTGGATTATTAAATATTTTATTGTCAAATATATCTTTTAACTGTGAGGTACCATTCCCACTACTATATTCTGGTTTATAAAATATTGATTTAGGTTTCTTTGAAGGTAGATCTCCCAACTCTGGTCTTTGTTTTTTATATAATGAAATACCGTTCTTTGTTCTTGAAACTATTACATCGTATTCAAGTCTCTTGATTGTATTTTTATTAAAACCCCATCTCCATCTTCCGTGCTGATTTGAATCAACTTTTGGCAATATAACTTCAAGATCAATTTCAAGATAATTAGAAATCAAATCAGACAAGTGATTGTCATCAAATGTTTTAGTTGTTTTGTCATAAATAAAGCTATGTTCTTCTTCTGTTATAGTAGATACATTATTATTCTTGTCAATTAAAATTGGATAAAACATTAATGGTCTATCTTCTCTATTTGACTCTGCTCCAGTTGCTCTTAATGGAGCTCCTTTTTTATATAATCCAATTTCATCTTCTTCCCATTCTTCGAGTTCCTCTAAATCAAAACTAAATGAATTCGGGGTAAACATTGATTTTTCTTTACAATATACAAGAGTATATTCATGAGTACCTGCAAAACAAAATTGATCCTGATTGCCTTTTAAGTTCATTATTGTTGGCAAAAGTCCAATAAAATTCTTATCAACAAATACATCATCACAAAGTAATTTGATTTGCGCCTGTTCATTATCATCAATCGAAATAAAAATCACTCCTTTGTCACTCAACAATCGCTTTGCAATTTCAAGCCGTTTGTGCATAAAAGATAACCACTTACTGTGTCGGTAGCTATCTTCTTTATCTACAAAACTATCGTTGTATTTAAAGTCTTTATTTCCGGTATTGTACGGTGGGTCAAAATACATTACATCAATCGTTCCTTCGTGGGTAAAAGTAAGTGCAGTAAGAGCGTGTAGGTTGTCGCCTTCGATAAGAATGTGGTTGGGTGCGGCAACATCGTCTGAACTATGATTTATTTGATTTTCTTCCTCAGTAAAAAGATTGGTTTTTATGGTTTTAGGAGTAGCGGCTTCGCTATCAGATTTGGTGGCTAAAATGCGTTTTTCCACGACTTCACGTAGTATGGGTAATTGAGTGCGGAGTTGCTCTTCCACATCTTCGGGTTTATCTTCCCATATCAGGCCGTATTTCTTTTTTGTATTTAATAATTCCACTAACTCGGAACGTTCTTCATCAGTAAGATTATCGAGTTGTTTAATTTTGGCAAGTAGGCTTTGTTTATCCATTGGTTTCAGCTTTGGCGCTTACTACCATTGGTCGAAAATAAGGTTTAATCAGTGCTTTTGGGATGCAAAAAGCGCAGGCAAAATCCTTATCCACGCACGAGGCCCTGAGAAGCCCACAAAGAAGAATAAGTCAAAAGCCCGCGCCGGTTGGCACGAGCATTTGCTCATTGACTCTTCTTTGTTTCGCGTATTGAAATTTCTCAGGTTTCGTGCGTGCGAACAATAGCAGAATGCTATTTAATTAATATGTTGAAAAATGTTTAATGCAAGGGGGCATGCCCCCTGTCGGGAAATTGTTATATTTTCTATTCGTTTAAACTTCTACTGTCATTATAAAGTATTTCAGGGTCTAGATCAGCTTCATTCTCCCATTCTATTGTATCGAAGCTAACTTTTACAGAATAAAACAATGAAATATCTTTTAATTCCTTAAAAATTCCAGTCCCTAAATATGGATTCATGTCAAACAACCTTGTTTCACCATTTTCGAAAGTAAGAATAAGTTCGTAGTTTGGTGTGGGTTGCACATTCTTTATTGCTAAATACATAATCGTTTATTTTAAAGGGTCAATAGCAAACGGTTTTTCTCCATTTTGGCACAATTTCCAATCTGCTAATAATTCATCTTTGTGAATTTCTATCCACGCGAGTACTAATCTACTCTGTCTTGATGGTAATTCACCTTCCAATAATTCACAGTTTGTTATATTTATAACAGCTGTAAAGTCTTGATAATAAATGTGTATGTGAGGTGGATTATGTTCTTTTGGTGCATAATACATTCTTATAATAATTCCAAAAAACATGGATAGTGTTGGCATATTATTTTTTGAATTTGTAATTTCTAATTTACGACCCTTTTTTACTACCTCCACAATTTCAGCAGTAATGTATTGCTAAAAATGAGCCTAACCTTCTTCTAATGATAAAAGTATTTATTTCAAGGGGCATGCCCCCTTGTCGAAATTGTTATTTTTGTTGAGACGTTACTTACTAATCTCGAAAACTGCTCACTCAAATCTTAGTAAAAAAGCATTTTCAGATGAAAATGTCATAATTATTCGATTTTTTGATTATCAATTCTGAATCGGCAAATTTACAAAAAAAAATTTATACTTTAGCTGATATGATAAAATTAGTTATTTCTTTTTTTGAGGTGCTATTGTACTTTTTTGTGAACCTTTGTGTTGATTTTTTGTGTTTCTTTGTGGTATAGCTTTTGCACAAAAATTATCTATGCTGACCGTTGGTTCACAATGAAACCAGAAAATCCACTATGTTTTATAATTGAAAGAGTTGTAAATAAGATTAATAAGAATATAACGCGGATTTTCGCTGATTGAGCGGATAAAAAAACGGATAAGAAATTTACTTCGTAAATTGATTTTTAGTATGATTTGATTTAGTACATGACAAAAATTATATAGCGATATAATTATTTGATATACAGCAAAATAACTGTTATTTTATTTGGAAAAGACCTTGAAATTTCGTATCTTTACAGCTGACTACCAATCAGTTATAATGAAAACAAAAGATTC
>CAIWCC010000130.1 GCA_903911085.1 uncultured Bacteroidales bacterium | reverse complement strand
CACCGAATTTGAAGAAGATATGTTTGAAAATGAATATTAAAACACTCCTACAATGACTAAAAAGGAATTTTTAAGCGGTAAAAAATTTATGATTGCTGGCCTTACTCAAATTTTTAAATACGATGAAAAAGAAGATGCCTTATCTGCATTTAGCAATCGTGATGGAAGTATAAGAAATCATCCAGTGGCTATTTCTTCTGGTGATACAGAAATTTGGATTAATGATTTTAGGCTTGGCGAAATAGAGCAAACCATTTTTGCAAAGTTTGAAGCTTGCACAAGAATAGAATAAAAAAAACGTGCCCACACTTGTACATGATAGCACAAGCAAAGCACACCCCGCAAATAATGGACTGTTTGCGAGGGGAAGTACAACACCAGTGGTCGAAGATAGGCGTAATGCCTTAGACCGCTGGACTTCTTAAATTATCAATTAAAAAAAGCAATATGAAACAGGTTATTATCAAATTCAATTCTATTCTAAAAAGACAACTAGAATCAGATATACAACAAATAAGAAGTCATTCATATTTACCCACTGATAGGGCTATAAATCACAAATCACACAAGAAAACAAACCGCAAATAACACAACATGGAAATCGAAAAAGACATACTAGATCTACTCTCACAACTAATTTGGAAAATGCCAAAGGATCAAAAAAACGAATTATTATCAAGTCATGCAAACATGGACGAATTTGCACGAAAGATTTTTGCCCAACTACCGCAAGCATTCATAAACAATGCAACTACGGACGTTCAAGCCGAAACGATTAACAGCAATAACTCACTACTTCTTATATTCTGAAATGCTACAACTCCCATACATAAACACCCGCTTACATATTGGCCCGATGATGGACAATTACGATGTATTTGCAGCAACGTATAATGATACTATCGAGCCAATAAGAAAAGAGATAAAAGAAAAAGCCCTGAAAGCTGGAATCGAACCCGATTATGGAGATTACCAAACATTAAAGCCCACCCACCGTGCGCTATTCAATGACTTGGTACTAGAGCTAGGCAAAAAAATGTTTCAAAATATACGTAATTATGAAAAGATACACACCGAGCAAGGCGGTCAAGGTACGTTCAGCTTACTTTCAAACAAAATCTGTGGTGATGGCGTATTTGTATGCTCAACGAATCGTTACCAACTATCAAAACACAATGCAAAGGAACTTAGCACCGTGTACCGCAATATCCTTCGGTTGATGGAAGCTGGTATCATTACCCGCAAAGTAGGACACGGCAAAAAAGCAAATTTTGAGCTACATATCAATGCAGAATTTTTGCTGGTGAGTGATAAAGCAAACCCCGATTATAACCCTCTAAACAGCCCAAAAACAGCCACCACAAAGGATTTTTCTTTATGTGCTGAAATTGCAGAGTGCAAGGAAGAGAAAAATGTTCAAGAACACTTAATAAATAAAATATATTCCGCTGGCGCTGATTTTAATAGTAATGGTTCTGAAAGCACCACCAACGATGCAGCGGTTTTGGACTTGAAAAGCATTGTGAAAAACTTCGAGGTTAAGGCTGGAACTTTGACAGGAACAGAGGGGATGCCAACGGTGGAAGCCAACAGCGGCGGAAAAACAGCTCAAATGAAGCCGGCTGGGGGGGCGTGGGACGTTCAAAACATGATGAATGACCGTGAGATTGATTACGTGAAAGTATTCTCTAAAAAAGAGCCAAAACAGTGGCACGGGTTCCACCGTTTGAGCTATGCCGCTTATTTTGTGGACTATACCATACAAGCACTATACTCCCGCCGTGGTGTGGAAATTTTTCCTTTGGCACGGATTGCCGCCATTGAGTATGCCGAAAAGTTTTATTTTCCCGATCCTTTCGGAAATGGAGTAAAAACCCCTTTCAAACCATGCGAAACAGTGGAAAGTTACGCCAACCGATTGAACCAATTAACCCATCTTGCAGCAAAACAGCCAATTAGGTTAAATAATTCGTTTATTCTAGTTAAATATCGCTCTAAAAGCATGTTTTTTTAGGATTAAACGCTATTTTGCTAGATTTTTATTTTGGTAAGTATTTGTAAATCAATAGAAGGTTTGTTTTGAGATTTGATTTGTAGTGCTCAGGGGGGTATTTTTTGTATGCCTAAAATACAGTTCCTTTGCAGTCATGTATTTCAGAAGCTCCATACGTAGAAATCCAGAAACAAAAATGCTCTCAGGGTATTATCGTTTATTGGAAAGTTACCGTAATCACAACGGTAATGTTTGTCATCGTACCCTTTTGAGTGCCGGTTTTTTGGATGAGTTGACCACCGACCAGCTGAATTTGATTCAACGAATACTTACGGAGAAAGTCAACAATATTGGTTTTTCTCTTTTTGAGGTTCCCTACTGCCAAGACCCTGTGGTACTAGATTATGTTGAGTTGTTTTATAATCGAATGGTAGCTGAAAAGCGCATTGATGTTTCCCCAGAAATCAAAACTTTCAAAAATACGTATACTGGAAAAGATTTTCGAGTAATCGACATTAATAGTATTAAGAATAAGGACATTAGAGAAATTGGAGGTGAATGGCTTTCTTTTCAAGCCATTCAGCAGCTGCGAATTGCCTCTTATCTGGAACAGCAAGGGTGGAGTTCAGAGGACATAAAATTAGCCCTTACCCATATCATTAGCAGAGCTGTGTATCCAGCCTCGGAAGCCAAGACGGCAAGATGGATAAAAGAGAATTCAGCAGTGTGCGAAGTAACAGGCTTTGATGTTGAAAAAGTGAGCAAAGACCGTTTGTACGACATATCGCTCAGACTTTACAAAGAGAAAGATGGCTTGGAGCAGTTT
>CAIWCC010000129.1 GCA_903911085.1 uncultured Bacteroidales bacterium | reverse complement strand
AGCCACTTGGCTTGCCCTTGACAAGTACGGAAGCTGAAGCTAAATTCGCTTGGAGGCAGAAAAAGAAAAATACACAAACGAGACTGACTTTTGTCTCAAACCTTGGAGTTAATTTTGTCCAAATAATAGGGGGTCAAACCAAAAGATAAACACTATTTTTTACATAATCACTATTTTTACTAATTTAATTTCTAATTTATCTAATGGACTTTTTGTTGTAAAATCCTTTGGTAGTAATGTGGTGTATGTATCGTTGTTTAAGTGTTTTTATGCCCTAACAGATTTTGTATATAAGTTAAATCAGTACCCGCTTCATGTAAATGAGTAACCAAAGAATTAAAAATTGCAACATCAGATAGATTCTTATCCCGAAGTCAGGTTATTGATAACTTAATTTTTTGCGCAATATGGAATATTCTTCTTTAGCAATTCACAAAAAAAAATCCCTTGCAACAATTAGTTACAAGGGACTTTTATTTTTTTATAATGGGTGTCAGCTTATTTTACTGAATCCATGTGAGCGATAAGGTCTAATACTTTTGAAGAATAACCCCACTCATTATCATACCAGCTAACTAATTTTACGAAATTACCGTTCAAAGCAATACCAGCACCAGCATCAAATACTGAAGTACGAGTTTCGTGGATAAAGTCAGAAGAAACAACTGAATCTTCAGTATATCCTAAAATGCCTTTCATTGTAGTTTCAGAAGCTAATTTCATAGCTGCTTTAATTTCGTCGTAAGTAGCAGCTTTTTCCAAACGTACTGTTAAGTCAACTACAGAAACGTCAGCAGTTGGTACACGGAAAGCCATACCAGTTAATTTGCCATTCAATGCAGGAATTACTTTACCAACAGCTTTAGCAGCTCCAGTAGAAGAAGGGATAATGTTTCCTAAAATTGAACGACCACCGCGCCAGTCTTTTGCAGATGGAGCATCAACTGTTTTTTGAGTGTTGGTAGCAGCGTGAACTGTTGTCATCAAACCTTCAAGAATTCCGAAGTTGTCATTGATAACTTTTGCCATTGGAGCCAAACAGTTAGTAGTACAAGATGCGTTAGAAACAACATCCATGTCTTTTGTATAAGTTTCTAAGTTAACACCACATACAAACATTGGTGCATCGTTAGATGGAGCTGAGATAACAACTTTTTTTGCACCGCCTTTCAAGTGAAGACCTGCTTTTTCAATTGTAGTGAAAACACCTGTTGATTCAACTACGTATTCTGCACCTGCAGCACCCCAAGCAATTGCTGCTGGATCTTTTTCTGCAAAAAATGCAACTTCTACATCGTTGATAAGTAATTTACCACCTTTGTTTTCAATTTTTCCTTGGAATTTACCATGTACAGTGTCGTATTGCAACATATACACTAAATAATCGATGTCCAAAAATGGATCATTCACTGCAACGATTTGAACATCGTTTCTTTCTTGAGCTGCACGGAAAACCAAACGTCCGATACGACCAAAACCATTGATACCTACTTTAATCATTTTATTTATATTTAAAATTGAGTTTTTTTGAATTTCGCCACAAAAGTACTCAATTCTGTCCGATTGACAAAATACCATTGGCATTAATTACACTTTTTTTCTAATTGCAAAGTAGAGATGGCAAAATGTCAATTTGTATTATTTAGTATTTTAGTATTGTGTTTGCTATTTTATTGAAAAATAGGTATTTAAAATAAACATCTCTTAAAATACTTTTAAACATTAAGATTAATCTATTATGTGCGACAGGTCTTGTAACTTAGCATTCCATTTGCAAGGAAGAGACTTGCTTCCCACCTTACGAATCTGAGTGCTAACGAAAGATAGAAGTTTTGCCTAATTGGGAGTTATTTTTAAGTCATTCGTTAGTAGAATTATTTGTGACTTTAAATTGTCATCAAACTGAACAAATACCTTCTCACTTGTAGCTAGTTTTACTAATGTAAACCCAATATCTACAAGCCGTCTCATTTTTGTTTCTTTGTTAGGTGACCAAGTCATACCTGTTTTAAGTCCAAATTTGTTGACTGAAAAGAGGTATCTTTCCCCATCACAACCTAATAATGGTTCTTTCTGATATTCAACCCCTTCGATTGCAGTCTCAAATAATTTTTTGACTAATTCAACTGATTCTCCAGATATTTCTTTTGTTTTTCTTGTTACATTTGTCGAATCCCGGTTCTTATTGTACCAAATGTTTTTATCACAAACTTGATAAACTAGTAAAATTTTTTTGTTGTTCTGTCAAATGCAATTTCCAGAACGCTTTCAGGTGAAAATGACGGTAAAACCAAGAATCTAATCGTAGGATTATAATTCAATCCTTTAAATAATATCTTTTTCACTTTACCGTAATACTCTAGCGAAGAGTTAGTACAGTCAAAGATCCCAATTGTAGGTTCTAAATGGTCAGATTGAGCCAATATACTATTCCCACTATAAGTTGCTAGTAATATGATAAATACGATTTTAATTGTTCTCATTTTTTTATATTGTTGTCCGATAAATATTTTATTTTGTATATGAAAAACCGCTTCCAATAATGCATTGAGATAATGTCGCCACGATGGGGCTTAGATTTTATTTCTGAATATTTTCTACCATAATTTCGTCCCGATGGGACTTTTTATCAATAGCTTCGGAGAAGTGACATTATGGTAGTCAATGAATTTTAATTGCCAATAAGCCCCATCGTGGGCGACATTATTTTTATTCTCTTTTTATCGGACACCAATGATTTTTTTATAAAGTTACATAACTACAAGTTGTGCAAAACCCATATAAATTCCAAAAGTATTCCAAAAGAAAAAACACGAGTTTTCTGATACTTTAATTTATTGTTTTATTATTTTTCGTTCAAATATGCCATCATTCGTAATGATGTTGATAAAATAAAGTCCTTTTGGTAGTTTGTTAATATCAATATTTCCATTACCTGTGATTTGCTTAGTTATTAAAGTTTTTCCATTAATATCTGATATAGCAACTGATGCATTTCCAACGAAGCCACTTACTATCAAATTATCAATTACTGGATTAGGATATAATTTTATATTTTCAATATTTACTTCTGGAACGGCTGTTGTAAATTCAACTATATTGGTAAAATCTCCCCATTGATTAGCAGCTTGATAGAGTGATTTTGAACCAATTGGTACATATAATTTGCAACCATTATTAGAAACGTTATAAAATACTTGTGTTGATAAACTTAGATTAATAGGACTATTTGCATCCGAATAAAATGAGCCTAATCCGGTGCAACCCGAAAATGCATAACTACCAATAGTAATAACTGATGCTGGAACACGTATTGTCAATAAGCTCGAACATCCCCAAAAAGCATTGCTACTAATTTTTGTAACAGACGAAGGTATAGTGATACCTCGTAACATCGAACATCTTGAAAATGCAGAAGGACCAATATTTGTAACAGTTGATGGAATGATGTAACTCGTGCGTATTGATGAAGGGCTTTGAATTAACGTTGTTTTTAGTTTGTTGAATAGAATACCCTCCTGACTTGAATAATTAGGATTTGAATTATCAACATTAATACTACCTGCACAATTATAAAAAGCATAAATACCTATACTTGTTACTGATGCAGGTATTGCGACTGAATTTATATTTGTACAAAACGAGAAAGCTGAATTACCGATTGTATTTACTAATGCTGGAATAATGATATCTCCATTCAAATTAATGCAATTATAAAATGCTTGAGCACCAATTGTAGTAAGAGAAGTTGGCAAACTTAGTGAATTTAGACCTGTACAGTTATTAAATGCATAATTATTAATTGTAGTAACAGTTGATGGCATTGACACAGAAGTTAATTTGGTACAGTAATTAAATGCTTCCTGCTCAATATTAGTAACTGTTGAAGGTATAATATAACTTCCTGAAATTGATGTTGGACAATGAATCAAAGTAGTTTTGGATTTATTAAATAGTACGCCATCTATACTTGTATAATTTGGATTTGCGGGATCAACAGTTATTAATCCACTACAAGCAGAAAATACTGCAACTCCAATGTTTGTCACTGATGAAGGAATATTAATTTGATTCAAAGATGTGCACCACCAAAATGCTCCATCACTCAATGTGGTTACCGAACTAGGAATAACTAAATTTGTCAAACTTATACAACCATCAAATGAGGAAAAACCTATGGTTGAAATTGTATTAGGCAGGACAACAGATGTTAAACTTGTTTTACCAGTATTATCAGCATTATGAAACGCCCAATCTGGTATTGTATTAATTGGATAAATTGTGCTTGAAGTACTAAATGGTCCTTCTGTTCCAGTATATGCCTCAATGTTTACACTACTTATATCTAATGCAGATAATGCCGGCATACTATCACGCATTGTTTTAAAATCACGAGCATCAAGAGTACCTTTAATTGCCAAGTTTGAAATGTTTGCTTTATCTGTTGCAGTAAGTAAGGAATTTAAAGTACCAGGAGTTGAGACATACAATAAATTCATTTCTACAATATTTGTGAAATCTTTCCATTGATTAGCCGCTTGATAAAGTGCTTTTGATTTCATAGGAACGTAGAGAACACAAGTGTTTTTGTTAATACCATAGAATGTATTAGTAGAATTGTTTAAATCGATAGGTATTGGAGTATATGCATATAGAGATACTAAACCTTTACAACCACTAAAGGTAGAATTTCCTAGAGAGCTTACTGTTGCAGGAATAGATATTGTGGTAAGAGCATTACAACCTGAAAAAGCATATTCGCCAATTCTTGTATTTGTAGTTGGAATATTTACACTTGTCAGTGCTGTGCAATTATAGAAAGTATTGGGTTCGATGGCTGTAACTGAGTTTGGAATAATAATTCTCGTCAGCTTATTACACCGTATAAACCCACTCTCACTGATAGCGGTAACATTATTTGGGATAATATATTCACCTGTTTTACCAGCAGGACATTGTATTAATTCCGTTTGGTTTTTATTAAACAATACACCATCAATTGCCGATAAAGAGGAATTATCATTTGCCACTTGAATATTCGTAAGTAAATTACAATAACCTAGTCCACTTTTTCCAATTATAGAAACACTTGTTGGGATTGTTAGTTTGGTTAAATAATTGCAGCCATAGAAAGCATAGGTTCTAATTGTATCAACTAAGTTTGGAATAACATAATCTCCAATTTTTCCTCCTGGACATTGAATCAATGCAGTTTTATTTTTATTAAATAACACACCATCAACAGATGAAAAATTTTGATTTGCAGCTTCGACGTTTATTTGCGTTAATCCAAAGCACCAATTAAATGCTCTGAGACCAATTGAAGATACCGAACTTGGAATTGTAACGTTTTGTAAACCGATACAATTAAAAAATGCAGTTTCCCCAATGGCGCTAAGATTATTTGGAAAAGATATAGTTGTTAATCCTTTGCAGTATGAAAAAGTGTAATCACTTATTTTAGTAATTGAATTTGGAATTATTAATTCTGTTAACCCCGTACAATATCCAAAAGCTTCAATGCCAATTGATGTAACAGACGAAGGAATGTTTAAAGTGCCTGTAAAGCCTGTGCAATAAAAGAATGCATCAATACCAATTTCAGTAACAGAATTAGGAATAGTTAATAATCCAGTAAATCCATCGCAATACGCAAATGCATAATCATCTATTAAAGTAACTGAGTTAGGGATGGATAATGCTCCTTTCAAACCGTAACAACTATTAAAAGCTGACTCACCAATTGACTTGATAGATAGTGGTAAAACAATTGAACTCAGAATTTCCTTGCCTATCCATGTTGTTGAATCACAAAAGCTAAAAGCAGGTATTGTATTTGCAGGATAATTAATATTACTTGTTCCAGCTGTACCTTTAACTCCTGTATATGACATGATTGAAACATCTTTAACATCCAATGTCGTTAATGCTGGCATACTATCTCGCATTGTTTTAAAATCACGAGCATCAATATTTCCTGATAATGTAAGATTTGTTATTGTTGTTTTTTCATTGGCAGTTAGCAATGAATTTAATGTACCTGCTGTAGTAACATTAATGGTTTTATATCCTGGGGCAGAAATTAATCCAAAACCTACATCAAGAGTTGAATTGCTTGTTGCATTAGTAGTTGTGAATTGATTATTAATAATTTGGGACTTTACACTAACACCACCATAAGTTATAGTGTTAATTTCGTATCCTGTATTAGGAGTTATCGTAAAGGTTTTTGTACCTCCACTAACTACTTTAATTATCGAACCATTGCTAAGTGCAACATTATTTTCGGTAACAACCCCATTTAAACCAATTTGAACCGTTATATCATAATAAATTGCTAAAGTTTTGACTGATAATGCAGTACTTGAATTTGAAATATTTCCAGCTTCATCTTTTGCTCTGACGGTCATCGAATATGATTTGTCAGGAGTTAGACCTGTAATATCTAAACTTGTAGAAGTGGTAGAACCATAAAATACATTATCCTTATATACGTCGTAACCAGCAATGCCAACATTATCGGTTGATGGATTCCAGCTTAAAGTAAATGAATTTTCAGTAGGCGTACTATTGCTTAATGTTGTTGGAACTGTTGGTGACTGAATATCAGTTGCTGCATCTCCAAAAAATAAATTGTCCCAAATTACAGTTGATGTGCTATAAGTTCTAACAGCAAAATTAAATTGTGTAATGTTAGCTGGAAATTTCACGTTACAAGTATAAGTATGCCAAATTCCAGAAGAGCGATTGTCTAATAAATAACCATTAGCATCATTGCCAACAACACCTGTTGGCGGAATAACATTGCCTCCAGGACCGTGAATTGGAATATAATAAAGTAATGAATCGGCATGATTTGTTGGGTATGCATAGTAAACAATTGGTGTTACACCAGCAGCACTAGTAATAAATCCACTCCAAACTCGTGCGTCTGTGCCATCACCAGCGGTAGCTAGATAATTAACTGATAGTTTATAAGTTATATTTGTGTCGAAATAAGTAGCACCAGCAGGAGGTAAAACGTTTTGTTGAATTGTGTAAGTGCCAGTTGGAGACGCAATTTGAAAAGCACTTCCAAGTCCATTTATCGTTTTTGTACTTTGCGATACAGTACCACCAGCAGTTGTAGTAAGTGTCCAACCAGTAGGAACTCCAGCCGACCACGTTTCAAAACTCGGATTTATTAATAGATTTTGTGCACTTGTAGTTAACGAAATAAATGCAATAGCGATTAAAAAGATAATTTTCTTCATAATCTGTACTTTTTCAAATGATGTTAGCATTGCCGAAACGATGAAAGTTAATTGCTTTTTCATAAACAGTTGTATTTAAATTGTGATTATATCTGGTGTTAATAAATGTATCTATGTTTTTTTCTATTATTCTTTGATATTACTCACCTACATCATCACTTTAAAAGTTTTCCCCGAAGTTTTTACCAAATAAACGCCATTAGGTAGTGCTGGTAGAACGATTCGTGAACCATCTGATTTTAGTGTACGTAGCTGAATACCATTTGTTGTATAAAGTGTAACCTTTTCGCCAACAGCAAGTCCTTCGATACTTATTCCACCTGCTGTGGCATATACTTTAATACTATTTATTGATAAATCAGCTACAGCATTTGGAGCACCTGATTTAATGATAGTTCCAGGGAAATAAGTAAACCAACTTGACGCTTTGTAGGCGGTAACGGCAGCATCAGTTGGGACGAATACATCGGTGACGGAAGTTGCGCCTGTGAAAGCTGATGTGCCAAGAGTGGGTGGTGTGGGGTTTAAGCAAAAGATTGATTTGATGCCAGAACAATTTTGAAAAGCACCACTACCTATACTGTTAAGCCCAGAAGGGATGGTAATTTCGGTAATCCCCAAACAACTAAAAAATGCACCTTCATCTATACTGGTAACTGAATTTGGAATAATATAACTGCCTTGTATTATATCTGGACATTGTATTATTGTAGATTGATTTTTATTGAATAAAATACCATTTATTGATGAGAAGTATTGATTGGTTTCAGCAACATTAAATTCGGTGATACTGCAACCTGAAAAGGCTGCACTCCCAATGTTTGTGATTGTATTTGAAATTGTAACAATACCACTAATAAAATGGCAAAAAGCAAAAGCATAACTTCCAATACTGGTAAGAGTTGTGGGTAAATCTATGCTGCCTGATAAACCAAAGCAACTTGTAAAAGCACCACTTCCTATACTGTTAAGGTTTGTAGGTAAGATAATGGATTTAAGGGATGTTTTCCCCTTGTTGGTAATACTATAAAAAGACCACTGCGGCATTTCTTTAGCTGGATAGGTAGTAGAAGCTGTGTTATATGTTCCTTCAGTTCCGATGTATTCGTTGATGGTACAAGCACTTAAATCTAACGTTCGCAAATTTGGCATTTGATCGCGCATACATTTTACATCACGGGCATCAATATTCCCAGATAAAGTGAGGTTAATTACAGTACTTAGATCTGTGCTTACAAGTGTGGATAAAGATCCTGCTGTAGGCACATTAATTAAATGAGTACCTTTTTTAATTTTGTTATCGGTAAAATAGCTATACCACTCTGAAGCTTTGTAATCTGTAACTGCTTCATCTGTTGGAACGAATACATCGGTAACAGAAACTAACCCGCCGAAACAACCAAATTCAAGAGCTGGTGGAGTGCGGTTTAAGCTATAGATTGATTTGATACCGAAGCAATTATTAAAAGCATATTCTCCTATTGTGTTAAGGTTAGAGGGGATGATGAGGGAGTTAATGCCTGAGCAATCAGAAAAAGCATAAGTACCAATTGAGGTGAGGGAGTTCGGCAAGACAAGAGTGGTTTTAAGGAAGCCGCAATAAGAAAAAGCCCTATTGCCAATTCTAGTTAGGGAATTGGGCAGAGTAAGGTTGGATACAGAACAACCAGCAAAAGCTTCGGTGCAAATACTGTCAACAGAACTTGGTACAACATAAGCACCTCGTTTTCCGCGAGGATATAGCATTAATGAGGTTTGGGGTTTGTTGAATAGAACTCCATTTTGTGAGGAGAAGTATTGATTAGTTTCGGAAACAATAAAATCGGTAATACCACCGCATCCAGAAAAAGTAAAATTTTCTATTGTATGAAGTGAGTTGGGCAAGGTTATAGTAGTAATGCCCGAGCAACTACGAAAAGCATCAGTAATAATAATGTCAACATTATTGGGAATGGTATATGCTCCTTTCTTACCAGGAGGATAAAGAGTTAAAGTCGTTTGTGACTTGTTAAATACGACTCCGTTTAGCGAGGATAAATTTTGATTGGTTTCGGGGACAATAAATTCTGTAATACCAGTACAACCATCAAAAGCACTTGAACCTATTGTTGTCAGTGTATTAGGGAGTGGTATTACACCTGAGATACCACTACAACCATAAAAAGCAGAATTGCCTATGTTAGTTAGTGTGCTTGGAAGGTTGAGAGAACCTGTGATACCTCTACAACCATAAAAAGCTCTAGATCCTATGCTGGTTATGGATGCAGGTAGGACGATGGTTTTGAGGGTAGTTTTGCTTACTGTAGGGTAATTATTTGAGTTACAAAATGAATTTTCTGGCATTTCATTGGCGGGATAGGTAGTAGAATAAGTCTGTAAAATTGCACCTGTGCAGGTTTGAATGCTTACTGCACTTATGTCCAATACTGCTAGTAGTGGCATATTATCACGCATAGTTTTCACATCGTATGCATTAATGCTACCAGTTACAGTAAGGTTGGTAATGGTAGTTTTTTCTGTAGCTGTAAGTAATAAACTTAGTCTGCCAGCTATAGGTACATTTATATTTTTATATCCAGGAGGTAAAATTAATCCAAAACTTACATCAAGTATGGAGTTACTACTTACAATGCTTGTGGTATATTGATTATTAATGATTTGTGACTTTACATTTATACCCCTATAAGTTATTGTACTAATTTCGTATCCAGTATTAGGAGTAATCGTAAAGGTTTTTTTGCCACCACTAACAACTTTAATTATCGAACCATTGCTAAGTGTAACGTCATTTTCGGTAACAACCCCATTTAATCCAATTTGAACTGTAATTTCATAAATCGGTAATGTTTTGACAGCTAATGCAGTACTTTCATTTGAAATATTTCCGGCTGCATCCTTTGCTCTTACGGTCATCAAATAAGATTTGTCAGCAGCTAAACCTGTAATATCTAAACTTGTAGAAGTAGTAGAGGCATAAAAAACATTATCTTTATATACATCATAACCAGCAATGCCAATATTATCGGTTGATGGATTCCAGCTTAAAGTAAATGAACTTTCAGTGGGTGTACTGTTAGTTAAAACTTCGGGGACAGTTGGTGATTGAATATCTGTTGCTGCATCTCCAAAAAATAAATTGTCCCAAATAACTGTTGATGTGCTATAAGTTCTAACAGCAAAATTAAATTGTGTAATATTGGCTGGAAATTTCACGTTACAAGTATAAGTATGCCAAATTCCTGAAGAGCGATTGTCTAATAAAAAACCATTAGCATCATTACCAACAACACCAGCTGGTGGAATTAAACTACCTCCTGGACCATGAATTGGAATATAATAAAGCAATGAATCGGCATGATTTGTTGGGTATGAGTAGTAAACAATTGGTGTAACACCAGCAGCACTGGTAATAAAACCACTCCAAACTCGTGCGTCTGTGCCATCACCAGCTGTAGCCAGATAATTTACTGATAGTTTATAAGTTATATTTGTATCGAAATACGTAGCACCAGCAGGTGGTAAAACGTTTTGTTGAATTGTGTAAGTGCCAGTTGGAGACGCAATTTGAAAAGCACTTCCAAGTCCATTTATCGTTTTTGTACTTTGTGAAACTGTACCACCAGCAGTTGTAGTAAGTGTCCAACCAGCAGGAACTCCAGCCGACCACGTTTCAAAACTCGGATTTGTTAATAAGTTTTGTGCTCTTGTAGTTAACGAAATAAATGCAATAGCGATTAAAAAGATAATTTTCTTCATAATCTGTACTTTTTCAAATGATGTGAGCATTGCCGAAACGATGAAAGTTAATTGCTTTTTCATAAACAGTTGTATTTAAATTGTGATTATATCTGGTGATAATAAATATATCGATTTTATGTTTTCTTACACTTGTGCATTCACAATGCATGTTCAACTCACATCTTGTATACTAGTCTATTGCTTATACCTCCGAATTAAGTAGTTTCTATAATAAAATGTGCTATTTTCTTTAGTAACTTTGCTTTTTTTGTTGTGTTGTCATTAATCCGAAACGTATTTTATTAAATTTACGATACTGCCTATACTGAATTTTAGTTTTTAATCTAAAATAAATGTCAATATTGAATTTTATTATAACTCGTCAAAGATAAAAACATTTTTTCAGAAAACAAGCATGTTCTATCACTAAATTTCTAATTAATCCATCGGGATATTTATTAGTTCAAATCCTTTTGTGATAATGAGTTGTATGCCGTGATAGTAATCGGGAAAGTAGATAATGAAATCAAGTTTTATTCAAATAATTTGAACTAGTAAAGTAGAATAAGTAATGAAATTAAATTTTATGTCATTCAATGAAATTTAGCTGTCTTTCCCTATATTAATTTCGTTAAATATCAGCATGATGTTACTTGGTTGATTGGAACTAACACTAGTATTTGGTTTAAATTGCTAACTTTTTTGCGTGATGGCAAACCGCTTAGCTTTCGGTGTTGGTTGGGGTGGGGGATAGTTTAGTGTAAAGTTAATTTGAAAATGAAATAAAATATTGTTATCCGGTAAAAACAAAAGAAAAAATAATGTCGCTCCTAAGTAGCTCTGCTAATACTTGTAACTTATTGACTACCATAATGTCGCTTCTTCAAAGCTATTTATAAAAAGTCCCATCGGGACGAAATTATGGTAGAAAATATGCAAAAACAAAATCTAAGCCCCAACGGGGCGAAATTATCTCAAAGCATTATTGGAAGCGGTTTTTCAGATGTATAATAAAAAGTTTATCGGACAACAATAGAAATAAATCAATCATTTCTAAATAATTTAACACGTCAAATTTAACTTGACATAACACTAAATAGCATTATACTTTTGGTTCTACCACTATTTGTGTGGGTTGACATTTTACAATAGTTCGTTATAAAAAATGTTTTTTTTGAACGCTAAGACGCTAAGTTGCAAAGCCGCAAAGAAAAACTGAAAGTTTTTGT
>CAIWCC010000128.1 GCA_903911085.1 uncultured Bacteroidales bacterium | reverse complement strand
TCTTTGTTCTTTTGTCTTTGTTCTTTTGTCTTTGTTCTTTTGTCTTTGTTCTTTTGTCTTTTGTCTTTGTTCTTTTGTCTTTTGTCTTTGTTCTTTAATCTTTATTCTATAATATATATTCACAACTCACTGTCATTCCTGGTTTTAATCGCTCATCCGACTTCAACATTTTTACCTCAACATCAAATACTTTCTGCTTCGATTTTTCGTCTTTCAAATGACAAAGTTTGCTTATATAAGTTACTTCACCCTCAAACCTAATTTTGGGAAGTGCATCCAATCGCACAATTACCTTTTGTCCTTTTCCAATTTTTAGAAAATCTCGCTCTCCAATAGTAGAATTTACTTTCATCCATGTCAAATCAGGCACATTTCCCATATTGGCTCCTGGATATATTTCATCTCCAATTTTTATTAAATCCCATGTTCGTCTATTCCAACCTATCTGAAAAATTCCTGAAATGGGAGTTTTAATAGTAAGTTTTGGAAGAATAGCCTTGGCATCTTGTAAATCTATTCTCAATTGATTTGCACGAAGTAATTGAATTTTCATATCATTTGCCATGATAATTTTATTCGTTTTCATTTGCCTTTGTACCTTGGTAAAGTAAATTTTGGCCTGATTAAATTCCAATTGCTTAATTTTTCGAATCCGTTCGGACTCAAATCGGGCTGCCTCAACTTCTAATTTTCGAAGGCTGAATGTAGCTATTTCACTTTTCAATTGTGAACTAAGCTCCTGCTCTTTGTTATTCTGATCAACTTTAAGCTTTTCAATAACAGCCTGTTGTGTCTCAAGCTGAGCTTTCTTATCTATAATCATTTTCTTAACATCGGCTGGATCAAGTTGAATAATGGAATCGCCAGCTTTTACAATAGAACCGTGTTTTAAAAGCCCTATAACTTTGAGTGTAAACCACATCCGGCCAAAGCGAGGCATTATAAAAGCCCTCGATTCTATTGCGGCTAGCTCACCAGTTTCAACAATTCGTTTTCCTGATTTGTCTATACTTTCCTGTCCATTCTCACTCTTTCCGCCACACGACAAAAGCATAAAACCAATGGTGGTGATTATTATCAGTTTGGCATTATATCGCTTTCTCATGGCAATTTTGTTTTAGACGTTTTGTCTTTTTTCTTATCTTCTTTTTTGAACGGATCTGCTAATGCCAATTTATCTGCCACGCTCAATCCTTTAGTTATCACTATAAAATCGGCATTGCTAACACCCGTTTGAACTATTGTTTTCTCAAAACCTTTAGCGGTTTTTTTGTAAACATAACTAATATCACCCTCGCTATGTACCGCATCCAGTGGTACATACAATGCATTTTTAATTGTCCCAACAATTATACGACAACTAACCGTCAACCCAGGCAAAAGCTTATCGTTCGTTTCGTTGATGTTTATTTCTACAGGAAACACTTTCACTTTCGACTTGTTATCTTTATTTACAGCCAAATTTGCTACCGAGGCAACTGATCCAGTAAATTTACTGTTGGAAAATGCATCTGGTTTAATTTCCACTTTCAATCCTTTGAAAATTTTTGAAATATCCACTTCATTTACTTTTACTGTTGCCTTCAATGCTGATAAATCGGGCAACTGAATAAGTGGCATACCTGGCCAACATTGCTCGCCAACCTGATATTTATTTCCAGTGCTCCAGTTTTTACCAATAATGGCAATTCCCGATGCCGGTGATACAACATAAAGCTTTTTAAGAGTTTCATTGGCTTCAGCAAGTTGAGCTTTATCCTGATCCATCGAAAGTCGTTTTTGTTTTACCTCCTCCCGCTGAATTTTGATACGATTATCTATTTGCTCTTTAGCTCTGTCGAGTGCAATATTGGCTTTTTCAAGATTCAACTGAATTTCTTTTTTCTTTACATTGGCTTCATATCCCGATGATTCCAACTTAATTTTCGATATTTCCTGCGATATTCGCGCCACTTCATAGTCAGCCTTTAAATCTTCTAAATCAGATGATTGCTGCGCTTCCATTTTCACCAATTCTGCTTCTGTCATTTGTAACCGCGATTCCGCTTCTGTAACCCCCTTCTTTACTTCCGATGGATCAAAAACTATGAGCGTATCACCAGCCTGAACTTCTTTGCCGTCCTTTACTATCTGAGTGATTTTCATATTGCCAAATCTCCACGATATAGAAGGAGATGAAGCATTGGTTGACCGAATGGCTTCAATTTCACCTTCTTCATAAATATCGATGTAAAATGTGCCCTGTGTTACCTTACCAAGAGGCACTTCTTGCACTTTTTCTTTTTTACAAGCTATCAGCAAAATGCTGACAAGCATGAACAAACAAAGATTTAAAACACTGGTGACATTAAATTTTCTCATGTATATCTGAATATGTTACTTGTTGTGTAAACTTTTATTTAATTTCTTGATAACCTTTGGCTTAGCCAACATTCTTTTTCCATTAATTAGTATACTTTCGGGTTGAACTAAAGCTATTTTCTCATTCCGTTTCAATCCTGCAGTTACCACAGCTTCTTTTGCAGATGTTGTTCCAACTGTTATTTGACGTTTTTCGAAGGTTTTAGCCTTTTGAACATATACAAATTTCATCGAATCTTCTTCGAAAATGCAAACTTGGGGAATGACTATGGTATCGGGGATTTGTTTTAATATTATCTTACAATGAGCAGTTAAATCGGGACCTGGTATTAGGAGTGATTTATCCATCGAAGCTTCTATTTCGAAGAATTTTACTTTGGAGTTTTCTTTTATGGGCTGACCAACAGATGCTTTTTTCCGTATCTTTCCCCATGCCTTATTATTGGGCATTGCATCGAAAGAATACTGAACTGAATCATTTACACTTATGCGTTTATATTCACCCTCAGTGGCTGAAATCATCACCTTCATTTTATCCATTTCGGGAATAATAACCAATGGCATTCCATCCCAAACGGGGTCGGTGGGTAACACTTTTCTTCCTGTCATCCAATGTCTTGCGCGCGTTGCCAAACCATCTTTTGGTGCAGTAAGTTTCAAACCGTCTAATTCTCGCTTGGCACTTTCAAGTCTCGCTGTGAGACTTCTGTTACGGATTTCCAAACCACGAATTATCGACTGATTAATAATGGAAAGAGATTTTAATCTTTTTTGAAGTTTGAACTTTTCGATAGAAACTTTTTCAAGTTCCAGCTTTTTTATTCTGCTCTGAACCAGAGTTGTAAATTTCAAATCTGCTGAATCGAGATTGGCTATCTCGGTTTCGGCAGCATTACTTTCAACCTGCGCTTCTAGCAATGAGTATTTCATTTCAAGTTCGGCTTTCGTTTTATTGAGTGCAGCCATTGAACTTTCAATATCCAACTTCATTTTGTTATAACGCTCTTTCAATCCTTTGTCTTCGAGAACACATACCGTATCGCCGGCTTTCACATTAGTGCCATCTTCAACAATATAAAGCACCACGCCATCCACAGAACCAGGAGTTTGAATAGAACTAACCTGCACAGGCTGCACTAGACCTTCAATTTCGATAGCATCTTCAAAATCAGCAGTTTCTACAGTTATAGTTGTAGGTAGTTTTACTTCCTTCGACTTACAGGAAAATGCAAGCAAAATTATCAACAAACAGCCAATGTAAACGTAAAATTTTGTCAAGGGTGATTTTTTTAAATTTTATATTGTAAATAAACGTCAGTATGTTTAATATATTACTTTTGTAAAAATAAAAGTAAATATAATTTGTAAAGTAATAAATTTGGTTTTTATTCTAATAACTGAAGTCTTAGAAAAACCTCTTAGGAATTTTAATCCTAAGTGGTTATTATTCATTTATTATACTCATTTACAATCGAGTACTTATATTTAGCTTACATGTAGTATCATTTTCTATTGTAAATTTTTCAAAGTTATCAAAACTGAAATACTTGGCATGATTTTCAAGTTTTACATTTGAGCTTTTTGCACTACAATACATATTCATCTCGGCATTATTCAATTTTACTGTTATATTCTTCAATTGAATATTATTTATTTGCACATAAGCACTATCATTGGCAACAACACCAATATTGATCAACTTTTTACTCGCTTTTGTTTTGTCATAACCATAAGAGTTAAAAAACAAAGATCCACCACTCATTTTAATTGACAATGAATCGGGCGTAAAATTATTTACACCTACCCAAAATGGTTTATTGCCAATTATAACATTGAGGTTTTTGCATTTCACAAACAATCTTAAGCCCTTGTAAATATGCAAAGTATCATTTTTGATTTCATACAATTTGGCTGGTGTGGATTTTTTTACATCATATTGCACTTTAATTGTTTGGCTATCCGACTGATCTACATGTAAATCCGAACCATTTTCGGCTACCACCACCGAAAAAGCCTGAAGTGGAAATTCTTTATAACTAAAGTTGGCATCCTTTTCTGAGTAAACAATTCGTTTATTTTTAAGAAAATCATTTTCATTTGTCCTTCTGTTTTGTTTGCCATCCACAAAAAGTGTCAGAATTCCGCCCACTACAAAAGTGGCGAAAGCTATTTTTATTATATTGCTCGTTTTCATTTATTTTCGTTTTCTTTAATTACTGTTAGTAAGTCATTTAAGTCATCAGTTGTTAGTTTCAAAAGTTTTACTTTTTGAATAAACGAAGGCAGTTCATTGTTATAAAACTCAGTTTTTTCGGTTGCACGAATCAGCTCAACGGCATTATCGGCCACAAAAAATCCAATGCCACGCTTGTTGACTATTATTCCAGCATTTTCGAGAATTGAGTACGTCCTCAAAAGCGTATTTCGGTTCACTTCAAATTCCACTGCAAGGTCGCGCACGGACGGTACACGCTCGCCAGGTGGCAAAGTACCTTCCAATATCTGGTGACAAAGGTTTTCGGCTATCTGCTGAAAAATTCCTTTTGTCGATTTAAAATCTATACTCATAACTGCTTTTCTTTAAGTTTGAAATAACCAAAAGGTATTAAAAATAGTGGCGCAAAATAAGCGATTGAAAATCTCCATATATCAATATTTGTATATCCATTCTGCAATTGACGCTCAATATTATTGGAAATAAAACTATTGAATTCGGAAAACCAATTTGAATCCGGCATTAAAAATAATATAGAAAAAATAATAACAATGGATATAATTCTCGATTTACCAAACCCATTTTTTTTGTGAAATAATTTTTTCGAAAACAAATACATTCCAATTGAGAAAATGAAAGATATTAATGCCATGCCTTCTGCTAATCTCCAGTAAGTTGGCTCATTGTTATTAGTGTGTTTTACTAAGAACATCGAATAATGAAATTCTGCAATATATTTTGAAACATTGGCACTTGCAGGTTCATGATTTGGACCTTCTATTTGGCTCAAGGCGACAGTGCGCGCCAAATGTGCATCTGCCCAAAAAATAACCAGAAGCAATGATGTGCCTATGACTACCCGAATGACAAATTGGCTCAGAAATTTTTCGAAAGTAGAAGCGGGCATTAGCAGATAATTACTGGTTTTCACCTTATCACCAAGCTCCGAAAATGATGTAGCTATAAACCATCCTAATCCTATAAGAAACAATGCAAATACACTAACATATCTTGAACCATTAAAAGCTGGAATTTGATTGTCTAAACGCTCAACTTTAGGCATTTGCATATACAAAAAAACAAAACCAAATATAAAAGCACCTGCAATAGTCAGCAAATACTTTTGACGATTGAGCAAAATATCGTTGCGCAATAGCAGGTAAAATCTGCTGAAACTAAAAAACTTATTTGAGTTCATACATTATATCGTTTAAAAAGATTTGTTGATAATAGCGTTAAATAAAAGTTCTAAATCAATATTCGACTCATTACCGTTGGTGGCAGGAATAATTATTTTGTAACCCATCGGACATTGTTCATGATAAAACACATTGTCCACTCCAGCAAGCGTGGTAACGGTATCAAAATAAAGTTTCTGTGAAATTGCATCTATATTTTCCTGATAAATCATTGTACCATTATCAATTACAAGTACCTTGTCGATAATGGTATCAATATCTTTTACCTGATGGGTGGAAATAATTACCAATTGTTCATCAGTAACGGAGCTCACCAGAATTTTACGGAACATACTTTTTGAGGGAATATCCAGCCCATTTGTCGGCTCGTCGAACACCAGCATTTTGCAATTGCTAGAAAGTGCAAAAGCAATCAAAAACTTTTTGCGCTGTCCGTGCGAAAGTTTGTTCAAATTGGACGACAATTGTAACTCAAATTCCGTCAAAATTCCGTTCAGTTTCTTTTGGTCGAACTGCGGATACAGCGGACTGAAGGCTTTCACGTAGCACGAAATGCTGATGGACGGAAATGAAAATTCCTCAGGAACCATGTAAATATCCGCAAGGAAATTCGGGTTGCGGTCGAAAGGTGTAAAACCATTCACCTCCATGCTTCCCTCTTTGGGTTGGCTCAGTCCTGCAATCAGGTTCAGTAAGGTTGATTTACCCGCTCCGTTTTTACCGAGCAATCCCACAATGCGCCCATTATCCACATCCAGCGAGAAATCCTGAAAGAGTGGCGTGTTCTTTTTGTAATGAAACGAAAGATTTTTAATGTGTATCATATCTTAATTGTTTAGTGGCATACTCTACTAGGCCACAAAGAAACGAACTTTTTTTGAACTGACAAAATAAAATGAAAGAATATTTTTAAAAAGTTTATTTTCGGCTGATCAACGGTGCATTGACTGAGAATTTTATATTGCAAGGCCTTGTAAGACAATTCGATGAAACACCGTACTATTGGACATCGGGCAATCAAGCTGAAGTTGATTTTATTGTTCAATATCAGAATGAAATTATCCCAATAGAAGTGAAAGCAGATGACAATGTAAACAGCAAAAGTCTTAGTGTTTACAACAATCTGTACCATCCAAAATATAGAATTCGATTTTCGCTCAAAAATTTGAAACAAGATGGTAATTTAATCAACATTCTATTGTTTATGGCAGATTTCACAACAAAAATACTTGGATTAATACCGTAAATAAGTCAATTAGAAAGATTTATTTGAAAAAACAAGTCATAAATTATTTTTATTTAGTACTTTTGCGCAGTTTTTTTTAAAGGATAAAATAATGAGACAACATCAAAAAGTGCCCTTTGGTATAATGGGCTTGTTTATGGCAATTGGAATTGTATATGGAGATATAGGAACATCTCCATTGTATGTAATGAAGGCAATTCTCAATGGATTACCTTCAGGTCAGCAGTCAAATCCTGATTATGTACTTGGAGCTATTTCATGTATAATCTGGACGTTAACGCTCCAAACAACAGTAAAATATGTAATTGTAACACTCCGAGCGGATAACCGCGGTGAAGGTGGTATTTTATCATTATTTGCTTTGATTCGTAAAAAATATCGTTGGACTTATGTGATTGCCGCCATTGGAGCTGCCACATTACTAGCCGACGGAATTATCACACCAGCCATTACGGTGGTATCGGCCGTAGAAGGATTGAACGCACTAATTCCTTCAATTCCAATTATTCCGGTTACAATAGCCATTATTCTATTTCTATTTCTTATCCAACCACTAGGTACAGCACGTTTAGGAAAATCATTTGGTGGCATTATGTTCTTGTGGTTCACCATGATAGGAATACTTGGTCTATTTGCATTGACTCACTATCCAATAATTATTAAAGCATTCAACCCAATGTATGCCATATTGGTATTGAAAACCGTTCCAAACGCATTTGTAATTTTAGGAGCGGTTTTTCTTTGTACAACTGGTGCTGAGGCACTGTATTCCGACTTGGGACACTGCGGATTACATAATATTCGAATTTCGTGGATATATGTAAAAGTGACTTTAATTTTAAATTATTTGGGGCAAGGCGCATGGATAATTACTCACCCTCAACTAATTGTGAAAGATGTAAACCCATTTTTCACAATCATGCCTGAGTGGTTCTCGTTTATTGGAGTAGCTATGGCAACATTGGCAGCAATCATTGCCAGTCAAGCATTAATTAGTGGTTCATTTACAATTATTAGCGAGGCAATTTCGTTGGATTTGTGGCCAAATATTCAAATAAAATATCCAACCGAAATAAAAGGACAAATGTACATTCCTGGTATAAATCATGCATTACTAGTTCTGTGTATTTTAATGGTTCTTGCTTTTCAAACATCATCAAATATGGAAGCCGCTTATGGTTTATCAATAACTATAACAATGATGATGACCACATTATTGCTTTTTATGTATCTACAACACATGAAACAACCTTTGTGGTTTAGCATACCTCTTACAACGTTCTTCTTAACCATTGAAGGTTTCTTTTTTGTTGCCAATATGTTTAAGTTTGCTCACGGTGGTTTTGCTACTATATTGATAGCAGGATGTTTATTTACAATAATGTTAATATGGTACAATGGACGACGTATAAAAAACCGCTGTGCCACATACGAACCAATAAAGCCAACAATTGATACTTTAGATAGAATAAGTGCTGACGAAACAATTCCAAAATTTGCAACAAATTTGGTATATGTAACTCGCGCTAAATATCCGAATGAAATGGATAGTAAAGTTATATATTCATTGGTAAAAAAACAACCAAAACGCGCTGACACTTACTGGTTTGTATATCTTCACAGAAGTGATGAACCATATCAATTTAGGTATCATGTAAAAACATACATTCCTCAAAAAATATTTAGAATAGATATTTATTCTGGATTCAAACAAGGAGTTCACATGGACTCATTTGTTCACCTGATTTGCAAAGAGCTGCAAGATAGCGGAAAAGTTGATTTGATGAGTCGTTATCCTTCGTTGCGTGAAAGCAAAACTGAAGGCGATTTCAGATTTGTGGTAGTAGAGCGAATAGTGCACAATATGGATTTACCACCATTTAAGAAAACTATCTTGTCACTTTATTATACAATAAAAAAATTCGCCACTTCCGATACTCAAATTCTTGATTTGGACCCATCAATTGTAACATTAGAATATGTACCACTGAAGTACCAAAAAATCACTGAAAATGATTCAAAAGATTAAGTGAAAAATCAAATTATAATCTGTCCCACCTCTGTCGATTGAAAAAAAATGACAGAATTGGACACTGAAAAATGTTTTTTTGATCGAGCAATTTAAAATTGCTAACTACATCGAAATACTATTGTAGAGAGAAGAGTATTTATATTCTTCTCTCTATTTGTATGTATTACAACAGTTTACAATTAAATGATTGAAACAATTCCAGTTGAGGGTTGAATTTTATTAAATATATAAGGTTAGTATCAAACCACGTAAAAGAAAAAATGACAAACAAATTTTATCAAATAAAATTTGTTTTATCATCATTCAAAACAATTTGTGATTTTGAACGTTTACTAAATTACAAAAAAGCCAATAGATACTTTGAAATAAATGAAATACTATTTGGCTATTTTTTTTGCACAAACAATTACTTTTTAGTGAACTAACTATATACTAAATTGTTAGGATAGAAATAATCAATGTGAGAGTTTTTAAATTTTTCATTTTGCCATGTCGAAAAAAATAAGTACTTTTGCAAGCTAATTTTGATTCATTAAATGAGACAATTAAAAATTACCAAATCAATCACGAATCGTGAAAGTGCATCTCTTGACAAATATTTGCAAGAGATTGGACGTGAAGATCTTATCACCGTAGAAGAAGAAGTCGAACTGGCTCAACGTATACGTGCTGGAGATCGTTTAGCGTTAGAAAAACTTACACGCGCCAACTTACGTTTCGTTGTTTCGGTGGCAAAACAATACCAGAATCAAGGACTCAGCTTGCCCGATTTGATTAATGAAGGCAACTTAGGATTGATAAAAGCAGCCGAAAAATTTGACGAAACACGTGGATTTAAATTTATTTCTTACGCTGTATGGTGGATACGTCAATCTATTTTACAAGCTTTGGCTGAGCAATCTCGTATTGTTCGCCTTCCATTAAACCAAGTTGGTTCGTTAAATAAAATCAACAAAGCTTTTTCAAAATTTGAGCAAGAAAACGAACGTCGTCCTTCGCCAGAAGAACTAGCTGAAGTATTGGATATACCTGTTGAAAAAATTGCTGATACAATGAAAGTGTCTGGTAGACATATTTCGGTAGATGCGCCTTTTGTTGAGGGTGAGGACAATAGCTTATTGGATGTAATGATTAACGATGATTCTCCAAACGCTGACCGTGCTTTAATAAATGAATCGCTTTCGAAAGAAATTGAACGTGTTTTAATTTTCACATTGTCCGATAGAGAGCGTGATATTGTAAAAAAATTCTTTGGCCTTGGTATTCCTGAAATGACTCTCGAAGAAATAGGCGATGAATTTGGCTTAACACGCGAACGTGTTCGTCAAATTAAAGAAAAAGCAATTCGTAAATTGAGACCAAATGCCAAAAGCAAATTATTAAAAAGCTTTTTAGGATAATATAATTTAGAGAAGCAACTTATGATTAAGTTGCTTCTTTTTTTATTTAAGTACATATTTAATTGGTGTATTTGTGTTAATATGAAAATAATTTGAACTTTTTCATTTCAAATTGGTTGTATTTAATGAAAAAGTACTACTTTTGCACCGTCAAAACAAAAATGACAAATAAGATGGCAAATCGATTTTTTACATATTTCTTTTTTTACTTTTACTTTAGTAGGTGAGAGCAGGATAGCCTTATGTAAAAAACAAACTATATTTATAGATAATACATGAAAATCCTGCTCAACAATTGAGTAGGATTTTTTTTTACAAAAAACTTTTGAAAAGACATACTGCTCTTACCCTCTCCAAATTTGAGAGTTAGTAAGAAAAGGTCTAAAGTTAACTTGGAACACGAAACGCAAAACACGAAACACGAAACACGAAACGCAAAACGCAAAACGCAAAAAACGAAACAAATAAAAATATGAAACGAGTAGCTATTCAAGGAGGTTTAGGAGCATATCATGGCATTGCTGCAGAAAAATTTTTCGCCGACGAAGAGGTTGAAATCATTCCATGTATTGGTTTTAAAGATATTTTTTCAGCAATAAAAAAAGACGCTAATGTGGTTGGGATAATGGCTATTGAAAACACAATTGCTGGAAGTTTATTGCCTAATTATGAATTGCTTAAAGAACATAAGTTGCCTATAGCAGGCGAGTTCAAATTACGTGTTTCTCATTGCATTGCCGCATTGCCTGGTCAAACCATACATGATATCAAGGAAGTGCAATCGCATCCAATTGCATTAATGCAGTGTGGTGATTTTTTATCTACTTTGACAGGCATAAAAGTAGTGGAACATGAAGATACAGCTCTTGCAGCTCGAGATATTCAGAAGTATAATTTAATTGGCAATGCAGCTATTTGTAGTGAACGCGCTGCTGAGATTTATGGATTAAATATTTTGGCAAGAGGCATTGAAACAAATAAACGCAACTTCACACGATTTCTCGTTTTTGGCAATTCGTGGGTTGTGGCTGATATTCAGAAAAATGAACCAATTAATAAGGCCTCTATTGTATTTACTTTGCCTCACGCCGAAGGAAGTTTATCGAAAGTATTATCAGTTTTTTCGTTTTACGGAATCAATTTAACAAAAATTCAATCATTGCCCATAATTGGAAGAGAATGGGAATATCAGTTTTATGTAGATTTTAAATTTGACGATATTGAACGATATAAACAATCATTATCAGCAATAAGACCTTTAATCAACGAATTAAAAAATTTGGGTGAATATCCAGAAGGAATAACACCAAAAGAATGATTTATAGTAATTTAAATGGTCGCAAAATTAGTAAAGAATAATTGACAATAACAAATATGGACAATCAAAAAAAACAAGATGATGCACACTCAGAATCCGTCAAAGGGTTAGGTGTTAAACCAGCAGAAAGATTAAACTCAGTTTCGGAATACTACTTTTCGGCAAAATTGCGCGAAGTAGCCGAAATGAATGCTGCAGGAAAAAATGTCATCAATTTAGGAATCGGAAATCCCGATTTACCACCATCCGAAGCTACAATTAATGCTTTGAATACCGAAGCTCAAAAGCCAAATGTACATGGCTATCAAAGCTATGTGGGTATTCCAGAATTGCGGAATGGATTTGCCAATTGGTACAAAAAATGGTATGATGTAGAATTAAATCCCAATACTGAGATTCAACCGCTAATTGGTTCAAAAGAAGGAATTTTGCACATAACACTTGCATTTGTAAATCCAGGTGATAGCGTATTGGTGCCTAATCCAGGCTATCCAACATACACATCGGCAAGTAAAATTTGTGATGCAAAAATTGTATCTTACGATTTGGACGAGAAAAACAATTGGGAACCTGACTTTGCAGCACTTGAACAAATGGATTTGAGTAGCGTTAAACTTATGTGGGTAAACTATCCTAACATGCCTACTGGCGCCAATGCAAGCATGGAACTATATGAAAAATTGGTTGCTTTTGGAAAAAAACATAGTATTGTTATTTGCAATGATAATCCATATAGTTTTATTCTTAACGATGAAAAATTAAGTATTTTGTCGGTTGAAGGTGCCAAAGATATTTGTATTGAAATGAATTCGATGAGTAAATCGCACAATATGGCCGGTTGGCGTATGGCTATGCTGGCATCAAATGCAGAATTTATTCAATGGATTTTGAAGGTAAAATCGAATGTTGATTCAGGAATGTTCCGCCCCATGATGGTAGCAGCAGCTGTAGCATTGCAAAACTCGGAAGAATGGCACAATGAAATGAATAAGGTTTACGCCCGACGTCGTGTGCTGGCATGTAACATAATGGATGTACTTGACTGCAAATATGATACAAAGCAAGTTGGCATGTTCGTTTGGGCCAAAATACCATCAAAATATGCCGATTCGGGTGTATTGGCAGATGAAATCCTTTATGGTAAAAACGTATTTATCACACCAGGATTTATTTTTGGAGATAAAGGAAATCGCTATATTCGTATATCACTTTGCTGCCCAGAACCAGTGCTTGAAGAGGCATTGGAAAGAATAAAAAATTAGGAAATAGTCACAAACCTCCAAATGGAGGTTTCAGACGAAGTTTAAATTATTTATAATATAAACGAAACGTCAAACCTTTCAAACATCAAACTTTTCAAACAATATATTTTTATGGAACTCGAATCAATATTATTACCAGGAATTGACGCAAAACGTCCTCTCATTATAGCTGGTCCGTGTAGTGCCGAAACGGAAGAGCAAGTTATGCAAACTGCACGTGAACTTTCATCACGTGGAATAAAGATATTCCGAGCAGGAATATGGAAACCGCGCACAAAACCAGGTGGTTTTGAGGGTGTTGGTGCCGACGCTTTACCGTGGCTTAAGCGTGTAAAAACTGAATTGGGAATGTACACAGCTGTAGAAGTGGCAACAGCAAAACACGTGCGCGATTGTTTGACTAACGATGTTGACATTTTGTGGATTGGTGCTCGCACTTCAGCAAATCCATTTGCTGTTCAAGAGATTGCCGATGCTTTAGAAGGAATTGATATTCCTGTACTTATCAAAAATCCTGTAAATCCTGATTTGGATTTGTGGATTGGTGCTATTGAGCGAATTTACAATGCTGGTATCAGAAAAATTGGAGCAATACACCGTGGTTTTAGTACTGCCGACAAAAAGATTTACCGCAATTTGCCGCAATGGCACATTCCTATCGAATTGCACCGTCAATTGCCAAACTTACCTATTATTTGCGACCCAAGTCATATAGGTGGAAAACGTGAATTGATAGCGCCACTTTGCCAACAAGCTATGGATTTGAATTTCGATGGTTTAATAATTGAATCGCATTGCCATCCCGAAAAAGCTTGGAGTGATGCTGCTCAACAAATTACACCTGCAGTATTGGAATTTATTCTTAACACCATTGTAATTCGCGACATAACACAAAGCACCGAAAGTTTGGCTGCATTGCGTCGTCAAATTGACGAATTGGATGACAGTTTGCTTGAATTATTGGCACGAAGAATGCGTGTTTCAAATGAAATTGGGCAATATAAAAAAGAACACAATATGCCAATTTTACAAGCTCAACGATATGACGAAATACTTCAACACCGAATTTCGCAAGCCGAAAAAATGGAAATGGATGCTGAATTTATGAAAACGGTTTTAGTGGCAATACACGAAGAATCTGTTCGTCATCAAATGATTATCATGAAATAAAAATTATATATTTATCAAAAAAAAGGAGAGTTTAGGCTTTCCTTTTTTTTGAAGGTATGATTAGAACTTTAGTATTTCAAAATCTAAGACAGGTATTGAAAGCAATTTAAAGTATTGATATTTAGTACTATTAAGTCCATAAACAATTTTTGATAAAAATGAATTATCTTTACAGCCGTTTTTACAAAAACTAGTCTTTCAGTTTTTTGTTGATTATTATAAATTAAAAAGTCAAATAAATGAAACCAACCATTATTGATTTATTGAACCAAAGCGTTGAAAAATATGCTAATAACCCTTTTCTGTGGGAAAAAACCGGAAATAAATTTACTTCAATTTCATATTCTGAGACTCAACAACAAGTCCATTATCTAGCAGCAGGATTACTCAATTTAGGTGTAATGGCAGGCGATAAAATTGCTCTTTTATCGGAAGGAAGAAATGCATGGATTATTGGAGAATTGGGCATTTTGCATACAGGTGCCGTAAATGTTCCATTATCAATAAAATTGGAAGAAAGCAACGATTTAATTTTCAGGCTACTACATTCCGAAGCAAAATATGTATTAGTTTCAGGCAGTCAGTTAAAGAAAATTCGTGCCATCATTAACGATATTCCACAAATAAAAAAAATAGTTGTTTTTGATGCACAACCCGATTGCAAATCAAACGAAATAACGTTAGCCGATCTGCTTGAAAAAGGAAAAGAACATCTCAAAACTTACGCAACAGCAATTATTGACTGCGCAAAATCAATTTTACCAAACGATTTAGCCAATATTAGTTATACTTCTGGCACAACAGCTGACCCGAAGGGCATAATGCTCACACATCGCAATTATACGGCTAATGTGGAACAAGCATTAACCTTAATGAATATACCTACAAATTTTCGCACGTTGATAATTCTTCCTCTCGATCATTGTTTTGCGCATGTGGCTGGATTTTATAGTTTTATGGCATCGGGTGCAAGTGTTGGAACTGTGCAAAGTGGAAAAACAGGATTGGAAACATTGAAAAATATACCTTTAAATATCAAAGAATTACAACCTAATTTGTTATTGAGCGTGCCTGCATTGGCCAAAAGTTTTAAGAAAAACATAGAAGGTGGAATTCGTGCAAAAGGAACAATTGCTCAAATGATGTTTAAGCACGGTTTGCAAGTAGCCTACCTCTATAATGGATCAGGCTGGAATAAAGGTAAAGGTTGGCGAGCACTTTTTAAACTTGAATATAACTTTTTTGATAAAATTTTGTTTTCAAAAGTTCGTGAAGCGTTTGGAGGTAAATTGGAATTTTTTATTGGTGGTGGAGCATTGCTAGATATTGATTTACAGCGCTTTTATTACGCTATTGGCATTCCTATGTTTCAAGGGTATGGCCTTTCGGAGGCAACTCCAATTATTTCATCGAATGGAATGGCTAACCACAAACTTGGTTCGTCGGGTTATTTGGTGAAACCAATGGAATTAAAAATATGTGATTCAGACGGAATTGAATTACCAAATTTTGAAAAAGGCGAAATAGTAATACGAGGCGAAAATGTAATGGCGGGTTACTTCAAAAACGAAAAAGCCACTGCCGAAACCATTGTTGACGGCTGGTTGCATACTGGTGATATGGGCTATATGGATAATGATGGATTTTTATATGTTGTGGGACGTTTTAAAAGTCTATTAATATCGAGCGATGGGGAAAAATACAGCCCCGAAGGAATTGAAGAATCATTGTCGGACACATCGCAATTCATTGACCAAGTGTTGCTCTATAACAATCAAAATCAATACACTACAGCACTTATTGTTCCAAATAAAGAAGCATTGAAACGTTATATACAACGGAAAAAGCCACATTTAATTTGGGATAATAAAGAAGCTAAAGTATTGGCATTAAACAAGCTACAGCGAGAGATAAATGAATACCGCAAAGGTGGCAAATATGCAGGAATGTTCCCAGAGCGTTGGTTGCCCGGGGCGGTAGCTGTAATTGGAGAACCATTTACCGAACAAAATGGATTGGTGAATAGCACCATGAAAATAATGCGCGGAAAAGTTGAAAGTCGTTACGCATCTCGCATAGAAGGACTTTATCAATCGGGTGCGAAAAGCATTGAAAATGAAGAAAATATTCAGGCACTTTCGTAATTTATTTTGATTAAATATTCTTTTTCCAAACAAAAAAAAGAAATAGTGGTTATAAGTAATAAAAATTTTTCAAACTAAAATTTATGATTAAACAGTTAATTGGTTTATTGATATTATTATTGCTTATGCCTGAGATCAAAGCACAATTCATTGACAATTATGAGCTTGGCATTGGCACTCGGTTTCAGAAAACTGAACAGTTATATTGGGAAAATGGCGTTGGGGCTGACTTTACATCAGATTTTTTGTTGAAAAAGAAAGTTCATCTCAAAATGAGTTACGCTACTAGCCGGCTGGGAAGTGCATTTTCGAGCAATGCCATCAAGCAAGATAACTATTTGATAGGTGTCGATTGGCGATTCAGAACGAAAAAATGTTTGCAAGTTTTTGCTGGTTTAAACACCGGATATTTTCATGCCGATATGGAAGAACCTATGTTCAATGTATTGCCTCATAACTCTTTACTTTTATCAGCGGAAACAGGCTTAGTATATAAATTCAAATTTCCAATGTCGGTAAGTTTGTCGGCTGGATACAATTTGATAACAACACCTGGCAGCTTATTTCCTGTTTTTTATCAGATGAGCGTGTTCTATACCTTGGGCAAAAATCATGTCAACTAATAATTATTTTTCATCATTTGGTCAAATTGTCAACACCATGAAAAAGTATTTTAATTACTTCTATCTGATTATATTTGCATTTCTTGTTTCGTGTAATCCAACACCAATAATTGAAAGCGACATGCTTGACAGTGGTCAAATTTCGTATGCAATTCAGGATTCATTTCAGAAACATTTGGTTTCGAATTATATCAACAATCCATCACCAAGCCAGCTAGATACACCCGTAATTATTGCAGCGCATGGTTATACCGCGACTACATTTGAATGGGATGAACTTCGCAATTTAGCCAACACAAAAGGTACTTTTTACGTTTCGCAAGTTTTACTTGGCGGTCATGGTCGATCGTACGAAGCATTCAAAAAATCGACATGGGAAGATTGGCAACAATCGATAAAGGACGAGTACCGTAAATTGGATAGTTTAGGCTTTAAAAAAATATATTTAGCGGGTTCGTCAACAGGTGCACCATTGATAATCAACATGGTAAAGTCTGGATTTTTTGCCAATTATAATCAACCGAAAGGTATTTTCCTAATTGATCCAATAGTGGTTTCGGTCAATAAAACATTAACAATGGTAGGTTTGCTTGGACCAGTACTTGGCTATACCACAGTGGATTTACCTACAGGTGAAAAAGGGAAATGGTATGTATATCGACCACAAGAAACATTAAAACAATTGATGCAACTTATAAATCAAACACGCATTGATTTACAGAATGGTATTACATTGCCAGCTCAAACTTACATGAAAGTATTTAAAAGTCAGGAAGATGATGTAGCAGATCCAATTAGTGCACTTTTAATTTATAAAGGTATGAAAACCTCAAATGGAGGTAAAATTGATGCCGAATTGATCAATTCAAAATTACATGTTTTTACGCGTTTGGCTGGTAGAGAAAATGTAACACCTGATGATATAGCATTGCAAAAAAAAGTGTTTGCAGACATGGAAGTTAAAATGACTGAATAAGATAAAAATTGCATTTTATTGTTGTTGATTTCTTAACCATCAGATAATTAAGCTTTAACACTTCTCTATTTTACAAGTAATTAGATTGGTTAATTTTAAAAACATATATGACTTCCAATAAAAACATATTCAAAATCACTTATCCTATTTTACTAACATTAATTTCTCAAAATATTGTAAACGTTACTGATATATGAATGCACTCTTTATTTTCTTATAACTTTATATTTGTAATTTACTGATAATCAAATAATTTTATCGTATATACATATGACTTCGAACAAAAACATATTCAAAATTACTTATCCAATTTTCTTAACTCTTATATCGCAGAATATAATTAATGTCTCTAATACAGCTTTCTTAGGTCGAGTTGGAGAGGTGGAGTTAGGAGCTTCGGCCATTGGTGGTGTGTTTTACTTTGCCATTTTTATGATTGGTTTTGGGTTTAGCCAAGGTGCTCAAATTCTAATTGGACGACGCAATGGAGAAAAAAATTATATACAGATAGGTCACATATTTAACAATGCATTATTGTTCAATTTACTCCTAAGTATTATCATTTTCTTCGTTTCATTGAAAGGTGTGCCCTTGCTAATGAAAATTGTTGTTAGTTCAGAACCAGTTTACAAATCTACAATTGCTTACCTTGATTGGCGAATTTATGGATACTTTTTTGCATTTACCAATGCTATTTTTCGTGCTTTTTATGTTGGAGTAACTCAAACACGCATACTTACCACGTCGGCAATTCTGATGGCAATAACCAATATACTTTTTGATTACATATTGATTTTCGGTCATTTAGGATTTCCACAACTTGGTATTGAAGGTGCAGGTATTTCTTCTGTAATAGCAGAAATTGTAACTTTGGTATATGTGATTTTATACACTGTATTCCGGGCCGATATCAAATTATATGGATTATTCCAAATCAAAAAGGTTGAATTAAAAACAATAATACAGATTTTGGATTTGTCTATTTTTATTATGTTCCAATACTTTATTTCCATATCCACATGGTTCATGTTCTTTATTTTTATCGAACATACCGGCGAACGAAATCTTGCTGTTTCCAACATTGGTAGAAGTTTGTACATTCTGCTTATGATTCCTGCTTCAGCATTGGCAACTACAGTAAACACACTGGTTAGCAATCTTATTGGTGCGGGCAGAAAAGAGGAGGTTATTCATTTGATAAACAAAATCACGTTAATTTCATTCCTATTAGTTTTGCCATTAATGATATTAACTTACATATTTCCAGAACTTTTTGCTCACATTTATACCGATGATGAAGGACTTATTTTGGCCAGTATTCCTGTAATGAGAATAGTGTCAATTGCAAACCTACTTTTTGCGATAAGTTTTATAATTTTTAATGGTGTATCGGGTACTGGAAACACCAGAACAGCATTTTTTATGGAATTCGTAACATTGTTTTTCTATATCAGTTACGTTTATTATACAGCCATTATCAATCCAAGTTCAGTTGCAGTGGTTTGGATGTCCGAATTTGTGTATTGGATAATGATT
>CAIWCC010000127.1 GCA_903911085.1 uncultured Bacteroidales bacterium | reverse complement strand
TGGGTATCAATCCGGCAACAGTTTCTTTGTGTCGCTGTTCGCCAATCGATACATTGTTTGCGCTCATTTGCAGCATTTTATTTTTTACCTGAGCAGTGTCGATGCATTGCTGCAACGACCATTGTTGCGCTTGCAATGGAACAGCCATTATTGCCATTGCCACAAAAAGCGCATTTTTTAGTTTGTGAGTATTTACTAACATGATTGTATAAAAAAAAATTAGTTCGACATTTTGTTTTTAATAGATAATGTAAAATGAGCTACTATGGCAAAAGTTAACGTTAGAATAACTCTGAATATCATAGCTCCCACAGTTTCATTTTCATAAATTCCTCCGGAATTGATATGCACAATTAATCCAATAAGTGCAATTGAAACTATAGAAGTAGCAACAGCTAACAGCTTGGCTGTCCACGCTTGTCTTTTTACAAAACCATAAGCAGCAGCAAGATAGAGTAATCCGCTGATAAAATTTGCCCACACCACAAACAACACATAATTGCCTTCCTTGGCTCTTATACCAAATAAATCGAGAATGACAGAAGTTGTCATAAACAAGGTGAGTGTACCAAATAAGCCCAGCACGACAGCCGAAAAATATGGCAGAATTTTCTTCATACTAAGTTGATTTTATGAGAATTAATACGGAATCAATCATTTTATTTCCAGTTTCTTTTAAGTCGAATTCAAAATTGAACAGTCGCCATTTAAACATTTGAAGTTTAAAAGTACCCATTACAATGTGTAAAATATCCTCATATTCTATTGCACTTGTAAATACATTCTTCTTCTGTCCGTCGATAATTACGGGCAGCAAATGTTTCATCATTACAGCCATAAGTTGCAATATAGCTGTATTTATGCGCTTGCTTTCTTCCATCAAACCATCCGAAAAAACGGCAACAACGAAATGAGGATTTTTATTAAAGAAATTAAATTGCTCCTGAAAAATTGACCTTAAAATTTCATCTGGCATATCCGTCTTGGGTAAATTCACTAATCGGTCGTCAATGCTTGAGGCCAAATAATTAAGCATGGCCAGTATTATTTCCTCTTTGCTCGAGAAATGACGATAAATTGCACTTTCGGAGAAATTCATTTCTTTAGCCAAGTTCTTAATAGTCAGTCCATTTATGCCAGTTGTAGTGAGTATTTTGCTTGTGGCTTCTATAATTTCTAATTGTCGTGGTGTTATGTCCATTTTATAGTTTATCTAACGATATTTAAAAGTAAGTGAGTATTCGCTCACAAAGATAGATGAAGTTTTTGTATAATTGATAGGATTATTAAATAAACAGAAGAATTAACTATAAATAAAAAGTTGAACTCTGGGAATAATCCCAAGAATTCAACTCTTTTTCATTTTTTTGAAGATCTCTATTTCTCCTTCAACTTCGCAAAATACATGGCAAACGAGCGGTACAAAAAGTGTGTCCATTTACCAAAAGGTACAATGATTAATGCCCATTGAACCAATACTGTAAGATGGAAAATATACAACCATTTATTCATTTCCAACAAATCGAGGTCGATAAAAAGACGCACCAAAAATGCAGTGAACCCCATAAAAAACAACCATACTACAAAGAAAATATCCGAAGGTTGTGAATGTTTACTTACGGCTTTGTCTTTCTTTATGCGGCTCGAAACAAAATCGATAGTTACCACAAAAACAATGGCGCTCATTACATAGCCTAAAACAATGACAAATAAACTAGAAGTGCCAAACCAATTGAGTGCAACAGTGGTGAAAAGCAATGATAAATAGCCAATTACCAGTATAAAGTGTTCGAACCAGCGGAACTGATTATCGTCGCATCCCAATGCTCGTTTTTGGGTAAACATGTGTATGAACAATTCGCCCATACTTTTCAAATATTTCATAAATGGCACTTTTGTTTTTGGTTTCAGAATGGTAAAATACCACATGCGCGCAATATTGGGCATTAATATAACTAACCCAATGGTACCAATGGCAATTCCTTCAAACAAATGTCCGAAATGAATCATTTTTTCGAGTTCAAAACCCACCGAAAAAGCAAAGACAATTACCCCAACGAAAGTGAGTATAAAGGCTGTAATACTTAAAGGTAAGGATTTGTATAACAATCCCGAAAGCCCTGTCCAATCGTACTGAGCTGTAAGATAACGACGAAGCGACATCATCAACTCGCCTGGCTCAGCCTGACGTGGACATTCCGACGAACATTCACCACAGTAATAACACTCCCATGGCTTCAATGAAGCTTTGATATCGTCTTCCAACCCAAGGGTTGTATAGCGAATCATTTCACGTGGAAATGAACTATCGGCAGTCGAGAGCGAACAGGTAGCCGTACAGTTTCCGCAATTGAAACAGGCGTTAAAGTCGCTCGACCCATATTTTGATAATTCAGTTGCAAATTTTGGATTTACTCTGGACATTTTTTCTTTAGATTTTTAGAACAAAGAATAAAGAACAAAGACTTTTTTGTCTTGATTCCCGATTCTTTGCTCTTTGTTCATTATTCTTTATCTTTATTCTTTTGTCTATTGTCTTTGCTCTATTGTCTTTACTCTTTGTTCTATTTCCTCTTGTAATAATAATACGTTTCTTTTGCATCCATTCCGGCTGGAACAACCACGCCGTAGCGGTTCATGGTCATCAGGTGGAAAGTAACCAGTTCGCCGGCTAGTTTAGTGTTAGCCACAATTTCGGGAATGGTATTTTTCTCGGCTGTCATGCCAGCAAGAATTTCGCGCCAAACCAACGGATATTCTTTCATGCCTACTTTGCCTTCTTCTTCAACTTCAACAACTTCGCCTGTTCCTTTTTCTTTGATATCAAAATCCATCATGAATCCATCAATCATCGATTCGATTTCGTTGTCGGTATATTGAGCAATTTCGATCACATTTTCAGGGCATACAGGAGCACAAATACCGCAACCTGTACAAACCGCCTTGTTGACACCAGCCACATGTTTTTCGCCAAAGAGCACTTCTTTGATAGCCGTAAAATCACACACATCGGAGCATTTTCCGCACCAAGTACATTTATTTGCGTCCACACTTGCAATAATAGGGTCGACCGAAACAGTGCCGCTTTTGAGCAATGCTGTTATTTTTGACGCACCTGCTAATGATGACTGAACTGATTCACTTACATTCTTTGGTCCCTGGCAGGTTCCGCCAATGTAAACGCCTTTGATTACTGTTTCAACAGGTTTCAGCTTAGGGTGAATTTCGTTGAAAAATTTATCGCGACCAATCGGAATTTTGAATAGTTCAGAAATGGTTGTTGCATCTTCGCGAGCCACCATGCCAGTTACTAATACCACCAAATCAGCTTCAATCTCCATTTCTTTCTTTGCTGTAAGGTAATCTTTCACTTTCACGATAGTTGATTTGCCATCAACTGACACCACAGGCATTTCTTTTTCTTCGTATTTGAAATACAAATCTCCTTGTTTCGAAGACTCAGCATACATCAATTCCTGTTTGCCATAAGTGCGAATATCTCGGTACAAATGGTAAGTTTGAATGTCTTTATACTTTTCTTTCAGTTGCAATGAAGTATGGATAGTTGAAGTACAGCACTGACGCGAGCAATACTTATTGTCGCCTTTGGTCTGACGGCTTCCAACGCAATAAATAAATGCCAAACTTTTGATTTGCTTGCCTTTGTAAACCAGTTTTTCAGGATTCATTTCCATCAAGCGGTTCAACTCAGGCAAAGTCACTACATTCGAAATAGTTTTGTATCCATATTCACCTTCTTTGGGTTGATAATGGTCGTAACCAGTAGTTACCAACACCGAACCTGCAATCAACGAAAGCGTTTGTGCTTCCTCATTCAGATTTAGCGTAGAAGCAAATTTGCTTGTAAAATCATGTGCATCTTTCAATGCTTCAGCATCAACCACCGGCACATCCGGCAATGCTTCTGGATAATTTTTATAAATGGCTTTGCGCTCCACCAATCCCAGATTAAAGTCGTCGTGAATCGTTACGGGACATTCACCCATAGCACGTTCTACTGATCTTTTATCAGCACTTGGCTTGATGTAACGTGGTTTTACCTTGATATCTACGCTGAAATTTCCCAGACTTCCCGATACTTTTTCTACTGTTGCTCCGGTAAAAATGGTAATATTCGGAAACTTCTTCATTTCATTGTACAAAAATGTCACTACTTCTTTTCCATTCTGATTGGTTGGGAAAAGAGTTTGCTTTTGCGCAATTCGTCCACCCACGAAAAAGTCTTTCTCAATAAGGAAAACTTCATTGCCCGAACGAGCCAAATCGATGGCTGCTTTCATGCCCGAAACACCAGCACCAATTACCAACGCTGATTTTTTAACTGTTAGTTCAATGTTTTCCAACGATTCGGAATACGAAACGCGGTTGATACCAGCGCGGATAAGTCCGGCAGCTTTCACGGTTGCTTCGCGCGGACGGTCGCTGTGTGGCCACGAACATTGCTCGCGGATATTCACCTGCACATAGTTCGAAGGATTCAAACCAGCACGTGCAGCCACATTCTTGAACGTATGTAAATGCAATTTTGGTGAGCACGAACAAACCACGATAGCATCCAACTTATTTGCTTGTATGTCTGCTACCATGTCTTTTTGGTTGGAGTCAGCACACGCAAACATTACATCTTTGGAAACAACCACATTTTCCTCTTGATGGAACATTTTGCCCAATTCTTCCACATCCACGTAATCGGAAATATTTCCGCCGCAATGACAAATGTATACACCTATTCTCTGTTTCATTTTTTCTTAGATTTTTAGATTTTAGAACCAAGAGTCAAGACTAATAGCTTTGATTTCTGATTCTTTGTCTTGAAGCTTCTATACTGTTGTAAAATCACGTTTCTTGTCTTGGCTCTTGATTCTTGGTTCTTTGTTCTTCGAAAGATATCCCGCTACTTCCGAAGCCGCAGCACCTGCCGACAAAATAGAATCAGGAATATCTTTTGGCCCCGAAGCCGCACCAGCCACATAAACGCCTTCGATGCTTGTGAGTGAAGGATTTATCAATTCGTCGGTTTGTTTTACGAAGTTGAAAGCATCCAGTTCCAGTTTATCGCTTTTGAACATCTCTGGCACATCCTTATTAGGCACAACACCTACCGAAAGCACCACCACATCGTGTTTGGCTTCTTTTACAATACCTTTGGTGGTATCTTCGTAACGAAGAATCAAATCGCCGCTGCCGTTTTCATTTTCACGAATTTTGGCCACTTTCCCTTTTACAAAGGTCACTCCCATAGATTTCGCTTCCATAAAGAATTCTTCGTAACCTTTACCAAATGCACGGATATCCATGTAATAAATGGTAATGTCGGCCATTGGTAATGCACCCATCAAAAGTTGCGCTTGTTTGATAGAATACATACAGCAAATCTGCGAGCAAATTGGGTTATTTTCGCAATCGGCACCGCAACCAGAGTTCTCAATAGCCGAATCGCGCGAACCAGTACAAAGCACATAAGCGATGTTATCGGGTACTTTTCCATCTCCCGGACGAAGCACATTGTTGAACGGACGAGTAGGGGCAATGAGTCGATCCATTTGCATGGAGTCAATCACATTTGCATATTTGGTGTAACCGTAGTTTGGCTTTCCGCTTGGCGGGAAGAGCTTATATCCGGTTGTTACAATCACTGATTTTACAGTGGTGTTCATCACCTGTGTTTTCTGACTGAAATCAATGGCATTCGAAGGACAAGCAGCAACACATTGGTGACATTCGCGGCAATTTGAGCAATCCAAACAACGCTCGGTGCTGGCTTTCAGTTCGGCTTCGGTGTAGGTTTGTTCCACTTCTTTCCAACTGGTTGCACGTTGTGCCAATGGCATCATGGCATTTTGAATTTGCGGAGCAAGAGTATATTGCTTGCTTAGAATTTTTGCTTTATCGACAGCAGGCAATTTATCACCATCCTGAAAATCAAGCATATTCAATCCACGTAGGTATTTATCCATGTAGAATGCCGCTTTTTTACCTTGTCCAGCTGCTTCAATCAAGGTGGTTGCACCGGTTACAGTGTCGCCACCGGCAAATATATAGTCTACAGAAGTTTGTAGCGTTTTTTTATCGGCTACAATCGTTCCGTTTTTATTCAAATCAACTTGTCCGACAAAAGGCGAAGTACTTGGTTTCAAACCGATTGCTTCAATCACGTAATCTACGTTTTCGATATATTCCGAACCTTTTACAACTTCTGGACTACGGCGACCGCTGGCATCTTTTTCACCCAACTGCATTTTTACGAGTTGAACTTGTTTAATCTGACCGTTTTCGCCAATGTATTTTACCGGATTGCGTAGAATCATTATTTCAACGCCTTCTTCTTCCGCTTCGTGAATTTCTGGAGCAAAACATGGCATTTCTTCACGACTACGACGGTAAATAACAGTCACTTTCGAAGCACCCAGACGTAATGAAGTACGTGCAGCATCAATGGCCGTGTTACCACCACCAATCACCATCACGCGTTTACCTTTCAAATCTTCTTTTTTGCCAATATTCGATTCGCGAAGGAAATGAAGACAGTCAACAATTCCGTTCAGTTTTGAACCTTCCGTGCCCGATTTTACAGCATCGTGTGTTCCCACCGAAACAAAAACTGCATCGAAACCTTGCTCTTTCAACGCTTTTAAATCAGTAATTTTCTGATTGCACTCAATGTTTACACCAAGCACAGTAATATTTTTCAAATCCCTGTCCACCACACTTTTCGGAGCTCTGTATTCCGGCAAAGCCAGGCGCAACATACCACCAGCAGCTGGAGCAGCTTCGAAAATAGTCACATTATGACCTTTCAACGCTAAATGATAAGCAGCAGTAATTCCGGCAGGACCAGAACCTATAACAGCAATCTTCTTGTCAGTTTTATTTTTTATTTCCACTTCGGGAGCTTCGGGGTATTTTTCGTAATACCAGTCGGCAAAAAAGCGTTTGGTTTTGCGGATGTCAACTGCACCTTCCAGGCTCGCACGTGTACAAGCATTCTGACAAGGCGCGTAACAAGCACGCCCCAAACTTCCGGGGAAAGGTATATCTTCTAGGTGAAGCTTCATGGCTTCTTCGTACTGACCGTTGCGGGCCAACGTAATGTATCCGTATGGTTTTACACCACCCGGACATTCGTTGATACAAGGAGCAGAATGTCCCTGACGGTCGATAGTTGCAATACGTGGATTGGCAAGGTTGAAAGGAATGTAAGCCACTTTTCGTCCAGCCAGATTAGCGTTATAATCGTCACTGCGCACTTCAGGACAAACCGCTTCGCACTCGGCACAACCGGTGCAATCTTCCTGAATTACATAGCGGGCCTTTTTTGAAATCTGCACATTGAAATCTTCTCCAACTTTATTGATACTATCAATTTCGCTGTTAAGAGCAAGTGTAATTTTCGGGTGACGAGCTGTTTCCGACATTTTGGGAGTGGTGATACAAGCCGCACAGTCAAGTGTTGGGAACACCTTACTAAGTTGAATCATTTTACCGCCAATTGATAAGGCTTTGTCCACCAAAAGCACTTCATGACCCATATCTGCAAGGCTCAAAGCAGCTTCCTGGCCGGCAATTCCGCCACCGATAACGAGAGCGTCGTAGTTTTTATCTTGTTTCATATTATTTAGTCTTCTAAACTGGCTAAAATTTTCCCGTAGTTTTCCATGTGGCTCGCAAATGGTTCGGCACAAACCGAGCAAAGAGCTGCCATACGCACGCGTCTGGGATTAATATTTTTTTCTTTCATCAAAACTTGTGAAGTTTCAACTATAGTATTGGTGTGTTCGGCACAACGTGAACTGTAGGAACATTCATGTCCGTCGGCAGCAATAAATACGCCGTCAAAACCATGTTCCAATGCGTGCAGAATCCATTTGGGCTTAATACCCGAAGAGCAGGGCAGACTGATAACATAAACGGAAGGAGCGTAATGAATTTTACGTAAACCAGCCTGATCAATCCCCGGGTCGGAGATTTTATCGGTGGAGAAAACCAGAATCTTGGGTGATTTGGTTGCGGGTGATTGATTTATAGTAGTTGACATATGATTATTTACGATTTATCAATTTACTATTTACGATTGAAATTCAAAAGGCTTAGTAAATTGAACAGGCTTTTAGATACACAAAGCAAAAGTGCAATGTGTACCTATTGTGCCTATTGTGGTTCAAAAAATTACTCTTTGATTAAAAACAAGCGGCTGAAGCTATCTTCGTCGTAAAAACCAAGATATTCGTGCCCTACTTTTTCGCACCAGCGTGGAATATCGTTTTTAGTGCCTTCATCAGCCGATAGAATCTCCATGATTTCGCCTGATTCAATATCACCAATTGCTTTTTTTGCAGCCAAAAGAGGCCCTGGACAAGCTGTTCCACGTGCATCTACTACTAATTCTGATTTTAAATTTTTTAATTCTTCGGTTGTCATAATAAAAAGTTATTTGTTGATTTGTATATTAGTTAATTTGTTTTCAAGAGTCTATATTCTTTGCTCTTGGTTCTTTTGTCTAAATGAATAATTGTATTGCACTTTCGCCAGCATCGGCTACAAATGTTGCAGCACCTGCAAAACGAAGATTTGGATAATCGATAAATTCATCTTTTTTGAAGCCCATCAAATCCATCGACATTTCGCAAATAGTAATTTCTATGCCCAATTCGCCTGCCTGTTTGAACATTTCGTCTAATGATAGTACATTTTTCTTTTTCATCAACATTTTTATCATCATTGGTCCCATTCCAGCCATATTCATATTGGATAACGACAAATGATTCTTGCTTTTTGGTAACATAATACCAAACATTTTGGATATAAAATCTTTTCCCTTAGGATGTTTCTTGGGATCACGAAGCGCTGAAAGTGACCAAAACGAGAAGAACAGTTTTACCTGTGTATCCATAGCAGCAGCGCCAAGTGAAATAACCATTGCGGCAAGAATTTTATCCATATCGCCTGAAACAACAGCCATTGACAATTGATCTTTGCGATTTTTCTCCAATTTCTGAACCTTCTTTTGCAATGTTTCTAATTGCTTTTGAAGCTGTTCAATGGTAACTTCCGTTGTGTTTTCCATATCCATTTATATTTTTAGAATTGATTAAAGAATTATTTCTGCAAATGTATTACAGAATTATCAATTTAATCCTTTATTTTGCGTGCAGGTAAATACATTATTTTGTGATGTATATCACATTACGAAAGATCAAGTTATTAAACGTTTCATTTAATACAAGTTAGCCTCCAATTAAACGAATTAACGCGGGATGATAGAGTTCCAACTCTGTCTTTAATTGAAATGTTTACTAGTACTTCTCGCCAAACGTTTATCTCATATTTTATTCAACCACTTGAATTTATATTTTTGGGGAGTTATTGGCACGATATATTTGTCTGAATAAAATCAAATATTTTAAGTGCAAAAGGCGAGTGTGTCTATAATACAATTGTATATTATTATATAAATATATGAATGGTGTTGAAATAGAGTATATTAAGTTGCAAAAATGAATGATGTGCTGCTCATCATTCAAAAAGTAAAAACGCATTGATAAGTATTATTGGAACATTTTTCGTAGTAATACATCTCTATTATATTAATTGAGCAATTCAACTTCCGATTTATAAAAAATATTGGTTCTACTACTTTTTGTGTGGGTTGATATTTGTAAATTTTGTTAGGACTACTTATATAGAAAAAAATTAACCACACTAGACACATTAGTTCACAATAGAATAAATGCTAATCACAAAATACCGAAAGGTATTTATCTATTGTGTTCTTTTTTTTAGATTCTAACTTTTTTCTACTGTGCCTTATGTGCCTAATGTGGTTTTTATTTTTAAGACATATTTCGAATAAAACCCAAACAATTGAGTGTAGAAATAAAATATTTGTATGTATGAATATGATACTACTTATTGAGCCAAACCTTAAGCTTGAGAAGCTTATAATTTGGAGTTGAAAAAAAGACGAAGTGACAAAAGAACTTAAAACAAGCCGTTTGGAGTCAAAAAGTTTTTTGTAGTGTTTATATATTTGTATATCAATGTTTTGAACTTTTCAATCTCGTCCCTCTCGTTAAATTTTTTAAACGTGCAAAATTTCACACCGCTATAGGTTTTCACCTAACAGTGCAAAATTTTGTTCAGATAATCAATTTATCCGAATGTTTAGGGTGTGTAGCATCCCATTAATGCATGTAAAATGGAAGGGAAATGTGCTTATTTATTTGGTCTCTCATTCATTTATTTGGCTTTCTACGATGTCCAAATCCATTGCTAAATAGCAGCCAAAATGCTGATTTGTAAAAGGTAAACGCTTAGTCAGAGTAGTCAATGTTATGAATGTAGGAATTTATTTGTGCTATGTTTTTAAAAATTTAAGCATTAATTAATGTGTCAATGTCAAACTTTTTCATTTTCATAAATGCTTGAATAACTCGTTGTGACTTTTCAGGGTCAGACATTAATTGTGCTAAAATTGTTGGTACTATCTGCCATGAAACTCCATATTTATCATCGAGCCAACCACATTGGTTATAAGTTCCATCTTTGCCTAACAATTCCCAATAATGGTCTATTTCTTCTTGTGTATTACATTCAATAACTTGTGACGTTGCTGGCGAAAATTTGTACATCGGTCCACCATTCAAAGCCATGAATTTTGTGTTGTTCAGTTCAAACATCACAACCATCGCATTTTCGGAAACAACTTTTGAGTTCTCAAAAATTGAGCAATAATAATCTGCTGCTTCTTTGGCTTTTCCATCAAACCAAAGGCAAGTGTAAATTTGCTTTGTCATTTTTATTTCTGTTATTCAGTTGGTTGTGTAGGAAATTTACTTATGTCCATATAGAATACTTCCCAAGTGTGTCCATCAAAATCTTCTATGGTTCGTTGTTGCATAAAACCATAATCTTTCATTTCGCTTGGTTCAACTCCACCTGCTTTAATACCTTCAGTTACAATTTTGTTGATTTCTTCAACGCTGCCAACTGATAATGAAAATATTCCTGCTAAACTTGTTTTTGAGTCTGCAATTGGTTTGGTAGCAAAGCTTGAAAACTTTTCGTGTGTCATTATCATTACATAAATATTTTCGCTCCACACCATACATTTTCCCGTTTCGTCTGAAAATTGAGGATTATTTGTAAAACCTAATGCAGTGTAAAATGCCATTGATTTTTGAAGGTCTTTAACTGCTAAATTGATAAATATTTGTGATGCCATTTTTATATCTTTTAAATTGTTGATAGTTTATTTTCTTAAAATTTTATCCATTGCTTTACCTTTTGCCAATTCGTCAACCAATTTGTCTAAGTAACGAACTTTTTGCACTAGTGTGTCTTCAATTTCTTCAACACGATAACCACAAATTACTCCTTTAATTTTCGAAACATTTGGATTTAAATGTGGTGCTTCTGTGAAAAAGGTTTCGAAATTTGCATTGGTTTCGATTTGCTTTTGTAGTGTTTGCTCATTATATCCTGTTAGCCAAAATATAATTTCATCTAGTTCTGCTTTTGTACGATTTTTCCTCTCAACCTTTTGTAAATAAAGAGGATAAACTCTTGCAAATGCCATTTTGTAAATTTTTGAATGATCCATACTTAAATAATCTTTTATGCATCAGGGATATTGGGTTCTACTAATCGTTTTAATTTGTCTAATGATTCTTGCCATCCTAAATAGCACATTTCAGTAGGTATTGCGTCTGGTATTCCTTCTTGTGTAGCATATAACTCAGTACCACATAAAACCCTTTTTAATAGAATTGTAGTAACCATTTGTGCTGACAAATTTGGGTCATCAAATGTGTCGGTATATTTTAGTAATTCATTAGGTATAATTTCTAAATACTCACCTGTAAATGAACTGCTAAGACCAGTTGTGAAATTTACAAACGACATTTTGTACGATCCGCCAACTTTAAAATCCCATTTATGAACCTTACAAACAAATCCATAAGGAGGTAACCACGAAGCCATTGCATCGGCATCTGTGAATGCTTTAAATACTTTTTCTACAGGAGCTGTGAAAACTCGGTGCAGTTTGATGATGTTTTGTTCCATATTTCAACTTTTTCGTTGCTATTATAAACGTCATTTATAACCTACACTTTTAATTTGGTAAAGTGTTGATAAACTTCGTCTTGTCTTTGCTCTTTGTTTTTTAGTCTTTGTTCTTTATTCTTTGTTCTAATGTCTATTTTTATATATAACAAATCATTGTTGTCCAGTAAACATTTTATATAATTGCTGTAAGTCTTTGTAATAGGCTTTGTGGTTTGAATTATTTTACCATAATTTCGTTACGATGCAGCTAAATAATTAGTCCCATAGGGACGAAATTATGGTAGTCAATAAGTTGCATGTATTCCCAGAGCTCCTTAGGGGCGACACTATTTTTCTTTTGTTTTTACCGGATTGCAATAATAACAAATAAACAGGCATTTTGTTGGAATGGTATTTTGAACTCATTGTATCGCAGTGCTCTGGCAGTTAACGATTATTTGTGGATAACTCTTATTAAGTTGTGTCTGCTGAAAATTCATTAATATGCCAATAATAACAACAACATAAATTCATTTTTTTTTTAATTTATATGCATGCAATTTTTATCCATTCGGTAAATTTGTTTTCTCAACAAATAACTCTGAAAGAGTTTAATATGATTAGCCATGGGTGGTAACCCATGGATTAAAATTTATGCGCATAAAAACTCTGAAGGAGTTTAATTTCAATTGATTGATGATATTGAACTCCTTCAGAGTTCTGCCATTTGAATACATTTCGTCCCCGAATTTCATTCGGGGCTAATCAAATTAAACCACTTCGTGGATGTAAATAGTTTTTCAGCAGACCTTAAGTAGATGGAATTATATTATAAGTTATTTGACGATGTAAATTGTGAGCTGGTAGCTGTCGGGAGCAAACTAAGTGGAGGTAGAATCTTTATAGTTACGCGTTAAAAACGCTCATCCATAAACCCTTCGTTGCAAACGAAGGGGAGGTAGAAAGTTTTAGCATGTGAATGATAAAACTTATTTGCATAATCATATAACAAACTTTGCAATTTTGTTACTCATCTTTGTATTCTGATAATTCATTCGAAAAAAGCGGTAATTGCTCTTTTTATAAAACAAAACATCATGGCAAAGTATTCGAAAAATGCTCAAGATAAAATTGAGGAAGTAATGCATGAATTTAAAGAAGGAACTTTAAAATCAGGCAAAAATGGTAAAAACGGCAAAGTAACAAACCGCAAACAAGCAATTGCCATAGGCATAAGCGAAGCAAAAGAAGCTGGGTTCAAAGTTCCAGTACAAAAAGAGGATAGGTAAAATTTGAGAGAATTAAATGTTTGCACCAAGCTAAATATGCTTAATGGCCTCTTTAACCGTCATGTTTATTTTGATGTTTTTGGTCTTAGCCAGTTGATTACAAACAGAGATAATGCCATTATCAAGTACGTCCTGCCCATTAAAAATTTCGGCACTCATGCAGTCAACCGTGCATGCAAGTATTCCTGCATCACTGAGTGAATCAGCCCCCGTCTAAGAGGATATAGGAATTTGGGCACTGTAAAGCAGGAACTAGCGCCACCTTTTTTTCGTTTTTTTTTAATCGGTTATGACTAGTTGGACGAGGTTTGCAATTTTGATATTACAATTAGTGATATCAAAGACTTATTTATTCAATTATTGTTTCACTATAATTGATAAATAACTATTTATAGTTCTTTAATGATTCTTGACAAAACTTGTGGTTTAATACCTCTACTTTTGCGTATTCAATGTGTAATCAATTAAAAATTAAAGATATGAATATTGAAATAAATAGTGCAAATAATGAAAAATCAGCTAACGCAGTGCCGAGCCTAATAGATTTACTTAATGAACTCAATGCTGAAACTGAAGACATTAAAAATAAGTTCAAAAAAATAGCTGAAGAACTAATGTGTAATTATCAAATTGTTTCTGTTTCAGGTGAGAAATTTAATATTCATGAAATTGAGTTTTATTTTTTCAACAGAAATCATCTTGATACTAGCGTTCATCATCACAACATGAAAGCTGGTCATTGGAGGGTGCATTATAGTGGCTTAGATATTACATTTAATGGTTGTACTTACTTGAACGACACTTGTAAAAACAAAAAATGTGTTGACTGTAAATTATCTTCTTATGGAGGTATTTTGATTCGAAGCATAGGTAATTCAGAAAGTATTATTATTGGACCATTAAGAGTTCAAACTTCCTTATTGTCAGGTGGAAGCATTTTAGGTTCTAAAAGTCTATTTATAGAAGAAAACAGAGGATGTAATAACAATAAAGTTTCAAAACCTTCAAAACGTTGCGGTGTTAAAAACGCAAATAAATTTGAGGAAGAAGATTATTGTTACTATAATGAAAATCTCCTGATTAATAGTTTAAAAAGTGATGGCACTACGACAAGAGTTGCAAAGAAGATATGATAACAGATACCCAAACCAATACTGTTTATTTTTCTGAATTGCTAAAGGCGAACATATCTTTTCAGAAAATTGAATCAGTTCTAAAAAAACATCAAATTAATATTGGTTTTCTAAAAGACACCAAAGATATTTGGGTAAGGGATTATATGCCAATTCAGACCAATGTTAACAAGTTTGTTCAATTCAGGTATGAACCTTTCTATTTAGCTGAGGATTTACATCTTCAATCAAATCCAAAAGATGTTTGCAAATCGAATGGTTTTGCTCTGGTGTTCTCAAATATTAATCTGGATGGTGGAAATATAGTGAAATGGACAGACAAGGTAATACTTACAGACAGAGTTTTTTCTGAAAATACACAATACGTTGAAAAAAAAAACCTTATAGCTGAAATCGGATGTTTATTAAATGCAGAAGTAATAATAATCCCACAAATAAAATCGGATATGACTGGACATGCCGATGGGCTAGTAAGGTTTTATGATGAAAAAACTATAATAGGTAATAGCCTTAATGACGAGTACAAATATTGGAGCGATGCAATGAAAAAAGTTATCCAACAATATGGCCTTAAATACATTGATATGCCTGTTTTTGACTACAAAACTAAATATAAAAACAAAAGTATCTCGGCAATTGGATGTTATATGAACTATCTTGAAGTTGGCAATCTGATTGTTTTTCCTATTTTTGAACTTGAAGGAAATAAGGACGACGAAGCTTTTGATTTAATTTCAAGTCTTTATCCCAACAAGATTATTGAGCGAATAAATATAAATGAAATTGCATTTAAAGGAGGACTTATTAATTGTGTTTCATGGAACATAAAAACTTAAAAAAATGAAAATCGATTTATTCAGAAATCAAGAAATTACCGGGGATGAAAATTCTTACGAAAAGAAAATCAACTCTAATGAGGTTTATGACTATGTATTGGCTCATGTCGAATTTGATTTGCCATTGACAACCTGGAAATACATTGACAAGATATTCTACGAGATTTGGAATTCAAAGATTGGCTTAGGTGGAAGCTTTTACTGGGATGAAATTGAGACTGAAGTATTGTTGGAATTTAAAAAACAAAGAATTTTGTTGCCTGATAATTATGTAAAAAACGTTGTTCATCTGATTCTTGAATACATTGAGCAAGTTGGTGGAATAATTGAATAAAAAACAGTATAATTTTAAAATGATGTAGTTATGAAACCTATTATTTATTTCTTTTTATTGGTTCTCATTTTATCAGGATGTGCAAATAACTCTCTTGAAGGACGTTATGTAAAGATTAAAGAAAATGACAGAGGAAGTAGTTTAAATTTACTTGGAATTAATCTAGTGAAAGAAGTAAATTTTGGAGATGAAATTTGTCGTTTTGACTATTTTGGAACAACAATGAGTGGAAAATACACTATTGATAAGAATTATGTTTATATAAATGTTGGTGGCGATTTAGGAACACTGGCAATGGAAATAATTGATGATAATACATTAGAAGGCGAAGGATGGATATCTGGAACTTTCAAAAAACAATAAGTTTAGAAAAAACTGCTTTCCGCGCAAAGAACCTCACTGCCCGTAGCGTAAAACTTCGCACTTGACGCTGAGAGTTGGCGCCAGCCTATATCACGATACACCTTTCTTAATTATTTGGTTTATACACTACGAACAGTAAAGGGAAGTATTCTTGGAAAGAGAAGCACTAAACTAAATCAATTTCAGTGCCTCTTTAACCGTCATGTTTACTTTGATGTTTTTGGTCTTAGCCAGTTGATTGCAAACTGAGATTATGCCATTATCAAGTACGTCCTGCCCATTAAAAATTTCAGCACTCATGCAGTCAACCGTGCATGCAAGTATACCTGCATCACTCAGTGAGTCAAGACTTTTTATTCCAGCGTTGTTTTTTCCAATACCGGCATCGTTAAAAAATACTGCTTTAAGGCGATGTTTCTGAGCATAATGTCCAGCACTTACACCACCATGCGACCCACATACAACAATATCGCCTGCATTGTTCGCGTTTAAGAAAGTTATGCTATCAGTAACTGTGATGTTTACTCCATCAATTTGTGTTTGTGTCTGTTTTATCGGATCAACCTTGCTTTCTTTGTTTTCATTAATATGAGTTTCAGAACTTTTATTTTTCTGAATCAATGAAGTATTATCGATAAGTATAATTATTTTGGCAACGGCTTCCTGCACTGAATCGCCGGACTGAATACCTGCTTTTTCGGCCAAAGTATTGGTATGACTTATAATTCCGCTTTCCCAGGTATCGCGAGCAACGCCAATCTCGGCGCTATTGTGATCGACAGCACAGACCAGAATGTTCTCTGCCTCATAATGTGTTAGGCCACAGATACCTGCATGATTTTTGCCTATGCCTGCATTGTTGAGAAATACAGCTTTAACATGACAGTTTTTTAGCTTTCGGGCAAAAGTCCCATTGTCACCGCAATGTGATGCGCACACAAGTATTGGACTTGTATTGTCAGGTTGTACATCACCTAAACTATCGAGTAGGATTACCGCTTCAGGTAATTCGTTGTTGATGCTATATGTCATAATATTAAAAGTTATGTGTGTCTGACAAATTGAATTTTATATATGAAAAAAGAATTGGAACGCAGATTTCCGCTGATTTAGCGGATACTCGCTGATTAAAATACTAAAACGGATTTAAAAACGGATTTTATCCCCGATAAATCGGGGAAGATTAAAGAGTGATATCTTAATCATTTCGACTTGTCGAAATTTAAATCCGTTTTTAAATCCGCTAAACCCGTTAAATCTGCGTTCTATTGTTTTGTAATACTCAATTTATATAAAATCTTTATTCTGATTTATGCCAGTTGAGCGCGGGCAATCACTATTCCCTTTTCGTATGCTTTAATATTTCCTTCAATAAACTTTTCGGGAACACTTTCCTTTACTATTTGTATCATCTCATCATGCGAATAACCTCTTAATTCAGCATAAAATGCAAGCATAACGATATTCATCATTTTGCTGATATCAAAATCCGAACTTTTGTTTTCATCCGGGTCGATAATAAACGTCTTCTTCCCCGAACTTTTAATTAGCTCAGTTTTAGATTCAGGCATATCTTTTTCCAATCGGGTGTTTACGCTGGAAGTGGATAACTCAAAAGTGCTTGAGAAAATGACGCCATCATCTTTCATGCAATGCAAATACCGAAGCGTTTCGGTTTGCTCAAAAGATAAAAGGTAATCCACATCACCTGCCTTGATAAAAGGCGATAATACTGGCTTGTTTGAATACCGGAAATGACTTTCTACACCTCCACCACGTTGTCCTAAACCAATTACATCCGATATTTTTAACTCATAACCAAGTTTCATATAATACTTGCTTAAGAGGTTGCTGAAAAGGAGAATTCCTTGTCCTCCCACACCAGCTATGATAATATTTTTTCCTGTGTCCTGCATTTTTATGATTTTATTGCGTCAAACTTACAAGCTGTAGAACATAAACCACAGCCCACACAAAGATCCTCGTTGATAACTATTTCAACTTTTCCGTCCTTAGCTTTTTTACTTTCTATAGCTAAACAACCTATATTGATACATTTACGACATTGCGTACAAAGATCCTGATCGATAGAATATGCATCACCTTTAGGAAGTTTAAATTTGGTTACACACGGTTTTTGAACAATAACTACAGAATTTGTATTTGCATTTACTGCATTCAAAATGGCTTTTTCCAGATTTTCAAATTCGTATGCATCTACGGTTACAATATCTTTTACACCAATGGCTTCGCATACTTTGGCTATTTCCAGCTTGTTTTCTGGTTTGTAATTAAACCCAAACTCGCTGGATGCAACATGCTGTCCACCAGTCATTGCCAAACAGCTATTGTCAACAATAATTGTGGTTGACCTACTGTCATTGAAAATCAGATTCATCAGCCCGTTGATTCCGGTTGCCCAAAAGCCACCATCGCCTATCATAGCCACAAAATTTTCTTTGTGATTTGTTGCCACGTTAAAACCATGAGCCAGCGCAATGCTCGACCCCATACATTTTTGTAGTTGATAAGCCTCCATGTGAGGGAAGCAACCTATTAGACCACAGGTTACATCGGAAGCGGCTTTGATTTTATGTTTTCTTAATATTTGAGATATAAATAGGTGAGAGCAACCAGCACAACTAACAGGCAGTCGGAATGGAATGCCTTCCATAACTGCTCTTTTTGGTGCGTCCGGAACGAGTTTTTCTTCAATAATATCTGGAGTAAAACGCATCATTTCTGGAAACTTTGGGAATAATTCTTTTCCAATTACCGAAATTCCCAAATCCTTGATATTCTTTTCCATAATATCATGTCCATCTTCAATCACATAAAGTTTTTCAACGTGTTGAGCTAACTCCCGAATCAATTTTTCAGGAAGCGGCATAACGAGGCCCAACTTTAAAATAGAGGCATCGTGTAAAACTTCTTTGGTGTAAAAGTAAGGAGTTCCTGCTGTAATTACCCCAATCTTTTTACCTTTCAATTCCAGTTTATTTATATCGAAGTCATTGCAATCGCTTGCAAGGCGTTTTATATGTGCCGGAAAATCATTAAAGCATTTTACCAACTTTGGATGCTTGGAGCCTTTTGCATTCATCATCATGGTGGTCATGATAACTTTGCTGAAACTGACGGGATATTTAACCCTGCATTTTACTTCGTAAGTGTAGTTTTCATCAATAATAACGCCACTAGTTGTTTTGCATATTACAGATGTAATTTTAAGAATAACTGGAGTACTGTATTCTTCGCTAATCTCGAATGCTTTAATCATCAGGTCTTTGGCTTCCTGACTGTCACTTGGTTCCAATACTGGGATATTAAACATATTGCCATAATGACGAACATCATTATAGTCATCACCCGCAATACGACCTACATCATCGCCAACCACTAATACAAGTCCACCGTTAATCTGACTGCCAGCAGCTCCACCCAATGCATCTGCTGCCACGTGTAAGCCCACTGTTTTCATTACTGCCAAGCTACGATAACCTGCAAATGAAGCTCCAATGGCTACTTCTAAGCCCACTTTCTCGTTAGTCGACCATTCACAATAGATATCTGGGTATCTTTGTTGGGTATAATCCATTACTTCTGTGGAAGGTGTACCCGGGAAACCGGAAGCAACTTTCACGCCTGCTTCAAAGGCACCTCTGGCAACAGCTTCGTTACCATTCATCATTTTCATTGTGCTAATCGTATTTTCTTTCTTCATATTAAAAAAAACTCCTCTTTTTGTTGCGTGTTTTTATCGATATTCTGATAATTCGGCACAAAAATACTAGTTTTTTGTTGCATTCCAAAATCAAATAGTAATTTAATAAAAGAAATCGTAACATTGTTGTCGCTAAATCACGTAGAATATTTACAACAGCGTTTAGCACAAAGTCATCGTCAAAGCTATAAAAGAGCTTTAGGAGGGGTTGAACCGGTTAAGAAATATCGTTCTTTGGTCCCGTGCTGCCGCACGAATTCTATCGTGTGGCAATACTAAATCAGTCACTCTTTTTCCCACGGGGTATACAATCGCACGAAAGCAGGGGGAAAATTTGATTTGCTATTATAAAGAACAGATTTAAAAATCCGAAGAATACATAGGGTGGGATTAGAAATAAATCCCACCCACGAATAACGCCCAACATTTGAACATCTAATGAATTATATTTGCGGTTGGATTGGAAAGCAGGTGCTTTACTTCCCACCCGACGAAGCGAATTGAAAATCCGCGAAGTTAAAGACACTTCGCGGAACAAAGTGACTTCTCTTTTTGTTTTAAAAATATATATTTTTTTTATCGTTCAGTAGTGAAAAACATTAAAGAATTCTTCTTTTTCGAAGCTACTATTCATTATCGGACAGTTTGTCCTGTTTTGGCATTATCATAAATACCACATTATCAATTCTATATGATTGTGGCATAACAATTGATTTATATTTAGCAACAAGTAAAAAATTATTCATATTCAAATATAGAAAAGTTATGTCAATCAAAAATTATCTAGTAATTATGCTCTTGGTCGGAGTATTTACAAGTTGTAGAGAGGACTTCAATCAACCTGACCCAATCAGTAAAGGAGCTAAAGATATGAATGAATTGAAGGTAAGTTCAGGTTTTAACTGGTCAACTTCAAAAACTGTTCAAATCTCCATTGCAGGATTACCAACTTTAGCTAATGTTGAAGCTGTAAAATCAACATTGGTATTGCGAGGCGAAAATCAGGTTTTCTATACTGCTAATCATGCCATTAACGAAAATCTGACTATTCTTGTCGCTGTTCCTACAGACGAAAAATCAATTCGTTTGAAATTTGGCTCTATTGAGCAAAGTGTAACAATCGAAAACGACAAAGTTGCATTTTCTTTTATTCCCAAAATAACTGACGAAAACTAAATAAAACAAATTAGAAATATGAATACGCCTCGAAACACATTTGGAATTTTGATAGTTGGCTTATTGTTGAGTATAAACGGTCTTCAGGCACAACTTACACTGGATTGCGAAACCGGAAACCGTGGTATTGAGCAAGGTAATTGTTGGGGGTTTGGAGCTGTAAGTTACTCAAGGCGAGATACTCATATAATTTCAGGTTTCTGGTCAACACTTAGCAATTCTATGTCGAACCCAGCCTTAAGTAGCGCATGGATAAAAACTCCATGGATGAAAGTAGGTCAGGGAGATATAACCCTTTCGGCAAAGCTCGAAAACTCAACAGGTACAACGAAGCAAATTGTAGTATCGTACATACCTTACGACGAAAATGCAGGTACGTATAAGGAAGGTACTTTAGTTAGCTTTTACACTTTCGATTATCCTAAAAACGGCACTTCGTTTTCCATAGCAGTCCAAAACCTAACTGTTCCAATTCCGCTGGCTATTGCTAATTCAAGCTCAGTATATAAAATTATGTTTAGTTTTGTGGGTACTGGTGGTAATAACCGAGCAATTACTGATAATTATATCATTCCGGGCACATATTGGTCCGATCCTTCGAATAATTGTTTACCTAAAGCTCTTATTATTGATGCCGATTTAGATGGTGTTGCTGATGCTGACGACCAATATCCAACAGATGCCACTCGTGCTTATAACAATTATTTTCCATCTCAAAAAACATTCGGGACATTAGCATTTGAAGATACCTGGCCAGCAAAAGGCGATTACGATCTAAACGATGTTGTAGTCGATTACAGATTAAACCGAGTTACAAATGCTGCGAATAAGGTGGTTGAAGTAATCGGACAATTTGTAACACGCGCTTCGGGTGCTTCGTTTCATAACGGATTTGGGTTTCAATTGAATGATATTGACCCCACCAGTGTTGAGTCGGTGAGTGGAAATAAAGTAGGCAATGTGGAAATCTTTAAATATGCAACAAATGGATTAGAATCCGATCAGACTTATGCTAACTGCATTGTATTCGACGATTTTTATGCCGTAATGAAATATCCGGGTAAAGGTTCATTTATCAATGTAAGCAAAGATGCACCTTTTGTTCTTTATGATACTGTTTCGGTAACCATGAAATTAAAATCAGACATTGCAATTGCTAATCTAAGTGTGGAAAAATTTAATTTCTATATTATTTCGAATGTACTAAAAAAAGGCAGAGGCATTGAAGTTCACCTTGCCGATGGAATTCCTACAAGTTTGGCTGATAAAACTCTTTTTGGTACTCACGATGATAAATCTAATGGATCGAAATATTACCGCACAGCTAATAATTTACCTTGGGCTATCAATATTATACAGGGCTTTGACTACATGTTCGAAAAAATATCAATAGACAAAGGTTATACTAATTTTATTAAATGGGCCGAGAGCTCTGGACAAAGTTATCAGGATTGGTACGATCCGAAAACGGGCAACCGCATTACCGAAAACATATACCACAAATAGTTTCATATCACAGAAAAGACTTCGGCATTTGGCTGAAGTCTTTTTTTTGTGAAAATCAGTTTGCCAATTATCAGGCATTATAAAAACCATTACAATTATTCCCTCGCTAGCGCAGGTCTGTGACCTGTGGCTATTCAAATAGAAAGTTTCCTATTTTTTTTCAGTAGTGGCACGGTTCACAGAACCGCCCCAGCAGGGGGTAATATCGCCAAGTTAGTACGTCGAAATACTCCGTTTTGCATTCAAACTCTTTTGTTCAGATATTTGAAAATTTGGGATTAAAACTCATTCCGAATTATCGGAATTCCTATCCGTTTTGTTTATATCCGCTAAATCAGTGGAAATCAACGTTACATTCTTTGTTCTGGCTTTTACGGTTTAGATTGTAGCCCGTAACGTAATCCTGCATAATTTTTAGTTCGGCGTTTGGCTATATGACTATGTGGCAGCAATCGTGGAAGAAGGATGCATTGAATGGAGAGTGATTGAAAAAAATACCTAACAGCGCCAAATTTTGCTCAGCAAATCAATCTATCCGAAAGGAAAGGTGAATATATTATTTTTCAAAAACTTCATTAATATACGACCTTGCCTCCTCAATAATATCAGAGATTTCGATTGTAGTTGCAGGTTGTTTCCACCAATTTTGAGTATTCTCATCATAGAACATAAAACTATTCATTTCAGGGTTATACCGAATAGGATAATTATTGCCTTTGTTGGAAATCACATCACCAATAACATTTACAAGACTACCATATTTCATTAATCTGCTATAAGGTATTGAAACAATATCTGTATTACTCATACTTAAGATTTTATCCATATTGATTGCATCATTAACTACTTCATCAATATAGTTAATTGCTTCTTTTGGTTTACTAAAAGTACTACCTCCCATATAAATTAATATGCCGTCCTCTGTTTTAGCCCAAAGTATCTTCTCTGATTGAGACCATAATAACTCAAAGTTATATTGACCCAAATATTCTTTAATTTTTAGTTTTTTTATTCTAACATCAAAATTATACGTTGAAAATATATGATCTCCAATTATTTCTCTTAATATGTATGGCCAACCAATTAAAGTAACGGTTTTATGGGTTTTAGATTTAACATCAATTTTAGTCCAGTTTGAAATTCTTTTTTGAATTTTACCTTCACTTAAGCTAAAACAATTCGTATATCCAGCATCATCTAATCCTGCATGAATAAAAGCCTCATGAGTAAATTTATTGCGAATATTTAAAAATATTTTAAATTTTTTCTCTGGTAACTCAATTAATTCAGATTTATCATAATCACCACTAAGAACATTTTTGGGTCTCTCTTTTATTTTTGTGATTTTATATACTTCAAAACTATTAAATAATTTTGTCCTATTTACCTCACTAAATCTTTCAAATACGAGTGTTCTGATTGTTTGATTTACTCCGTACATTTCTTTGTATTTTTCATACAATAATGTTGTCATTTCAATTGGAGTAATTTTGTTAGATTCATTGTTTGACAATACTTCATCTCTATATCGATTGTCTTTCATTCTAAGCCAACCTCCAAAATCAATAAACTTACTTTCCAACATCGCATCGAAACATGTTAAAAGCAAGTAATTTATTGTTGCAATATAATGGAAATATGGATGAAATTTATATTCGATATTGTAATTAAATTCACCTTGAAATTTTGATCTATTATAAAATAGTTTATCAATGAATTTAAGTCTGTGAATTACATCTTTAATATTTTCCGGAAGATCATCTATTAAGTTCATATAGTATGTTTTTTTCTTTTTTTACTCTGTCTGCCTACGACAGTCTGCACATAAGCCAATTGTCCCTCCAAAAGTAATCAAATTTCGTTAGCGTGGTTTTCATACCTGTGAATATTTTCAATTAGTTTACAAAACTGAAACTAAAAGTTGAAAAATGGTGAAGTGGCAAATGAGCTTAAAACAAGCCGTTTGGTGCCGAAAAAAGAAGTTTTGTAGCATTAATAATGTTTATCAACGCTTTATGATTTTATAGCACCCGTACATCGTACACTAATCAGTGTTATATAAGTTCCCAGTTTGGCTCCTTCGTCATTGCAGGGATGAATGTTCTACTTTCTTTTTGATATTATCGAACAGATTTTGTTATCCAATAATATGCATTTTTCAATAAACTTTCCATCAAATTAGTTTTTTATTAAAACTCGTCAAAGATAGAAATTATATTCTTAATTCTGGAAAATTCTTACATGTAATTTTTAAAATAATTAATAGATTTTATTTCGCGCAAATACTGATGTGGTAATATGGTTGGTATGCTAAGGTTTAAATTGTTTAATGTTAGAAGGCTGTGTAAGTATAGGAGCTAAGTTCAGATTTGATTTTATATAAGTACCGTTTCTCCCAAAGTATTTACTATGCTCTTTTGCTGTGATTTTCGAATATCATTTGTTTGTTGTTTTAATAAACACTCCACTTCTTTGTTGTAATCATATCCACTGCATATTCAATTCTGTATCTTAAATAATCCATATATAACCTGTATATAATCCGTATATAATCCATATATA
>CAIWCC010000126.1 GCA_903911085.1 uncultured Bacteroidales bacterium | reverse complement strand
TATTTGCCACGCACCTGGCGCAGGACGCTGAAGGCGCCGGGGGTGAAGCGGATGCGCTCGGTAACTTCCTCGCCGATGCGGCGGAAGGCGGCGGGATTGGCGAGCACCTCGGGCGGGTCGATGGTCAATATAAACTCTATTGTTTTTCAGCTAATTTACTAATAATGGTTTTATTATGCGACAATCTATAACAACCAGTGCTTATACATTCGAGAATATAATCGAAAGGAATCTTTTTTATGCAGATAAAACAGAATATTTCTACAGTGGAGTAGAAAGAGGAGGAAATGTAGTTAATGATTAGTTGCTTATGTTGTTTTTAATCAATCTTTAGGCACACATTCAACCATTCCTTTTTTGAGTAATTTTCTAATTCGTGAAATTCGAAATTTCGCACGTAATCAATTGTAATCCTTTGTCTTTGGAAATTTGGATGTGCAATACTTTCCAATCCTCAGAATCCTTCAAAAATAGAATATTTACCAACAACTTTTGCTCGAGACGCATGCTACAGAAGCCACTAAGTCAATTCAAAATCAGCTAGGGTCAAAATCCAGCTAAATTTGATTTGTTAGCCAAATCATTATGTCGTTTGGATGAGCATTGTGGTACGACAGTAAGCAATGTTGTGCCAATTTTCAAAATTAAAATGCAGCCCGATTTAACTTGTCTTCCGAATTCGAAAATTGATTTTTCGCATAACAGCAATTTATAAACTATGGTGAGCGAAGGAGAAACTGAAGTTCCTAAGTATGGAAGGTGGATAATATTATAACTAATGCTGCAACTTATGTCTATACTCAAATGCTCACTTCTGTGAATTTAACACTCTGTAACCCATTTACCTTATTACCTGACTCAGTTTAAGTATTGTTTCATCGTTCAACTAAGAAACATTTTCAACTATATTTTGATATTCAAATTAAATAGAATCAATACGATAGACCGAATTGGGTCAAATTCAATACCCATTATTTGTCCCAACATTTTATTCATATTTGTCATCCAATGCAATTCTTCATTCTGATTTTCAAGCATTCATCTTTATTTATCGTATTGATTAATCGATGATTAGAAGTTTTTAAGACACTATAAAATAAAATCGAGTCGGTTGATTTACAACCGACTCGATAAATGTAAACAAAATACTAAGGTTTAATAATTTCTTTTTTGATAAGTATTTTGAATAGTAAAACAGAGAATTAAACAAACAGAAAAACTACAAAATTGTAAACAAAATTAAGGCAAATATAGTTACATTGATTTTTATCACTATACCAACATTTGTAATCAGTAAAAAATGTGCAATAAAAAACAATATGAAATTGCTCTTTTTTTTGCTGTATTTTTCGCTACAAAAGTAGTTGAATTTAATAACACTCCGACCATTTAAAATGGGACAAATTGTAGACATGGTTTTTTTTAATTACTTTTGTTCCAAGTTATTTTATTAGCAATTGAATTTATGAGCAGAAATAATATATCAAGTTTGTTGAATTTTCGTTACAGGCAAAGTGTGACTTTAATACTTTTATGTTTTTGCATCTTAACTATTAATAGTCAAACAGTTGACAACGGAATTCTTGATTTAAGAAACTCAACTTCACTGAAAGAAAAAGTAATAGATTTATCTGGTAAATGGCAATTTTATTATGGAAAGCATTTATCATCATCTGAGATAAAAGATATAAACAGAAATGAAATACAATTTATTGAAGCCCCTTCATCCTGGAATTGTTATAAAATTGACAAAAAGCAAATTCCAACTTTTGGAATTGCTACATATAATTTGAAAATTATTCTAAATAATCATATAAAAAATCAGGATTCGAGCTACGGATTCAAAGTTGGAAATATCATCTCAGCCTACAAACTTTGGGTGAATGGAAAGTTAGTTGGAAAAGCAGGAATTTTAGGACTAAAGAAAAGCGATTTCAGACCAATATATTTGCCTCAAACTTGTTATTTCGAAACACAAAAAGACACATTAGATGTAGTTTTGCAAGTAAGTAATTATATTGATCCATTATATGCTGGCGTTTGGCAAAAAATTTATTTTGGAACTAGTGAAAAAATTGAGGCTTTTGATTGGCTTAAAAAAGGTTTAACTTTCTTTTTTCTAAGTACTTTTCTGATTTTTTTTCTTTATCATTTTAGTATTGCATTTGTTCAAAAAAAAGACATCTCACATAGGTTTATTGCTTTGCTTTCTATAATTGCATTTGTAAAACTTTTATCGGATGGCGATGTATCAATTTATTATTACTTTCCAAACCTAAATCATGACGTTTACTATCGTCTTTGGCTGCTTACTTTTCTAATTTTTCCTATAACTCTTAGGCTTACATTAATTTCATATCCCAATGAAAGTAGACGGTTCATTGATAGAACTTTCTTTTGGTTTTATAATATAATGTTTTTCTATATTATTACTTTTAACGTTCAGTTTATTCTCAAAAACATTTACATAATAGTAATTCCTACCTTTTTTTGCGGAATATATTTGTTGTATATTCTTGCAACTCACCTATTTAAAAGAAAGCGTTATTCAGTGATGAATTTTATTAGTTTTTCGGTGATGCTGGCATTCATTGTAAACGATTTGGTGTTTCTTTCTTCGCAATTCACAAATGGCTATTTGGCTCATTATGGAATATTCTTTTATATATTTGTTCAATCTATATTGGTTACTAGCAAATTTGCACAATCGCATAAAAATGTTCTAGTTCTATCAAATGAATTGGCAGAGGCTAATAAAAATCTTGAGAAGCTCGTGGCGGTGCGTACTAAAGAATTATACGATGCGAATATTGAGTTGGCGCAAATTAACAAACAGAAGGATTTTCTAATTTCAACTATTTCGCATGATTTGATGGGATTTTTCAATACTTTGCTAACATTTACTAGGGCTCTGTCAAAAGATAAATCACTGTCAGAAAATCAGCAAAAAACAATGAGTAAACTGTTTCAGACGTCAAACAAAGGTTTTTTGTTGCTTGACAATATACTCTCGTGGGCAAAAATTCAAGTTAGCAATAAACCTAGAATGAATATTATTGATAATTTAACTGTGTTGATTGAAGAAAATATTTACCTTCTTGAAGAACAAATTGATAGTAAATCTTTGAAAGTAAATTTGGAAATAGACAACTCATTATCATTCAATTGTAATATTGGAAATCTGAACACTATTATTCGTAATATTTTATCAAATGCCATCAAATATAGTCACGGTGGTGGACTAATCGAGATAAGCAATCAGATAAAAAATGGCAATGTTCAAATAATTATACACGACAATGGCATTGGTTTGCTTTATGAGCAACTTGTAACAGTATTTAATGGAGAAATGACAAAAAAACGTGAAGGTACTGCCGGTGAGCGTGGAAGTGGATTGGGCTTAATGATTGTAAAAGAGCTTGTTGAAAATAATAATGGAAAAATTTATTGCACTAGCCAATTAAATTATGGTACTAGTTTTATAATTGCATTTCCAAGAATTTAAGTTTCGAATAATTTCAGGTTGACACAAATGAAAAAAATTTTAATAATTGACGATGAACAAGATTCAGTAGATGTTTTTGAATTTCTACTAGGTAATCTTAATTATGAAGTGATAAGCATAAACAATCCTTTGATAGCAATTCAAACTATTCGAGAATTGTTGCCCGATTTGATAATTCTTGACTGGCTAATGCCACAAAAAGAAGGAATAGAAGTTTTGAGAGACATTAAAAAAGAGCTTGATATAAAAGAAATACCAATAATTATTTCTACTGGAATAAGAACACATTCAACAAATTTAAATACAGCTTTAACTTTAGGAGCAATTGATTTTTTAAGAAAGCCTATTGACGAAATTGAACTTGAAGCTAGAGTTAATTCTGCAATTAAAATTTACGATTATCTTAGAGAAACAAGGTTAATCCGCGACGAAATACACAAGAAAGAAATTGAAATATCGGAGGCAAAATCAATTCATTATCAGAATGAATTGAACAAAAAAAATCGTGAGATGTTAGTTTCGGCAGTTAGCATTTTTCAAAACAGAAAATTGATTAATGTAATAAAAACAGAACTCTTTGATGAAATTACAGAATTAAGCGCTATAAATAAATCGCAAATAGACAGAGTCTTGGATAGATATGAAAACATCTCAAATTCAATTAATTGGGATTTGTTCGAATGTAGATTTACTGAATTAAACAACGATTTTTATAACAAACTTCAGACCGATTTTCCAACTTTAAGTACAGGAGAGCAACGTATATGCGCATTTTTAAAACTTGGACTTACAGCAAAAGAAATTGCAATTTTGAATTTTTCAAGCTACGAAGCAATACGAAAGGCAATTTATCGAATTAGAAAAAAATTAAATCAAAACGATAAAATGGATTTGAATCTTTTTTTTCAAGGTTTTTGATTGTTACAAAATGACTTAAAAAAATTAAGAGGAATTATGCAGTTTGACTTACATAATTCCTCTTCAAAATGATATCTATTTAACTTTCAATGAGTTTGAAAGTAATAAATTATTTTACATTAAATGCTACGCGCAATTCGTCAATTTCTGCTTCACCCATAGGTTGAAGCGGTCCGATAGACGAGGCCATAACAAGCGAATTGGCCGAGAATTCAGCTACTTCTAAATAATCGAAAGTATTCAATAATTTATCACCAGTAACAAATACACAATCGTTTTTAACAAGAACTACACGATTGGTATTAAACATTTTAGCAACATTATTCACATCTTCGTACAATGTTCCAAAAGGAATTGAAGGTACATCTTGTAAGAAAATCCAACTTTCTGGAATTGTACGCACATCAAATTTAGTTCCACTCACAGCATGTGCCATCAAATTGGTCGGCTGAGTTGATATAATTGAATTGATATGTGGATTTAATTGGTAAATACGTTGATGAAGAGCTACTGAACGACTTGGCACTTTGCCTGCCTCAGACATTCCATTTTTAATTTGAACAATATCATGGGGTTGAATGTCCCATCGTGCAACATCGCGTGGAGTAATTAAAAAATCATTTTCGCGCCAACGTACAGAAACTGTTCCATAAGTTGAAATCATCAAACCTTGATCGCAAGCACGACGTATAATATTTACCATGTCTGAACGTAAAGCACGTTCATCCGACGGATATGATACGTCCATAAAATGCGAAATATTTTTAGGGAAATGCGATTGATAGCTTTCAATTTGTTCGTTAGTTAATGTATTGACATTACCCAATTTACCTGCATTTACAATTGTACGACAGCAAAATTCCAATGTTTCGAAACGTTGGTAAGCGTCCATCATATCAGTTCCACCAAGTACAACGCCATGGTTTTCCATGATTACTGCTTTGTATTTGCGGTTTTTGAATTCTTCAGCAATTTTAGCCCCCAATTCCTGACTTCCAGGGCAGCCATAAGGCGCATAACCTATTTCGCCACAAATAAAACGTGCTTGAGGTACAATATTAGTATTTGGAATTTGACGTGCAATACTGAAAGCAACTAATGCAGGTGGATGAGCGTGAATAATAGCTTTCAATTCAGGACGTTCGTCGAAAATAGCTTTGTGAAAAGGGAATTCCGATGATGGTTTGTGAAGTCCTACTACGCTACCGTCTTTTTTTACACAAACAATGTCTTTTGTAGTCAACGACCCTTTGTCTACAGCCGATGGCGTAATCCAAATGTCACCATTCTCATCTTTAATTGAAATGTTTCCACCGGAAGTTGTAGTCATTCCGCTGCGGTAAATTCTGCCGATAATCACGTTGATTTGTTCAACGGGATGCATTAAGTTAATGTCTAACTGATTCATCTTTTTTACGTTTAGTATATATATTTGAAATCCCTATAAATTTCGGTACAAAGGTACTGCTTTTATAAACAAAAACACAGAAAAATGGATAGTTTTTATCCTTTTTTCCGTGTTTTATTATTAGAAAAAATAGTTGGTGCAAATTGCTACACGGTTGATTTTAAAGTTTATCGGCATTCTCCAACAAGTATTTTTCAGCTTCCACACTCCAAAGTCCATTGTTTCTGTCGCATATAATTGCCAATTGTTTGTAAACCTCATTTGTTTCGCCAAGTTTAGCAAAATCGGCAATTGGAGTTAATGGCATTTCGATGTGTGTATAAACGAGTTTTTTGCCTCCAGGAATTTCTGGCAAATGGTTGGTGGCTTCAATCACAGCATTCAATCCGCCAATGTGTGTAACCAATCCTGCTGGGTCAAGTCCTTTCGACATTAAATCCAAAGCCTCAATCATATCATCGGTATTTCCTCCACTTGTTCCAGCCACGTGTGTGTAGCCGTAATGCACGTTATAGAAATTCACCATTGCACTAAAATTTGGATCGCTAGGACCTGCAAAGAAGTTCAAACAACCGTCGAAAGCCAAAATAGCATCCGCTTGTTCCACTACCGGTTTAACGGGTGCAAACACAAATACGTCGTTGTAGCCTTCGCCACCAGTAATGGCTTTCAGCTCTTCGGCAGCATTTTGCATGCCCGAAGTATTAACGTACCGAAGATCAATGCCTTTCGATGCTGCAAATTCAACGGTATAAAGCCCAGCCGCTCTATCCAAACGGGTTTGGTCTACATCGGTTACTACGCACAAGCTTGGGCGACGGTCTTCGCGACGCAACACATAATTGATTGCTGCCAATCCCATAGGACCAACACCAGCTAAAATGGCCATTTTACCATCAGCTACTATGTCCATTTTGTGAACGTAGCTGCCTGGTGTGGTGTGATAATTAGCATGAATAGCACCAATAACGCACGAAAGTGGTTCGGCCAAAGAGGCAGGATAATAACCTTCGCCCTTGTAAGCCAACAAGCAGTTATTTTCCATTACTTCGCGTGGTATAATCACGTAAGTAGCGTCACCACCAATGTATTGGTAGCTATAACCTGGTGCACTCAATATACCAACCGGACCATCTTCGTAATTCAACGCTGGTTGAATAGAAAATTTGTCGCCCGCTTTGAATTGCGAAGCCCATTTTGAACCCACTTCCACCAATTCTCCTGCAAACTCATGCCCAATAATGATAGGATTTTCGGCCACGTCATTCGGGATGCGTTTGTGATCGGTAGCTTGCGATGATGCTTTGTAAGATGACATGCACAAAGAGTCTGAAACTACTTTGGCCAATATCTCATCGTCTTTAATTTGAGGTAACTCAAACTCCTCCATGCGGAGGTCTTTTTTGCCGTATAGGCGTATTGCTTTTGTTTTCATATTTCTTTTAGATTTTTAGAATAAAGAACAAAGAATAAAGACAAATACTTCCGTCTTTGATTTTCAAAGTTAAGAGTCAAGGACATATATTTTTGTCTTTGCTCTTTTGTCTTTGTTCTTTAGTCTAACTTGTTTTTAAATCCTGTTATCATTTTTTGAAGTTCAATGTTTTTATTCAGAATATTTTCAAAATTCATCGAATCAATGTATTTTAAGTTTAATGCGATTGTCAATTCAGTTTCTAACTCGAGCGAAGATCCAATAGATATCTCCAAAAAACGGGCAAAATCTTTATTGCTCGTTTTGGCAGAACCTTCAGCAATATTTGTTGGAATAGATACGGCAGCACGCTGCATTTGAGAAATTAAACCAAACCTTTCACTACTTGGAAATGTGTTAGTTAACTGGTAAATTTCAGTTACCAAACTCATTGATTTTATCCAAATATCTAATTTCCTAAAATTATGCATATCATTTTTTTGTCTTTGCTCTTTTGTCTTCTATCTTTTCTCTAAGAAAGCATCACCTGACCACCTGTAATTGGCAACGCTTGACCAGTTTCACCGCATTGTTCCATCAAATAAAGCGCACCTTTGGTAACATCCTCTGGTGAGCATCCTTTTTTCATTGGTACTTGCGCTAGATAAAACTCTTTAACGTCATCAATTGTTTTGGCACCAGGCACTTTTCCAGCATTTAAATATTGAACAAAAAGTCCACGTTCTGGGTCACTCCAAAGTGGTCCTTCGTAAAAATTGCCTGGACAAATAGAATTTACCTTAATGCGGAATGGAGCCAATTCCAATGCAAAAGATTGAGTAAGTCCAATACCACCGAATTTTCCACCTGCATAAGCAAAGTTGGCCTTGCTACCACGTAAACCCGATTTAGAATTTACTTGGATAATGTCGGCATAATATTCAGGAGCGAATTTTGTTTGCAATTTCATTACTTTGCTTACTACTTTTGTACAATAGAAATAAGCATTGTAGTTGATTTTTGTTACAAATTCGAAATCTTCGGGTGTCATATCATCCAATCCGCCTGCACGAAGTACGCCAGCATTGCTGATAAAGCTGTCGATAGCACCAAAATTGCATATTGTTTCGTGAACTAAATTTTCAATGCTAGGAATTTCGCTCACGTTTGTTTTCACAAAGATGGCGCGGTTGCTTTTTGCTAAAGTATTGAAATGTTCAACCGTAGCCAACCCAACTGTTTCGTTCATGTCGGCCACCACTATATTGGCACCTTGAAGCAACAAGCAACGAGCAATTCCTTCGCCAAAACCTTGTGCAGCACCAGTTACGATGATGGTTTTGTTTTCGGCACGACCAGCAGCTCCACCAGCCGCCACACTGCGACGGTAGTTTTCCACTTCCCAGTTGTCGATAAAGTCAATTTGCGCTTGTGTCATTGGGTGTGGGCCACCGAATGATTCAGAGATATAGGCAATTTTCATCGCATCTTCAAAAACATCCAACAAAGTATCGCATTGCGCTGCATTATCGCCCGCAGCCACCAACCCAATTCCTTTGATAAGGAAAATTTTTGGCTGATAGCCAAACTTGGCAGTAAATGCAGGAATCTGTTTTGCAGCTTCCGCAATTACGGCTTCGGGTTGTTCGTCGTTGAGGAAAATATAATTCGATTTGCAATAAACAATGGCATCGGGCGTAAATGGTTTAGCTATTTTTGCCTGTGCTTCTTCAGTATCATAAAAATATTTGATTAATGCATTTTTGCGCACTTTCATTGTTTTCAATCCTTCGGTAGAAAGCATCATGCGAATGGCAGGAACTAATTGTTCGGTGCAAGAGCATGTGGCGCGGGGTTCGTTGAAAATATTGGGAGTGCGACTTGAAGTCGCGCCCCCAATATTTTCGGCAACCGCTTTATTAAGCGTATCCAATATCTTTGTATAAAGCACTTTTACTTCATCAATGGTGTTTGCAGCCACAAAAATACCGTGATTTTGCAACCAGATAACAGATGGTTCGGCTCCATCTTCGGCGCGAAAAGCTTTGATTGCATCTTCCACTTTTTTGAACAACACATAACCTGGGTCTGTATATTCAATGTACAATGCTTTTGCACCAAACAGTTTTTTCAAATCGCTTTCAGCATTCGCAGCACACATCAAACCATTCACAGCAGTTGGGTGCATGTGTACCACAAAAGCGAAGTCAATCACGTTGTGCATCGATGTTTCTACCGACGGGCGTTTGCCTTTGGAAATGGTAGCAGCAGCCAAATCATTTTTCACTTCTTCCTCACGTTCAGCGGCATTGCTGCTATATGTTTTGTCGGACATGCCGTTCAGTTTGGCTCTGTCCATCACCGCAAAACCTTCTTCAGTAATGGTTGCCAATGACGAACCGCTGGCTTTTACCCACATTTTTTCTGTATTCTTGTACGAAGTGTTTCCACCGCCTGCAATTACAAAACGGCTGTCGCGGCCGTAGAATTGCGAAATTGATATTAAATCTTGAATTTCTTTCATTATTTCTCTAAATTATATCCTTTGAATGGTATCTTTATTGGAAAAGTATAACCAATTTTTGTTTTTTTGAATGAATCATTTTTGTTTCCTGTCCATGTTTCTGCAGGTTTCCATTTAGGCATTAATTTTAAAACTCTCAAACACTCATTATCTACTTTGTTATTGTATGACTTGTAAACCGTAAAATCAATAGCATTTCCAAGAGTGTCAATAGAAAACCTTATAATCACCCGACCTTCTGACAGATTGGAACAATTAACGATAGTTTTGTCCAAGTTTTTCTCAACAAATTTCAACAATTCTCGTTCACCCCCAGGATATGTTGGCATTTGTTCAGTGTCAATCCATTCCGGTGGCAAATTGGAAGAATTGGTATCTGTTTTAACTGATTGTCTATTCTGACAATTTATTTGTTGAAAACTCATCAACAAAAACATTAATCCAATTCCAAAAACAATTCTTTTTATCTTCATTTAAATCATTGACATTAAACTCCTACGGAGTTTTGGATTAGCTCATCTCCCAACTTGATAAACTCTGCCCGTTTGCTTCTGTCGGCTTGTCCGTTAGCATCCACATATCCACGTAAGCCTTGTGCCACTAAATGTTGGTGAGCAGCTACCACGCAAACACCTTCGTAGTTGATTTGCATCAAACGGTCGGTAAGCGGCGTGCTGTTACGTGCAAAAAGCTCAATTGGCTCCATGGCAGGTGTATTGTGCTCGCTACCAAATGTTACCACAAAACCTTGGTCGTGTAAGTAGCTGGCATATTTTTCCAACAATTCCACGCCGTTGCGGGTAGTGATAAATTCTACCGAGTGAAAACCACGTTCGGTTAATTGTTTGACCACACGTTCCAAGTCATTCTCAAAATCGGTATAACCACCTTTGGCATCGTCGGCCAAAAACGGATAAGTTGGTATTCCGCCGCCCGCCACGATAATATCGCAAACGGTTTGCATTGGCAAAAATGCTTTTGGGTCTTCGGCCACAAATGCGCCACCACCAGCTTTAAGCAAATTGCCACGAATTTCGTTTTCCACGCCTGCAATGTCTTCAATTGACGATTTCAAGTCTTTTCCTGCAAAAAGTTTTGCGAATAATTCCTGAATTTTAGCTGCATCGTTTCCACAAGCTTCATACACTTTTAGACGCAATGCTTTTGCCAAATGGCGTTCGCGGATAGAGCCTTTTGTAAGATCATTTTTTATCCATTCAAAGTCCAATGAAAAACCAGCATTATTGGCAACAAGAATTTCATTAACCTTACCACACATGGCTTCCACTTGCGCATTGGCCTCGGCACTCACGTCTGCCAATTGCGTAGCAAAAGGTTCTGCCAATACAAAAGGATACGATAAGCCTTTGCCGCTGAGGTAGGTGCGACCAGGATTTCCCGGATCATTTACACGCAAGCCAGCTTGTTGGTCGGCTTCGTTTAAGCTGATAAACTCGATATTGAACAACGGATACAATCCGCGTTCCTTACAGCCATTGGCCCAAGCTTCATAGCCGGCAGTGCTGTAAAAATCGTTGATTCCCACTACTTTTACGCCTTCGGCCACGGCCATGTCGAGCGCTTGATTTACATCAGTGAATGCACTGAATGAGTACGGTGTGTGTAAGTGTGCGTTTACTTTTTTCATGATTGTTTTTACCACTAAGGTACTGAGAGCATAAAGAAACACTAAGTGTTGGTCTAAATTTCCGTTCTCTTGTTTTTTTTTATATGTTTGATTATTTAAGATTTTTCTGTGTTTTCGTTGGTGGTAAAAAATTTTCACCTGTTACCACGTCTTTACCCGTTTTTGATTCCAATTCTTTGCGGGCATTTTTGGCTACCGAACCTCCTTTTTTGCTTGCTTTGGCATTTTCGTGCAACCCTTTGGCTTCATCTGTTTCGGCAATTTGACGGGTTATGTAGAGACGCTGCATGCAACGTCTCTACGAATGTGGTCGCGCAGGTTCTGACTTTTCAAGCCTTTCAACTCTTTATGTTGTTTCACTGTCAAATCCGTCCATTCTTTATGGATGATATTGGTGAGCAATGCAAATTCATCCTGTTCTTTTATTCCAGCATCTTTCCAATAATCAGTCAGTTTGTTGCGGGTTTCCTGCCCTGTCATGCGCTGTTGAATCCACTTTTCGCTTCGTCCCAACCGCTGCCAATTCTCACGCGCGCGGTCTAAACTTTGTGCAGGATCTTGCAATTCCTGCATCCGTTCATATCCCACTTTTGCCAACCATTGCTTGAATGGCTCGGCTTTGGGTGAGGGAATGGATTGAATGATACGGAATATATCTTGAGCAGTACCAGACAGCATTTTACGGTTCTTTCCACTTTCTGTCATCATTTCTACCTGGGGACAATTTGTCCCTAGGTAGAAACCTAATTCTGTATCACGTTTTCGTAATTTCTTTAAATAATCGGTTGGATTATTCGACTCAGTTAATGCTTCAACTACATCAACCACTGAGAAATACCACTTCTCTTCAGTTTCATCCCAATGCGTGCGAATCTTTTTCGATTCAAATAACTTAATACTTGCGTTGTTTTCCATAAAGCTTAAAGCTAGTTTATTCAAGTGTCCCATTTGAAAGGACAATTCATTTCTATTCGGGTCTTGCGATTTCCATATCGCATTTTCTAAAATATAAAACCGCGATATGGAAATCGCGAGACCCGTGTTATTTATCCACCCAATTTCCTGAAAAACACCTCATCTCATCTGAAAAATGGTACGGAAGCTGCTTCCCTCGCATTTTTCAGTGCTTCCCTCGCTGTTTTCAGTATTAACATCCCACTTTTCAGTATCAACATCGCATTTCGGAGTGCTTCCCTCGCAGTTTTCAGTAGCGCCCTACCGTTTTTCAGTGCTTCCCTCGCATTTTCTCCTGACTACCTTGCATTTTCACGTGCTGCCCACGCATTATCTCTTGTTTAACTACCGATTCCACATGCTTCCCTCTGATTCTCTCTTGCTTCCCTACCGTTTCTGCCTACTTCTATCGCAGTTTCTCCTACTTTCCTCTCGTTTTCTCCCAACGCTCGTACCTTGCATAGGGTTAAGCATGGTGTGGCACTCCGTGCCGTAAGTATTTTTTATTATCTTCGATAGCTTCATGCGTGGAGCGCAAAACCATGCTTAACCTCATGCAACGTAGGAGCGTGAGGTATATCCAACTCCGTATGCATCTTTGCACGGAGTGCAACACAATAGCTCAATAAACTATAGAATATGGAAAGAAGGAACTTTCCTTTCGATCTCAAAGCAATTAAATAGCAATATTAGACCAATAAACAGCAAAATAACATGCAATTAAAAACAATTCAAAGCGTAGAGAAACTCCACGCTTTGAATCTGTTTTTCTTATTCCCCTTTAGGGGTTAGGGGTTCTTTATACTCCCAATTTTGATCTTCTGATAAACTCAGCATCCGTAAAGTTTTGACCAGAAATATATCCTGCCAAAGGTTGAATGCGTTCGTTAATCATATCAAGGAACCAGCTAACTTGTGGGAAGAAAGAATCTTCCAATTCGAAGGCTGGCGTAATCCAGTTACGAGAACCAAGCACACAAACCGGAGCATCCAAATAGTCGAAACAAAGGGTGCTAATGTTGGCTGCAAAGTCGTTCAAGAATGAACCACGTGCACAAGCATCACCGGCGATAATGATTTTACCAGTCTTTTTTACTGACGCAATCACTTGTTCGTAGTTGAAAGGAACCAATGAACGTGCATCGATAACTTCGGCACTCATACCATATTTTTCTTCCAATTCTTTGGCAGCAGCCAATGCTGGATAAAGTGTGTGACCAACGGTTAGGAAAGTAACATCTTTACCTTCTTTTTTCACGTCTGGCTCGCCAAATGGAATTTCGTAGTAACCTTCTGGCACACCACCTGTATGGAATTGTTCACCAATTTCGTAGATACGTTGGCTTTCGAAGTAGATAACAGGGTCAGTTCCTTGCAAAGCTGAGTTCATCAAACCTTTTGCATCATAAGGAGTTACAGGGAAACAAACTTTCAATCCAGGGATTTGAGTTACCAACGAAGTCCAGTCTTGTGAGTGTTGTGCACCATATTTCGAACCTACAGAAACACGTAATGTGATAGGCATTTTCAATACGTTACCGCTCATCGATTGCCATTTTGGCATTTGGTTGAAAACCTCATCACCACAACGACCCAAGAAATCGCAATACATAATTTCTGGAACTACACGACCACCACACATGGCGTAACCAATGGCAGTACCCACGATAGATGCCTCAGCAATAGGTGAGTTGAACAAACGGTGGTAAGGCAATGCCTCAGTCATACCGCCATAAACGGCAAACGCACCACCCCAATCGCGGTTTTCTTCACCGTAAGCTATCAGCGACGCATCTTGGTAGAAACGGTGCATCATGGCTTCGAAAATACCGTCGCGCAATTGATATTGTTTCATTTTGCTGAATGGTTTTCCATCAGCATCAAAAGCAAAACGTTCTTTAGCAGCAATCTTTTTCACGCGAGAGTTGTCGGCCAATGGCATCAAAACATCGGGCGTTGCAGTAGAGAATGAATCCACCGAACCGTTAGAGAACATCATGTCGCCAATCACTTGCGCGTTGGTCATACGTGGTGACAATTCGTCGTCGATAGATTTCAGGAACATATCATAAACCAATGCTTTCACGTCAGTCCATGTTGCGTCAAGGTCAGCTTGAGTAGCTTCTTTGGCATCAATCAGTTGTTTACCAAAAGAAACGATACAATCTTGAGCTTCCCATGCTTCCACTTCTTCTTTTGAACGATACGAAGACGCATCAGAAGGCGAGTGACCGCTGTAACGGTAAGTCAAAACGTCCAACAAAACAGGACCGCGTTTTTCTTCCAAAATAACACGTTTGCGTTTGTAAGCGTCGATTACTGCCAATGGATTGTAACCGTCAACACGCTCAGCATGCATTTGTTCCGGATTTACACCAGCACCAATACGAGCCGCAATATCATAACCCATGGTTTC
>CAIWCC010000125.1 GCA_903911085.1 uncultured Bacteroidales bacterium | reverse complement strand
GGTGGTAAACACGGTTCGATACAAATTGCAGCAAAAAAATATAAAATCCGAATGGCGCGAAATAGTACGACAAATGAATACTCAAAAATGTGTAACAACTGTTGTCCAAAACACAAGGGACCAATGGATAAGTATCCGCAAATGCTCTGAACCAGATGACAAAGTAAAGCGTATTTACGATGCTTTGGGATATAAATATGCTCAGTTTATCCGAAAAAAATCTGTAGTGCCCAAACTACAAATTTTAAAAAATGAAGTGGTTGAAAATTATAAGCTTATCGATGGATAGCTGCAAAATGGGTTAATTTCACGTCTGACATTAGAAGAAAAAGTAGGTCAAATGATAGAAATTGCACCAGCTATTGAACGGTTAGGCGTACCTGCTTATAATTGGTGGAACGAAGCATTACATGGAATAGCACGATCGGGAGATTCTGTAACTGTTTTTCCTCAAGCTATTGGTATGGCAGCAACCTTTGATGTGGAATCAGTAAAGCTAATGGGACAAATTGTCTCGGACGAAGCAAGGGCTATTTACAATAAAACGCTGCAAGACAATAAAACGGGGAATCGATATAAAGGTCTTACATTTTGGACGCCCAATATTAATATATTTCGAGACCCACGCTGGGGTCGAGGACAGGAAACTTACGGTGAAGACCCTTTTCTGACAGGGCAATTAGGTAAGGCAATAGTTGAAGGTCTTCAGGGGGATGATCCCAATTACCTCAAAACATCGGCTTGTGCTAAACATTTTGCCATTCACAGCGGACCTGAATCATCGCGCCATACTTTCGATGTGAGTGTGAGTAATTATGACTTGTGGAATACTTATTTACCAGCCTTTAGAGATTTGGTAGTTGATGCTAAAGTTTCGTCGATAATGTGTGCATATAATCGTTACAACGGAAAACCATGTTGTGGAAGCGAAAATCTAATGATAAATATTCTGCGAAATCAATGGAATTTTAAAGGATATGTCACTTCGGATTGTGGTGCAATAAATGACTTTTGGAAAACACACAAAACAGATATAGATGGAAAGAATGCTTCCGCAAATGCAGTAATGTCAGGTACTGATTTGGAGTGTGGTGAATATTGGAGTAAACTGTGGAGTTATAAATCACTTCCTGAAGCTGTTAAAGATGGCTTGATAGATGAAAAGAAACTAGATGAATCGGTAGCTCGCCTTTTTACAATTCGTTTTCGGTTGGGAATGTTTGACCCTAAGGACAAAGTACCTTATAATAAAATCCCATATTCAAATTTAAAATTGAAATATCACGAAGTACATGCTTTAAAAATGGCAAGACAATCTTTGGTTTTATTGAAAAATAATTCGATTCTACCATTATCGAAAAAAATTAAAACAATTGCAATTGTTGGTCCAAATGCCAATGATAAAAAAGTTTTGTATGGAAATTACAATGGAGTTCCACGTAAAACAGTTACTGTGCTAGCAGGCATAAAAGCAAAGCTGGGAAATGATGTGAACGTAATTTTTGAACAAGGAATTACACCTACTAAATTAATTGATCCAACGAATAGTATTCAACAAATTGCTCAAAAAGTTTCAAAAGCCGACCTTGTTATTTTTGTGGGAGGTATTTCAGCACGTTTAGAAGGAGAAGAAGGTGATGCAGGAAAAGAGCCAACCGAAGGTTTTTTTTGTGGGGATAGAACAATTATCTCTCTCCCAAAAATTCAAACGGCGTTGATGCAAGAAATAAAACTGTTGGGCAAACCATTGGTATTTGTAAATATGAGTGGTAGCGCAATATCTATGGAATGGGAAAACACCCATGCCAATGCCATATTACAGGCATGGTATGGTGGACAGTCGGCTGGTACTGCCATAGCCGATGTGCTATTTGGCGATTACAATCCATCAGGGCGGTTGCCTATAACATTTTATAAATCAGAAAAAGATTTGCCTGAATTTACCGATTATTCGATGTCGAATCGCACCTACCGTTATTTTAAGGGTGAAGTTATTTATCCTTTTGGTTATGGGTTAAGTTATTCAACCTATGAATATTCGGCATTGAAAGTAACTAAGACTCTGAATGCAAATGGAAAAATAAATGTAAGCGTAACAGTTCAGAACAAAGGAAAGTTGGCTGGCGAAGAAGTAGTTCAACTGTATATTTCTTCAATGTCGAAAAATGAAAACAAAGCTATTCAATCATTGAAAGCAATTAAACGAATTTATTTATTATCTGGCGAGAAAAAACGTTTGAATCTTGCATTGGATACAAAACAACTATGCGAATATGACGAAAATGGGAAATTGAATTCTTTAACTGGCGATTATTGTATCTCAGTGGGAGGTGGGCAACCTGCAAAATCTAACTTAAGAAGTAAAACAGTGGTTCAGTCAATAGTAAGCCTGAAATAAATTAGTTTATCGCAATACTAAATCAATTTATCACAATATTTTGGAAGTGTAAAGATTATTTTTGTGAAGAAATTATATCTTTAAATTCACATTCTTATGAAAACAAAAATTTTACTTTTCGTGCTGCTTTTCGTCGCAAGCACAACCATTAGTTGGGCTCAAATTACCGGTATTTCTGGAACAGGTGTGGCGTCCGAACCTTACTTAATAGCAACTCCTGCTGATCTTATAGCAGCAAAAATGGCTATAAATACAGCTGCAGGGACAGGCGCTGGTGCTGCATATTATAAATTGACGGCAGATATTGATATGTCGACAACACCAAATTTTTACGGTGGAATAGGTACATACACGAATGTATTTAAAGGCAATTTTGATGGTGCTGGGTTTAAAATTACCGGTTTAACTACTGGTGGCTCCGAAACAAGTCCTTTTCTATCGGTTTCGTCTATCGGTTTTTTTAATTATGTGGCCGATGCCACAATAAGTAATTTATCGTTAGATGTTGCATTTTACGTTTCTTTTGTTTCAACTACCACTACCACAACAGGAGCTGTATGTGGCGGTTTAGTAGGGGGCACTACAACGAGTACTAAAGACATGCTTATAAATAATTGTAAAGTGACTGGTACAATATATAGCGAAACTTTAGCAACTTCAATAGTGGAATGTAGGGCAACCACAGGGGGAATTATTGGTGCAGCGGCATCGTCTAATATTATAAATATCATTAATACTTCAGTAGATGCATCCCTTACCGCTAAAAACAACTATGCTGGAATAGCTTATGCTTGTGCAGGTGGTATTGTAGGGCAGCTTTGGAATACAACAGGTATGATTGTTGATATTGTAAATTGTACAGCAGCCGGTTCGGTAAATACCTTCTCTACTACCACTAATTCTATTGCTGGAGGTATATTTTCTGCGATTTCGTTCTCGATAAAACCTATTGTAAAGGTGATGAATTGTATGGCTACGAATGCTGTAACTAGTACTGGATACAGTGCTGCATTATATAATCAAATTCCTGCTTTAGGTATTGGTCCAATTAGTAATGCGGCTAGTTCCATTAAGAACTGTATGGCTTTGAACCCCTCTATTAGTGTTGTAAATAAAACAACTGGGGCGTCGAATTATGCACTTAATAGGGTGTTTTTTGCATTTATTGCACCCGCAGCAGGAAATATCGATATGAATTTTGCCAAATCGGATATGAAAGTTCAGACAACCGTTAATGGAGTAGGTCCCACGAACTTAACATTAACCAAAAAATCATCAGGTGACTGTGATGGCGAGGATTTGGGCAAAACTCCAGATGCGGAAGCAAAATCAAAATTAGAGGTTTATATAAAGGCAAACCCTGTTTTTTCAGATGTGCCACTTAATACATGGGGTGGTGTTATCCCTCCAGATAATACCGATAGCATTATCGCTGCAAGTCAAGGTGGAGCTTCACCGCTAATATTTGATATTCCATTGACAGATCGTATCATACCAATAACTACTTATGTAGATGCAAAAGAATTTTATGTGCGCGGTGGCTTGCCAAACTTTATACGTAAAGCCAATAATAAAGATACACTTCGGATTTCATATCTTGGAGGAAGTATTTCGCAAAATGAGAATCGTTTTCGCAATCAAAGTGCACGTTACTTTCAATCCATTTTCCCAGATTCAAAAATTGTGGGCATGAATGCAGGTATTTCAGGCACAGGTACAAACTTAGGATGTTGCAGAATTTACGAACAAGTTATTAAATACAACCCCGATTTGGTTTTTATTGAGTTTGCTGTGAATGCAGGCCCTGATGAAGCCATGGAGGGAATGGTGCGGAAAATTTGGAACTATAATCCCAGAATTGATATTTGTTTTCTTTATTCAATTTATGAACCCGATGTCGTAACTTATCAGAATGGTGGTGTTCCTGCAAATATTACCAGACTAGAAGCTATAGCATCTAAATATAATATACCCTCAATTCACATGGGTCAGCGCCTTAGCATGATGGTAAAAGATGGAACTGCAGTTTTTAAAGCTGCTGCCGGAAGCACTACCAAAAAGATTTTTAGTAACGATGGCGTTCATCCTACTCAACTTGTAGGTGGAGGTGGTGATATTTACGCCGAAGCAGTTTGTCGCGGTATGCAAACGCTCAAGCTTACTGCTACAGATCAGGCTCATACGCTTCCAACTCGTATTTATACCGATAATTGGGAAGATGCACAAATGATTTCTCCAAAGGATATTTGCACCTTTAGCTCTGGATGGACTGCTATCGACCCTACAAAAACCACGAATGGTATTGCGCCAATGGCTGGTTGGTTTCCATATATTATGAGAGCAAGCACTGCCGGAGAAAGTATGACTTTTTCTTTTACGGGTAATTCATTTGGTTACTTTGAAGTGGGAGCACCAGAATCTGGACAACTTGAAATTAATCTTGATGGAAAGAATGTTACGCTAACGAAAATCATTCCAACGGCAATGAAAACTGTTACGAATACGGGATCTGTTGTTGCTGCAATGAATAGTTTTAATTCAAGTTGTTCGTATCCTCGTGGTCAGTTTATGATGTTTAATGTAACTGAAGGTTTTCATACCGTAAAATTAAGTGTTTCTGCTGTAATACCAGATAAAAAAACCATTTTAGGATCTAATTTAACTGACATTAATGCTAACCCTGCAAAGTATAATCAACATGTATTGTATATCGGAAAAATCTTATTACGAGGAACATACGAAAGAATTAATACGGGTACTCCTACTACAAAAAATAGCAACGTAAAAGTTTTTGGAACTAACGAGTGTATTAAAATTGAAGGATGCGAAAATAAAGACTACGTAGAAGTTTATAGTATTTCCTCACAATTAATCAAGCGTGTTTCAATGGCTCATACACAACAAATTTCGGTGCCCAAAGGCATATATATTGTAAAATACATATCAAAATCGTATGGTATTGAAAGTTTTAAAGTGATAGTTCAATAGTTAGAAATAGGCAAACGTTAAAAAAATCAGGTTAGTAGTAGTTTGAATTTACGATTGATGTGTTTCATAATAAAAATAAATCTGTTTGTCACATTTTCTAATCAGTTTATAACAGAGATTTGATTATTTACAAGTTATTTTTGTGAAATCATTAATAGATAATTCAACACTTTAAATTCGATTTTTATGAAAACAAAACTTCTACTTTTTGCTTTGCTTATTATAGCAAGCATTTCGATGAGCCAAGCTCAAATTGCTGGTATTGCCAATGGTGATGGAACTGCTGCAAATCCTTATCAGATTGGAACCCCGAATGAACTTATTGCTTTTAAAACAGCAGTTAATACAGCTGCTGGTACGGGTGCTGCAGCTGCAAATTATGTGCTAACTGCGAATATTAATATGACAAATTCGGGAGATTTTAGTGGAATCGGAAATGCGACAAATGTTTTTGCAGGTAATTTTAATGGAAAAGGATTTAAAATTTCAGGATTAACTTTAGGTAGTGCTGGTAGCCCGTTTGCTGGCGGTGTTGATTATAATACTGGTTTTTTTGGTTTTATAGCTACAGCAACTATTAGTAACTTGTGGGTGGATGTTGCTTATTACGTATCTTCAGAAACAAGTCTTGTTTACACAGCTACTATTTGTGGCGGTTTAGTAGGTACTGTTACAACAGGCAATGCTGTAATTAACAACTGTAAGGTTACAGGGACAATATTCAGTGAATCTACTGCTGCCTCAGCAGCAGCTGGACGCGCAATTACAGGTGGCTTAGTTGGAGCTGCCAATGCATTAAATATAGCTAATTCAACGTTGATAATTATCAACTCAACAGTAAATGCAACACTATCTTCTAAAACTAGCATGGCTACAAGTGGATCTGCTATTTGTGCTGGTATTGTTGGTCATGTATGGAATTCATCAGGTCTGATTGTGAACATTGTCAACTGTTCGGCAGATGGTTCAGTAAGTACAACTGCCAATTCGAGCGGTTCATTTGCTGGTGGTATTGCTTCAACAATAACTTCAGCAAATAATGGAATAGTTAAAATTTATAATTGTTTAGCAAAAAATACAATTTCGAGTACCGGTGTTTCAACACCTACAGCATATAACCAATTAGCAGCATCTGGAATTGGCCACATGTTTAATGCAGCAAACGAAATAAAAAATTGTATGTTACTGAATCCAACCATAAGTTTATATACTACTAGTACTGCCATGACTTATGGTTTGGATAGAGTTTTTACTGGAACAACAGTTACTCCAATTAATATAGATAATAATTACGCTAAAGCTGATATGACTTTACAACTAGCAGTAAGTGGAGGGGCTTATGCTCCTTATGTACTTACTCCTGCAAATATTGTAAAAGAAGGTAGAGATGGTGCTGATTTAGGTTCAGATGCAGTAGGTGAAGCAACAACTAAGTTAAATGCTTATATAACTACAACTCCAAAATTTCCAGATGCAAATGGAATTGCACTTAAAACTTGGATAGCTGGAGCATTAACAGAAGGAGTTACATCAGTAAAACAGTTTGAACTAAAACCAATCAATTACAGCATTGATAATGGTATTTTGAAAGTAAATGGAATTGTAGGTTCAAAACAATTAAGGATTTACTCCGTTTCGGGTGCAATTTACAAACAACTTACAGTTACTGATTCGTACAGCACTTTGTTGGCAAAAGGTATTTACATGCTTAAAGTGGAAGATTTTGCACCAAGCAAATTAGTAGTTTACTAAATCATCATTTCTATTAACAATAAAGTAAAACACCCATAATATTAGTATAATTTGTGGGTGTTTTTTATTTTATCCTCAAATAAAATAGTTTATCACAATACTTAGTTAGTTCATCACACTATTTTGGTTGTTTATAATCTATTTTTGTACCACAATTAATCAATTATTCAACACTTTAAATTCAATTTTTATGAAAACAAAATTTCTTCTTTTTGCGTTAGTAATAAGCGCTTTTACTTCTTTGAGTTGGGCAGCTGCACCAGCTGTACCTACAGCTATCGTAATAACTCCGGGGAATAATTCTTTATCAGTTGCATTTACGGCACCAGCGGTTCCGTCGCCAGTGATATCGAATTACGAGTATTCAACTGATGGTGGACTGAATTGGAGAACTCGAACAGATGCAGGGACAACAGCAAGTCCAATATCAATTACTACGATTTCGGCTGCTGCAAATACTGCTTTAGTTAATGGAACAAGTTATAATGTTCAGATTAGGGCAAATAATGGAACTGCTGGAACTGCTACAGCTTCTGTTGCTTCAACCCCTCTTTGGGGCGATGGCACATCAAATAGTCCATATAAAATTAGTACTGCTGTACAATGGAGTGCATTAAGAGCGACTATTGCATCTAGCCCAGCTGGTTGGCCTTATGTTGAATTATCTAACGATGTTACACTTTCATCGATAAATGCATTCAATATAACCTTGAGTGGTTTCAAAGGTGTTTTCGATGGGAAAGGGTTTAAATTAACTCTGGCTATTGGCACAACTACTAATCGTTATGCAATTAACTCTCTCTCGTTTTTTAATATTTCAGGTGCAATAATTAAAAATTTAGAAACAAATGTAACTTTATATGGTGGGATAACTTCAAATGCAGCATATACTACTGGTAGTGGTTTAGTTGGTACTGCCGATGGAACCAACAACACAATTCAGAACTGTAAAGTGACAGGTGTTGTTGATATGGCAAACACAGGTACGACTAACAAACCAGGTGCTATTCGAGTTGGTGGTATAGTTGGGACTTGTAATGTTACTGGCGCTGTAACAATTATTAATTGCACATCCAGTATTAATCTTAAAGCAACTACTACGGTTACAGTTAGTGCTTCCCCAGGAACCCTACAAACACCTTATTGCGGAGGTATTGTGGGAGCAATTGCAGCAGGAGCAAAAGTATATATTATAAACAGTAGTGCTGCTGGTTCTGTTTTCGCATCGTCGAATGAATTAGCTCCTTATGCTGGTGGAATTTCTGCACAAGGTGGAGCAGCTACTGCCGATTTCCAAATTATAAATTGTCTTGCAACTAACACAGTGGAAGGACGCAATACTTCAGCTACTGCTACAACTGGTTGTTTTGTAGGAGGTGTAGTTGGAAATTTAACACAAGATGACGCAGCAGCCATTGTAAAAAATAATATAGCGTTAAACCCAAGTTTAAAGTCTATTACCTATTCAACTACTGTTCCAACTTTATATCGTATATCACCAAAAACTGATAAAGCTGTTTTTACAGATAATTACGCTAAAAATGATATGACATTGACGGCAAATATTAGTTCAACAGATGGTATAAATGGTACTGCACAAATAATAACTGTTGCTAATATTGCAACTGATGGAAATGGTGCTGACCTTAACACTTCAGATCCAATTGGCGACGCAGCTTCAAAATTAAATACTTACGTTAGTATGAACACTACATACAACAGTATAGTTCTTACAAATTGGCCAGCAGGTTTAGGAACATCTGTAAAAAGTCAGCCTGAACTTAAATCACTAAAATATAACATAGCAAATGGCGTGTTAAATGTAAATGGTATTGAAGGTTCAACTCAATTGAGCATTTATTCAGTTTCGGGCGCTGTTTGTAAACAATTGACAGTTAGCAACTCTTACAACACTTCATTGGCAAAAGGAATTTATATACTTAAAGTAGAAGGATTTAAAGCAAGTAAATTAGTGGTTTATTAGAATTGTTTATTTCAAAAGTTCAGTTATAAGTCACAATGAAGAAACACGCAATTTTTTTACTAACTTTGTTGTGCTATAATATGCTTTTACAAGCTCAATCTATTGAGCAAATTTCTCAAGCTGCTACTCCAGGAGTACTGACAGTTACCGCAACTGAAAGTACTACCGGTGGTGGCTATTCACCAAAACACATTACAGCTGTTTGGATACAAGATGAAGCCGGGAAGTTTGTAAAAACGCTTTTAGCATACACAGGTAAATATAGAATCCATCTTAATAATTGGGAAAGTGCCACAACAGCCTTTGGGTCAGCTTACAATACGGTCGATGCGGTATCAAGCGCAACCATATATGCTTTTGGAGTACGAACCTATAAATGGGATGGAACAAATATCGCAAATCCACGAGCTGTTATGCCCGATGGGACATACACTGTAAAATTAGAATTAACTGATAAAAACAATACAGGGAATTTAGCCACATTTACTTTTACAAAAGGTGCAGCAGCACAAACCTTAACACCTACTAATCAGCCAAGTTTTTCGAATGTTTCATTAAAGTGGACTCCATCCACCACTGGAATTGATGATGTAAAATTAGAGAAAAGCTATACGGTTTTCCCCAATCCTACAAAATCAAATTTTAATGTTTATGGCCCTGATATTATTGCTGTTGAGTTATATGCAATTTCAGGTAAAAAACTGAAGAGCACTGCCGAATCAAAAATGGATATTAGTTCGTTGCAAAAAGGAATTTACTTTGTAGTTGTTAGAACAAAACAAGGGCGTTTCTCAAAAAGAATTGTAAAACAGTAAATCATAAATCACATGAAATCACATCTTTTTAATATTCTGTTTCTTTTAATTGGTTTAAATAACGTTTGCCTTGCCCGAACGGGAATGGTGGCAACTTCGAATGTAAATATAATGTCATTTCCTACAATGTTTGCAAATTTAATAACCAATAAAGATGCTCAGACGTTTCTAAATAAGGGTTTTATTGATGTTACAAAGAAACCCTATAGTGCTTTTGGGGATGGTGTGCATGACGATACGCAAGCAATACAAGATGCTTTAAACGATGGGTATAATGGAAATTATGTAGTTTTTTTTCCAGGCGATAAGGTTTATTTGGTGAGTGGACAATTGAAATGTATGTCTGTATTAGCTTTTGAGTCAGATGGTATAAATTATTTAGATGATAGAAAATTTGGATTTCAACTATTAGGTTCTACAAAAGGGAAAAAACCTGTCATTAAGCTGAATGATTTTTCTTATTCGATATCAAATGAATCACTTATTCAATTTGAGCGCTTTACTGCTCAAAGCCCAACCAATCTTACAACACTTACTTCTCAGCCTTCGATGCATTACAGCTCTCAGATTCGTGGCATTGATATAGATTTGGGAAATAATTCTACTGTGAATGGAATTTCAATGGATGGAGCTCAGTATTGTTCTATCGAAGATGTGAAAATTTATGGAAAAAGCTTCAAATCAGGAATAAATAATTTACCTGGCTCTGGAGGTTTTGTCGTAAATGTTACGGTTACCGGAGGTGAATATGGCATTGCTCAAAGTGGCTATAGACCAAATCCTACTGTCAACGGACTTACACTTATTAATCAATCTGTCGCAGGCGTAAATCTAACATCTTCTCGAGGTCCTCTTATTATTACTGGCTTTAAAATCGTTGGCCCCACGAGTTCTACCGATTATAATGCTGTAATAGCCAATTGTGGCACCACAGCCTCAGATGTTAAGGGAAGTTTATGTTTGACCGATGGGACTATTGAAATGCCTTTAAATGCTTCTACACCTGCCATTAATAATATCAAACAGTCAGTTACCATCAACAATGTATATTTAAAATCAAGTGGCGTTTTGGTATCTAGTTCAAATGCTGCCTTTAAATTATATCCAATAACAAGTACTGGTTGGAATAAAATTTCAAATTATATTTTTGCACCCAGCACTGATTTAGGCTCAGTTTGTTCGGACTTTACAAAATCAAACAACCCTGCTTCGACTTATCAATTTAATAGTCCTGTTGAGACTTTTACCCAAGCAATTCCTGATTTTGTAGCCAAACATGGTTGGTCGAATATGCCAAGCTGGGAAGATGCCCATGTAGTAGATATTACTGCTTTTGGAGCTACACCCGACAATGTGAATGCTACCGACGATGATGCCGCTATAATTCAAGCAGCCATTGACGCAGTTACAACAGTTGGAAGTGCAGATTTTGGTAAAGTTGTTTTTATTCCTCGTGGTCATTACCACATTGATAAAGCGCTGAATTTTAAAAGTGGATTGAAAATTATCGGTGCTGGAAAAGGTATTTCTGTCATTCAAGGCTTAAAAGATAGGGTTTTTGCTGCTGGCGAAGCCATGATTCAGACCGAAGACAATGCGAATGGTAACTTGATTATGAGCGATTTCGCTATCTTACCCTATCCATTTATTACGTCGTTAAATGTACGGACAAATAATACAATTTTTAGAGATATAATTACCGAAGCGGTGCCATCGACTAAATATATTTATCCTGCAAATAATAATAGGTATCTAAACAAACCCGAAAGACCCTATTTTTCATTTACAAACAATGCGGGAGGTAAAATTTTCGGAATGTGTACCGACCAGATAATCTCTTCAACATTTGCACCTATTGCTAACGGACGTTTTGCGGGTTATCATTTTATTGATGTTACATCTAAAAACCGATTGACATTTTATCAGTTGAGTATCGAACACTTAGATAATTCACCTCAAGTTTTGCTCGACAAAGCCAAAAACGTATCCATTTTTGGTTTTAAATACGAATACCGTAATGAGTTAATTCGGATTGTAAATGCTTCAGATAGCATCCAAATTATTGGAGGTTCTGGCAATTATGGTCTTGATCAATCAAGTGATGAGGCAATAATTGTAGTTAGAAATTCCAAAAATATTTTAATACAAAACATGTGTTATAAAAAGTACATAGGTACTGGTAAAACTGATTTAACTACCTATTGGTTACTCAGTGATAAGGATAATGTGTCTGGTATCAATAGCATTCTGGAATATAAAATTGGTAATATTGCATTGACGGGAGTTAATAACCCTACAAATAATTCTAATTTAAAAGTTTTTAAAAATGAAATAACTGAAGAATTAATTATTAAAGATCTTTCTGGTGGCGAATTAATTGAAGTTTACAATATTCAAGGAATAAAAGTGCTTGATGATAAAGCCAATCAAAAAAATGAAGTTCATTTAAACATAGCTAATTTAGGTTTAGGGCTATACATTGTGAAAGTGGATAATCAAACTTTTAAGTTTTTAAGATAATTCAAATTGTGTCTTCTTGTTTTGGCGTTTAATTCTTATTAATCACTTATTTAGTGATTTAATTAAAATAATCTCTAGTTCAACATCTAATATAATGAAAAAAAATATATGTCTTTTGGCGTTTTGTTTGTTTGCTTTTCTTAGCCAGGGACAAACTATAAATTGGAAAGAATTTCTTGCTAATCAGGACTTAGTATGGAATAACAATGTGGATTCCAACTTTTTTCACGGCGCATTTATTGGCGATGGAATACAAGGGGCAATGATAATGCAGGATGCGAAAAATCCAAATGGCTTGCGTATGTTGCTGGGTCATTACAAGGCTCTTTCGAACAATACTATTCCAAATTTTGAATATATTAATTCAAAAGTGTATGCCGGAAATATAGTTATTGCCCCAGCTGGAAAAAGAACAACGCAAACTATGCGTACAAATATATATGATGGAGAAGCCAGTGGTGTAATTACAACCGATAAGGGCTCCATAACATGGCGTTCGTTTGGCGACCGTAAAAACAATGTGCTCATAACTGTTTTGAAAGGTGAAGCCGGCGAAATTAATGCGACCCTTGGCGTTCGCGAAGAATGGGGAATTACGCCCCTTTTTTATTTAAGAAAAGTAACCCCATCTACTTATGCTTCACAACTCCCACCTTTACCCGAACTAAGTAATTTAGGGAATATTAATTTGGTTATTAATAAGATGAAAACGCAAGGAGCACATGTAGTAGCTTCTCAGTTGATAAGAGAATCTGATAATACTCAAATTTTATATGTTGCAATTGGAACAGATAATAATGTAAATACAAGCACAGCAGCAATCAATGCTCAGGCAGATGCCGTGAAACGTGTACAGGCATCTGTTTACGAAGGTTATCAGGCAATTACACAAAGACATCAGTCGTGGTGGCATAATTATATGGAATCGAGCTATTTAGCAATAAATGAAGATGCATATTGGCAAAAATTCTGGTATTTGCAATTGTATAAATTTGCTTGTTCGTCTGCCGAAAATTCCGATTTAATAATGGACACACAAGGTGCGTGGGTTTATCAAGCAGCTTGGGCTTCAATTTGGTGGAACCTGAACGTACAACTTTCGTATATGCCGATGTACAGCGCCAATAAATTGGACGCCGGTCGCGGTTTTATAAATGGCATGAACCGGATGTATAAATCCGGAATTTTAAAATCAAATGCCAATGGTGTTGGTATAAATATTGGTCGTATAACAACTTACGATGGAAATGGTAATTGGGGCGATGAATTTGGAAACATGCCTTGGTTACTTCAAATGTACTGGCGCTACTGGAAATATTCAGGTGACGACAATATTGGACAAGATCTTTTTCCTATGTTGAAAGATAATGCCACATTTCTTATGTCAAAATTAAAAAAAGGAGTTGATGGCAAATATCACATGGATTCTTCACGTTCGCCCGAATTTGAAGATACCGGCGCACCGGCAACAGCTCCTGATGCAAATTATGCATTAATGTCGGCATGTTGGGTTTTTCAGACACTACTAAAAATGGATACCGAACTAGTCAAAAATGACCCACAACGAAGTGTTTGGCAGGAAAAATTGGATAATTTAGTCCCATTTCCACAAAATGAATTTGGTTATAAAGTTTTTGGTGATTATGGTTTTGACAAAGGACATAGACACTCATCGCACCTTATGGCAATATTCCCATACCACACAATTAATCCTGATCAAGGCGATAAAGCAAGCGAATTAATTCGGAAATCTATTGACCGTTGGCAAACGCTTACACAAACAAACGGATTTTCTGGTTACACATTTTCGCTTGGTTCGCCCATGTACGCCACTTTGGGAGATGGAGAGAAAGCAATTTCTACCTTAGATTTAATGAAATCAAAAAATCTAATCCAGCAAAACACCATGTATTATGAAGGTGGCGGCGCTGTGATTGAAACACCACTTTCGGTAGTGGAAAGTATTGATTATATGCTACTTCAAAGTTGGAGTGGAATTATTCGAATTTTTCCAGCAGTACCATCCCGATGGAAAAATACTTCATTTAAAAAATTCAGAACAGAAGGGGCATTTCTGGTTTCAGCAAATTATTCAAGTGGAACTATCAGCGATGTAGTGATTTATAGCGAAAAAGGAAAAACCTGCACCATGCGTTGCCCTTGGAAAGGAAAGTTTTTAATTGTAAATGAAGAAAATAACAAACGATTGGTTGTCAGGAAAGAAGGTGATAATTTCATTTTTCAGACAGAAACAGCTAAGAACTATTTTATCACCGCCTCAGCAGCGCCAGAATTCAAATGGGGTAAAATTGAAGTATATCCAAAATCGATTAAAATGAAAGTAAGTATGCCAATACTTGTCCCTGCTGGCTTATCTGCTCCAATATTTTCGGGCCTTGAAGTAAAAAAGAATGGAACTGATGTTTTGGAAATAGCTGTAACGAACTTTAGTTCAAATGATTCGATTCTTGAAATTATTCTTAAAAATGACATTTTAAACACTGATAATATTACACTTTCATATACAACTGGTAATATTCAAAACGCCGATAGTGTTATGCTTCAACCATTTAGTGGTATGTATATTGAAAACCTTCTCCCAGGTTCATCTCCTGTTTTAATTGGTGCAAAAACGAACTGGGAAGGTACGCAAATTGAACTATCGTTTAACAAGAAAATGAACCTAGCTGAAAATATGGTATTTTCAATATTGAATTCTGCGAACCATCAGAATGTTGGAATTAGTTCTGTTTCTTTGAAAACAAGCGATGCTTCAGTATATGTATTAACGCTTTCCAGTCCTGTTTTTTTGGAAGACACCTTGGGAATTTCGTATATTGGAACTAATGTAAAAAGTCTCGACAATGGAACGTTGAAAGCTATTGTAAACCTGCCGGTTACAAATTTGTCGCATGGAAAAGCGCCTCAATTAAAAACAGTAGAGATTCTAAAAGGCAATAAAAGTTTAAAGTTGACTTTCGATAAAGATCTTAATCCATTAAATGCACAAGCAGCTTATTTTGTGGTGATTATAAATGGAAAAACAATAACAGTTCAAACTGCCACTAGTAATTACAATGCTGTCGTTCTTACTTTCTCAACCGAATTATTATTCGGTGATATTATTTCAGTTAGATTTGAAAATGGCTCTATTAAATCAATTGATGGTGGTGAATTAACTTCAATTGTTGATTTTGCAGTACAGAATACACTCCCCGATTTGGTAGCAACTCAATCTACAACTTATAACGGTGCACAGGCAAGCTATGCTATTGATGGAAACACAAGTGGAATTTTCACAGGTGCTTCAGTAACACATACAAACCCAAATTCTTCAAATCCTTGGTGGACTTGTAATTGGAGTGTTGTGGATTCCATTCCAGAGGTAACTATATGGAATAGAGCAGATTGTTGTGGTGAAAGATTGGCTAACTTCTATGTTTTTTTATCAAAAACACCCTTTACATCCGATGATCCTGCTGTAACTGCAGCAACCAAGGGCGTTTGGAAGTATTATAATGCAGGAATTGCCGGTGCAAAAACAATTGTACCCGTTAATACATGCGCAAAATATTTAAGAATTCAAATTGTCGGAACTGGGACATTGTCATTGGCAGAAGTGCAAATAAACCGGAAATCAGGAAACTGTGAAGCAACATCAATTGAAAATATAAGAGAAAGTGAAAAAATTGAAGTTTTCCCTAATCCAATTAATGGTAAGAATTTCACAGTAAACTTATCAGGTATTTCAGGTGGAGAAGATGCACAAATTGAATTTATAAATGTATTAGGTAGAATGACATCAATTGATATAAAGCAGATTAATTCTTCCTACAATATTTCGGTAAAAGATGCTATGGCTAAAGGAATTTATTTTTTATTAGTAAAGATACATGGAAAAACAATTTCAAAAAAACTGATTTTTTAATACGTTGCTATAATTTAATAGCTCAAAGTCAACAATCAATCTACAAGATTTATAAAAACATCTCATGAAACAATCAATAAAAAAAATATTATTTTTTAGGATTTTTCTACTAAATCTTTTTTCAGTATGCTACGCTGTAGGTGGCCTAGAAGTAGATTTCAATGTAATTATCACAAACAATCCAACCCGGTTTGCAAGATTAATTCCATATAAAGATATTCAACCACTTGCAAAAGGATATATTGATGTAACCAAAGGTCCATATTTTGCAAAAGGGGACAGTATTACAGATGATACTCAAGCCATACAGGATGCAATTAACGATGCATACGACGGTAATTTTGTTGTTTTTTTTCCCGGCGACAAAGTTTATTTGGTAAGTAAGCAATTAAGGTGTGTACGTACTTTTACTACTTCGAATTATTCGAGTCGGAAATTTGGTTGTCAACTAGTAGGTTCTACAAAAGGTAAAAAGCCAGTACTTAAACTCAAAGACTCCAGCACAGTTACTGGGAATGTTTTGATGTTTTTCGACACTGAATATTCAATTCTTAATACAACAACTGGAGTCACAACAACTACATCTGACGATTCCAGACATTATTGTGCAGGTTTTCGTGGTATAGATATTAATATGGGAACTAACCTTAATGTTAGTGGAATTACGATGTCGGGTGCTCAATATTGCTCCATTGAAGATGTGAATATTTATGGTAAGAGTTTTTATGCTGGTATTAAAAACTTGCCTGGATCAGGTGGTTATACCGTTAATGTGTGGGTTGATGGCGGTACTTATGGTATTTATCAAAGTAGTTATCGACCAAACCCATCAATCAACGGACTTACACTTACCAATCAGACTACCGCAGGTATTTTTCTTGGAACTACAAGAGGTCCTCTGGTTGTAACCGGATTTAAAATTACTAGTCCAACATCGCCTTCAGCCAATTATAATGCAGTTTATGCAAATTATACCGCATCAATCGCTTCCAATGTGCAAGGAAGTTTATGTTTAGCTGATGGTAGTATTGAAATGCTTGGAGCAACTTCAAATTCAGCTATTTATAATAGAGATCAGTCTGTAACTTTGACCAATGTATATGTTAAGTCCAATACAATCATTACAAGTGGTACTACAAATAAAATAATGACAGGAAGTGCTACTGTGTGGAAAAGAATTCCCAACTATGCATTTACTTCGCAATCTGATGCTGGTACTGTTTATACTGATTTTATTAAAATCAATAATCAGACGGATGATTTTGTAATGTGCGATGTTCTGGAAAATGCAACTGTTCAACTTCCTGATTTAATGAGTAAACATGTATGGAACTCTATGCCAAGTTGGGAAGATACCAATTTGGTTTATATCACTACTTATGGAGCTACACCTGAAAATATTAATGCTACCGACGACGATTTGGATAAAATTCAAGCTGCAATAGATGATGTTACAAATCCTGAGCATGCAAATTATGGTAAAACAGTGTTTATTCCTCGTGGGCATTTTCATATTTCTGGCCCATTGAATTTTAAAAGCGGATTGAAAATTATTGGGGCTGGCAAATCTATATCGGCCATTCAGGGCTTGAGTGACCGTGTTTACGGAACAACACCAATGATACAAACAGCCGACGATGCAAATGGAAGTTTAGTGATGAGCGATTTCGCAATTGTTGTTTATCCATATATTACATTGTTGAATATCAGAACAAATAATACCATTTTTCGTAACGTGCTAACTGAAATTGTGGCGGCCGAAAAGCTTAAATATAATGCCACTTACTTAAACAAGCCAAGCGTACCATTTTTTTTATTTTCGGGTAATGCAGGTGGCAACTTTTTTGGCATTTGTACTGGTCAATTAAATGTCCCTACTTATGTTGAACCTCCTATTGGTGGTCGCTATCCTACATATCACATGATAGATGTAAACTCAACAATAAATTCTATAAGTTTCAATCAACTTAGCATGGAACACCACGGTAATTCACCGCAAGTATTATTCAGCAAGGCAAAAAATGTTTCAATCTATGGCTTTAAATACGAAGGATCTCACGAATTATTATGTGTCGAAAACTCAGATAGTGTTCAAATTATTGGAGGCTCTGGTAACTACGATTTATTTAGAAAAGATGATAGGGCACTTGTAGTAATAAAAAATTCAAAAAATGTTTCGTTCCAAAATTTATGTCGTAAAAACTCTGGAAGTGCCGATTTGACTAAGTTTTGGATAAAAAGCGAAAAGGATTCAGTTTTGGGGAATTATGGAGTGTTGTCCTATAAAATTGGGAATATCGCATTAACGGCTCTAAACAAACCAAACGCTGAAAACAATGAGTTTAACCTGAAAGTATATACCAACGAAAAAACCAATGAACTAATTATTGATGGTCTTACTGTGAGAGAAATGATTGAGATTTATAATGCACAAGGTCAAAAAGTATTAGCACTTAGAAATATTGAAGAAAAAATTACAAGAGTTAATATCAATAAGTTTATTCCTGGTGTCTACATTGTAAAAGTAAATTATGAAGCTGTTAAATTTTTGAAAAAAACCTAATATATTAAACAATATCAATCTAATGAAAAGATCAATTACAAAAGCATTAATTCTCTTTTTTGTACTCCTAAATTTTAATTCTGTTTGCTATGCTGTAGCCGGTATGGAAGTTGATTTCAATGTTATCATTACCAGCAATCCAACACGCTTTGCAGCTTTAATTCCGTTTAAAGATATTCAACCATTATCTAAAGGTTATATTGATGTAACCAAAGGCCCTTATTTTGCTAAAGGTGATAGTATTACCGACGATACGCAGGCTATTAATAATGCAATTAATGATGCGCGTGATGGTAATTTTGCAGTCTTTTTTCCGGGCGATAAAGTTTTTTTTGTGAGTAATCAACTCAAGTGCGTTCGTACCAATAACAACCCCAGTCGTAAATATGGCATTCAGATGTTTGGATCTACTAAAGGGAAAAAACCAGTTATAAAACTCAAAGATGGAAGTACAGTTACAGGGAATACACTTATATATTATCATGCCGTTTTTAATGGAGCTGCTGATGCTTCAAGACACTATATGTCTCATTATCGGGGCATTGATATAAATATGGGGAATAATCCTGCAGTGAATGCGCTTTCGATGGAAGGAGCACAATATTGCTCCATTGAGGATGTAAACATATATGGTAAAAGTTTTAATTCTGGTATTAGTAGTTTGCCTGGTTCAGGTGGTTTTACCGTAAATGTATCGGTTGATGGTGGAAATTATGGTATTTATCAAAGTGCCTACCGTCCAAATCCTACCATTACAGGTTTAACGCTTACCAATCAAGCTATTTCGGGCATTCGATTACTTAATACGAGAGGTCCATTGGTGGTAACTGGTTTTAAAATTGTGAGTCCAGCCATGCCTTTATCAAGTTATAATGCTATTTATACCAGCTGTGTAGGTTCTGCTCCTTCTAATGTTCAAGCAAGTTTATGTTTGACGGATGGCAGCATTGAAATGCTAGGCTCTAGTAGCAATCCTGCCATTTATAATTTCGATCAGTCGGTAACCATTAACAATGTATTTGTAAAGGCAGCTACAATTATTTCGAGTGGATCGTCAGCGAAAATATTAAACGGTAATGTTTCAGTTTGGAACAAAATCCCAAATTATGTTTTCACAACAAGTTCGGATAATAGTACCGTTTATGCTGATTTTGTGAAATTAAATAATCAAACAGCTAATTTTGAGAAGTATGATGCTTTAGTAACTGTTTCGGAACCAAATGCCGATTTAATTAGTAAACACGTATGGAAAAATATGCCAAGTTGGGAAGATACTGATTTGGTTGATATAACTACTTATGGAGCAACACCAGAGAATGTGAATGCTAATGATGATGATTTAGACAATATACAAGCTGCCATCGACGATGTTACAAATTCTTCAAGCATAAATTTCGGCAAAACGGTGTTTATTCCTCGTGGACATTTCCATATTTCCGGTCCATTGAATTTTAAAAGTGGATTGAAAATAATAGGTGCATGTAAAACTATTTCGGCTATTCAGGGCTTGAAAGACCGTGTTTATGGTGCTACTCCAATGATACAGTCTGAAGATAATGCCAACGGAAGTTTAATAATGAGCGATTTTGCCATTATTCCTTATCCAAATATAACATCGTTAAATATCCGGACAAATAACACCATTTTACGCGATATCGTTACCGAAGCGGTTGCTTCCACCAAATATGTATATACTGATGGAGCAAGGTGGCTTAACAGCCCAAGTGTGCCTTACTTTTTGTTCTCTGGAAATGCAGGTGGTCAAATACATGGAATTTGTACAGACCAAATAACAACCGAATCAGTTGAAGAATCTAATCCTCCAATTCTAGGTTATCATTTTATGATTGTTACTTCAAAATTGAATCCGTTAAATTTTTATCAATTTAGCTCGGAGCATCTTCGAAATTCACCTCAAATAATAATGAAAAATGCTAAAAATGTTTCAATATTTGGATTAAAAATTGAAGGTAATCAAGAATTGTTAAATATCGTCAATTCTGATAGCGTACGAATAATTGGAGGTTCAGGCAATTATTCGCTCGATAGAGCAGATTATAAAGCAATTATTGTTGTCAATAATTCAAAAAATGTGCTTGTCCAAAATATGTGTTATAAAACCTATGGAACTGATATTGCTAAGTTTTGGGTTAAAAGTGAAAAAGATTCTGTATCAAAAAGTTATGGAGTATTACAGTATAAAATTGGGAATATTCCAATTACAGATTTAGTTGCTCCGTTTATTTCTAAAGATGGTTCTAATTTAAAGGTTTATATTCAATCCAATCAATTGTTTATTGAAGGTGTTTCACCTAAAGATATGATATCTGTTTTTAATACAAATGGGCAAAAAGTATTGAGTTTGGTAAATACTGAAGATAAAATTGTTCATATAAACATTCAAAAATTCAAAGCAGAAAGCTATATAGTAAAAGTAAATAGTAGAGCAGCCAAATTTATTAAAGGCAATTAAAGTACAGAATTTATGCAACTTGAATCTTTATTTGAAAGTCTATTAAAAATCGAAAATGAAAAAATTTATTCAATATACAGTATGTTTAATACTCTTTCTACTTCAATTAAGCACCTCGTGCTATGGAGTAGGCATGGAAGTAACATCAAATGTGCTAATTTCAAATTTTCCAGCTAATTTAATTGCAAATCAGGCTCAACAGCCTATTGCTAAAGGTTATTTAGATGTAACAAAGCCCCCATATAGTGCGGCAGGCGATGGTATTAGCGATGATACAGATAAACTACAGCAAGCTATTACCGATGGTTATAATTGCAATTTGATTGTTTTTCTGCCTGCTGATAAAACATTTTTAGTCTCCAAACAATTGGAATGTATTTCCACCAAAGTTTCGCGTAAATTTGCTTTTCAACTTGTTGGATCTACAAAAGGAACTAAAAAGCCAGTGATAAAACTCAATAATGGCAGTACAGTTGCGGGTAATGTACTTTTCAATTTTCAATACAATGCAAATGGAGTTTCAACTCCAATGAGCAATTATGGAGCAACATTTCGTGGTATCGACATTGATATGGGTAATAACCCCGCAGTGAGTGGTATATCAATGGCAGGAGCACAACATTGTGTTATTGAAGATGTGAAAATTTACGGATCCCAATTTACATCTGGTGTTTGGAGACTACCGGGTTCGGGTGGTTCAGTCGTAAATTTAACTGTTGTGGGTGGGAGTATTGGTGTTAGGCAGGATGAATATCGCCCAAATCCTACAATTACTGGTTTAACCCTCGAAAATCAGAGTCAATATGGTATTCAACTAACAAATTGTCGGGGACCACTTATCATTACAGGTTTTAAAATATCAAGTAGCTCAACGAATTATAGTGCTATTTATTTGAATAATACCAGTGTAACTAACAAGAGTGGTATAGGATTTCATGGAACGGCGAATCTTTGCTTAACAGATGGATCAATTGAACTCTCAGGATCTACTTTAGCCATAAATAATTATGCACAAGATGTGACTATGAATAATGTGTATGTAAAGGCACCTACAATTATACAAAGTGGTGCTGGTGGTACAACTATTATGTCAATATACGGAAGTGCAGCTCAATGGAAGAAAATCACAAGTTATGCGTTTACATCTTCTTTAGACAAAAGCTGTGTTATAGTAAACAGAGTCAGCTTGAACAACCAAACTGCTAATTATCAACTTTATGATCCGTTGGAAACTGTAACAGAATTGCCAAATGTTGACTTTACTAAAATGCACAGTTGGACGAAAACTTTAAGTTGGGAAGACACTGATATGGTCGATATTGTGACGGATTACGGTGCAACTCCAGAAAATGTAAATGCTTCGGATGATGATAAAGATAATTTTCAAAATGCTATAAACGATGTTACCAATACTGCAAGCGCAAACTACGGTAAAACAATCTTTATACCACGAGGGCTTTTTCATATCAGCGGACCGTTACTATTGAAAAGTGGTCTAAAAATGATTGGAGCTGGTAAATTTATTTCGGTTATTCAAGCAAAAGCGCAGTGGAATAATTCTTTAGGAGCAATGTTGCAAAGCGAAGATGTACCTACCGGAAGTTTATTACTAAGTGAATTTGCAGTAATTGGTTATGAATATATGCGTTTTGTGGAAATTAAAACACCCAATACACTTTTTCGAAATATTGTCACCGAGCTTTTTCCTCAAGATAAAAAAAATGCAGGAATTAACACACCTCCTTCATCAGCTTATATTTCGTTTAGCGGTAATGCAGGAGGTAAAGTTTATAGTATTTGTACCGATCATATGATTTCGTGGTGGGAAACTGATCCCGCTGCTGGTGTTCGATACCCCGGTTTTCATTTTTTATCAGTAAAAAACACAACTAAAGCGTTGAAATTTTATCAGTTAAGTATCGAACATTTGAGAAATGGTCCTCAAACGATGTTCGATCATGCCAAAAATGTGACAATTTTTGGTTATAAATACGAAATTGATCGAGAGTTATTGAATATTATAAACTCAGATAGTATACAACTTATAGGTGGTTCGGGAAATTACCAACTTTATAGCACCAACGATAGAGCGATTATTTACATAGAAAACTCTACCAATATTCTCATTCAAAATCAACATCGGTTAGGCCAAGGTGGTACAGACTTAACTACCAACTGGATACTTAGTGAACATGATTCATCATCTGGAAATTATGGTGTTTTGATGTATAAAAATGCATCAACAAATTCAACTGCAACAGAGCCTATTACTGCCATTTCAAAAATGAAAATATTATCAAATCGAGCAACAAACGAATACTTTATTAGTGGTGTAGCAAGAAATGAAATTATATCAGTTTATAATTCGATGGGAGTAAATGTGTGGAATGGTATAAATTATTCAGATAATTCTAATGTTGAATTGAATACAAAATGCTGGAAAGCAGGAATTTATATGGTAAAAGTCAATAATGGCAGCGTGAAATTTATCAAGGCAAATTAGTTGTAATTTCTAACTACTAATATGTGTTGGCACAGCATTAAATATTAATTGTATCTTTGAACACTCATTTTAATATCTTATTATTATGAAAAAACGTATTATATTTTTATTCGTAAAACTACTTTTTTTACAGCTTGTATTATTTGCACAATCTAACGATAAGCAGTTTTATAGGTTAATACCCGAAAATCAACAGACCCGTCGGAGTTTTAGTATTGCCAAAACGCCTGACGGTTTTATTTGGTATATTACCGAAGATGGTATTAGTCGCTACGATGGGAAATATGTAAAAAACTATTCAGTTAAAATTGGTTGGAAGGGTTTTTTGCTGGTAAATAGTAAAGGTGACCTGTATCTTTGTAATGTTAATGGCTATGGCTATAAATATAATGAATCAAAGGATCGGTTCGATGAACTGTTTCGAATTGTAAAACCTTCCATAGCTTCGCCGGCAATTAGCGATGGCAAGCAGGAGAATATTAAAATACCGACTGCATTTAAAGCTGGGTATGAAGCAAATATTAGCTCTGTATCAATTGATGGTTTTGATCGTATATGGTTGGGTACTAGCCAAGGACCTGTTTGTTTTAATCCCGAAACGAATAATTGGAATTATATTTTATCCAAAGAGATTGCTGCTGCTTTTTTATTAGTGCAGAATAATCGACTTTATATTTTCAAGTCGCAAGGAATTTATTATGTTGAACTTACCAATGATGTGAATCAACAAAAAGTCACTGTTAAAAAGATAAAAGACTCTGCACTAAACAGCGAAATAACCTCGGCAACTTACGAATCAAACACAGGCAACTTTTACATTGGCACAGCAAATAAAGGTTTGTTTAGCCTCTCAAAAAATCAGGAATTAAAACCGTTAATCTCTTTGCCCAATTCGGTAATTCGTGCTGTAAAAATGTACGATCAAAACACACTTTTGGTGGGTTTTGATGGATTAGGTATTTATGAATACGATATTTACACAGAGAAAATATTGAATCATTATATTATCGATGAAAATAAAATAGGTTCAATAGGTTCAAATGCAATTTATGATATATTGGTAGATAATGATAAGCGTATATGGGTTGCAAATTACACTACTGGTGTCGAAATTTACGACCCAAATATGATTCGATTTACACTTTATAATCACTTATTGAAAGACAATAATTCGTTGGCTCATAATAATGTACTCGCAATTGCCGAAGATAAATTCAAAAACTTGTGGTTTGGCACATTTAATGGATTAAGTGTCAAAAAGAGTGCGGATGGTACTTGGTCACATTTCTTAACAAATAACCTATCCACTCAAACTAATAGTTATATAAATACCTTATGCACTGACAATAACAATAATGTTTGGGCTGGTGGAGTATTTGGATTACGATCTTTTAATCCCTCCAACTTCAGTTCGAAACCTATTGCTTTCACCAATCAAATTTCAAAATACGACTATCAAAATATTAATACATTATATTTTGATAATTTCGCTATTTGGGCAGTAGGAATTCATACCGATTTGATTGAATATAATGTAGTAACTAATACTTTCAAAAACTACGCATCAAATCTAAATCGATGCATCGAATACGAGGATAACAATCATTTATTGTTACTTAGTGATGAAAAAATCAGTTCATTTAACAAATTGAACGGCGCAATAGATTTAACAATTGACTCAACCATAAAAAAAACACTTAAAACCCAATCAGTGGAATATCTATGTATGCGTCGCAAAAACGACAATTTATGGATTGCCAGCAGATCATTGGGAGTAATTCAATTTTCAAAATCGACCAATTCGGTAGTTGTTTATAATAAAGAGATGGGGTTAACCAGTAGTCGTGTTCTTTCGCTCGAAATTGACAACAACGATTGTGTGTGGATAGCAACCGACGAAGGGCTTTGTTACCTTAATCCAGTTACCAAAATTGTAATTCCATTTAAAATATTTACATTCTCAGAAAAAGGTGTATTCAATATCAACGCATCTAAAATACTGAGCGATGGAACCATAGTTTTTGGAACTAAAGAAGGTGCTATTAGTTTTGACCCACGCAAAATGTTTGCTTCACCTAATAGAGGGAAATTGGCACTAACCGAATTTATACTCTTGAACAAAAACAAAGATTCGCGCATATTTGAAGATATTTCAGAAACACCTTTAAATAAATGCGATGAAATTATTTTAAATTCGTATGAAAATAGTTTCACCCTGAAATTTGAAGAATTGATTTACGGTCATACTGTTCTACCTCGCTATTCGTACCGCCTCAAAGGCTATGATACTAATTTTTCGCTGGCTACCTCCTTCGGAAGTGCATCCTATTATGGACTTCCACCTGGAAAATATACCTTAGAAATTCAATCATATTATGTAGACACAGAAGGAAAATTTATCACTCGAACTGTTTATATACATATTCTTCAGCCTTGGTACAATACTTATTGGGCTTGGTTCCTTTGGATTTTAATAATTGCAGGCATTGCAATTGCTGCTTACAGATATTCCAAACATAGGTTAGATATCCGATATTCGAACGAAAAAATAAGTTTTTTCACCAATGTTTCGCACGATATGCGAACACCAATAACGCTGATTAAAGCACCCTTAGGAGATTTATTATTGGATAATTCGCTATCTCCATCTTCGCGTTATCTAGTTCAGATGATTAACAATAACATCAACAGATTATTCGATATGATAAATCGTGTGTTGGATTTTGAAAAAGCCGACGAACACGAAATGAAGTTAACATTGAATGTATTTGATTTGAATAAATACATTGCCGAAGTGGTTGAGAATTTTACTTCCTATGCCGAAATTAATGCCTTGAAAATCAAAGCCGAATTATCACAAGAATCATTAATGGTGTATTTCGATAAGGAAAAAATGAATATGATTATTGAAAATTTAATATCAAATTCTATCAAATATTCCAATCCAGGAGGTTTAGTAAAAGTAATTGCTGGTAATGATGATTCAAAATGGTGGGTGGAAGTAAGCGATAATGGGATTGGGATTCCCGTGAAAGAGCAGAAAAAGATTTTCAATCGTTTTTACAGAGCCGAAAACGCTATTAATTCAAAAAAAATTGGTAGTGGAATGGGATTGTTGTTGGTGAATAATCTGACGCAGTTTATGGGAGGCAATGTATCATTCGAGAGCGATGAAGGTGTTCATACTTCTTTTAAAGTTAGTTTCCCTTTTAATGAAATCAATCAGAAAACAACAGTATATCAACCCAATAATGTTGTTGAATTAGAACTGGAAAAAGACAAATTTTTGGGCGAAAATCAAACGCCAGTCTTACTTTTTGTAGATGATAATGATGAAATACGAAGCTATATTTCTTCGCGTTTATCTACTTATTTAAAAATTCTAACCGCCGATTCGGCAGCACAAGCATGGTCGATATTGCAACATGAAAATGTGAATATCATAATTACCGACATTATGATGCCAGAGGTAAGCGGAATTGAACTATGTGAAAAAATTAAGTCTAACGCTTCGTATTCGCACATTCCAGTTGTGCTTCTATCGGCACTTTCCGATAAAAAAGACATACTTAAAGGATTACAAATTGGTGCTGATGATTATATTACCAAACCGTTCGACTCGGTAGTTTTGAAACAACGCGTCGAAAATATTCTTCAAAACAGAAAACGATTGACACAGTATCTTTTGAATCATAAAAATGAAACTTTTGAAATTGAAAATCAGCCATTTATTAGCGAGATGGACAAGCTTTTTGTTGAAAAGTTAGAACGCACGATTAAACTCAATATTGCCAATTCGGAATATACTATCGATATGCTATGCCGCGATATTGGTATGAGCCGCTCGGTGTTTTTTAATCGCCTTAAAAACCTCACTAACTTGTCGCCTAACGATTATCTACGAATAAAAAGAATGGAACATGCAGCTGAATTAATCCGAAGTAAAAATCATAGCATTGATGAAATTTCACTAATGGTTGGATACAATGATGTTAGGCATTTCAAAACATTGTTTAAGAAAAAATTTGGTTGTTTACCAAGTGAATATGTAAAAAACTAATAATTCCATTTTAAATGAAAAAAAACTTTTTAATATTGGTTGTTTTGGCTACAAATGGTCTATTTGCCAATTCGGTAAAGAAAGTAGAACCAAAACCGATATATTTGGATGCAACAAAATCCGTTGATCAAAGAGTGACTGATTTAATGTCGAAAATGACAATTGATGAGAAAGTGGCGCAGATGTGTCAATATCTTGCGCCAAAACATATTAGCGAGACAAATAAAAAATTTAAAGGTCGTGTCCCAACTAATAATGATACAAATGGCACCTACCCTACAGTAACTATCGACAGCATTTATCATTTGGTAGAAATGGGTATGATTGGTTCATTTCTTCATGTATTGACTCCCGAGGAAAGTAATCAGTTACAATCATTAGCTCAAAAAAGCAGACTCAAAATACCTTTGTTATTAGGAATTGATGCCATTCATGGTGCAGGTTATTCTACTGGAACAACAATTTACCCCACTGCTATAACTCAGGCATCAAGTTTTGAACCTGAATTGGTAAAACAAGCATCGCAACAAGCTGCATTGGAAATTCGTGCAATGGGTTCAGCATGGACTTTTACGCCCAATGTAGATGTGTGTCGCGATCCTCGCTGGGGAAGAATAGGCGAAACATTTGGCGAAGATCCATATTTGGTCTCACGCATGGGAATTGCTACTATTAAAGGTTTACAGGGTGATAAATTAAATTCCGGTAATGTTGCTGCTTGTGCTAAACATTTAGTTGCTGGCGGTAGCCCAATTAATGGCTTAAATGCAGCACCAATGGAAGTTTCGCCATATACACTGAACGATATTTATCTATATTCTTTCCGAAAAGTTCTTGAGGAAACTGATTTAGCAACTATCATGGTGGCGCACAACGAACTGAATGGCGTACCATGCCATGCTGACAAAAATTTAATGACAGATATTATTCGAAATAAATTCAATTTCAAAGGTTTTTATGTAAGCGATTGGGACGATATAGCACGCATGTTTACATTACATAAATACTCCTCGTCTCTTATGCAAGCTTATTCTCAAACAGTAAATGCCGGAATGGACATGCATATGCACGGACCTGGTTTTCAGGAAGGAATAATAAAATTATTGAATGACAATAAACTGAATGTTAGCCAGATAAATAAAGCATGTGCACGTATTTTGGAAACAAAATTCCGTTTAGGACTTTTTGAAAATCCATATACTGATTTGAATACCACTAAGAAAGTGGTTTTCAATACTGAACATCAAAAGATGGCTTTAAAGTTGGCCGAACAGTCAATTGTACTTTTAAAAAATGACGGACTTCTGCCGCTAGATATAAATAAATACAAGCATATTTTGATAACTGGTCCAAATGCCGATAGTCAGTCAGTATTGGGAGATTGGGCGATGAAACAACCCGACGAAAATGTAACTACGGTTCTCGAAGGAGTTCGTCAAGTACTAGGAACTGAGAACGTTATTTTTCACAATGTAAGTACCAATGTGCGATTTCACGATTCGCGATTAATAGATGATGCGGCTGAACTTGCTAAAAAATCGGATTTAGCTATCGTGGTGGTAGGCGAAAATACAATGCGATATGATATCAAAAAGCTAATCTCGTCAGGTGAAAATTACGATAGAATGAATATTGATTTATTAGGCGATCAGGAAGAATTGGTGAAACGCATTCAAGTCACAGGTATTCCTACCGTTGTAATTTTAGTTGGTGGTCGCCCATTGGCCGTAAATTGGATTTCCGAAAATGTTTCGGCATTGGTTCAAGCTTGGGAACCTGGTTCATTGGGTGGACAAGCCATAGCTAATGTGCTTACTGGTAAGGTAAATCCTTCTGGAAAATTACCTGTTACTATTCCACGTAGTACGGGTCAAATTCAGATGATATATAACTATAAGCCAACACAATTGAATAAAAGTTATGTAGATGGACAAATTACGCCATTATATCCATTTGGATACGGATTAAGCTATACTAAATTTACTATCACCAATTTAGCTATTTCAAAAACAGAAATGAGCAAATCCGATTCGTTGATTGTAACTGCCGATATTACCAATGTAGGTACTCATGAAGGTGCCGAAGTTGTACAGCTCTATATTCACGACCTGTACAGCATGCCAACACGTCCGGTTAAAGAATTGAAGGATTTTGTAAAAATAAATTTATTACCCGGTGAAAAGAAAACTGTTCAATTTACAATTAACCCAGAGAAATTGTCATTTACAAAACAAGATATGACTTTGGGTGTAGAAGAGGGCGATTTTGAACTATTATTAGGTACCTCATCTGCTGATAAGGATTTGAAAAGGAAGAACTTCACAATTAAATAAAAACTAAAATATTATGCAAATTAAATCTATTTTTCTACGAGCAATTCTATATTTTCATGTATTTACCGTTGGAATTTCTGCTATTTCAGCACAAAGCATTAACGCACCAGCTTTAACAGAACTTCACTTTCCAAAACCAAGTTCGAAAATTTTCAATCCCAATGAGATAAGAGTAATTGATTCACTAATGAATTGCTACGTTGTTCCTAAAAACTTTCAGGGAGATATGGTTCGTTTTGCAAAAGATGACAGTGTGAATAATCGTACTCATTTCGATGTGGTATTTACAGGTAGTTCATCATTTACCAAATGGAAATCTTTACCGGTAGACATGGCTCCTATTCCAGTTATAAATAGAGGTTTTGGTGGTTCAAAAGTATTGGATATGGTCTATTTTTCTGATAGTTATCTTTATAAATTACAACCCAAACTTATTTTTGTTTATGTCGAAAATGACATTACTATGCCTAAAGTAGCCACAATAAAACTTCTTTTTAGCTATCTGGAACAAGTTTATCACAGCAAGTTACCAAAATCAAAAATTGTATTCTGTGGGATTAAAAAGAGTATTTTACGAAAAGCACATTGGGCTAAAGTAGATGAGGTTAATAATTTTCTAGAATTTATTATAGCAAAAAGAAAGAATTGTGGCTATTTGGACATGAACACGTCTTTGTTAAATGAGAAAGGATTGTCAAGTGGAGAATTTTTCCTTGCTGATTCATTACATGTAAATGCAAAAGGATACGAAAAATGGGTACAAATAGTAAAACCTCGATTAGAAAAAGAATACAAACGATTAGATTAGTTAATTAAACGAACAAAAACAGTTTATCACATATAAAAAACAGTTTGTAACACATTTTTGGATATCCAGAGTACTATATTTGCAGAACAAATCACACATACTTATAAACTAAAAAAATAAACTAATGTAGAAAAAAACATGACAATTTATGCTTATAATGGTTTAGAGAGTTCGTTAAATCTATATCTTTATTGATTTTATCAAATAAAAAATAAATAAGGATTAAATTGAGAAATTAATTGAGATTATTATTAAAAAAATCACAATGAAAAAAAAAATGGAATTTTAAAACAGGGTTAATTTATTCCCTATTATTAATGTTGGTTACCTTAACATCGAACACAGTTAGTGGTCAAACAAAACCAATAACAGGTAAAGTGTTCGATAACGAAGGAGAGACATTAATTGGTGCGAGTGTTTTTATAAAAGGTTCTGCTGGAGTTGGAACTATTACAGACAAAAATGGTGCGTACTCATTGTCATTAAAGAATTTACAAAATGTTACGCTGGTTTACAGTTATATTGGCTTAAAAACCCAAGAAATAAAGGTAGGTAAACAAACAAGTATTAATGTAACATTAGCATCTGATGCTGAGATGTTAAAGGATGTAGTTGTAGTGGGTTTTGGTACCCAAAACAAGAAAACTGTTGTGGGTTCAATAACTCAAACAACAGGTGCGGAAATTCTGAAAGCTGGTAATGTGTCAACGATTTCGGAGGCATTAACGGGCTTGCTTCCAGGTGTATCTACCATGCAAGCTGCTGGACAGCCAGGTGCAACCGCCGCTAATATTCTTATCCGTGGGCAAGCATCTTGGGTAAATAGTAATCCGCTTTTTGTGGTGGATGGAGTAGAAAGAGACTTTAATGATTTGGATCCAAATGAAGTTGAGTCTATTTCGGTATTAAAAGATGCTTCTGCCACAGCTGTGTATGGAGTAAAAGCTGCTAACGGTGTTGTCCTAATCACCACAAAAAGAGGTATAAAAGGTGCTCCTAAAGTTTCGTTCACAGGTAACTGGACTCATAAAAGCCCAGCAGTTGAAACAGATTATTTTGATACATACGACAAATCCTTGGAGTATTACAACGTGGCAGCTAAAAACGATGGTCTATACAGTTTATTAAGACCTCAAAGTGAAATAGATATGTGGCGTAATCCTAACCGTGATACTAACTTTTATACGTACACCAATTGGGTGAATACAATGATAGGCACTGGTAAATCAAGCGCCTACAATGTAAACGTAACGGGTGGTAAAGATTTTGTTACGTATTTCACATCGTTTGGATACAATTACGATGGAGATATTTTCAATCTCAAAAAACAAAAGGAGTTTGATCCAAGAACTTCACAAAGCCGCTATAACTGGCGTAGTAACCTCGATTTTAAATTTACTAAAACCACCAAGGTGAAAGTAAACCTTTCGGGCGATTTTAAAAACTGGAGTGGTAACCGCGTTACATATTCTGCTCGCAATGGTATTGGTTCAATAGGCACAGGTGGTGATGAGCAGTACTTAGCCAGATTGTATCAACAAGTGCAAGTTGGCGCACCTCCTGTTTTAAGTAATGGTGAGTTGGGTGTTGGCAATGCGGCCTCCGATTGGTTCAAAATGAACTATGTAGGTGAAATGGAACGTGAAGGTCAAAACATGGAGCGTTCAACACGAATTTTCAGTGATATGGTTTTTGAACAACGATTTTTGAAAGATTTCCTTTTCAAAGCTTCTGCGTCGTATAACTTTAGTCGTGCTTATGGCAGTTCAATTACTGCAAACCCTATCTATTATTTATCTGACCCAGCTACACAGAAATATGTACAGTTTGGGACAGACCAAGATTTGGTAAACAGCTTAGTTACATTTAATGGTGAAGGACTAGGAGGATTTAGCAGCAGTTTATATTATGAGGGTTCGTTGCTGTACGAGAAAAAAATTAAAGGCCATGCATTTTCAGGTCTTGCTTTGGTAAGTCGCCGAACAGCCAGAAGTGGAGCCAGCTTCCCAAGTTTTGAGGAAAGTTGGGTTGGTAGAGCAACTTACGCATATAAGTCAAAATATTTGGCTGAAATTAACGCAGCATATAATGGTAGCGAAAAATTTGCACCCGGACTTCGTTTTGGATTTTTTCCTTCACTTGCTACAGGTTGGGTGCTTTCAGAAGAATCTATTTTTAAGAACAATGTGAACTTCATTAATTTCATGAAAGTAAGATATTCGTGGGGTAAAATAGGAAGCGATCTTGGTGCATCACGCTTTACTTATATTTCGAGCTACAATCCAGGACCTGTTGGTTACGTGGCTGGTGAAAATGGCTACCCTGGCGGTTATGGAAACACATTAACTGCAATGGGTAACAACGGAATACTTTATCTTGAAGGAAAACCTGCTAACGCCAATGCAACTTGGGAAACATCAACGAAACAAAACTTAGGTATTGAAATGACATTCTTAGGTGGTAAATTGAGATCTACAATTGACTTTTTTGATGAAAAACGTACAGGAATTCTAATGACCCGCAGAACTATACCTGGTTTATATGGTAATGTATTTCCGGATGCTAATATTGGGAAAACAAAAAATCATGGTATTGATTTTGAATTGAAATATAACGGAAAGATCAACAAAGATTGGGATTATTATTTATCTGGGAATTTCTCCATTAGCGAAAACAGAATTGTTGATAGAGACGACCCAATTTATACTCCCGAATATCAAAAACAAGCAGGCAAACCTATTGGCTGGTCATCGGGTTATATCGACAATGGATTGTTGGGCAGTTGGGACGATGCGTACAACAATACACAAACCATTGTAACAAACTTAATACCAGGTGACTTCTCATTTATGGATTATAACGCAGATGGTAAAATTGACCAATTAGATCGCGCCCCAATCGGGAATCCTTCGTATGCTACAAAGTCTTTTGCATTTAATCTTGGTGTCACTTATAAACAGTTTTCACTATCTGCTATGTTCAATGGCATGATGGATATTTCTAAAGAGCTATCTTCGGCTTATTTATGGGAATTCAGTTCCACAGGCGGTATTAACTTTGCTATGACAGACACTGAGATGAAAAATTACTGGACGCCAGATAATTTAACAGCCACACATCCAGCTTTACATACTTTAGATAATAAATATAACTCAAGTGCCAGCACGTATACATTTAGACGAAGTGATTTTTTACGTCTCCGCAATCTTGAACTGAAGTATAGTGTAAATTCCAAAGATGCTAAATGGCTACAAGTTGTCAAAAATTTAGAAATCTATTTGAATGGAAACAACCTTATTACATGGTCTTCGCTTCCAAAACAATTTGACCCTGAAGCAAACAAACTTGAAGTTTATCCAATTACAAAAAGGTATAACTTAGGAATGCGCTTTTCATTATAGTTAAACAGTAAAAATAGAAATCATGAAAAAGAAATATAGTTATATTTTGATATTACTTTTGGCACCGATATTTTTCTCATGCGAAGAATATCTCGACCAAAGCCCTGAAATGGGAATTACAAATGAGAAAGTTTTTGGCGATTATTACAATTTTAAAGGCTTTTTGGATCGTGCAAATGGATTACTACATAATTACGTTTACGATAGGATGGATTTTGGTGGCGAAATTGGTTGCTACGGCGATGAAGCCCAACATGTTAGTGCTGGAAACGGCATTTGTACTCGGGTGAACAAAGGAAACTGGTTGGATTGCAATTTGCCTGGTTTTAGATGGACACTTGATGGTGAAGAATTTGATATGAGACATAGGTACCGTGAAGTTCCGGCCGAAGCGGCTGCTGGAATCAGAGCTTGTAACCTGGCGTTGGAAAATGCAAATTTATTGACTAAGTTTCCTCCAGAGGCGGAATATACTCGCGTGGAACTTAAAAATCAATTAATTGGTCAAGCTTACTTTTTACGTGGCTGGTTTTACTTTATGCTTATCCGCGACTTTGGTGGACTACCTAACATGCAAAAGTCATTTTTGTCCGATGCAGATTTTGATCAATACCGACCAGAATATCAGGAATCGAGTAAGTGGGCAGTTCAAGATTTGGACAGCGCCATAAGTTATCTTCCAGAAAACTGGAATAAAACTGCATCGAAAGACAATGGACGGGTAACTATAACAACAGCTAAGGCGGTGAAAGAAATGATTTTATTGTATGCTGCAAGTCCAAATTCAAATATCCCACGTGCCCAAAGTCTTTCGTTTAATGGCACTCCAGAATACAACTTAACCATTGCTGCCGAAGCTATGAAAACTTGTATTGAAGCACTTGAAAGTGCACAAAAAACAGGTAATCGTTACAAGATGTATAGCACAGCCGATTATAATCTTAATTTTTACAGATTAGGTCGTGACGCTGTGAGTGATGAAGCTATTTTTCAGCCACCTATTGCTTCACAACAAGCTTACATGCAGCAATCAGGTAACGGTACTGCTTGGTATTTGCCTGGTTTTGATGGTGGTTGGGCTGGCTCATATAGTGTACCCACGCATAATGCTGTGGAATGGTTCGAAACTAAAGATGGTTGGCAATTGGAGGATGCAATAGCCAAAGGAAGTACTTGGAACCCTGCAATGCCTTATGACAATCGCGACCCAAGACTTAAGAAATTCATTTTTTGCCATGGTGATGCAATGCTTACACTCAAAACAACTTCGAACGTAGGCGGTCTTCCAAAAAATCTGGAAGCCAATCAACCCGATGGTAAGCATTTTAAATATGAAGGTACAGCTAATGCCATTTTTACCGGTTATTTTACCGCTGGAAAATTCAGATGGCCAGGAAATAATTTATCTGATAACGTAACAGGCTACGCTCGCATATTTCCATTTATCAGATATGCACAGCTTTACCTCGATTATGCAGAACTTGCGAACGAACTTAATGGTCCTGTTATAGCACCAACAGGTTCAGATGTTATTGGTAATTTGACTGCTGTTGATGCTATAAATATCGTACGCAACAGAGTAGAAATGCCAATTGTAAAACCAGAATATTATGCAAGTAAAGAAAAATTCCGCGAATATATTCGGTTGGAACGTGCTCGTGAATTATATTCGGAAGAACACCGCTGGTGGGATTTAAAACGCTGGAGAGTTGCAAAAGAAGTCCTTTCAAAAGGAATTTGGGGAGCATATATTACTTCAAACGGAAGTGGTGGATTTAATTTTGGAAAACAGCAACTTACAACTGCCGCTAGGGTGTTTGAAAATAAACATTATTGGTACCCTTTCCCAACATCTACGAGAAATATGATGAGCAAGTTCGAACAAAATCCAGGTTGGTAATTTTATAATTTATTTAATGAAAAACAATATGAATAAATCAATAATAGCATTACTTTTATTAATTACATTCTCCTCTTACGTTTCGGGGCAGAATGACACGGTAAGTAATGCTGCTTCTAAAAAAACACAACTTCCATATACTTCAATTGCTAAAGATCGGGTTGTTGGCGCTATAGATGTAATTAGTGGTGATATGTTACGTCATTCAACTGAATATAATGCCAATGCAGCATTATCTGGGTTGGTATCAGGACTCTATGTATTTAAATATTCTGGAGAACCTGGTTCATCGGGAGCAAGTTTTAAAGTTCGCGGACGTTCACGTGGTGGTGCCAGCGATGCTCCTATGGTGGTAATAGATGGAATACCAAACAGGAATTTATCTGATCTTTCGATGGAATCTATCGAGTCAATAACTGTTCTGAAAGATATTACAGCTAAAATGATGTATGGAAGTGCTGCCACCAATGGCGTGCTTATGGTAACCACCAAGCGTGGAATGAAAATGAAGAAAAAAATGTCGATTTCGGTGGAAAGCGGTATGAAAACTCCCGTTGCGCTGCCTAAGTTTTTAGGCGCAGTCGATTATGCAAATTATTACAACCAAGCACGGTTAAACGATGGCTTGGATGTTGCTGCAAATACTTATAAACCTGAGGTAATTGAACTTTATAAAAACCAAACTTCACCTCGCAAATATCCAGATGAAGATTATTATGGAACGTTCCTTAAAGATCAATCAGACTTTAAACGAGTAAATACTTCGTTAGTGGGTGGCGACAACAATACAAAGTATTTCTTTAATGTTGAATACATCAACGAAGGTGGACTCGAAGCAGTTGGTAAACAAAACCAGTTCAATCTCTTGAATTTGATGAGTAATCTTGACTACAAGGTTAGTAAAATAATAAGTATGAATCTTGACATTTCGGGTCGAATGGGATTACGTTCTAGATCCAATGTTTCTTCTGCAAATATGTTCTCGTCCATGTCGACAAGTAGACCAAACGATTATCCTTTTTTTGTAGGAATGCGTGGAAACACTGACTCATTGGGACGGAGTGCAAGGGCTGGGCAAACTAACCTGTATGGTGATTTGGCACGCGGTGGTTATGTGAATAGCGAAACCTATCGTGTACAAACCAACATCGGTATGAAATTCGATTTCAACAGTTATTTAAAAGGACTTACTGCTGCTGTTAACGTGGGGTTCGATGCATATAACGCTATAGAAATGGGAAAAACCTTACAATATTCAAGTTTCAATGTTATTCGTGAGGATTCTTTAGTCAGAGTTGGTACTGATGATGTAAAAGGTACTGAAGCTAAGTTGAGTGACGATTTCTTTCGGAATGTGGCATTAAATGCAAACCTAAATTATGCTAGAGATTTTGGCAAACACAGTATATTGACAAATCTTGTTTTGGCTACACGGTCTCTATCATTGAAAACCATTGAAGATGCTACTGGAACAGTGCAGGATGATAAAAACGTCAACTTGGGCCTACAAGTAAATTATGCGTACGACAACAGATATGTTATTGAGGCAACTTCTTCACTAATGGGATCTGACAGGTTTACAAGAGGAAATAGATATGCACTTTTTGGTAGTGCTGGTGCAGGTTGGATTATTTCTAACGAAAGCTTTCTAAAAGGCTCTTCTGTTGTTAATTATTTAAAACTAAAAGGCAGTTATGGGGTAATGGGGTACGACAATTCAGTTGGTTATTATCTATCCGATGATCAATATGCGTCAGGCAATATGCAACGTTTTGGGATTAACAATGCTGCAATTACTTCAACAATTTATGGATACACACTTTCGAAATTAGGCAATCCGAACATGACTTTTGAAAAATCGAGAGAATCAAATTTTGGGATTGAAGCACGATTATTTAAAAATTCATTGACTTTAGAAGCCAATTACTTTGAGCAATATCGTTATGATATCCCAACTGTATTGAGCAACAAAGTGCCTGGTTATGTGAGCAATATTTCGCCAACTGCTAATTATAATGCTATTAGCAATAAAGGAGTTGATGTTAGCATCGACTTCAGCAAATCAATTGGTAAGGACTTTTCATTTAGTGTAGGTGGAAATTTCATGTATACCAAATCGGTAAACGAGATACTTGACGAATTTAACATATATTCGCAACTGAACAGAACAGGCAAAACAACCGATGCAATTTTTGGTTGGGTCTATGATGGTGTATATACCGATCAAGCTGATATTGATGCTTATGGTGTTAAATCTCAATATGGTTTAATTCGTCCAGGTGATCTTAAACTTGCAAATATCGTTAACGATTTGGGTGATAATGTTATTGATGGTTATGACCAAACACAAATCGGACATTCATTTCCAACGATAAACTATGGTGTAAATTTAAACTTGAAATACAAAGGATTTGAAGTTTATTTAGTAGGACAAGGAATTTCCGAAGTTGACAAAATGTTGAACAACTCGTACTACTGGAATTTGGGTGAAGGAAAGTATTCAACTCAAGTTTTAAGAGCCGATTATCCAAGATTAACAACTTCATCAACAAGTCACAGTTTAAGAAACTCTTCATTCTGGATGACTGATGGTTCATATTTTAAATTGCGGACTGCTGAAATTAGCTATATGTTGCCAGAGAGTTTGCTGAAAAAGATTTCTTTAAGTCAAACAAAGTTATATATTAGCGGTACCGATCTATTGAGTTTCTCTACTATAAAAGATCTTGATTCAGAGGATTCGAATGCCGGACTTACTAAATACCCTATGTTTAAGACTGTTTCATTGGGATTAAAGGTTTCTTTTTAAACAATAATTAATTTTCAATAATTCAAAAAATAAGAAATTATGAAATATAATTCATTTCTATTATTAACAATGATGATGTTTGTACTCTCTTCTTGTGAGAATTTTCTTGATCCGAAAATATCCGATGAAGTGACTTATGAACAGATGATAACACAGCCTGATATGGTTAGGGGTTTAGTTAACTATGTTTATAGAGTGATACCATCATCATTCGAAGGCGTGAGCGGTGGTTTTCTTGAGTGTGCAACAGATGATGCACTTACCAATATTTTGGCATCAAACATTAACAAAATGGTAGAATTACCTACCTATTGGAGTGCAACGAATAATCCACTCAATATCTGGAATGCCCGATATGAAGATATACGTGACCTTAATAATTTTTTCGACATAATGAAAAAATATAATATTAGGTTTAAAAAGACAGGCGATGCAGATAACAACCAGTTTACAAAAATTACAATGGGCGAAGCCTATTTTCTTCGAGCTTATTGTGAGTTTGAACTTCTTAAAACTTTTGGTGGTAAAGATGTGAATGGAAAAATGATGGGTTTCCCTATTGTTACAACTCTTTTAAGTACAACCGACATTCCAAATTTAGCTAGAAATACTTACAGCGAATGTGTGGCACAAATTGTTACTGATATTGATAGTGCCATGGTTTATCTTCCTAAATCATGGGATAAAACAACCTTTAAGTATTCAAATCAGGATAACTTAGGTCGACCAACTGATGTAGCATGTTTAGCTCTTAAATCGCGTCTTCGTTTATACGAAGCAAGTCCTGCATTTACTGATGGTTTAAGTGATGCTGAGAAAACTCAGAAATGGAGAACTGCTGCTGAAACAGCTAAGGAAGCTATCGATTCGATTGGTTTTGGTTTACCCCGAATTTATGATGTAACTAACATTTCGGCAAAGTTTTATAATGACCCGCAGAGTGCTGAATTAATTTTGCGTCGAATGGTCGGCACAAGTTCTGGAGATTTAGCTATGGCTACTAGGAATTTTCTTCCTTCTATCTACGGTTCTGGGAATTGTAATCCAACCCAAAATTTAGTTGATGCGTTCCCAATGGCTAATGGATATCCGATTACAGCGGATGTTGCAAAAACTGGTTACTCGGAAACAAATATGTACTTAAGCAGGGATCCGCGCTTTTATATGTCAATACTGTTTAATGGTGCAACATTTAAAACTACAAAAGTGGAAACTTTTGAAGGTGGAAAAGATATGGCGGGTTTTGGACGAGCAACCATAGAAAACAGTACGCGCACAGGTTATTATCTCCGTAAATGGGTAAGTTCAAAAGCTAATCTTGTACCAGGTAGCACCACCAATGATTTTCATTATGGAGTTGCATTTCGTCAAGCTGAATTGTACTTAAATTTTGCTGAGGCAGCCAACGAAGCAGTTGGTCCAACCACAGCGATAAAAGGTATGACTGCACAAAATGCCATTGCTGAAGTTAGAAAAAGAGCTGGTATAGCTCCTGTAAGTGCCGATAATTATTTGATCGAACAGGCAGCTTCAGCCTCTAATTTTCGTACATTAATCAAAAACGAACGTCGTATTGAACTTTGTTTCGAAGGACATCGTTTCTATGATTTACGTCGTTGGAAAGATCCGTTAAACACAACCATTCAGAGGATTAAGATTACTCCTACTGCTGTTGTTGGAACATACACCTACGAAAAAGTAAATTTATTAACTTTGCCATTCAGCAATACAAAGTATTATTGTCCATTACCAATTACAGAATTATACAAAGCAACTAATCTCACCCAAAACGAGGGGTGGTAATAACAATAAAAATCAACGAAAATGAAAAAAATAGTATTAATTCCAATCGTTTTGATGTTCTTATTATCATCATGTTACGACGATTACAAGTTAGATTTCGATTATACTGCAACTTACTTTGCACTTCAAAGTCCATTAAGAACATTAATAGTTCAAGATGGTAAGGATGAGTTAAGCATGGAAGTGGGCGTTGTATTGGCTGGGGTATACGAAAACAAAGCAAATGAAGTAGTAAATTTCGAGGTTCGACCAACTTTGTTGGCGAATTATCCGCAGTTGACCTTGTTACCTGCTGATTATTACACTATTTCTAACCCTAATCAAATGGATATTCCTAAAGATCAAATTTTAGGTAAGGTGACAATTACATTAAACGAAAAGTTTATAAATGATCCTAAAGCACATTTATTGAATTATGCACTTCCGCTTAAAATAACCGGAACCACTCTTGATTCGATTCTTGCAGGCAAAGATTCAACAATCATTGCTATTAAGTATCAAAATAAGTATTATGGTGCATATTGGGTTAAGGGAGTTGACCACACGCTCAATACAACTGGACAAATTGCAAGTTCATTTAAGTATTCAAATGCAGACCTTGTTAAAAATACTAACAAATTAATCACTACACTGGCAAAAGATTCATGCTCAGTGCCTTATATTGGCGCCGATTTAACAGGTGCTAACAAGCTGAAACTTCAGATTAAAACCGATGGTTCTGTTACTATTATACCTGGGGTTTTAAAAGATATGACTAACATATCAGGTACGGGGCAATATGATAAGACTAAAAAGGTTTTCACGCTAGATTATTCCTACACAAAAACAGGTGTACAACACCATGTTTTAGATACACTTTATCATTTTGATTCTCCATTAAAAGTAGAAAAGTGGCAGTAATTATTTTTGAATCACTTTTTGAAATATAAAGAAGATTTCTTTAGTTAACATTCTTTCGATTATTAAGGAAGAGGCTTATTCATAATTGTATAGTCTCTTCCTTTTTTTGAGAAGTTATTCTGTGTTTTTAGTGCAACTTTGTGTAAAATATTTGTGTTTCTTTGTGGTATAGCTATTACACAAAATGCTCTAAGGAATACTCAAAAACCACTGAGTTTTAATACCAAAAAACAAAATATTTAATAAATTGAATAAATGAATTACACCTTAAAAGAAAAAACAACCGTTAAAAAACACTATATGAGAAACAAAAATAAAATAGTAAGTCTTATCGTACTTCTACTTTTTTTACATAATACAGCTTGTTTGGCGGGAGGCATGGAGATTCAAAAAAACGTCAATCCAGCTGACTTTCCCGAAAGTTTGAAACTAAACCAAAAATATCAACCCTTAGAAAAAGGGTATATAGATGTTACTAAACCACCCTACAATGCAATTGGAGACGGAAAAACGGATGATTCAAATGCTATTCAGCAGGCTTTGGATGATGCATATAATTGTAACTTGGTTTCGTTTTTTCCAGCAAACAAAACATTTTTGATAAGTAAACAGCTAAAATGTGTTACTACAAAAACTGGCTCACGAAAATTTGCTTATCAGCTAATCGGTTCTTCTAAGGGTAAAACACCCATTATTAAGTTGAAAGACAGCAGTGTAGTCGACCGCAATATTTTTATTTATTTCGAACTTATTACGGATGGAAAACCAAATTCTCCGTCGCTTTATGGTTCTACTTTACGTGGTATTAATGTTGATATGGGAAATAATCCCACCGTAAATGCCATTTCAATGGCTGGTGCACAACATTGTGTGATTGAAGATGTAAAAATCTATGGAAGTCAATTCAATGTAGGAATTTGCAGTTTGCCAGGTTCGGGTGGTGGAGTGGTAAATTTAAGCATTAGCGGTGGAAAGATTGGTATATTACAGAATCTATACCGTCCAAACCCTACAATTATTGGCTTAACGCTCGAAAATCAAAGCGAATGTGGATTAAAAGTTATAGAATCGAGAGGCCCGGTAATTGTGACAGGATTTAAAATTACAAGTCCTGCAAAACCAAGTAAAGATTACAGGGCAGTTTATTTAAAAAATATACGGACAATAACTGCCAATGGTCGCGTTGACCACGGAAATTCAAATTTATGCCTAACCGACGGAACTATTGAAATGAAAGGTGCATCGGGTAAGGCTATTTACAATTTTGCGCAAGATGTGACTATGAATAATGTATTTGTAAAAGCATCCGAAGTAATAGAAAGTGGAGCAGTAAATCCTCCTGCAAAAATTGTGAATGGACTCGCAAGCAAATGGCAAAAAATTTCGAGCTATGTTTTTACTTCGGAGCTTGACAAAGCTTCGGTATTTGTAGCCGGTAAAGAATTAAACAACCAAACAGCTCATTTTCAGCTTTATGAACCATTGGTTGCACAAGATCCTTCTAAGAACTTGATTGCCAAACACACTTGGAGCAAATTACCCGAATGGGATGATACAAATATACTGGATATTGCAAAAGATTTTGGTGCAACTCCCGAAAATATTGTTGATAACGATGATGATGGACCAGCTATTCAAAAAGCGATTGACCAAGCAACAACGCAAGGTAATCCTAATTTTGGAAAAACGGTTTTTATTCCCCGTGGGCATTTCCATATCAGACAACCTATAACATTAAAAAGTGGGTTGAAAATGATTGGAGCTGGTAAATTTATTTCGGTCATTCATGCAGCCAACGAATGGAAAAACGAATTGGGGGCAATATTGAATAGCGAAAATAGTTCAACAGGGAATTTATTGTTGAGCGATTTTGCAATTTTAGGATTTCCGCGTATGACCTATCTACACATCCAAACAGCCAACACATTGGTACGTGATGTAGTTACAGAAACTGTAAAACTAAAAAAACCGAAAACATTTGAACAACTAAATCCTGCTGAGCTACCATATATTTACTTTTCAGAAAATGCCAGTGGAAAAGTATATCATTTATGTACCGATCATATTCCTGTTGGTGGAGGTGGCAAATCCAAAAAATTTAATTTGTTACAGGTAAATAACACCACCCAACCTTTAACTTTTTATCAACTTAGTATCGAACATTTGCCAAATTCAACGCAAACGTTACTTGAAAATGCAAAACATGTAACTGTTTATGGCTTTAAGTATGAACTTTCTGGCGAATTATTGAATATAGTTAATTGTGAAGACATTCAATTAATTGGAGGTTCTGGGAACTACCAATTGGAAAAAGAAGTAGACAGAGCCATTATTGTAATTGAAAATTCTAAAAACGTTCTTATTCAGAATTTTAACCGAAAAAGTAACGAAATAGCTTTTGGTAAACCCGTAATTGACGTATGTAAATATTGGATTGTAAATGGCGAAGAAAAAGTATCAGGAGATTTTGCAGTATTGTTGTATAAAATTAAATAAATGCTATTTAGTAAAAAATTTGACAATGCACTTTAAATTTTTATCATTAAAAACTGTGTTGATGTTTGGAATTATGGTCTTGACTAGCTTTCAGTTACAAAGTTTCGGTCAAGGCAATAATTTAAAAAAACAATCAAAACAGACAAAGACCTACAATGAACGAGTACAGTTGGTGCGTAACATGCCTGGGTTAGCCGCTTTTTGGGATTTTGTGTTGCGCGAAGATGGTGTAAATGGCAAAGGAAACTTTATGGCTTATACCGCAAAAGGCGATGACCATCGTTACATTTTGGAACCACGGAATATCTCCCGTGCATTCTGGAATGATGGTGCTGAAGCAAATTTGGATGATTTTCCTTTGTTTGGCTACGGTCCTTTTGGGCAGGCGGTGCAATTTAAATCACCTAAAAGTGTAACTGAATTACCTGTTTTGATGTTGCCACGCGCCAATTTGAACAACACACCTATTGATGTAAAAGGTCCCGGCCAATCAGTTTCGATGGTGGTTTGGATGATTTATCAGGATGGTGCCCACGCCATTGCTGGACTTTGGCACGAAGGAACTGACTCGCCGCCAAGAGGTATTCCTGCTGAATTGAAAGTAAGGGGACAGCGTCAATACGGCATGTTTGCAGGTTTGAGCGCCAATCCCGGTAGTGTTAGTGCTCATGTGTCCGAAAATGGCCTTTCTTCTTTTGGCGATCATTATGCCCGCCAATTGGCTACCACAAAAGAAAAAATAACCAAAGCACCTGCCAATGTAACTATCGATGCACTGAATGCTTGCTGGTCGGTAGTGGGCTTTGTTTACGACAATAAAAAGAAAACGGTCACCGCCTATTTAGACGGCAAAACAACGGAGTATTGGATTGAAAATCCTGTGAATCATCCATTTTACAAACATGCCGCAAATGCCTGGAAACAAGCTCGACTTTCGAAAATAGTTGGATTGCAGGATGGTGAAAATGACCAATTTCCCAAGGATCAATATTATTGCCCACCAGAAAGTAAACTATTGAGTGAGAAAGTCATTTCTGAATCTAACAGTGAGCGCATTGTTATTCGTGAATTCGAATTTACGAAAGTAAGATTAACCTTGCAAAAAGACAGCAAAGGAAAATTCAGCAATATTGCATCTTTTGAGCTTGTAGCCATTAAAGCAAATCCATATTGGTTTGGCAAAGATATTTATTCGCCACAAAATGAATCAGATGGTTCACCTTTTACCATTGGTAGAGTAATTCACAGCAACCGACATGCTACTTTGTCGGCCTATTTTGGTGGTGTAGCAGTCTTTAATAAGGGATTAAGTCAAAACGAAATGCTAAAACTCTCAAAGATTGGACGTAATAGTAAATATCCAGTTTTCAAACTGTCCGAGAACCAGAAATAAAGCAGTTTATCACATTTTACAATCAGTTTGTCGCAAACAAAGTAATTAATTTTTTAGTTACTTTGTTTTTGTTTTTAAAAAGCTATAATATGTATTCAAAACATCGCACATCAGCACTCTTTTTAGTTATATTAAATCTTGTTTGTATAAGTAATTCCAGCAATGCCCAACAGAAAATTGAGCAGAAATCTACCGCTGCTATTGAAAAAAAATGGGAATTAACTTTCTCCGATGAATTCAATGGCGTTGGTGTTCCCGATCCATCAAAATGGAACACTCGTGAATATAACCGGAGAAATAATATCAACGGCCCTGATGGCTGGTGGAGCAAAGAAGATTCGTACATGGAAAATGGTAATTTGGTAATAAGGGTAAGAGCCATTCCAAATAAAAACGATGATAATGATTCTATAGATTATTCTTGTGGAGCATTGGATTCGAAAGGGAAATTTGAACAGTTATATGGCAAATTCGAAATTCGCTGTAAATTGCCTAAAAAGCAAGGCTGGTGGTCTGCCTTTTGGATGATGCAAGGCCAGGTAAATCAGGTTGGTAATGATGGCGTTGATGGTACTGAAGTGGATATCTTTGAAGGATTCGGTTGGGGCAATAAACTCAATCAAGCTATTCATTGGGATGGATATGGAAAAGATCATAAAAAGATACCACATCCGATATATGATTTAAATATATCAGAAGGATTTCATACTTTTACACTCATTTGGACGCCCGAAGTTTATAAATTTTATGTGGATGGCGAGGAAACATGGTCTACATCGGGTGGTGCAGGCGTTTGCAATCAACTTGGGCATCTTTTAATTACTGGCGAAATAAGTACCGATAAATTTTTATCGGGTAATAAGTGGGCTAATGAACCAAAGCCAGCCTTATTTCCCGATTATTTTCTGGTGGACTGGGTAAAGGTTTACAAGTAATACATAAATCACAGCAATTTTATTTCAAATTATTTATACTTATTAAATCACATTCATTCCATGAAAAAAAATATTATTTTAGTATTTGCTTTTTTCCCAAGTTTATTATTGGCACAGCTAAATTCCGATTTACCAACCGTAAAAACAGTGAATGGCATTTTGGAAGGAATCTCCAGTTCTGGAATCTCAATTTTCAAAGGTGTACCATTTGCACAACCACCTGTGGGTGAGTTACGTTGGAAAGCTCCGGCTACAGTGAAAAATTGGGAAGGTGTGCGAAAAGCCAATCAGTTTGGTGCGCGCGCCATGCAAAAACCCATTTATGGCGATATGTCTTTTCGTTCAAATGTTGTTAGCGAGGATTGTCTTTACCTCAATGTGTGGACACCTGCCAAATCATCAACCGAAAAATTATCGGTTCTGGTGTATTTCTATGGTGGCGGTTTTCAAGCAGGTGATGGCTCAGAACTTCGTTACGATGGCGAAAGTATGTCGCGGAAAGGTATAGTTGCAGTAACAGTCAATTATCGACTTGGGGTTTTTGGTTTGTTGTCTCTTCAGGAATTGACGAAAGAATCGCCTTATCACGGTTCGGGTAATTATGCTTTGCTCGATCAAAATGCTGCACTAAAATGGGTCAATCAAAATATTGCAGCCTTTGGTGGCGACCCTAAAAGAGTGACCATTGCCGGTGAATCAGCAGGTTCAATTTCAGTAAGTGCACAAATGGCTTCTCCCATATCAAAAAATCTGATTGCTGGTGCAATTGGCGAAAGTGGCGCAATAATTCAACCAACATATCCTCCAGTTAGTTTAAAAATAGCCGAAGAAATTGGAACTAATTTCGTATCAAAAATTGGTAAAACAACATTAGCATCACTTCGTGCAATGACTGCCGAAGAATTGTTGGAATTATCTTCTCAAAAAGATGTACCTCGTTTTCCAATTACTGTTGATGGTTATTTTTTTCCAAAGTTAGCTGCGGATATTTATGTTGCTGGCGAACAAGCGCAAGTACCTTTGTTAGTTGGTTGGAATTCGCAAGAATCTGGATATAACAGGATTTTAGGTAAAAACGAACCTACTCCCGAAAACTACCTAAAAGCTCTAAAAAATATTTATGGTGAGAAAGCTGATGAAGCAATAAAATACTATCCAGGGTCTACTAATGAGGAAGTTGTGAAATCGGCAACGGCTTTGGCTGGCGATATGTTTATTGCCTTTAGTACATGGAAATGGGCCGATTTATGTATCAAAACTTGCAAAAGTCCTGTTTACCGTTACTATTTTGAACGCCCTCGCCCCATTATGAGAGCCGAAATGGGAAATGTGGTTGCTGGTTTTGCCGGCGGTGTCATAAAATCGACTGATGTAAATGCTCCAAAACCTCTGGTAGCAACAGGTGCAGTTCATTCAGCCGAGATTGAGTATGCGTTGGGTAACTTACCAACCAATCGGGTGTACGATTGGCAGCCGGAAGACTTTAAAGTTTCTGAAATAATGCAGACCTTTTTTGCAAACTTTATCAAAACCGGCAATCCAAATGGACATGGAGTGCCTTTATGGCCTGCTGCAAATAGTGGTAGTTCACTCAAGATTATGCATATCGATGTAAACTCACGTGCTGAAGCAGATATAAATAAAGAACGGTATTTATGGTTAGATAAGCAATACAAAAAATAAAATATCTATAAAATCAAATGAAAAAAAGCGTAATTATTTTACTTTCAATTATCTTGCATTCAATGAGCATGATGGCGCAAAATGTAGAAACCAATGAAGGTGCAAAACAAAACGACCCCAAAATGCAATGGTGGAAAGAAGCCAAGTTTGGTATGTTCATACACTGGGGTTTGTATGCAGTTCCGGCTGGTAAATGGGGCGAAAATACAACTTATGGCGAATGGATAATGCATTCAGCTAAAATATCCGTTGCCGAATATGCGCAATTAGCCACTAAGTTTAATCCCGTAAAATTTAATGCCGACGAATGGGTTAAATTAGCCAAAGATGCAGGTCAGAAATATATCGTTATCACTACAAAACATCACGATGGTTTTGCCATGTACGGTTCTAAAGCCAGCACATTTAATATTGTAGATACTACACCTTTTAAGCGCGATGTAATCAAAGAATTGGCTGAAGCTTGTCGTAAACAGAATATGAAATTAGGCTTTTATTATTCACAAGCACAAGATTGGCATCATAAGGGCGGTGCTCTTTATGGTAAACAATGGGACGAATCGCATACAGGAGATATGTCAAAATACATCGATAGCATTGCTATTCCACAGGTAAAAGAGATACTAGAAAACTATGGCGATGTGGCTGTGCTCTGGTGGGATACACCAGCTGGCATGACCAAAGAGATGTGTCAGAAATTGGCCGATATCGTTAAAAAATATCCGAATCTAATTACGAACAATCGCCTAGGAGCAAATATGGGTGGTGACCTTGAAACACCCGAACAACATATTCCGGCTACAGGTTTTCCTGGTCGTAACTGGGAAGTATGTATGACAATGAATGATAACTGGGGTTATAATGCTTACAACGAAAAATGGAAAAGCACAACTGATTTACTTCATAAACTGATTGATATTGTAAGTAAGGGTGGAAATTTCCTGTTGAATGTAGGACCAAATCAATACGGAATAATTCCAGAAGTGTGCCAACAAAATCTACGCGAAATTGGTGGTTGGCTTAAAATAAATGGTGAATCAGTTTATGAAACACAGGCTTCGCCATTTCCGTATTTTCCTAGTGGACGCGCTACTCGCAAAGGACAAACTATTTACCTTCATGTGTATGACTGGCCTACAAATGGAAAATTAATTGTTTCGCTTGGTAATAAAATCAAAAAAGCATATTTGTTAGCCGATAAAAATAACTCACTTAAAGTTAGTGCAGAAAAAGGAAGATCAGTTATTCAGTTACCAAACTATGCACCTGATAAAATAGTTTCAGTGATAGCAATTCAGTTTGATGGAGAACCGATTGTTGCTTCAATACCATCTTTAGGTAAAAAGCTTATTGTAAGCTCCTCGAATGATTCAACTAAGGTAGTTAAATTGACAGATGGTATTCCTAACGGAGGTTGGAGAGCAGCAAAAGAAGCAAGGTCTGCTACACTTGAGATTGACCTCGGAACACCCACTTCAATTCAATGTTTAGCATTGGTTGAACCGTGGAATATTTGGGACGGAATTATACAAAAGCACGAACTTCAATATCTTCAGGAAACTGAGTGGAAAACAATTTTTAAGGGTGAAACTGATGGGACCGGCCTTACTAAATCCTTTAAACCAGTTGTAGCTCAGAAATTTAAAGTTATTCTTGAAAATGCCAAAGCAGCTCCTGCGATAAATGAAATTACGATTTATCAATAAAACTATGTAAACTAACTACAGCAATTATTAGCAGAATAATTGCTGTAGTTTTATTTGATTCGTTAATTCAATCAATATGAGAAAATCACTTGCACTTTCATTTCTTTTAATCGTAGTTCTTTCACTTTCCGCTCAAACTGCCATGACCAATATCGTCGGTCGTAAGCAAGTGTCATTGAATGGAAAGTGGGATGCTATTGTAGATATGTTTAGTAATGGGCAGTCAAAAAAAATCTATCAAAACAGAAAACCCGAAACAAATGCTCAATTTGTAGAATACTCGTTTGGCAATGGATTGCGGTTAGATGTACCTGGCGACTGGAATTCGCAAAGTCCGGAATTGAAGTATTACGAAAGCAGTGTTTGGTACAAACGGGATTTTGACTGTGCAAAAATAGCTGGAAAGCGATATTTTATTCATTTTGGTGCCGTCAATTATTTGGCAAAAGTGTACTTGAATGGTCAGAAAATTGGTGAACATGAAGGTGGATTTACGCCTTTTCAATTTGAAATTACCGACAAAGTAAAAGCTGGAAATAATTTTGTAGCGCTTGAAGTAAATAGTGCCCGTAAAAAAGAACAAATACCAACATTAATTTACGATTGGTGGAATTATGGCGGTATAACGCGCGATGTTTCACTTGTTGAAACTCCTGCTGTTTATATTCACGATTATACTTTGCAATTATCAAAAAAGATTGAAAATAAGTTGATTGCAAAAGTGAAATTATCCGGTAAAGATAAAGCGCAAAAAGTAACTGTTTCGATTCCCGAATTGAATATAAAACAAGAAATTACCACTGATACTACTGGCTTTGGCACAGTTGAATTTACAGCAAAACCAGTACGTTGGTCACCTGAAAATCCAAAGCTTTACAACGTTCTTATTTCTACTAATCAAGAACAAATTGAAGAGAAGATTGGCTTCAGGACTATTGAAACAAAAGGAAATAGAATTTTACTGAATGGCAAAAAAATATTTTTGGCAGGTATCAATGTACACGACGAAATTGCTCAACGACAAGGTCGTGCCTACTCAAGCAGTGATGCTGCAACGCTTATGAACGAAGCTAAAAAGTTAGGGTGCAATTTTGTTCGCCTAACCCATTATCCTGCCAGTGAAATTATGGTGCACATGGCCGAAGAAATGGGCATTCTACTTTGGGAAGAAATACCAACATGGGGTCCGGAAATAGATTTTGCAAATCCAAAAACAAAAGCATTGGGTGAACAAATGATACGCGATATGATAGCGCGTGATAAAAATCGTTGTGCCATAATCTTCTGGAGTGTTGCTAACGAAACAAAACCATCAGTGGCACGAAATGCAGCGCTTACTGATTATTTCAAGTTGTGTCGCTCGCTCGACGATACTCGTTTAATAACCGCAGCATTTAACAATACAGATTTTGATGCTGCAACTAACACAGTAAAATTTTCTGACCCATTAATGAATCTTGTTGATGTAGTGTCCATTAATAAGTATTTTGGTTGGTACAATCCGTGGCCTGCAGCACCAAAAGCGATTAAATGGGAAGTATGTTTGGAAAAACCATTTCTTTATTCCGAATTTGGTTGCGAAGCGCTTTATGGTCAAAATGGAAGTGCCGAAGTTGCACATTCGTGGAGCGAAGAATATCAAGATAAATTATACAAAGACCATATTGAAATGTTCGATAATATTCCTAACTTTTGTGGAACTACTCCTTGGGTATTGTACGATTTTAAATCTCCATATCGTATGCATCAAACTAACCAACAAGAGTGGAATCGTAAAGGCATTATTTCAGATAAAGGGATGTACAAAAAAGCTTGGTTTGTGTTGTACGATTATTATACAAAGAAATTAGGGAAATGAAAAAATCACTTACTGCCTTGTTACTTCCCATAGTTTCAACCAACTTACTTGCTGCCCAAATTGCAGAAAAGAAACCTTATAATATACTTTGCATAGTTTGCGAGGATATTTCTCCTTTTTTAGGATGTTATGGCGATAAAGTTGCCCTAACGCCAAATCTCGATAAATTTGCAACAGAAGCTGTTCTTTATAATCGAATGTATTGTACCGTGGGGGTTAGTGCACCTAGTCGTGCGGCATTAATAACCGGGATGTACCCTAGTGCTATTGGCGCCAATCAACATCGGGTTTTAGGAGATCCACTTACTAGTGCCGGTAATTTTCCTGCTGGTGTTTTGCCGTATGAGGTAGTTCTGCCCGAAGGTGTAAAATGTTTTACTGAATACTTGCGGGCAGCAGGTTATTATTGTACAAATAATTCAAAAACAGATTATCAGTTTAATCCGCCACAAACTGCATGGGATGTGAATGGTGGAACTGCACATTGGAAAAACAGACCCACATACAAACCGTTTTTCTCTGTTGTTAATCTTGGTATTACCCATGAATCACAAATTTGGCTGCGAACAAATTTACCTTTGGTAGTGGATCCTTCTAAAATTGTATTGCCACCTTATTATCCCGAAGATCCAATTGTTCGTCACGATATGGCTGTTTTATATAGCAATATCAATGAGATGGATAAGCAAGCACAAGCTTTGATTGATGAAGTGAAAAATGCTGGTTTGTTGGATAATACCATTATTATTTTCTATTCCGACAATGGCGGCCCCATGCCACGTGGCAAACGAGCACTTTATGAAAGTGGAACGCATGTACCCTTTATGATTCGATATCCGGATGGTTATCGAAAAGGGGAAGTTGAAAATCGCCTCTGTTCTTTTGTGGATATTCCGGCCAGCATTCTTTCACTAGCAGGCATACAGCCACCCACATACATGCATGGACAAACATTTTTAGGTACTTATGACACGCCAGTGCGTGATTATGTGTTTGGTGCGCGTAATAGATTTGACGAAGTGATTGATAAAATGGGATCAGTACGCGACGCAAAATTCCGATATATTCGTAATTATATGCCCGAAATTGCCAATTATCTAAACAATTCGTACCGCCTTCAGATACCAACGATGCAACGAATGATTGAGTTGCTAAATAGTGGCGGTTTAAATGATGTGCAAAAACTTTGGTTCAAAAAACCTCGTCCGATTGAAGAATTTTACGATGTAGAAACTGACCCTCACGAGGTTGATAATCAAATAAATAATCCAGCCTATGCAGCTGACATTGCACGTTTAAGGAATGCTTACAATACATGGGATGACAATTACAATGCACTTTGGAAAAAAACGGAGTTAGAATGTCGTGAAATGTTTTGGCCTGGAGGAACCCAACTAACAGCTGTAAAACCGGTAATGAATGAAACAACCCAAGGTGTAGTGCTTAGTTCTACAACTCCTGGAGTTTCTTTCGCCTACCAAATTAATGGCAAAGGACTTAGTACTGGTCATTGGTATCTTTATACCAAACCCATTGCTGTTGTCAAAGGAGATGTTGTTACTTCTTCTGCCGTGCGTGCAGGTTATTTAAAAAGTGCCATTACTAGTTATAAAGCTTTGTCAACTACTCCACCGACTGAAATATCAACTGTTAAGGATTCGAATGCGCCTATTGTAAAACTGTTGAATCGCAAATTAATGATTAGCAATGTCACTGACAAAATTTTTGTTAGAATTTATTCTACTGTTGGTCAATTAATTGTAAATAAAAAAGCTGCTTCGAGTACAATTGAGATACCACTTACCTTAAATGGTGTTTTTACAGTTGTTATACAAAACGGAGTTAAAAGATATGTGAGAAAAGTAATCATAAAATAAAAATGTTTAACTTTGAAGATAATTTTTGAGTACTTAATAACTAAATAATTATGACAAAAAAACTAATGCTAATACTATTTGCTGTTTTATTGCTAACCACCAGTTTTGCACAGACACAGAAAATCGAAAATGATTTACTAAGCTTGGAGTTGAATAAAAATAATCTAAGCGTAAAAAGCAAACAATTAACCGATGTGGTGATAAAAGATATATCGGCTGAAGGAAATGTTGTTAGTTGTAAAAAAACGAGTTCTAACGATTCGAAATGGGGCGTTGCGCAGGAACTGAATGTGAAATACGATAACGGACGTACCCTTACGTACAGGTTATTTCCCACTAATCCATTTTTGTTTGTACACACTACCATTAAAAATGATGGAAATGTCAATTTGGTTTTAAAGCAAATGTCATTTGCCAGTGTTGATTTCTCCATAAAGAATTTGACAAATCTAAATACTTTAGGTACAGGTGGCATGAGCCCATTGTCAAGTTCATTGGGAAGTTTTACCTATTCTTTAGTTGCAGACCCGGAGAGTCGTAATGCCGTTTTGGTTTCTTGGTTGACTCAGTTGCAAGGTATGGGTTTTATGACTCTAAAACAGCAAGGAGCTGATTGCCAGGTTGAAGCAGGATTGGAATTTGGAAATTATGTTGTAAAACCGGGACAGGAACGTAGTACAGATGTATTGCTAATCGGAATTTTTGCTGATGGTCGGAAAGGGTTAGAATTATATGCGGATTATTTGGCCAAATCATACCAAATTAAATTGCCTGAGAAACCCAATGTGTATTGTACCTGGTATCACAGAGATCTAACAGGTTCAGGTGCATCAACCGAAAAAGCATTACAAGAAAATACCTTGTTTGCATCAAAAAATCTTGCACCTTTTGGACTAAATGTTATGCAGATTGACGACCACTGGCAAAGTTCCATGATAGATAGTATAGATTATAAAAACACACATAAGAAAATTAATGGTGTAAAGTTGGGCGAGGGACCTATTAAAACATTTACCGATGCAAATTTCAATTTCCCATCAGGCATGGAATTTACAGCTAAAAATATAATAAAAGAAGGTTTTACAGCTGGTATTTGGTTTATGCCATTTGCCGGTGACGTACATCATCCCATTTTCAACAAGGATATTTTTGCGAAAAATGCAAAAACTGGCGAACCTTATGAAGTAAAGCTTTGGTCTGGTACATGTATCGACGCTACAAGTCCTACAGGTGAGGATTTTTTGCGCAAACGCTTTAAACGAATTTACGATTGGGGTTATCTGTATTTCAAAATTGATGGCTTGCATATGGGTGCACCGTCTGAAAATATTTACGTCAACAGAGCATATAAAGGAAAGCCAAATTATGCCGATGCTACTTTATACAATAACGATATGACTTATGTTCAGTGCTTTAGAAAAGGGATGTCGATTATGAAAGAAGAAGCACCCAATGCTTTTTTACTTGGCTGTGCTGCAACACAAAATATGAGTTCATTTGCCTCATCATTCGGATTTGTAGATGCTATGCGTGTAGGTCCGGATAATGATAAAGGTCGAATTGGCAGCTGGAAGCAAGTGACGGCAGGTGCTGATTTTGCCGGGAATCTCTACTTTTTAAACAATAAAGTTTGGTATAATGATCCTGATCCTTACTACATCAGGGAATCAAATCCACTAAATAAAGCGCGCTGGATGGTTTCATGGCAATCTATTTCTGGCTCAATGAGTACTACAAGCGACCAGTATGCTACCCTTCCGCCTGAACGTTTAGACCTAATTAAGCGTGGACTTCCAACACATTCATTGCTTGCAAGGCCAGTTGATATTTTAGAAAGTAAAAATCCCGCAATTTGGTTGGTTCAAAACGAAAGGATAAATATAATTGGTTTGTTTAACTGGAAAGAACACGAGCAAACGAATATTACGTACAGCTTAAGTCGTATGGGATTAGACGGAAGTAAAGAATATGAAGTTTTTGATTTTTGGGCGAATAAATACCTTGGAAAAATAAAAAATCAGTTGCAAACGGTCCTTGATTCGGCTTCATGTCAGGTTTTAGCGGTAAAAGAATCAAAAAAATATCCACAAATAATAAGTACTTCACGTCATATCACACAAGGTTTAATGGATGTAATTACCGAAAATTGGGATTCAAAATCCAATACGCTTTCTGGGAAAAGCGATGTTGTGTCAGGAGATATGTATGAATTTCGTTTGATAATTCCTACTCGTTACACTATTAAGGGTGCAACTTGTAATAGAATATCCGTAAAAATTAATCAAGAGGGAACATTGTGTAGAATTCAGTTTATACCTACCAATACAGGTAAAATTGATTGGAAATTTAGTTTCTCAACTAAATAATGAATGTCTTCTTAATATTAAATCGCAAATACAATGAAAACAAGTACAGATTTTTACAAAAAGATAGTTTTAATCGTTTGCGTTTTAATCGCTTCGCAAGCTTTCTCACAGAGTAAAAACATTTTATTGATAGGAAACAGTTATTTATTAACTGATTATTCCCCAACAAATGGGCAATATACTCGGGTACCCTATTATTTGCAAAATATGATAACTTCAAATGGCAAAACTGATGAAGTATTTTGTTCTTCAAATCCAGGAAGAGCCTTGGATTATCAACTTACAAGGGCTGGTGCTAGGGGGTGGGCTGGAAAAATCAATACGGCTATTCCTTTAGATGCTGCAAGTCTGAATGAAAATTATAGAATTTTGGGGAATATTGAGACAGCTCTGGGTTCAGTTTTTAAAGATAAGGCTGGTAATTTTGTAAATAAATGGGATGCTGTTGTTTTACAGGATCATAGTGAATCTTTATTGGAAACAAGTCCTACAGCTACCGATCCATCAGCGTATAATCAAACAAATATTAAAAATTATTATGTTAGTTTGATGGATAAAATTATTGCAAAATCAACTTCGGTAAGACCAAAATTTTATTTATACAAGACATGGGCATTGTTAAATATTTCTGGACAAAATCGTATAAATACAAAAAATACGATAACCGACAGGCTAAACTTATTAGAAACGGATCTTAAAACCAATTATAATCCAACTTCCACACCTCCAGCTAATACAACAACCATTGCAGTTTCGATAGTTGCCGACGTGGTAGATCTATATTTGACTAACTCAGGTAACGATAAAATTTTTGGAATTCCAAACGATGCTAAGCATCCAAGTCTGACTGGTTCCTACCTTATTGCATTGAGTTTATATGCTTCTATTTATGGCGAAGTACCCGAAATGGATAGCAAATTTCTACCAGTTGAAGTAAGTTTGAAAGACGCTAAAACAATTGTGAGATTGGTAAAGCAAGTTTATACTTCGCCCACATCTATTTTATTAATTAGCCAAAATGATGACTATTGGAATATAACTCCAAATCCGGTTAAAGAGAATTTAACTGTCAAATTTGAATACAGAAACAATTTTGATAAATTATTTCTGTATAATTCAGAGGGTAAGTTAGTTAGAATTATCGAAGCATTGGCAACTACAACTATAAATTTTGAGGATTTACAAAAAGGGATATATTTTTTAAGATCAAACACTTATCACAAATCTTTTAAAATAATAAAAAATTAAAAAGGGAGCATATCCGCTTACAATGTCTGCCGACAAAAATCCAAAAAGCAAAAGAAATGCCTGTCAGATTTATTATTTTACAGTGAATGGTACAAATAAAAATAATATCTAATATTTATAGATTACTCAATTTTTCAATTTTTCAATAAAATTAAAACTAATATGAGAACAATATCATTTTTAATAGTAATATGCTGTTTTAGTTTCATTTTTAATGCCAATGGTCAGATGCCATATCCTCCACAAATTAATGGTGCAGAGGAAATTACATACAAAACCATTGATGGAATAAAATTGAGTATATGGATTTTTAAACCAAAAAACCACAAATTAACGGATGCTGTGCCTGCGATAGTGTTTTTTTTCGGAGGAGGTTGGAGTAATGGAAATCCGTATCAATTTGTAAATCATTGTAAGTATTTAGCGGAACGAGGTATGGTGTCGATGGTTGCCGATTATAGGGTTAAAACCAGGCATGGTGTATTTGTGAAAGACTGTGTTTCTGATGCCAAATCAGCAATACGTTGGGTGCGACAGAATGCTTCAACCTTGGGTGTTGATGCTAATAGAATTGCTGCCGGTGGAGGTTCTGCCGGAGGGCATTTGGCGGCAGCATGTGCTACATTACCAAAGTTTGACGAGGAAAATGAAAACTATTCAGTTAGTTCAAAACCCAATGCTTTAGTTCTTTTCTGTCCTGCTCTGGTACTAGCACCAACAGATGATAAGGAATCGAATAAAATGTTTTCTGTGTTATCCAAAAAAATAGAGGAAAGAATGGGTGCAAAACCAGACGAAGTATCACCTTACCATAACATGGTCGGCAAATTGCCTCCTACAATTATTTTTCATGGTACAGCAGATGAGACTGTACCTTTTGAAACTGCAGAATTGTATACTAAAAAGATGATTGAGCTTGGCAACAAATGTACATTAGTACCCTACCAGGGAGGTAAACATGGTTTTTTTTAATGACAAGTCGAGTTCAGTTTATGCTGATACCTTCAACAAAATGGATGAATTTTTGGTTTCATTGGGCTACCTTAAAGCAGCATCATCAACGCCAGTATCTGCAAAATAAAATATAAACGACAGCTAATAAACAAGTTGAATCACAAATCAACTGCCGAGTTGCAGAAAACATATATCTTTATATTTAGTTGCAAATAATCAGTTTTTCAACATGCGAGTTCACTTTTACAAGGTACGTTCCATTGGCTAATTCCGACAGCGAAATTTTGGAATCATAATCGTTTGTGGTTTTGCGTATTAGGATTTTTCCTGTCATATCAAAAACACTGACAATTGAATTTGGCTGTAATCCTTCCATACTAATTTCATTTGAAGCTGGATTTGGAAATATACTAAATGATTTGAATGTTGGTATAACCGTACTTGTTTGAACTCTCTTGGCTTTAAAATCTTCAAAATGTGCTTTCATGGTAGTTAGTATGGATGCATAAGAAGATTTAGCAACCAAATTTTCAGTTTCAAGCGGGTCATTTTCATAATCGTACAATTCCTCTGCAACAATTTTATCAAAGTTCGAAATTTTATTTGTCCAAGGTATCCAAACAGTATAGCGATACTTTTGGGTACGAATGGAATAGCCCATGTTTACCGACCGAGGATATTGGCTTACAGCATAGTCTTTTACACTAGTATTTGGATCTGTCAATGTGGTTTTCAAACTTTTTCCGTCCAAATTGGCAGGTGTTTCAACATCTACAAGATTACACAATGTAGGAAAAATATCCAAAAACTCAACAGGCGAATTAACTGTTACTGCTTTATTTACAGCTGGATCTACAATGATAAGTGGTGCACGTGTTGCCTGTTCAAAGTTCGAGTGTTTATTCCACAAGCCATGGTCGCCTAAGTGCCAACCGTGATCGCCCCAAAGCACAATTACAGTATTGGAAGTCAACCCCTTACTATCAAGTTTATCAAGCACTTTTCCTAATTGAGCATCCATATAACTTATGCTGGCATAATAGCCATGTATCAGTTCTTTAGCTTTGGAATCAGGCAATATAGTATTATTAATATCAGAAAATGTATAGAGTGGTGGAATATCGGTATAGCTCTGAAGTTCGCCGGAATTGTGGTATCCCAAATCAGTACTATTAAGTGCTTTCTTTCGATATTGTGCCAACGGCATTAAGTCACGATTGTATAAATCCCAGTATTTTTTAGGAGCTACAAATGGCAAATGTGGTCGTTGGAAACCAACAGCAAGAAAAAATGGCTTTGTAACATCTTGTTTTGTAAGAAAATCGACTGCACCTTTTGCAATTGCTCCATCGCTATAAGCTTCATCATTAATATCAATACATTCAGATGATGGCATTAAAAGTTTGAGTACGTATTCTTTTAGTGCCGTCCCTGTTAAACCTAATGCCTTCCCTTCTGTTGTCAATACATCAGCTTGTGCACGAGTTTCAGCTGATCTGAAATAATTATTCACAATTGGACCAGTAGAATTATCCATAAAATCAGTACTTTTAATATAGGGTACCGACCATGAAAGCGCATCTTGACTAGCATCTACTGATCGATAGTCAAATATTTTACCTATTCCGGCAGTACTATAACCTTTACTACGGATATATTGGGGAAAAGTGACAATATTTGGATTCATAGCACGAATGAGAGTCTGCAAATCCCAAACTTTGGTATAATCCGGACATTTTCCGGTAAGTAAACTGGCACGTGTAGGAGCCGAAACTGCCTGTTGACAATAACTTTGGGTATAGATTGCACCACGTGAAGCTAAGCGGTCAATATTTGGTGTTTTTGCCAATGTGTCACCATAACAGCCTAGCAGTGGTTTCAGATCGTCAACTGCGATAAAAAGTATATTTTTTTTTTGAGTTGTTTGTGCTAAACCATTCCCTGTTATAAACAGTGGACTCGCTAAAATGATACTCGAAAGTAGATGATGTGATTTCATTTTGGTGAAATTTAATTTATTTGCAATTTTGTGTCGTCAAACAAAAATAGATTAATTTGCTGCACAACAAAGATACTACAATATTTTCAGAGATAAATTGCTTTATTATTCAAAATGAATTGGTTATTGTTATCATTTACGGCATATCTCGGTTGATGCAGGTAACTTAAAAAACTATTTTTCAAAGTTAAACCAAAAAGTACAATAATCTATCAAAAAAGTACATCTTGTTTTATTTGTTCTAAAATAAAGTAGTTTATCTCATCATTCAATCAGTTTATCACATTCAATGAAAGAATATTTTTGTTTCTTTGTTTATTATATTTAATACACAGAAACATGCAACTTAAAAATTACATTACTCTCACTTATTTGCTGACAATCAGCATTTTATTTTCGGTTACTTTGTATTGCAATGCACAAAGTTTAGTTGATCCGCTTACACCTGCTAATTCTTTGCCTGTAGGTCCTACAGGCAGTAACTTGGTGCTGAGTTTTAGTGATGAATTTGAAGGAACAGATGCGTTAAATACTGCAAAATGGGTTCCTCAAAATTCCAATAGGAGAGATAATCCTACAGGACCCGATGGTTGGTGGAGTAGTGACGATTCTTTTAAATATGATGGAAATTTGATTATTCAGGTAAAAACAATTCCAAATAAAAATACAGATGCCGATGCCTATGATTACTCTTGTGGCGCAATCTTGACAAAAGGGAAATTTGAGCAATTGTATGGTAAATATGAAATACGCTGTCAATTGCCCAAAAAGCAAGGTTGGTGGGTCGCATTTTGGATGATGCAGGGAGCAGTAAATAGCACTCTTAATGCAGGTGTAGATGGATCTGAAGTGGATATATTTGAAGGTTTCGGCTGGGGCAGTAAAATTAATTTGGCTATCCATTGGGATGGATATGGTACTGCACACAAAAATGTAACAAATCAACTTTATGATTCAAAATATTATGAAGGCTATCATACCTATACCTTGGAATGGAATCCAACGGAGTATATTTTTTACATTGATGGCGTAAAAAAGTGGACTACAACAGGTGGTGGAGTTTGCAATCAACCGGGACATCTTTTAGTTACAGGGGAGATATCAACAGTTGCATCGATGACTGGTACTGGTTGGGCAAACGTTCCAGACCCAATCTATTATCCTGATTACTTTTATGTGGATTATGTACGTGTTTGGAAAGATAAATCGACAGCAATTGAGCCAGTTAGCGTTGCAAATCAGAATAATTTACAGGTTGCGGTACAAGGAAACAAAATCCACTTTAATGCTGCATCAATCATTACCACGTTAAATGTTTATGATATAACAGGAAAAGCAGTTACAAAATGTACTCCTAATGAAAGCACGCACATAATTGATTTGTCACAAGGAATTTATGTCGTTGAGACAAAACATATTCAAGGTGGTTCTTGTAGGAGAAAGTTCGTTGTAATATAATAATGACAATAGAAAAATAAATAATGAATAAACCATTTTCAGCAATATTATTACCTTTTGTTTCTGTAAATCTACTATCAGCCAAAGAGCCAGTAAAGAAACAACCCAATGTACTTTTTATCATTGTAGATGATTTGCGACCTGAGTTGGGTTGCTATGGAAAATCGCACATTAAATCACCAAATATGGATGCGTTTGCAGCACAGGGTGTTTTGTTTCAAAATAATTATTGCAATGTTTCGGTGAGCGGCGCTTCTCGCGCTTGCTTGTTTACTGGCTTGTATCCCAATCGTGATCATTTTGTAGTTGCTGCTACTCATGTGGATAAGGATGCACCTGGAATTACTACTTTGCCACAGCTTTTTAAAGAAAATGGATATACCACTATCAGTTATGGAAAGGTGTTTCATATTCCAGATGATGCTATTCAAAGTTGGACAGAAACGCCTTGGCATCCACAATACAAAGACGATTTTTCGTACAATGGACCTTGGGCTGATTATCAGTCGCCCGAAAACTTAAATAAAGACAATATCACCGGTCCGGCATGGGAAAAAGCTGATGTGAGCGATTCTGCTTACCATACTGGTCGAATTGCACAACGGGCAATTTCCAGACTGCATCAATTGGCCAATGAGAAGAAACCTTTTTTTATGGCTGTAGGACTTATTAAACCACATCTGCCATTTAATGCTCCATCGAAATATTGGGATATGTATGATGAAAAAGAAATTCAATTGGCACCAAATCCTTTTATGCCCCAGAATGCCCCAAAAGAAGCCAGATTCACTTCACCAGAGTTGAGGTCATATTGCAATATTCCTAAAAAAGATACTTTGGTAAATGATGAAACAGCGCGTATGTTAAAACATGGTTATTTGGCTTGTGTCAGCTATTCGGATGCTATGGTTGGTAAAGTGCTTGATGAGTTGAAAAAAACAGGATTGGATAAAAATACGATTGTGGTACTATTAGGTGATAATGGATACAGTTTAGGTGAGCATACACATTGGGTAAAACACACTTGTTTTTACAACTCATTCCACACACCACTCATAATTAAAGCTCCTGGACTAAAACCTGCCAAAACAGAAGCTGTGGTGTCGTATGTCGACATTTATCCTACCATTTGTGATATGGCAAATATTGCAAAACCAGCTCATTTACAAGGGAAAAGTGAAATTGATATTTTGAAGAATCCGAAAACAAAAGGTGGTGTTGCTTTATGTCGATTTGTGGATGGTGAATCCATTGTAACAGATAAATACGGTTATACCGAATATTATAATCTCAAATCCAGAAAGTATTTGTCCAGAATGCTTTACGACCATAAAAAAGATTCACATGAAAATGTGAATGTAGCGGAAAAACAAGAATATGCACCTATTGTTGCTGAGTTAAGCAAACAATTAAGGGCACATGTGGAAAAAGTAAACAAGAAATAATTCGAAAATAAAATTAACAAACTAACGAATTCATGATATGAAAACTACACGAATTACACTTTTATTTTTAGTAGCACTTCCCTTCTTCTTATTTTCCCAAACCACTATCATTTTCCCAACCGGAGATACCTATATAACCAAAGGCAATACAACTGGAAATGTATTCACTCAAGGTATGGAGACAAACTTATATAGTTTCAGAGAACCTACAAATCTGGTTTGGAGCACTGTAATCTATTTAAAGTTCGATTTACAAAGTATTTCGAGCGCAGTAGGTAATGCTAAGTTACGGCTTTATGGCACAGCTAAGGAAGCACATGGATTTGATGTTTACAGCACTTCACTTTCAAATTGGGTGGAAGATCAATTAACGTATAATAATGCAGCTTCTTTAACAGGTCTTGCTTCAACCAATCCTGTTGCTTCGCTTGATGTTGTAGGAAGTACAACTGCAAAATACTTTGAATGGGATGTTAGTACAGCTGTTACGGCTGCTATTGCTAAAGGGGAGAGTTTTATCACTTTAAAACTACAAGATAGATATGCAGTGAGAACAACGACCAATGCAATGATTCAGGTGGTGTTTCATTCAAAAGAAAATTCAAGTGGATACAAACCACAATTAGTGATTACACCTAAGGATATTTCAGCTTTTAAACTTTCGGATTTGAAGTTAAATGGAGTGACAATTGCCGGGTTTAATGCCACCAAAGTGAGGTACGATGTTACTTTGCCTTATGGAAATACAGCTCCTTCTGTTTCAGCAACACAATTTTCCTCAAATTATACCTTGAAGCATACACCTGCTACCAATCTTTTTGGTACAGAAAGTCAACGGACTACTAAAGTTGTCAACACCAATGATTTGGCCACAGATTCAGTAGTTTTCAAAGTAGTTTTCAACTATGCTGCTGCGCCTACTGATGCACGTCTTGACACCTTAAGATTAAATGGTGTAGATGTTGAAAATTTCAATATGAATAAACTTGCCTATAAAAATTATTTGCCCTATACAACCACAGTATCACCAACAATTCAAGCACTTGGGTTTAATCGCAGTGCGTCAATTACAATTACAAACCCCACAAATTTGAAAGGTACACTGCAAGAACGTATGGCTTCCATCTTGGTCAAATCGCAAGATAATTCAAGTTCGAAAACCTATACTATCGAATTTGAAATACTACCTAAATTAGATATTTTTCTTGCCATTGGACAGTCCAATATGTCGGGTAGAGGTATTTTAATTCCTGGTGATAGTGCAAATATTGCCAATGTATATTTACTAACCAAAGGAGCAAATGTAGAAATTGCTGCCAATCCTTTAAATAAATATTCATCGCTCGAATACATGGCAAATACTAATTTGATTGGGCCAGCAAATTCATTCGTAAAAATGATGCGCGATAAAACGGGCAATAGCATTGGTATAGTTCATAATTCATTAGGAGCTACTAAAATAAGTCAGTGGATGAAAGGTAGTACGGATAAGTTTTACGAAGAAGCCTTAAGACGATTAAAAGAAATGAGGAAGTTTGGTGATATTAAAGGAGTTATATGGCATCAAGGTGAAGGTGATTCTTGGGCTACTACAACATACCTGGCAAGTCTGAAACAGATGATAACCGATTATAGAACTGATTTGTCACTACCAAATTTATTTTTTGTGGTAGGGCAGGTTGGGCAGTGGGTAACTAGTTATCAGACTTTTAATACTGTTATTCCAACAGTTTCAACAGTTATTACAAATACCGAGTGTGCTTCTTCTTTGGGATTAGTTCCGACAGGTGGTGTTCTAACGGATCCACATTTTGACCGTGCGAGTCAGATAATATTGGGTGAACGTTATGCCACTATCATGTTGAAAAATGTGTATGGTATTACAGCGGTGCCTGCTATTAAAGAAAATATAATGAAAATGGCAAAAATTATTGCTGCCAATAAAACCATTAGGATTGAAGGAATAACTCAAAATTTGAATGTAAATATTATTGATTTAACAGGTAAATGCCTTGTAAAAAAAAATCTGCATGCATCTGATAATTATTCAGTTGCATTGCCTTCAGGTGTTTATATTGTTCAACTTTCGGCTTCTGGTAATATCCAAACCATGAAAGTGATATTATAACAATAAACATTCCTTAAATTCTATTCTTAATGAAAATTCAAATATCTTTTTTCGAAACTCGCAAATCACTAACTTTAATATTTGTTTTTTGCGCTGGTACACTTTTTAGTCTAAATGCACAAACAATACATATTCCTGCAAATGATCCTAATATCGTTTTCAGAGGCGTATTATATCCAATAAAAACAGTCGACAGTGTTGTGCTTAATCGACATTCTATAGACTTTTTTGAAAAAGCCAAAAGCTACTTTAGTGAACAAAAAGGGAGAACTCAATCAGGTATTGTAGTTAGTTTTAAAACTGCCAGTCCTACGGTGAATGTGAATTTTATAAAGCGAATAGATGGAATGCAAGGCCAAATGTATTTTGGTGTTTATTGCAATAAAACATTTGTTAGATACTTTAATAAACTAAAATTGAACTTGACTTCAACGTCAAAAGAACCATGTACTTGGGATATCGTATTACCTGCGCTTAGTGGAATCCATTTCTCGGGACTTGACATTGAAACTGGTTATTCTTTATTGCCACTTGAACACGAAAAAAAGAAACAATACATTGCTATCGGCAATTCAATAACGCACGGAACTGGCCAAAAGGATGTCGCCTCTAATGCCACATATCCTTATATTTTGGCCGAAAAGATGGGATGGCGAATGTATAATTTGGCGGTTGGTGCTTCAGCCATTACCCCACTTATTGCCGACCAAACTACACCAGTAAAAGCTGATGCGATAACAGTTCTTTGGGGATACAATGATTGGAATGGAAATAAAAACATGACAACATTGAGTGCTGATTATCAAACCTTATTGACTAAACTCCGTGCTTATCATCCAAAAGCACGAATTTATTGTATTATTCCTATATTTACAACTAATACAACCCCACAATATCATCTGCCGGCACTTTATACTTCAATTGATACTTTACGAAATACAGAAAGAAGAGTAGTGAAACAATTGATTGCCTCAGGTGATAAAAAAATGTATTTAATAGAAGGAAGTGAATTGACAGATGCATCTGATTTGAATGATGTGGTGCATCTCAATATCAAAGGTGCAGCATCGTTTGCAAATAAACTTTTTGAAATCATTAATCCGATAGAAAAAACGGATAATCGTAATTCAAAAAACAACAAATAAGTATATGAACCAAATTTTTCGATTTTTTAAAAATGCAACTCTGAATACAACAATTTGCATAATTGTTATATTTGAGATATGTTCAGGTTTTGTAGTTTTGGCAGAAAATAAGCCATACTCAAGTTTACCTATTCATTTGAAATATAATGATGTATCGAATGCTGATAAACCTTTACTAAAAAAAGGTTTTATTGATGTAACCAAAGCACCATATAATGCCAAAGGCGATAATTCAACGGATGATACACAAGCCATTCAGGCTGCATTAATTGATGCCTACACCTACAATTTTATAGTGTATTTACCAGGTGATAAAACATATTTGGTAAGTCAACAATTGAAAGGTGTAACCACTACCCCTAACAGAAAATATGGCTATCAGATAATTGGTTCTACGGTTGGCGCAAAACCAGTCATACGTCTAGCTAATTATGCCGCATCTTCATTTATTGCTACGAATAAGGTGTTATTTTTATTTCAACTACTTACCAGTGGGAAAAGCGATCCTGCGAGTAACTATTCTGCTTTTTTTCGGGGTATAGATATAAATATGGGTGTTGGTAATTCCACAATAAGCGCAATATCGATGGATGGCGCTCAATATTGTGCCATCGAGGACGTGAAAATAACAGGGGATTTTTACGCAGGCGTTGTCAAACTCCCTGGATCAGGGGGTTACGTAGTTAATTTAGAAGTAATTGGTGGGCAAATTGGAATTTTACAAGATGCATATAGACCTACCCCAACCGTAATTGGATTAAAGTTAGAAAATCAAATACAATATGGTATTCGGATGACCGTTACAAGAGGTCCGCTGGTTATTTCCGGTTTTCAAATCAAAAGCCCTGCTACCCCTTCTGCCTCATATCGCGCTGTAAGTATAAATTCCACTTCTAGTGGTGGCACAAATGGAGTTTTAGATCATGGAAATGCTAATTTATGTTTAACTGACGGTAGTATAGAAGTGTTTGGCTCCACAGGGTTGGCTATTGAAAATTATGCTCAAGATGTAACGATGAATAATGTTTATGTAAAAGCATCGACAATTATTAATAGTGGTGCAGGAGGTGGTACCGGATCGGTTTTAAAGTCTGTGGCTGGTAATTCTTACAACTGGAATAAAATTACCAATTATATGTTTACTTCTAAGTTAGATAAGAGTACAGTAGTCTGCAAATTAGTAAAACTAAATGATCAAACACAGAATTATCAAAAATACGATCCTTTAATCCTTGAAACACCAAGCGCTGATTTTACAAGAATGCATTCTTGGACTAAGTTGCCAAGTTGGGAAGATAAAAAAGCGGATGGCATAACGAGCAACGTAGTGGATATTACTGAGGGAATAAATGTTGGAGGAACACTGTATCGTGCCACTGCAGATGACCAAAATGGTACAGATGATGATGGGATTGCCATCCAAAAAATTATTGATGAAGTAACAAATCCTGCCAGCCCTTACGCTGGAATGATTGTATATCTGCCACGTGGCTATTTTCAAATTAAGAAAACTCTAACATTAAATAGCGGATTGGTTCTGATTGGTTCTGGTAAAAGCATTTCTCGTATCGAGCCCTTTAATGATTGGATAGACACTCCTACAACACGGGCAATTTTACTAGAAAGCCAGAATGTTGTTTCTGGGAGTCTTTTTTTACTGGATTTTGGGATTAATAACTACGCACACACTCAAGCGCTTCATATTCAAACACCAAATACTGTTATTGTTGATTTGCTTTCAGAACACGTTTCAAAAGGTATCACTTATTATTGGAATCAAACCGTCAAAAATGCTCCTACCGTTTCATATATCCTCTTTAATAATAATGCGGGCGGCAAAATTTATAATTTAGTATTAGGAGGTTCACATGCCGATGTTGACGCTGCAGGGCCAGTCTCAGATTATCTCGTTGCAACAGATTTTGAAGTCCCACTGAATAATGATTACCACATGCTCATGATAGAAGACAATGCAAATCCATTATCATTTTATCATCTGAATGTGGAACGGTTAAGGAATTCGCCACAAATTAAATTTTTAAAAGCGAAGAATATTACCGTACATGGTTTTAAGTATGAATTTAATTATGAACTGTTAGAAATAAGGAATTCGGATAACGTTAAGATTTATGGTGGTTCGGGGAATTATCAACTTATGATTACAACCGATAGGGCACTTCTTATTATTTTGAATTCGACCAATATTTTCCTTGAAAATATTGACCGTACAGAATTTTTCACACAAACTCCTTCAATTACAAGCAATTGGATTTTGCATGATAGCAATTTAATAACAGGCAGTTATGGCATTTTACATTATGACAATTACAGTGCTGAAACTGCAATTCGTAATACAACTTTTAATAAAAACAATGTTGTAATCACGCCTAATCCGACTAAAGATTTTATTGACGTCGCATTTAATGATTATTCCGATTTTGCTGGCTCTCAGCTAAAAATTCAAAATTGTATGGGACAACAAGTGTTTCAAAGTGATATAAATAGCAATAAATATCGTGTTAATTCGAAGAGTTGGGGAGCTAGTGGAATTTATTTTGTTTCTGTTTCAACTAAAAATGGGGAGTTGATTGAAGCTAAAAAGATAATTAAGATATAAATATTCAAAATGAAATATCAATATTCAAAAAGTACTGTTTGGAAGATGATTATTCTCCTCATCTTTAGTGTCTCATCGTTAAATGCTCAAACGATTCGTGTACCAGCAAACGATCCAAATATCGCTTTCAGAGGTTTGATGTATGCAGACAAATCTGCTGATAGTGTGGTATTAAATCGCTTTCATCCGACTTTTTGGAAAATCGCAACAGCAAACTACGATTCAGTAAAAGGGAAAACCCAACCGGGAATAGTGATTAGTTTTAAAACATCCAGTCCATTAGTGGTGGTAAATTTTAAGAAAAGAATTAATACAAATGCGAATCCATCATCATGGGGCATTTATAAGAATGGTGTATCGCAGGGTTATAAAACTTCTTTTCCTCTAAATTTAACATCTGGAACAACAGCTCCTACTACCTGGGATATTGTTTTACCTTATTTATATGGCGTCCATTTTACAGGATTGGACTTGCAATCCGGATATACCACCTTGCCTTTAGAACCCGAAATCAAAAAACATTATATTGCCATTGGAAATTCAATTACGCATGGAAATGGACAAATGGTTACTCCTTCGAATGGATATGCTACAGCTTCCGACAGCTCGTATGCATTTATTTTGGCCAAAAACATGAGTTGGCGATTGTATAACATGGCTGTTGCCGGTTCATCAATCACGCCACTTATTGCCGACCAAACAAATCCAGCGATTACGAATGTGTCAGCCGACGTGATAACAATTCTATGGGGTTATAACGATTGGAATGGGAATAAAAGCATGGTAACGCTTAGTAGTACGTATCAAACTTTGCTGACCAAGTTGCGTGGGTATCATCCAAATGCACAAATATATTGTATTATGCCTATCTTTACTACTACTTTAAAACCTACGTACGGAGGTACACCACTTTATGGAGCCATTGATACCTTGCGTAATACGCAACGACGGGTAGTGAATAAATTGATTGCCGCAGGTGATAAAAAAATGTTTGTAATTGAAGGAAGTAATTTGACAAATGCAACTGATTTGTACGATGTTGTTCATTTGAATACAAAAGGAGCTGTGTCATTTGCTCAAAATTTGACTACGATTATTCAACAAATTGAAGTTTCATCCGGACTAAAAGAGCTAAACAGCAATAGCAACATAAAAATTTATCCAAATCCAGTGACAGGAAAAACTTTGCATATCAACTTATTAAAAGTTAATGAGCCATCAATTTTTTCAATAGTTGATTTGACTGGGAAAATTGTTTTTACACAAAAACTACTAATTACCGAAAATCAAACAATCAATCTAAAATCGTTGAATCTAAAAGGAATTTATATTGCTAAAATTTCGGCCAATTCTTTCAAGCATTCTCAATTATTGACTTTTATTGAAAATCAAGCATCTAACTAAATTTTAAATAAATCTAATTAATTAAATAATTAATATACAGTCATTTATGAAGCAATCTATTTTTGTATTACTCTCAATTTTATTGGTCGCAAATATGAGTTTTGCTCAGGAAATTGTGCCATTCACTAAGCCGAATAAAACGCAAAAGCTACAAATGAAACGGGCTTATGGTATGTTCATGCATTATGGCGTTAATACTTTTATGGACGAAGAGTGGTCGGACGGAACCATCCCAGTTGAAAAATACGCACCTACTGAATTAGATTGCGATCAATGGGTAAAAGTAGCTCGCGATGCCGGATTCAGATATGTTTTACTTACCACAAAGCACCACGACGGTTTCTGTTTGTGGGATAGTAAATATACCAATTACGATGTTGGTGCTGCTAAGGTAAAAACAGATATTGTAGCTGAAGTGGCAAAGGCTTGTAAAAAATACGGATTGGGATTTGCAGTATATTATTCGTTGTGGGACAGACACGAACCGAGTTTTAATGAAAAAGATAATCAAATGTATATCGACTTTATGAAAAATCAGTTGACCGAACTTTTCACCAACTATGGTCCTATTTGCGAATTGTGGTTTGATGGTGGATGGAAACGTAAGCCTGATGAGTGGGGAATTGATCAAGTTTATAAATTGGTAAAAAAACTTCAGCCAAATTGTGCCATTGCTGTAAATCATACAATTGTCAATAAAGAAGGAGATCGAAAATTCGCACATCCTGATTCGATGACCGTGGACAATAAGTATTTCTTTCATTACTTTCCAAGTGACTTCCGTCTTTGGGATCCTAAAATTGCCAATAAAGCAGATAAAAAACAGTATTTGCATAAGGGTAAATCCTATTACTTGCCTTACGAACATACAATTTGTTTAAGCAAAGAATGGGCTTGGTTTGCAAAACAAAAACCTGGTGAAGTTAGGGATTTAGACGAATTAGAGGAACTGTTTTACTGGTGTACTGATAATGATAATATGTTGGTAATCGATGTTCCACCCGCTCATACCGGTAAAATATATGAAACTGATGCGAATGCAGTTATTGCGTTGGGCAAAAGATTGAACTTGAAAAAGAATAAACCTCTACCAAAAAATGGAACATTTATTTCTTATAAATCAAGCACTTCAGCAAGCTCGGTATATAGTAATAATCCAAGTCAATTTGGCTCACATCTGGCTGTTGATGGTGGCTTGGAAACTCGATGGGCGGCAAACGACACCCTACCAGAGTTAATCATTAATTTGAATCCCAACGACCGCTTTAATAAAATATCTATTTTCGAATATCAAGATGTAAAGAAATCACCCGATCCAAAAGATTTCTTCTCAAATTACAGATTCAATCGCATTCAAGCATATAAAATTGATATTTTTAAAAATGACAAATGGATAACCGTTTTTTCTGACGATAGATCGATGGGTGATTGCAAAGTGATTCGTTTCCCTGTTTACTATCAAACTTCAAAATTAAAACTGAGAGTAACAAAGGCAACAGCTCCACCGTCAATTTACGAAATTAACGTGATTGATAAATAAACTGATATATTTTTGAACACTTAAAATTATGACTTTGAGTATAAGATTAAACCTTATTTTTTACCTAACAATAAGCTTTCTAGCAGTTACTTCGGTCGATGCCGAAAAAAAAACAGTTATTGATAATTGTAAAGTATATTATGTTTCAACCATAGGAAATGTTTTAGCTGCGGGTACTTCCGTGACACCGTTAATAACCATTTCAGCAGCAGCCTATAAGGAAATGCCTGGTGATAAAATTTTAGTTCATGCTGCTAAATGCTGATTATTTTGGAAAATCACGCAATTTGCAAAATCCTTTTCCAGGTACTTTTGCGAACTATAAAATGGGAATTCAAGAAATTAAAGTTTGGCCAATAAACAAAGGTTTTGTAAACTTCAGGTGAAAATGTAATTAATTCATCACTTTTGAGCTCCAAAACCTCCTCAATTAACCAGTTTGTCTCATTTTTTAATCAGTTTATCGTCGAATTATTCAGTTTTTTGCAGTTTCTTTGTTATGTATTATTGAACCGCTCAATTAAACAACAAAAAAAACACAATTTGTAAAGTCATGATATGATTTTTTACAAAGCAATTATACTGACATTCCATGAAACAAAAACTATTCTTACTTTCAACTTCAGCCCTTGCTTTGCTCACAAATGCGCAAACTAAGCAAACAAAACCAAATATTCTTTGGGTGGTTATTGAAGATACATCACCTCAATTTATTGGTTGTTATGGCAATAAAGATGCACGGACGCCTGTTATCGATAGTTTAGCAAATGAAGGTGTGCGATTCACCAATGCATTTTCAAATGGCACTGTTTCTTCTGCAAGTCGATCATGCCTTATTACAGGTGTGAAAACCTACAAAATGGGCACTGGAAATCACCGAAGTGAATACCCAATACCAGAAAACATAAAAGGATTTCCATTCTATTTGCAGCAAGCAGGTTATTGTACAACTAACAGCAGCAAGACCGATTATAATGTGGCCAACGCAAAAGCTTTTACAAAAGAAACATGGAACGAAAGTTCAAATAAAGCTGGCTGGTGGAATCGAAAGCCGGGTCAGCCATTTTTTGCCGTTTTCAATTTTGACGACTCCCACCAAAGTCGCACAATGACTTTTGCTTATGACTGGTATTTGAAAAATGTACTTAATCAACTTCCTGAAAACGAAAAGATTAGCGAAGATAAATTTCAAATGCCTCCATTCTATAATGATAGTCCTGAAATGCGGAAGCAATTTGCAAGAGTCTATAATTCGATAAAATTGACCGACAATAAAATTGGTAAGTTATTAAACCGTTTGAAAAGTGATGGGTTGAAGGACAGTACCATTATTGTTTTTTATGCCGATCATGGCGAAGGAATTCCACGTGGTAAAACCAATGGAATTAATCTTGGCTATCGAGTACCGTTTGTGATTTGGTTTCCCGAAATGTACAAAAACCTATCACCTTGGGGAACAAAAGGTGTTGTGACTGATGAATTAGTTGATTTTGAAGACCTTGCACCAGCCATGATAAATTTGGCTGGGGGAAATGTTCCCGCTCACATGACTGGTCGTAAATTCTTAGGCGAAAACCGTTCAAAACCAAGCGATTGCTTAATTATGTCGGCCGACCGTTCGGACAATGGCATTGATGTAGTGCGCAGCGTAACCAATGGAAAATACATGTACTCGCGCAATTTTATGCCGTTTATGCCCGAAGTCAAGAATATCCATTACATGGAAATCTCGGATATAAAAAAGCAAATGCGTAAGGATTTGGCTGACAATAAATTGAATAAATTGCAGAAACAACTTTTCGATGATCGTCCTGCTGAGTTTTTGTTCGATATTGAAAATGATGGTTGGGAAACCAAAAATTTGGCAAATGATCCAAAGTATAAAACTGTGTTGGACACCATGCGTGGACAATTGAAAACAGAGATTTTCAATTCACGAGACATAATGTTATTGCCTGAAAACGAGATTGTTGAAATTTCTACAACAACAACTCCCTACGAATTCCGATTGGATGAAAAAAAATATCCTTTAGAAGAAATTTACAAAGCAGTTTCTTTATCGGGATTTAGAGGAAATGATATCGTAGCAAAGCAAATTAAGTTATTGGCAAGCACCAATAATGTAATCCGTTACTGGGCAATGATTGGACTTCGGTCGCAAAATTTGAAGGATATAAAACCTTATGCCAAAGTAATTACTAAGGCAATGAATGATACTTATCCACCAGTTGCCATAACTGCTTCTGCCATTGCCTACCAGCAGTTTAAAAATGAAGAGGCAAAAGAAAATTTGAAGAAATTCTGTTTCGACAAGAATAGCTACTTTGCATTAATTACAATAAATTATTTACAATATATGTCTAATAATCAGCCATTTATAGAAACTTTGCAAACGCTCAGAACAACTCCAAATTTAAAATATGAAGTGAAAGTTTCTTGTTTAGATTTTTTAGGTAATCTGGGTCTTATAACAAATGTGGCTGACAACTAAAAATCGATGAAAAAATCAATAATAAACTCGACATTATTATTTTCAGCAGCATTAGCGCAAAACGCTATTGCTCACGAAAAACCGAACATACTTTGTGTGGTTTGCGAAGACATTTCACCTTTTTTAGGTTGCTATGGCGATAAAGTTGCTATAACTCCTAATTTGGATAAGTTTGCAACTGAAGGTGTGCGTTTTAATCGTATGTATACTACTGTTGGTGTGAGTGCTCCCAGCCGGGCAGCACTGATTACAGGTATGTATCCGTCATCAATTGGGGCAGACCAAATGCGAAATTATAGTCCATATCCAAATGATGCTGGTTTCCCAGAAGGTGTAAAACCTTATGAAGTTGTGTTGCCGGTTGGTGTAAAATGTTTTACCGAATTTTTACGCACTTCGGGCTATTATTGTACCAATAACTCCAAAACCGACTATCAATTTGCACCACCACTCACCGCTTGGGACGAATGTAGCAAAAATGCACATTGGAAAAATAAACCTAACGACAAACCTTTTTTCGCCGTTTTCAATCTAGAAGTTACGCATGAATCTCAAATCTGGCTGCGTGCCAATAAACCATTGGTAGTTGACCCGAGAAAGATAATTCTACCACCTTATTATCCCGAAGACCCAATTGTTCGGCAAGATATGGCTGTTTTGTATAGCAATATTAACGAAATGGATAAGCAGGTGCAAAAACTTATTGACGAAGTAAAAGTAGCCGGATTATTAGAAAATACGATTATCATTTTCTATTCTGATAATGGTGGACCAATGCCACGTGGCAAACGTGCATTATACGAAAGTGGAACGCGCGTGCCTTTTATGGTTCGCTTTCCAGATGGTTATCGCAAAGGTGAAGTAGAAAATCGCCTCTGTTCGTTTGTAGATATTCCAGCAAGTATTTTGTCATTGACTGGTATTAAACCACCTAAATACATGCAAGGACAGGCTTTTCTGGGAAAATTCAGTACGAAGTCGCGTGATTATGTGTTTGGTGCTCGCGATCGTTTCGACACTGTAATTGATAAAATGGGCTATGTACGCGATGCGAAATTCAGGTATATCCGAAATTATATGCCCGAAAAATCCAATTATTTACCCAATACTTATCGCCTGCAAATGCCAATGATGCGACGAATGGTTGAATTATTGAATAAGGATAGCTTAAACGATGTACAAAAATTGTGGTTCAAAGCTCCACGTCCTATCGAAGAGTTTTATGATGTGGACAAAGACCCACACGAAATTAATAACGTAATCAACAATCCGGTTTATAAAACTGATATTGACCGTTTACGAAAAGCATACAATACCTGGGATGGCAAATACAATGCACTTTGGAAAAAGTCGGAAAAAGAGTGCAGCGAAATCTTTTTCCCTGAAGGTAAACAGCAAGTTGCTCAAAAACCGATGGTAAAACTCACCAAGAAAGACAAAGGTGTCACACTTCTATCACCAACAAAAGGAGCTTCTTATGCTTATCAGATAAACGGTAAAGGATTAACAAATAGTCATTGGTTTATATATTCAAAACCAATTTTGCTTAAAAAAGGCGATATTTTAAGTGCAATTGCAGTACGTGTTGGTTTCAAAAACAGTGAAAAAATTACTTATACTCAACAATAAAAATTAATGAATAAATTAATAATAATATTTTCAATCCTAAGCATTTTCAGTGTAAAATCATTTGCGGATGTAACTCCCAATACGCTATTTTCCAATAATATGGTACTTCAACAAGGCGTTAATGTGCCAATTTGGGGAAAAGCAGATAACAATGAAACCGTGACAGTTGAGTTTTGCGGACAAAAAGTATCGACTGTTGCCAAAGATGGTAAATGGTTTGTGACTTTAAAATCGTTGAGAGCAGGCGGCCCTTTTGAAATGAAAATTAAAGGTAATAATTTGCTAACAATTATCAATATTTTAGTTGGTGAAGTTTGGGTTTGTGGCGGGCAAAGCAACATGGCTAGACGAATTGGGGTTCAAGCCGGGCAACCTGATATTTGGGAACGCCAAAAGACAGTGGATGAGGCGAATAATTTTTCTCAAATTCGACAATATTTTGTTCCGTTACAATCGTCGGATATTAAATATGAAGATGCAAACAGCATTTGGGTAGTGTGTGATTCTAATTCAGTAAAAGAATTTACGGCTGTTGGTTACTTTTTTGCAAATGCATTAACTCGTAAATTGAAAAACGTGCCAATTGGAATTATTCACTCATCGTGGGGAGGAACTGAAGCTCAGAAATGGACAAGTAGAGCTGCTCTCGAAGAAAATGCTGAGTTGAAAGAAATTGTGGAGTATTATGATAAAGCTGTATTTACTTATCCTCAAGATTTGGAAAAATATAATTTGACAAAAGACTCTATATTGAATAAGTGGAAAGTAGATGCTGCAAAAGCAAGATTGGAAGGCAATACTATACCTCAGAAACCAAAAGAACTTTTACATCCTTCTTTAAGAGGTATTTGCGGTGGACTTTATAACGCCATGATTGCTCCATTCATTCCATATTCCATCAAAGGTGTAATCTGGTATCAGGGCGAATCAAATCAATTTAAAGCAAAACAATACCAAACGCTTTTTCCTGTATTGATTGCTGATTGGAGGAAACAATGGAATGTCGGTGATTTTCCATTTTTGTACGTGCAAGTTGCACCTTATAATGGTATGAAGCCCGAAATTAGAGAAGCTCAACTACTGTGTTTGAAAAAAACGACAAACACGGCTATGGCAGTTACAGTAGATTGTGGAGATGCTGCCAAAATTCATCCGGGTAATAAAAAACCTGTAGGTGACCGTCTGGCATTAGCGGCTGAAGCTTTGGCTTATAAAATAAATGTGGCGTATTCTGGACCACTTTATGCTTCGATGGTTGTAAAAGGAAATGCCATTGAATTGAGTTTTGACCATGTAAATTCAGGTTTAATGGCAAAAGGAAATGCATTAACCGATTTTGTGATAGCGGGTGCAGATAAGAAATTTGTACCTGCCAAAGCGATTATTAGTGGCAATAAAGTCATAGTTACTGCCGAAGGAATTGATAATCCGGTAGCAGTTAGAATGGGTTGGGCAAATGTACCTAACATAAACTTATTTAATAAAGACGGATTGCCAGCATCGCCATTTAGAACTGATGTGGAATAGATTGAAGAAACAAGAGCCAAGACAATATGACAAACTCAAAAATACTTCCATTAATTGGATGTGGAATATTAACTATTTTACATGCTGTTGCAGTTGAGAAAAAACAAGCTGCGCGCCCCAATATAATTTTTATTTTATCGGACGATCATGCCAAATCAGCCATTAGTGCTTATGGTGGCATCAATGCAAAACTGGCTCCAACTCCTAATATTGATAGGATTGCAAAAGATGGTGCTATTTTCAACAATATGCTCTGTACAAATTCTATTTCTGGTCCAAGTCGTGCTTGTTTGCTCACGGGTACTTATAGCAGTATAAATGGATTTTATCAAAACGAAGGCGGTGTACGTTTCGATAGTTCGCAAGTAACGAGTGCTACTTTGCTACAAGCAAATGGTTACAATACTGCTATTATTGGTAAATGGCATTTATTTTCTACTCCTATTGGTTTTGATTATTATAAAATACATGATAATCCCAATCAACAAGGTACTTATTGGAACCCAATTTTCAATACAAATGGGTTAAAATCAAAAGAAACTGGATATTCATCGAACTTGGAGGCAAATGCTGCCCTCCAATGGTTGAATGTTGGTCGTGATAAAAGTAAGCCGTTTATGCTTATGTTACATTTCAAAGCACCACATCGCCCATGGGAACCCGATTCAATTTATCAGCATTTATTTGATAATGTGGAATTTCCATATCCTGCCACATTTAATGACGATTATAATGGCAGAGAAAAAACAGCTGGACAATCCATGGCCATGATTGAAAAACACCTTTCACGACTGGATTTAAAGCAAGAACTTCCTGCTGGTCTGACTGGTAAAGCAAAAACTGAATGGTTGAATTATGGTGGAAGTGGAGACAATCAGTGGTGGTCGCCAAGTTCAGATTTGAAAGGTCAGGAGTTGAAAAACTGGAAATTTCAGCAGTATATCAAAGATTATTTACGCTGTGTTCGCTCAGTAGATGATAATGTAGGTCGGGTGCTCGATTACCTCAAAGCAAATGGGTTGGAAGAAAATACGATTGTTGTTTATATGGGCGATCAGGGATTCTATTTAGGCGAGCATGGTTGGTACGACAAGCGCTGGATGTATGAAGAATCGCTTCAAATGCCTTGTTTGGTTCGTTTTCCTAAAGGTGTAAAAGCTAGTGAAAAAATTGATAAAATAGGATTGAACATAGATATTGCTCCAACTTTATTGGATTATGCTGGAGTGAAAGTGCCAACAGCAATGCAGGGTAAAAGTTTAAAACCACTTTTGGAACTGAACAAAGAGGCTGAGATTAACTGGCGTAAATCTGCTTATTATCAGTATTTTGAGTATCCAAAGTGGCATCGGGTTCAACCGCATTATGGGGTTAGAACAGAACGATTTAAATTAATTCATTTTTATTATAATATCGATTCATGGGAACTTTACGATTTAAAAAATGATCCGAATGAGTTGAAAAACCTATACGAAAATCCTGCATATCAGAAAATTACTGCTAATCTGAAAATAGAACTTAAAAAACTGCAGAAACATTCCAAAGATGATTTGACATTGAGTGCGCGTAAAAAGTTGACAGATAAGTTTAGTGTAAAATATGAACATTAATTAGTTTTTTAAAAAGTTGTGTGTTTAGTTAATATATAAATAATATTCATTTTAAGAAAAGATGAAAACAAAAGTTGTTGTTTTAGTAGCCCTTTCACTGTTGCAAACTGTACTATTTGCCCAGTTGAATAAATCTTTGAGCAGAGAAGTTTTAACGCTCGATAAAGGTTGGCGTTTCCATTTGGGCGATATTGCTTTTCCAGTTATTACTGGTCATAGTGTAACTTATCAAAGTGCAAAAGCCGGTAAAGCATGGGGTGCTGCTGCCCCAGAATACGATGATTCATCGTGGCGTGTTTTAAACTTACCGCATGATTGGGCAGTGGAGGGTGTATTCGATTCTACTACCAATATATCTCAGGGATATCGTAATCGTGGTTTTGGTTGGTATCGCCGCAATTTTAAATTATCGCCCAATGATAATGGGAAACATATCGAACTTCAGTTTGATGGCATTGCTACCAATGCCGCTATTTGGGTAAATGGCACTTTGCTTCATCGCAACTGGTGTGGTTATACATCTATGTATATTGACATTACACCGTATGCATTTTATGGCGACAATTTGAATACCATTGCTGTGCGTGTAGATGCTAATGCGCAAGAAGGCTGGTGGTACGAAGGTGCAGGATTATATCGCCACACATGGCTTGTGAAGCGTTCACCTGTTCATATTATCACCGATGGTGTGTATGCTCATCCTGTTAAAAAACAAAATAATTCATGGGAGATACCTGTTGAAGTTACGTTGAATAATACTTCTAAAACACTTGCAAATCCCGATGTAGAAGTAAGTGTATTTGATGCTTCGGGAAAATTAGTGGTGCAAGGGAAAAAATCAACATCAGTGGTTTCATTACGCGATGCAATTGTTAGCATTCCACTTTCAGTCAATAACCCAACGCTTTGGTCGGTGGATACCCCGGTACTTTATACCGTAAAAACAGTTGTAAAAGAAAATGGTATTATTGTAGATAATGTACAAACAAAATGCGGATTCAGAACAACCCGTTTTGATGCCAATACCGGATTTTATTTAAATGACCAACACATGAAACTCAAAGGAGTTTGTAACCATCAGGATCATGCTGGAGTAGGAGTAGCCGTTCCTGATGCATTGTGGGAATTCCGTTTACTTAAATTGAAAGAAATGGGTGTGAATGCTTATCGCTGTTCACACAACCCACCATCGAAGGAATTTTTAGATGCTTGTGATAGTATTGGTATTTTAGTTATGGACGAAAATCGCAATTTCAATTCTTCCCCTGAATATGTAAATCAATTGGAATGGATGGTTCGTCGCGACAGAAATCGCCCGTCTATCATTCTGTGGTCTGTATTTAACGAAGAACCTATGCAGGGAACCGAAAATGGATACCAAATGGTTCGACGCATGGCAGACAAAGTGAAACAATTGGACACTTCACGCCCAGTTACTGCAGCTATGAACGGTGGATTTGAATCTGCAATTAATGTTTCGTCTGCTGTTGATGTAGTTGGTATTAATTATCATACTGATAGTTACGATAGTTTTCACAAGGATCATCCTGAGTTAAAACTTTCCAGCTCGGAGGATGTATCTGCATTTCAGGTGCGTGGTGAATATAAAACCGATAAATCCAAAAATATAATTGATGCTTATGATTCCGAAGGTGCTCCATGGGGCTCCACGCATCGTGTTGGCTGGAAATTAGTAGCTGAACGCCCATTTTTAGCTGGCTGTTTTGTTTGGACTGGTTTTGATTACCGTGGTGAGCCAACTCCATTTATATGGCCATCTGTAAGTTCAGTTTTTGGAATAATGGATCTATGCGGTTTCCCTAAAATGGCATTCTACTTGCATCAGGCTCAATGGGTTGAAAATAAACCTATTCTGAATTTAGTGCCCCATTGGAACTGGCCTGCCGATAGCATTGGAAAACCGATTAAAGTAATGGCACTCAGTAATGCTGATAGCGTGGTGTTGAAATTAAATGGAAAAACACTTTCTGGACAAAAGGTTGATAAATATGAAATGAACACGTGGCTGGTACCATACAAACCAGGAAAATTAGAAGCAGTTGGGTATAAATATGGCAAAGTGGTTTCAAATTACAAAATAGAAACGACAACCGAAGCTGTTCAATTAAAGTTAACTCCTTTCAAACCTGCACTTTTGGGTAATGGTACGGATGCAATGCCGATAACCGTAGAAGTTGTAGATGTAAAAGGCCGACATGTGCCTATAGCTAATATCCCAGTTGAATTTAGCATAAGTGGATCAGGCTCTATTATTGGTTTAGGCAATGGCAACCCAACTTCACACGAAGCAGAAAAGGGAAATAAACGCTCGTTGTTTAATGGTTTTGCACAAGTAATCATTCAATCGTCCGAGCAAAGTGGGTTTATAGAATTAACAGCCACATCTCCATGCATGAAACCTGCAACGATTTCTATTCCAGTTACTTTAGCCAAAACAATTCCCTATGTATCTGTGATTGATGCACCAATTGTTTTGGATAAATGGTTTATTTCTCCAATATCAAATGTAAAGCCAGATCCTAACAAACAATTGACTGATAATGATATGAATAGTTGGGATCCAATTCATACTGGCACTTTACAGAAAGTTGAAAAGGATCAATATGTAATATGGAGAACAAAAGTAACTCCACGTGAAACTATTCAACATAATGGTGGAAAATTAGTTTTGAAAAAAACAAAAGGTATTGAGGAAATATGGGTGAATGGAAAGCAATTGCTTGCTAAGGATACTAATTTAAAATCCGACTCATTTTTCATTATTCCACCAAAAGAAGGTGAATTAGTGATAAGTGTTCTTTTGAAAGGATCGGGTCAAAAGTTAGGTATTGGCGGATTAGCTTGTTTGGAAGAATAAGTACATAATGAATAAATATATAGAATACAATTGAAAATGAAGTTATATAAAATTTTGAACTGCTTATTTGCAGCAATAATAATTTGTTTTTTGCCAACTCAAGCTCAAAATAAAACCGAAAAGAAAGTTACAGAAACGAATGCAATAGAGGAAATTATAAGTAAGGTTGAGAAAAATCAAAATATTGAAAATTTCGATAACTTTTTTCCATTATCAGCAGCTAAAAATGTCCCCAAAAATGCCATTTATGCCGATATTACCAAAAGTGCATCCGAAAGAGCAATGGATCTGATTCAGCGGTTGACTTTCAACGAAAAATTAAAGTTAACAGGTGGTTTCAGCACTATGTATTTTCCCGGACTTGAGCAGTTGGGATTAAGACCAGTTTCCATGGCTGATGCTTCACAAGGCATTCATTTACGGGAAAATAGTATTAAAGGTAAAAGCACTTCATTCCCTGGTATGCTATCGTTGGCATCAACATGGAATACGGATTTGGCTGAAAAATTCGGAAATGCCATTGGCGAAGAATGCCGTTTGTTAGGTGCTGATGTGATGCTGGGACCTGGCATTAATATGCAACGATTTTCGGTAAGTGGTCGGAATTTTGAATATATGGGTGAAGACCCGCTGGTAACTTCAAAAATTTCGGTGGGATATGTGAAAGGTATTCAAAAAAATAAGGTTATTGCTACAGCTAAACATTTTATTGGAAATGATCAGGAGTTTTGTCGTCACATTGCCAATTGTACAATTGACGAACGCACTTTGCGCGAAATTTACCTTCCTCCATGGGAAGCAGTGGTGAAAGAAGGAAATATCAAAGCTTTAATGACAGGTAACAACATGACAAATGGTGCTCCGTGTTGTATGAACAGACCGCTCGAAGCCGATTTGGTGCGCAGAGAATATGGTTTCACAGGAATAATCATGTCCGATTGGTCAAACACCATGTATTACGACGATAAAACGGCACTGGCACTTACATCGGGTCATTCATTGTATATGTCGTCCAACCAAAGTGTATCAAAATATATAAAATCCGAAATAGCCAAATCGCCCGAAAGAAAAGCGGAGATTGAGATTATGCTCGAAAAAATGGTTTATGCCAATCTATTTCCTTTCTTCGAAATGGGAATTTACGACCGTCATCCTGTTGATAAAGCGTTTGCCAATAAATACGATGAACACAAATCCTTAGCCCGTCAAGTGGCTTCGGAATCAGTCTGTTTGCTCAAAAACGAAAAAGGGATTTTGCCGGTAAGCAAAACGAAAAACATACTGATGATGGGAAGCGCTGAAGTTCACAGCGGCACCGGAAGTGGATTTGTAGCAGGTTTCGACCATGTAAGCTATGCTGATGGCATGAAAAAAATGTATGGCGATAAATTCACTTACACCGAAAAACCAGCCGATAAAATCATTCGTCAATCTGATGTGGTAGTGTTTTTGCTCAATAAAGCAGCTGGTGAAGGCTACGATTCTCCTTTCGATGAACCCAAAGCACCTATCGCCGATTTAATGCGAATTACAAAACTGAACAAAAATATAATTGTCATCATCACGTCGGCCAATCCCATGACAATGCCTTGGCTCAAAAACGTAAAAGGACTTATGTGGGCATCCATGTTGGGACAAGAAAGAGGTGATGCCATTGCAGGAATTATCAGCGGTGAAGTTAACCCATCTGGAAAATTGCCATTCACCATCGAAAAAGATTTTGCCGATTCACAAAAACCCGATTTCAATTATTTTGGAACTACCCCTTATTGGTTTGGACATCACCCACAATATCGTGATTATTGGATGGGGACAAAGGATAAAACCGACAATATTTTTCATTTGTATAATAAACCTCGCGAATACGTTCAAATTCCATTTACCGAAGGTGTTTTTATGGGATACCGTTGGTACGAGAAAAAACAAATACCAGTTAATTTTCCATTCGGTTTTGGATTGAGCTACACAACTTACGAATACAGTGGTTTAACTATTGATAATCAATTAGCTACTAATGGAGTTATTGCTGTCTCGTTTGATGTAAAAAACATTGGTAAAATGGCTGGTAGCGAAGTGGCTCAAATTTATGTTTCAGATAAAGAATGTAGTGTTGAACGTCCTGTAAAAGAACTGAAAGCTTTCCAAAAAGTACAACTTAATGTAGGCGAAACGAAACATGTTACTTTGGAATTAACTAAAAAAGATTTGGCTTTTTGGGATATTATTACGCACAACTGGAAAGTAGAAACAGGTGATTTTGAAATATCGGTTGGCGCTTCTTCAAAAGATGTAAAACTAAAAGACACCATTAATTTTTAGGTTATTTCTTTTCTAAGTGTTACTTTGTGAATGTGTTTTTGTGTAACTTTGTAGTATAACTATTCCACAAAAGTCGCAAAGAATACACTAAAAACACAATAAACCACTAGTAATTAGGATATGAATTAAATTTATAATTATTAAAAAAATGACTATCAAATATTTTTTAGCAGCTTTATTTATTGGATTCTTCAATCCAATTTTTTCTCAACAATCTAAAGATCCAATTATTGAATCAAAGATTGAAGCATTAATTTCCAAAATGACTTTGGATGAAAAAATTGGGCAAATGTATCAGGCAGTTGGCAATAAAAAAATTGAACAGCTGCTTCCAATGGTTGAAAAAGGGGAGGTTGGTTCGTTTATAAATGTGGAAGATAACCAATTGGTAAATCAGATTCAACGCACTGCTCTGGAAAAATCACGCTTGGGCATTCCACTAATTATTGGTCGCGATGTGATTCATGGTTACAACACCATTTTTCCTATTCCGCTTGGACAAGCGGCTTCATTCAATCCCAGTATTGTAGAACGAGGAGCACGTGTAGCTGCTATTGAATCGTCTTACAATGGAATTCGTTGGACTTTTGCGCCCATGATTGATATTTCTCGTGATCCACGCTGGGGGCGAATTGCCGAAAGTTTGGGCGAAGATCCTTATTTATCTTCCGTTTTGGGAGTAGCTATGGTGAAAGGTTTTCAAGGTAAAAAAATGAGTGATCCTACCTCAATTGCAGCTTGTGCCAAACACTTCTTTGGATATGGAGCTTCCGAAGGTGGTAAGGATTATAATTCTACTAATATTCCTGAACGTTTACTTCGCAATGTATATCTTCCACCATTTGAAGCGGTTACAAAAGCAGGAGCTGCTACTTTTATGACTTCATTTAACGATAATGATGGCATTCCAGCATCCGGAAATAAATTTATGTTGAGCAATGTGTTACGTGGTGAATGGGGTTTCGATGGTTTTGTGGTCTCTGATTGGGGAGCTATTACACAAATGGTGAATCATCGCTTTTGCAAAGACGAAAAAGATGCAGCTGAAATTTCGGTAAATGCTGCGCTCGACATGGAAATGGTGACATTAAGCTATAAAAAATACATTCCAGAACTTGTTCAAGAAAAGAAGATTGATATGGCGGTAATTGATGAAGCTGTACGTAATATACTGCGTATAAAATTTCGATTGGGACTTTTCGAAAATCCATACATTGATTTGACAAAACCACGTCCGTCGTACAAACCTGAGTTTTTGGCTGATGCGCAAAACGCTGCTGAACAATCTGTTGTATTGCTTAAGAATTCAAATAATACTTTGCCAATTGATACTAGAAAGATAAAAAAAATCGCTATTATTGGTCCGTTAGCAAATGCCAAACACGATCAATTGGGAACTTGGGTTATGGATTGTGATAAAAGCCGCACAATAACTCCATTAATGGCCATTCAAGAGCAATTTGGAAAAGATTTCGAAATTATCTACGAACCAGGGTTGAAATTTAGTCGCGATAAGTCACTCGAAGGATTCAAAGCGGCTAATGCAGCTGCCAAAAAAGCGGATTTAATTCTTTATTTTGGTGGCGAAGAATCAATCTTAACTGGTGAAGCACACAGTTTGGCAAATTTGAATTTACAAGGAGCTCAATCTGAATTAATTACTGCGTTGAAGAAAACCAATAAACCGATAGTATTTATTGTGATGGCGGGTCGTCCACTTATCATTGAAAATGAAACCAAACAGTCAGATGCACTGCTTTATGCATGGAATCCGGGCACAATGGGTGGACCAGCTTTGGCAAATATTTTGTTTGGAAAAATATCACCAAGTGGAAAATTGCCAGTGACTTTCCCTAAAATGCTTGGTCAAATCCCTGTTCATTATAATCATAACATGACTGGCCGACCAGCAAGTGGAAAAGAAACGATGATTGATGCCATTCCACTTGAAACCAGAACACTAACTGTGGGCTGTACCTCCTATTATTTGGATGCCGGATTCGATCCATTGTTTCCCTTTGGTTTCGGTTTAAGTTATACGAACTTTAAATACGATAAACTGACTATCGAAAAACCTACTCTTGTTTCAACGGATACACTCTATATTTCATTTGAATTAAGCAATATCGGGAAATTAGATGCCACTGAAGTGGCGCAACTCTATGTAAGCGATTTAGTTGGTTCCATTGCTCGTCCAGTTAAGGAATTGAAACGTTTTGATCGAATTGACTTGAAAGCTGGTGAAACCAAAAAAGTAAAAATGAGTTTACCAATTTGTGAATTAGCATTTTATGGAATGGATATGAAAAGAAATGTCGAAGCAGGTGATTTTCAACTAATGATAGGCGGTAGTAGCGAAAGTGGTATTAAATCAAATTTTAAGGTCACTCAATAGAAAGTTGATGAAAAAGAAAATCGCCATTATAATTTTTCTATTTTTTACATTCATCAATATTTTTGCCGGAAAAATATTGATGAATGTAACTTGGAACTCTCCTTCGGATGATACCTGGGAGTCGATGCCACTTTCGGGACGAGTATTACACCGTCTAACGGTGCTTTATCCAATTTGACTTCGTTTATTCAAAAGTTAGATATTTATTCTGGGAAAATTTCGATTTATGCCGTTTCGAAAAATGGTGCAAACCTGAAAATGAAACTTTGGTTTGCCGACGAAAATCTGATTATCGAATCGGTATCCAAACAAAAAACAGCTTTCGAAATAAGTTTTGGCAACTGGCGGGATGTTACTCGCGATAGCATGCTTATTGACATGGGAAATCAGAGGCAAATTGTACGTGCTGATAGTGTGAATATGAGCAATAAAGGCATTGTCTGGAATCACCGCAACGCCAACTATCCATCGTCGCTCGTAAGTGAGTTGAAAAAACAGTCGATTAGCCCCGAAAGCATTAATAATCCTACCAAAAATAATGTGTTTGGTGGTGTCATTGTCTGTAATCGAGCTCTCACTCCACTAGCAAAAACACCTGTGAATTGGCAATGTTGGAAAGGTGCTGCATGGAGTATGACAACCGCTGCTGAAAAATCGCATACCATTGTTGTTGCGTTGCATGCTGGTAAAAAGCAGCAACCCGAAAAATGGCTTTCAGCTGCTAAGGAATTACTAAAACCTTCCACACTTCAATCGGTTGCAGTCAAAGAAGCTAAACCCTGGAACGAATTCTGGAGCCGTTCATATATTCATATTAATACAGCTAGAAGCAATACCGATTCGGCATGGATTGTTGGGCGCAACTATCAACTTTTCCGTTATATGTTGGCTTGCAATCAGAATGGTCAGTTGCCACTGCTTTTTAATGGCGGAATTTTTACGGTTGATAATTTTAATAAAGTCACTGGGAATAATGGTGACACTAACCGAAAACGCATCGATCCATCTTCGCCCGACCTTCGCCACTGGTTGGTTTGTGGTTTTATGGCACAAAATCAACGCTGGTTGGGTTGGCCAATAATTTTAGCCGGCGATACCGATTTATTAGAACCTTCTAATGCTTTTTACCGCATGCATGCCACTTCGGCAGCTTCAAGAGCTAAAGGTCTTGGTGCGCAGGGCGTAGTTTATCCCGAAGCAATTCAGGCTTGGGGGCTTACATGGAATCCCACACCTACAGGACAATGTAAACTTATGCTTTTGCTATGATGCTCGAAAACGCTTGGATGGCGCTGCATGGTTACGCTACCTTGGGTAAAAACATTGAACCCGATATAGAATGGATAAAGAGCACGGTTCGTTTTTACGATTCGTATTACCGCAACGAAACCAAACGCCTCACGGGAAGTGAACTTGATTCAGTTGGTAAATTATGTATTTATCCTGCTAATTCTATTGAATTATTGATTGGAGCAAAAAATCCCATCGAAGTGGTTGCTGGTTTGCGTCGCTTGTGCGATGCGTTGACTAAACTTCCTGTTAAGCTTGTTTCGTTAGATGAAAAAGCCTATTTTGCAAATTTATTGAATATTTTGCCTGAATTGCCAAAAGGCGAAAAAGATGGAAAAATATATTTATTACCAACCTGGCCAGTGAAATGGGATGTTGATTTCAAACTTCATGCTCCGCAACACACTATTATTGAGCTAAGTGTAAAAAATGGTAAAGTGCTATCCTTAAAAGTAACACCCGAATCACGACGCAAGGTTATTGTAATGAATCCGTTTTTTAAATTGTAAAAACAAAAAAACATTATGGACATTATTGATCATAGTTACAATTGGTTTGCAAGCACATACTAAAAGCACGATATTTATCAAAGCCAAAAGTTCAGTAAAACTAGTGGTTGGATAAAGACCACTCAAAAATGATTGAGAAAAAATAAATCAGTTCATCGCATTTAAAAATCAGTTTTTCGCATGCCATAAAAGTTTATTTTGTTTTTCTTTGCGTTCAATATAATCATTTTCTAACCAATTTAATATAATGAATATGAAGACAAAACTTTTACTTTGTGCGCTAGTGATTAGTGCGTTAACTTCTTTGAGTTGGGCAGCTGCACCAGCTGTACCAACAGCTATCGTAATAACACCAGGGAATAATTCATTATCAGTTGTATTTACGGCACCAGCCGTTCCGACTCCAGTGATATCGACTTACGAGTATTCAACTGATGGTGGCACGAGTTGGAGAACTCGAACAGATGCAGGGACAACTACAAGCCCAATATCAATTACTACGATTTCAGGTGCTGCAAATACTACTTTAGTTAATGGAACAAGTTATAGTGTTCGGATTAGGGCAAATAATGGAACTGCTGGAACTGCAACAACAGCTATAGCTTCAACACCTCTTTGGGGCGATGGTACTGTAGGTAGTCCATACAAAATTAGTAATGTTACACAATGGAGTGCATTAAGGGCTGCAATTACGGCTGCAAACGTTGCTGGCTGGCCTTGTGTTGAATTATCCAATGATATTTCTCTTTTATCACTTAGCAATAACAATTTTGCGTTGGGGGCTAGTGCATTTAAAGGTGTTTTCGATGGAAAAGGGTTTAAAATTTCCAATGCAAATATTGGCACAGTGGGCACACCTACATTAACTAATGCTGCTTCAATTTTTAATTTTATTAATGGTGCTACAATAAAAAATTTAGAAGTTACAGTAGCATTTTATGCTGGAGACCCAGCAAAATATTGCACAGGTTCAGGTTTAGTCGGCAGTGCAGATGGGACTTGTAACATACAGAACTGTAAAGTTAATGGTATAGTTAATATCACAAACACAGGCGCAAATGCCACTACTAAAACCAATGTAGCACGAGTTGGTGGCATTGTCGGGAATTGTAATGCCACTGGCGTGTTGACAATTATTAATTGCAACACTAATCTTGATCTTAAAGCAATTTCTACATCAACAAACGACTTTGGAACTTCTACTTGTGGTGGTATTTTGGGAGAATATACTTCAGGAGCAAAAATATATATTATAAACAGTAGTGTTTCAGGTTCGGTATATGCCTTATCCAATAATAATGCTCCTACAGTTGGTGGAATAGTTGGGACCAGAGGATCAGCTTCGGCAGACTTTCAAATCATTAACTGTCTCGCAGCCAATACAGTGGAGGGTTACAATACTTCAACTTCTGCTACAACTGGTTGTTTTGTTGGAGGTTTAATTGGGAATATGACGCAAAATAATGCCTCAGCAATTGTGAAAAATAATATAGCACTTAACCCAAGTTTAAAGTCAATTACTTATTTTACCACTGCCCCAACTCTAAACCGCATATCACCTAAAACTGCAAATGCTGTTTTCACTGATAATTACGCTAAAAGTGATATAACGCTGACTGCTAATTATCAATCAACAAATGGCACAGATGGTACTGCTGTAAACATCGCACCTGCTAATAGTACAACTGATGGTAATGGTGGAAATTTAAATTCTACTCCAGCAACTGATGCAATATCAAAATTAGGTGCTTATGTTACTGCGAATCCTAAATTCCCAGCAATTACTGGCACTGATTTGAATTCTAGGTCTACACTAACATTGGAAGCTTCTTCGATTGGTTACACTGGTTCATCACAGGCTGCTACGGTTAATAATTCTGTTGCTGGTACTGTGAGCAATATTAAATACGATGGTTCTGCAACTGCTCCAACTAATTCTGGTTCGTACACTGTTACAGCTGATTTTGTGCCAACAAGTGCTGCAAATTTTAATAGTCTTGCAAGTGGGGTTGTTGGCACATATACAATTACAAAAGCTACACCAACATTGTCTTTAAGTGTTTCTTCAGTAACCTATAATGGTTCTGCTCAGGCAGCTACGGTGAATGGTTCCGTGACAGGTTCGGCAAGTAATGTTTTATATAATGGTTCGGCAACTGTTCCTACGAATGCAGGTTCTTATCCTATTACAGCTGACTTTGTACCAACCGATGGAACAAATTACGCAAGTTTAACTGCTGCTTCTGCTGGTACTTTGAGCATTAATGCTACTGTTCCAGGCACTCCAACAAGTGTAGTAGGAACAGCTGGAAACACAGAAGTCTCAGTTGCATTCACAGCACCAGCAAATAATGGTGGTTCGACAATAACTGGTTATACCGTAACTCCTTATGATGGCGCAACTGCTGGCACTCCAGTAACTCAGAATGCGAATCCTATTACTGTTACAGGTTTAACTAATGGAACTGCTTATACATTTAAAGTAACTGCCAATAATAGTGTGGGTAGTAGTTTGGTAAGTGATGCTTCAAGTGCTGTAACGCCTATTGCACCAAACGTTTCAGTTGCAAATAATGAAACGAAAACTCCAACCGATTTGGGTTTAACTGCTGCAAGTATTGTAACTGTTGACAATGGTGGAACATTGAAAATTGATGCTACAACAGAAGTTAGCACAGTTACAATTGCAAGTGGTGGAAAATTAAATGTAGAAGCTGGCAAACCGTTAACACTAGCTACTTTGACATTGAAAGCAGTAAAAGATGCCACTACATTTAGTGCCAAATTGGATGCCGCTATTACCGCTACCACTGTTCGATTGATTAAAACAATCGACGATACGAAATGGTATTTTATGGCTTTCCCATGTGCTGTAAACGTTGACGATATTACTGGAACTCCTGCTTTAGGAACGTTAGGTGATGATTGGTTTATTAAGTATTACGATGGCAATAAACGGTCGAATGATGGAACTGGTGCTGGCATTTCAAATTGGGTATCAGTTACTAATGGTGCTACACTTACTGCAAAAAGAGGTTATATTTTTGGGTTAAAAACTGGTAAGCCTGAAACAGAATTACTTATCCCGTTAAAGACTTCTATTCTGGCAGCCGAAGAAATTAGTACAGTTCCAGTTTTATCGTACAGTACTGGCTCTACAAGTGGCACTTCACACAAAGGTTGGAATTTGGTTGGTCAACCATTCTTAAGTAAGTATGATGCCAACACAAATGCGTCTCGTCCTAATTATATGTTAATGCCTAGCATTGATGGTACAACCTTTATAACGACTTCAAAATTACTTAACACACTACCAGTCGTAAATCCTTTTGCAGCTTACTTTGTGCAAGCAGGTTCAGATGGTAGTATATCTTTTGAACTTACAAGTCGTCAGAGTGCAAGAACCTTGGTATCAACCAATGTCTCGGAAAATGTACAATTGAATGTTAGCACTGCCACTGGTGTTGATGATACTTATCTCATTATGGATAATGATCAAACCACCGATTATCAAATTGGTCAGGATTTCGAAAAATGGATAGGAACTGGAACTTCAAAGCCACAGATATACACAAGCTTAGGCGGAATAAATTATGCT
>CAIWCC010000124.1 GCA_903911085.1 uncultured Bacteroidales bacterium | reverse complement strand
GTTTTGTATACATGTTTATCATTCTTTTATAACGAAATTTTTATTCGTTAAGATGAAATCACTGGTATACTTTTCAATTAATGGGTGGTACCTTTTTCAATTAATATATACAGTAGGACGGCTCATATTGGGGAGACTAAGATATACAAGGAGGACTAATTGATAATTAATAATTGATAATTAATAATTAATAATTAAGAAGACGAAGTATTTAATTTGGGAGTAGTCAATTACAATTTTAAACAATGATTTAATGGTTTATGAATGGCGATTAAAAGGGCTTTAACTGTAACGGATGTATTGAATTATAAGCCTCATGTTTTGGATTTTGAAGGTGATTTTTACGATAGCATTGGTAAACCGGAACTGACCGGTAGTTGGATAATATGGGGTAATTCGGCAAATGGAAAGACAAGATTTGCATTGCAGTTGGCGAAGTATCTCAGCAATTTTGGACGAGTGGCTTATAACTCACTCGAAGAGGGTTTAAGTCAAAGTATGGCGGTGGCTATACGGGATGTGGGAATGACAGGCGCTAAGGGCTTCATTCTGTTGGATAAGGAGCCAATTGAAGAGCTGGCAGTTAGATTGCGGAAGCGTAAGAGTCCGGACGTAATTTTTATTGATAGCCTTCAGTACTCGGGAATGAATTATGCAGAGTATAAAGCGCTGCGTGACGAGTTTAGAAACAAGCTTTTTATTTTCATTAGTCATGCTGACGGACGTGAGCCTAAAGGGCAGGTTGGCAAATCGATTAAGTACGATGCTTTTGTAAAAATAGCGGTGATTGGGTATAGGGCTTTTCCACAAAGTAGATACGGCGGTGGTGCTCCTTATACCGTTTGGGAAAAGGGGGCTATGGAGTATTGGGAAGTGAAATAATAATTAATAATTGATAATTGACAATTGATAATTAAGAGTAATGATATGAGAGCTAAGGTTTATAAAGGGTTAAGTAACGACATTCAATATCCATTCTATTTTATAATAAGGAATATGGAGTTTGATGTTTCAAAATCCCTAGATGCGTCAGGAAAACCCTATACATATATTGAAACTATAAATTGTAATGGAGAAATCAAATCTTGGAAACCGTTTTTTGCCGAATATAAAGATTATACAGGTAAACAAGCTCAAAAAATATTTACTTGCCCTGTTTGCGGATCCCACGATTGCGAGCGACCAAATCATAAAGAATATGCAGATCCCCATTATTATCAAGGAAGTTTTAAATGCTCAAAATGCGGCGCTTCCGACTTTAATTATTACTCTGATTGCTTTTTGAGCGGAGTAAAGCAATATCAACAGTTATCACTTTTTTAAATACACTTATATAATAACCAAATACACAACGGCAATGAAAACAACAATGATGGAAAAAGACATGAACCATTATATTAAGAGATTTAAGACTTTTCTTAATAATGGGGGTATTGACCGTAATGCTGAGCTGGCAATGCTTAGCGCGTACGGTGTGGAAAGCTGCAAGGATATGAATTTACATGAATTGATAGAACTGTGCGCTAAGGTGGAACTAATGGTTAACCCTGATTTAGCCAAACTAGATAAGCTCCGTAAACGTGTGATAGCAACAATAAGCGGTTATATTGTAAGTACAGGGCGTGAGTGTGGTATTGAGTATATAAAAACAATAGCGTGCCGCGCTGCTGAAGTAAATGAGTTTAACCGGATAAGTGAAACTGCTTTGAATAGCATAATAGGTGAGTTTGCCCGCAAACAAAAGGTGGCAAAAAATGTGAAAGCAATAAAGGCTGGTGTGGAGGATGAGATGAGGGCTTTGGCTGCAATGAATTAAGAATTAAGAATTAAGAATTAAGACCAAGTATTTTATTGGGGACTTTGGAACATTAAATCATTAGAAATTTTACAGACACATGGAAAAACAAAAAACTTTGGGAGACTTGCTTGAGCTCCAACGAAAAAAAGAAGAGGCTAAACACCTTGAGAGTATGCTTGAATGCGAAAAGAAAATAGACGAACTTAGTGACTGGCTGCTAGACAATGAGTATCATACTGAAGAGTGGCAACGCAAGCTGCATCAGCTTGAGAAAGCAGAGAAAGAGTTGGATAAACTTAAATATGTACAGGTATGAAAATGATAAGACCAAGTGCCGGAGGGTACATTAAGAAGGATAATTTGATTTATTTGGCTAAGCCGCATAGTGAGAAAGATACTTGTTCAAGTTGCGCCTTTCATAATTTTAGTGACTGTTCGAATATCGATTGCACACACGGAAATGTAATATTTGAAGATGTGACCGATAGAATAGAGGTAGAACTGGTAGAAGAGTTTAATGGTTTTGGGCGGTTTACTTTGGTAGTGGGTGCGGTAGTGGTTATAGTGGTAATAGTGGTAATAGTAATACAATGGGGCATGCCCCATTGTCAATCAATAATTAATAATTAAATAAAGAAATGAATCAAAAAACAACAGATCCTAATTGGATCGACGAAAATGGACAGGCAATACCAGTAAAGCGCATTACTAAATGCGAGAAATTAATGGAACAAAAATCCACTTCCTTATTGAAAGGATCTAAATCAATTAATCAGCATTTAATTGGCTTTAAAAAAGATATTAAAGCGATATGTGAGGAAGTTGAAAAAGCATCACTGGCCGAAAATGGAGTGGTAAAAGAAAACTCGAAAGGAAATTTGACCTGGTATAATTTTGACCGATCTATTAAGGTAGAGCGTTCTGTGTCGGAGCCAGTGAAATTTGACGAACTGACAATATCAGCTGCTAAGGCAAAACTTGATGAGTTCCTGAATGAAGCCATTGAAAGCAAGTTTAATTTTGCAAAGGATATGATTCTTACTGCTTTTGAAACTACGAAGGGACAATTGGATCCGAAAAAGATTACACCACTCACGCGCTACGAAAGTAAAGTTAACCACCCACTTTTTACTGAAGCTTGTAAATTAATTCAACAGGCACTTCGTAGGCCTGACTCCAAGACTTATTATAGGATTTGGGCGAAGGATGCGGATGGTAAATATCAGGCGGTAGAATTGAATTTTTCTAACATTTAATAATAATCAGTTTCGCACACACGGAACACAAAACAAAAAAAGTATGCATAATTGGTTTGAAGGCGTAGTAAAATACGAAAAAACAGCGGAAGAGGGAAAGATTGTAAGCGTAAGCGAACACTATCTAATTGATGCGCTAACACATGCGGAAGCCGAATCAAGGCTTACCGAGGAGATGAAACCATTCATTTCGGGTCAATTTACAGGAGCTAAATTGATGAAAAAGAAAATCAATGAAATGTTCTACAACGAGAACGGTGACAAATGGTACAAAGCTAAAGTGATGTTTGTTTCGCTTGACGAAGAAAAAGGCATTGAAAAGAGAACAGCAACTACCATGATGGTACAAGCGAATGATATAAAAGAGGCATGGGACGGATTACACGAAGGAATGAAAGGAACTATGGCCGACTATTCGGTTGCTTCGATTACGGAGACTAATATTATGGATGTGTATAAATACGAAGCTGATGAAGCGGCTGCTTAATTTAATCTGTGGAAGTACATTTTTAGTACTTCCACACAATAAAAAGAATATGAAAAAACAACTATTTATTGAAGAGTCGGAAGCCCGAAAACTATACGCAACGGCTTCGCCTGAATTTAAGCAAATGCTTGAGACCACTTTTGGAAAAGAGTTTTTCTCAATGAAAATTACCGATCGTATCAAAACATACGAAGATGCTTGTAATGAACTCGGAATATGTGCACAACTTGAAGTTACGCTTAACGAACTTGGATTTACGCCCGACGAAATAAATCTGCGTAAAATAAAAACTATTACTGAAGCTTTAAACGAGGGTTGGAAAGCTGACTGGAACGACAGTAGCCAATATAAGTATTATCCTTGGTTTAAAATGTCTTCCGGGGGCTTCGTTTTCAGCAGTACGGGTTACGGTAACTCGGTTGCGGTTGCGGGTAGCGCCTCGCGCCTTTGCTTTGCAACCAGAGAACTGGCTAAATATGCTGGCGAACAGTTTACAAAATTATACTCTGATTATATTCTCTATCAATAATCGCCGTAAGGCATTAAAAACAATTTTCATACACATGGAAAAACAAGAAGTAACACCAATGGAAAGCATCAAAACAGTAGAGGATGCTTTGAACGTAACAGGTACGCCTGTAACACCTGAATTTAATGAAGTGCCTGAGGAACTTCGTGAGTATTTTAAAGCCGTATATGAGGCGGTGGCAATTACCAAGGCTTTAGTTGGTGACTGGAAAGCCGACTGGAATGACGGTCGCCAACGCAAATGGTATCCTTGGTTTGAAATGTCTTCCGGGGGCTTCGTTTTCGGCGATACGTATTGCGGTGACTCGTTTGCGGATGCGGGTAACGCCTCGCGCCTTTGCTTTCCAACTGAGGAGATGGCAGGGTATGCCGGTAGGACGTTCACTGACGTGTACAGTCGAATGATTCTGAAGTAACACCTCACCCTTGACCCCTCTCCTTGAAGAGAGGGGAAAAGAGTAGGAAAATTAGGGCTGTTTGTCTTTGTGAGGTTGTCTTCCAGGGGCTTCGTTTTCAACGATACGAATTACGATAACTCGAATGCGAATGCAGGTAACACCTCGCACCTATGACCCCTAGCCCCTAAAGGGGAATTACTAAGCCCTACCGCTTTGAACGGCGGTGGGGATGCAAATAAAAAAGATATGGAGCAAGTACAGGCAAAGAGTAAAGGAACTTGGGGTCGAAGGGTTGACCGTTCAAAGAAAGAGTTGAATGTGATGTGCGGGGCTTTTTTTGACGGCTTACAAGTGCCGAATGAGTGGAAGCTTATAAAGTGGGATAAGACTGAGGAACCACCACCAATCGGTATAACTTCTATAGGTATTATTTTTATGGATACGCGCACCAGGGGAATTGATATTATGCATTACCGGGTGATGTTCCATACTTTTAGTGAGCGTGGTGGGGTGTGTGAGAAATCAATGAAGGATTTTGGGAAGTATGCTTATAAGTCTGTAGATCATGGAATTTTTACAGTAGAGAAATTGAATGAATTTATACATGATAGGTATTTTGAATTGACCACCCCGCCTAATGCAATGGGGCATGCCCCATTGTCGGAGAATGAATTACATGCCCCATTGTCGGAGAATGAATTACATGCCCCATTGTCGGAGAATGAATTACATGACAAAGATGACGGTTTGCAGCATTTTAGAGATAAATTTAGTGATTAAAAAATAGATATTTATGATTATAGCGATTGATTTTGACGGAACGATAGTAAGGGATAAATATCCGGAAATAGGTGAAATAAAAGATGGTGCTAAGGAAGCCATTAACCAACTGTATGCTGATGGTTATACGATAATAATATGGAGCTGCCGAACAGGTATAGATAAAGCCAGGGCAATAGAATGGCTGGTAAAACAGGGCATAAAGTTCCACTATTTTAATGAGAGCTGTAAGTGGAACGTGGCGCTGTATGGTGGTGTGGATACTAGAAAAGTGTTTGCCGATATATACGTTGATGATAGAGGGCTACTGGCTCCGCTTCCGCACTGGGATGAGATTTATTGGATGGTGATTGATAGGATACCGATAAAGAGAGAGGATAAGGTGATAAGAGAGGGACATCTTTAATTGATAATTGATAATTAAGACCAAGTATTTTACATTTATGGCTAGACACTCGAAACACAAAAGCACCAAACTGAGCGCAGCCCGGGTGAAGGAAATATTACGTGCAAATTTTGAACCTGGCAGGCAGGATAAAAGCAAAATGGCAGTGTACCGGAATATAATAAGCAAGGTTACCGGAATAAGTGAGCGGACGTTTTGGCGATACATGAAGGAACTGGAGGCAGAGAACCCAACACCGGAAGACCCGAACCAATTGAAATTATTTTAAAGAACCCCTAACCCCTAAAGGGGAATAAGAAAAACAGATTTAAACAACTATTAATAACCATTTAAACAGTAAAAAAATGACAATCAACATTACAAATCTTATTGGCACCTTAGTAATAGTCGGTAATGACGTAAACTCAAACGAAATTGAGCAAAAAGTAGTAGAAGTACTTACAAAAGCTATTGCAAGTGCTTCTTTACAAGTTAAAGAACCAAATAGGTCCAGCTGTAGTTCTACAGAATGCTAATCGAGCTTTACAGAACCAAGTTAGGAAACTCAAGAATGAAATTGAGGTAAATGCCTAAAGCTATCAGTAAATCATGCTTGTTTAGTTCAGGATTTTCGTCGATAGCTTTCCAGCAACCAATTTCTAATTTTGTGCGCTGCACTTGGGTTAATGACACATTGCGTTTGGCAATGATTTCGGAGACAAGCTGACTATGCAGCGTGATTTGTTCGGGAGTTCTTTCCATAAATATTTATTTTTTTTAATTGTTTGACGACACAAAGATAGATATTTAACTTGAATGTAACAGACAAGCCGGTTTCGTTGTGAAACGCGACGGCTTTATATTTTTTTTAGTATTTTATTGCAGAATCAAAAAACTTTATTTACTTTTGCCCCCGCAGAACTATTACATATCTAAGGGGGTGAACTAAGAAATTAGAATAATAAGCCCGTGTGAGCCGTTTGGAACGGTAATTTCTCATGCCCCGTGTATGTTGTGGTTCTGCAGCGCACGGGCTTTTTTATGTCTAATAATCAAATTCTTTAAAATGCAGAACCAAAAGAATGAACAGGCTTTAAGCCTAACAGTAACGGAAGGTTTAACCGTTACAATCCTACCAGATTTAAACCACGAGTTTATAATTAGCACAAAAGAGGCTGCCCACGGATATGGGACAACTGATTATGCAATTAGACAAACTAAACTCCGACACTCGACTGAATTAATTGAAGGCAAACACTATTTGAGCGGCGTGACAATTCGTCACGGTGCGTCCGCTGGAGCTTCAAAATCAACAATGTGGACAAAAAGAGGAATAGTACGTTTAGGATTTTTCATTCAGAGTGAACGTGCAAAACTTTTCAGGGATTGGGCTGAGGAGTTGATTATCCAGGTGAATGAACAGCATGACTTGTTTGGAGTAGTAAAAACTACACGGGCATTGCCTGCTAAGCGCAACCACAACCGGATAACATCCGACAGGCTTATACGGCTGCTACAGCTTACGCACCGGATAGAAGATTCTTCTTTAAGAACGGATATTGTAAACGAACTTATGGGAGGGCATGCCAAATGAAAACAAAGTATGTAAATACCAAAGCCGAAATGACGGCTTTTGCTGACTTACAGCAAGGTGAAACTTTCCGCACACGGCTTACTTGTGGGTGTAAACAGAATCAGAACCGAAGAAATGGTATATTGGTGGTGCTAGGCGAACAAGTAACTTGGAAACTGATACGCTGCAAAGCATGTACGGCGGCAATTGAAGATACGGATTATGTATATCGTTTGTATTAAAAATCAGACCTATGATACAAATAACTAACGGAGTACTTACGGTGAAACTTGAGGGTTTGGAAGCACATGACCCGCTAATAAGCATAATACTGAAAAGATATGAACGCGTGTTGGCGGAAAAAACCCAAGTTATATATGAAATAGAACGGCTGAAGAGTACGAGTGCTAAGCCTTATGTGTTTAGTTTTTCGGAAAATTAAATATTTTAGTGAGTTTCCTTGTTTATTCGGGGAAACTCATTACTTTTGTGAACACTTTTAAAAAATATGATAATATGAAAAAGCTAATTATGTTGTTAATATTAGTTCCATCTTTGCTTATAGGACAAGAATATGAGAAAAGAGACTTTTTATGTATTAATGATACTAATCAAATTAAGCATCTAACTGATTCTCTACTTGAACCAGCAAGTAGAAAATTTGTATTTGATTCAAAATATATAAATAAGAATAATGGAATCGCATTAATTTCATATCATTTAGATGATATTGATATGACATTTCATTTTGTAAGGATAATTAAAGGCGAAGATTTAAATCTAGAAATTAAAGGAACAACTTTTTATTTTTTCAGGGATTTATCAGGTAAATTTTTAGACATTTTGCCAATTTGGAATAAATATTTTGATTCTATACCAAATAAAGAAGATGCACTCAAGCAAAACGGTGGATTTTATAACCAAACAGAGTGGAGAAAAAAAGTGATAATAAATGGATTGTTTAGAGAATGTTTATTGACAAATAATCGAGATGGCTACTGGAGAATATCATGTTATTAAAAAAAAAGCGGGTTTTAACCCGCTTTTTTTATTCATACTCCTGATAAGATGTAGTGAAATGTAACTCACGGATGCGTAGGCCGATGTCGTTTCGGTTGTTGGAAATGATGCGGGTGCGAATGAAGGGCTGAACATAGACCTCACCCCCTGCCCCCTCTCCTTGAGGAGAGGGGGCAATTGGCGCCCATCCATGTATTGCATGAGTGAGTTTGTGCTCGAGCTCGAAGAACTCCAATGCTCCTTTGCGTACTTCGATGGGTGCATCTTCGAAACTTTGCTCGAATGGTGCTACCATTAATCGTAATTTCAATTCAATGTCAGCCCACTGACCGCCTCCACCAATGCTTTCGTAGTTTGCCGATGGAAAGTCGATAAGAACGGCAGGGAATGCGACGTTAGGCCTCCACTTGTCGTAGGTGTCTTGTCCGAAGTCTTGTTCTATCCATTGAATTTCTGGAACGGCTGCTTTTATACGTTCCTGAAGGTCCAGGTATAGTTGAGCGAAAAATGAGTTGATAATGATTGGGGGCTTTGGCATGATTTTATGGGTTTTATGCAATGGGGCATGCCCCATTGTCAGGTTATGGGTTTATTAATTTGCGAAGTTCGGTGTCGATTATGTTAGTGATTTTATTGTTTAGCTCATGGCTTTCGCCAATGAATTGACGTTTGGGGATGGTGACCTGGTGACTGCCGATATTTACTTTTTGAGCGTATTTTGCTCTTTTGTTATCGCGGTTGAACCTGCCTTTTGAATTGAAATGTAATACCTGTTCTCTGGCTTTTACCACAAAGGTTGCACCTTCATTGTGCGCAGCTGCGTACTCTACCGGATTGATAATTTTTACCATGCCATTACCAGGAATGTATGCAATTGACCTGAACAGGTGAGTGCGACTACTTAGCAGGGTTTTGTATTTACTTAGTGCTGACTTTTTACCTTCACGTTCTCGCAATGATTTTTTCCAGGGCTTTAGTCCATTATTTACAAATCCACCTTTGATAAAGTTTTGCTGAAAATGAGTCTTAGCTTCAGCACCCGCTTTTATGGGTAGTGTGCGGTTCATCAGCCGTTCAATTTGCTTTTGAGTTCTGCCAATTTGGATTAAGAATTGATTAATGTCCATAGTTTTGGTATATTTGCAGTTTATTTAATACTAAAAAACATCATACATGATTACTTCAAAAATTAAAGACGAAATACTTCAGCATTTATGCGACAATTTGGAATTTGAAAATTATTACTCTATCGACAAATCGGAGTTTTCAACTAATTTCGGACAACTCAACCCAAACGAGATTACAGGTATTTTAAACCAATTTTTTCGCATTGGTCTTATTTCGGACTTTGCAGAGAACAGGAGCGATTATAACCTTTCATTATTGGTTGAAGCTTCGGACTTTTTGGCACACGGTGGCTTTTATGTACAGGACGAAGTATTGAAATCCAATATTAAGAAACTCGACATTGAGTTACAATTACTATCGAAAGAGCTTGAGCCAAAGTTTCTTGAAAAAGCCAACCTGATTTCTTCTATCGGTTCTACTATTGTTGGAGCTTTGGGACTGCTGCGTTAACCAGTTTTCTAAAAACTTAATGGGGTCGGAATTTTTATTGTAAATGCAAGGTGCGGCATAGTCGTAAAAAACTATACTTCCATCTACTTTAACGGTTCTTTTTATACCCTCTATCTGTTTTATTCGTTTTTCACCACTTTGAGGTATTTTTTCGATTTCGATTTCAATTTTTTTGTTCATAATATATTTTTTTTGCTTTAAATGAATATTATTTGAAAAATGGTTGTATCTTTGCATCACATAACCGAAAGGTTACTAGCCTGCACTACGGTGCGTGGTCTTGCAAAGGGAAGTTTTACTTCCCTTTGTTGTTTAAAATAGCTTTCGTAACTTTCCTTTTTCATACAGCCAGACTTCCTCAATTTTAGTTCCAACGTGCAACCTGTCGTAAATGCTTCGACGAATAAATCTATCTGAACATCCTTTGGTGTTATCTATTATTAATCGAGATGATTGTAGTGCGCCATGACTTAGCATTTTTCTTACTTTTTGCTTTTTCCATGGTTTCTCAAAACTTTCCACTTCATAGAACTTACCATTAATCAATAAATCTGGACATTTACGCTCATATTTAGTGCCTATAAGGCTTCCGTAAATATCTTTGTATTCATCTGATTTAAAGTGTACCCTTGGTGTTGCTTTTACTTTTGCTCCAGTTCTCGCAAACTCCAACCCTACTGATTTTACAAGTTTGTAGTCCTTGGCCGTCTTATCCGCTAACTTGTGTGTGAATAACTCCCCTCCATTGCTAAACTTCTTAACCTTAGTATATTCGGCATATTCTTTCAGAGAATCAACAATTTTCAAAATGCCCTCTTTATCAAGAAATTTTGCTACCGCTTCATTTGCCCCTGGATATGTTTTGGTACGAAACGGATGTGTATCGCTAAACAATTTACCATCCTTTGCCGGGTTATTGTCCAGTCCGGGTTGTGGGTTATTTGACTTTCCTACAGACGGGGCATGCCCCGTCTCTACAGCCGCTAATTTGTCGGTAGCCTGTAGGCGACACTTGCAGTTCCAACGATCGCCCGGGCGATGTGCACTCCAAAAAGGACTGTCGATAGGGTGAATAACACCCCAAAAAATCTGATGGTCGGCTCCTGGTGTTACTGATGTGGTTGGCATCCATTCGAGATTAGGAAGTACATCCTTTTCATCTTCAAATTGTTTCCAGTCGGCAGCACCGTGGGCGCGAATAACAGCAGTATCATACTCAGTACGCAACCACTGGTTAACATGATGGTCGGTGATGCTTGAAGTATCTTTTACAAACTGATTGAACGGCTTTAGTTTTCCTTTTTCGTCCAATAGCTGTGCTGCTATGTCATTTTGCATTCTATGTGTTCGGAATGCAGAAAATACAGCATTATTGGTTTTTAACGCATTTACAAACTCCACTTGTTCTTGCAGTGGGGCATGCCCCATTGCTATACCTTTGTCGGTAGCATGATTAAAAGTCTTCAATGTTTCGCGAAATAGACTTTCTTCTATATCGGTCATGGGGTTGAAATCGGTTTCGTAAATGCGTTTAAGTGCCGTTTCAATGACATTTAAATCGAATACAAAACCTGATTCAACATCAGCCAAATCACGACAGGCATCACATCCATCGTAAAGGTCGGACATTAGAAGTCTAAATGAGCCCCGTTGTTGCGCGGGGCTAAGCCAAAAAAACTGAGTACGCTGTCGGTGATTCTGTCGGCAAGGTTTTTAGGCTTAGCCGTTGGCTTTTTATCGGGGGACTTTGACCTCACCCCCGACCCCTCTCCTTGAGGAGAGGGGGGATTTTGCAACGCTAACTTATCAGCTTCCTGTTTTGCTTTCAACTCGTCGTAGTTGTCAGGCTTAGGAACTCCGTATGTTTCGTAATAATAGTCGTCTCCTACCGGTACTTTTTCGGCCACAAACTTGTCAATTTCCATGCGGGTTTTGAGTGCATCTAGGTCGAGCTCTTTTTCAAATTCAAACTTACCATCCACAGGAAATCCATAGGCAGCTAATACATCTTTGAACCATGGTTCGTTGAGTTCTTCCTCAATAAAGGCTAAATCTGATTTAGTTATTTCAAGCTGTTGATCGGCGTGTGTTTTGCTTTGTGCGTACCCGCTTGATGCGCTTGATTTGCTGGTTTCTGTGTTGCCTAATACTGCAATAGACATTTCATCATTACAGGCACCAATAAGGCGCGTTTGTAGTTCACCAGTGCCGTTTGATGTTTTACCATCCAACATCTCAAATTTAGCCTGCTTTGGCACCATCATGGCGAGAGAACCGCCCGACTCGTTGAGTATTTTACGCAGTTCATTTTTGGTCTGCGTATCGTAGGCATCATAATAGATGATGCGAACGGGCTGACCAAATAACTCTACGTATTGTGCAAAGTCGCCAAATCCTGAACGTTTGTATAGCGCATATAATGAGCACTGTAATAATATACCTAAGTCTTTAGGATTACCAATTACATTGATAAACTTATCCTGAAGGTAGTCGGTACCAGAGAAATCAAATTGTGATTTAGTAATAACGCCAGCCTCTGGACGGATGTGTTTGCGTGGTATTTCAATATAATCAAAATCCTTTCCAACAATGAACTGAACGCCTGAAATACCCCAGTACTTTGATTCCATAGTAAGTTCAATGATTCTTCTGAATTTTTTTGATTTAATCAAATCATCATAGGCATCTACTTTTTTACCATTTTTATCAACGTAGTGTATCCGCTTGTTTTTTATAGCATCCGTCCGTTTTTTTATTATACCAGATAGATGCCCGTCGATAGTTAGAATGTCGTGGTATGTGTCGTATAATTGTGAACGGTTTGGCACGTATATACTTTCGGCACGTACAATTGCAGATTTAAGGTCACCGGCATCTTTTCGGTTACGATTTGGTGCAACAAATGTCATGTCGTTAATTACGACATCTTTAGGCAATTTCGGTTTTTTTACTTTTACGTCGGCCATGATTAAAAGAAGTTACGTTGTTTGGGTAATGAGTTGAAAGAAATACCAGCTTCAATTGATGCCGGATCGGAAACGGGAGCGTAAGGTAATGCCAGGTTTATTTTGCCTGCCTGTAAGTCTTCGAGCCATCGAACTGCTACTTTATAGTCATCATAGACTAATTCGGTATTTACATTTGGGTTGGCACGTTTAAGCAAGTACCATGTTGCCAAAGTTTTTATAATCTTTTTAATAGATAGGCTTTCGACCGTTGGCAAAGTAGTGCCCTGTCCAAAAATGGCTACAAGGTCATATTTACCCATATATCCTTTGACCACGTCCTCAGCTGTGGCTAGTTGAATTTCTACCTCGGTGGCATTGCCACGGGTAATCTTGTCTATTATTTCGGGATATAGGTCTGTTTGACCAAGTTCGGATGCTGTTACTAACATGATATTTGGATTTACCAATGGGGCATGCCCCATTGTTGTTACATTTTTTTACTATTAATTCGTTTCATTGATTCAAAACCACCCGGAGCGTCAATTGCTTCCATTTCTTTGAGTTTGTGAACTGCACCTTCCACCATATCGGGACCGTCGAGTTTCTTTTGTTTACGGCTTGCATTATTGAACTGTGCTTTTAGGCGTTTCATGTGCTCACAGTTCACATATTCCTCATTGAATATGAGGTGTCCGAGTCGGTTGACCGGTTCGAGTGTTCCTTCAATACGTGTCCATTTTTCACCCTTATCGCGTTCGTCAGGCGTTATGGGTAGAAATACACCAGTGGCATTTGCTTGTTGATAAATGATAGGTAGAAATACCTGTTCGTAAAAAGGATTTTGAAGGCTATTATTCTCAATAAATACACGCACGTTTTGAACTCCCATATTTTTGCAATAGGTGTAGAACTCAAATAGGTAACTTATAAAGTTAGCCGTAGTCATAGAACCAACAGCAGCGCGAACCACAAAGTAGTCAAAGCCTTTTTTGGCAATAATACCAATGGCTTTGTCCGAACCTGATGTTTTGTCCTTATTTGATGTGGCAGGGTCGGCATATATCACTACAGCGCACTGGTTGATTTTCGGACATTTACCATCACGTAAATCTTTGAAGGTTTCGCCACCATCCATGGGATTATTGAAATACTCTTTTTGAGCCGACTCGTAACTAATTACAGATAATACGCGGTCGATATTAGCCTCAGTATTTTTTGACCAGGTACTTTTACCATTTGCATCGCGGATGTTGATAATTTCAAATTTATCGGCTTTAGCACCAAAGTGTTTCACGGCACAATTCTCGTGAATGATATTACCATTGACCAAAACGCGGGTAGGCGTAGAAATAGAGCGGGTGGCAAATAAGGCCTGTTCTGCCCAATTGATTTTAGCCGTCATAATATCTTCGTTACGGCACTCCTCATCCGTATCAAAGTCATCAATAAGAATAGCATCTGGGCGAAAGTTATCCTTACGCGTTCCACGTGGGGACTGACCCCAACCGAGTGCACGAAAAGCACATCCCTTTTGGATGGTAAACTCACCATCGCCCCAACTGCCGTACCGCTCCTGAATACCATAATCATTGATTAGTCGCTGATTGGCTTCAAAACAGGCCTTAAAAGGTAGTAATAGCCGTTTTGCGTTGTCCTGCGTGTTGGAAACAAGTAAGATGTTTTTGAGTTTTCCAGTCATAGCAAGATAGGTAAACTCCATCATGGAACGCGCCGACTTGGCAAGCTCACGAGACCACGCACGGACTTCATACCACTCATCGTTTTTAATAATACGTTTGGTAGCACGTTTATGAAAATCAGCAGGTTCGGCAGTACAATAGTTTGGAAAATAATAAACGAACCATGCTTCTGGGTCTGATTCAAGCCTACGAATACGCTTTAATTTTTCGGCAGGTGTTTCGTTGAGGTCGATGGGTGTTGATTTCCGAAAGTTGTCCCGAAATGAAGCCCACGATTTTAGATAATCGGCATCGGAAGCCATGCTTAATCCTTTTGCCATTTCTGTTTGTCGATTTGGTTATTAATGAATAGGTCAAAGTAGTCGTTGGCTTTTTGAGAGAACTCAAAATCAATGTCACGGCTAAAAATCACAAAGTCACGGGCGATAACAGTAGTTTGGCCGATGTTGTATTTGCGTTCCAAGTCTGAAATGTCACGTATTAATTTCCTTCGCACATCTGCCTCTTTGGAGGTAGCAAAGCGCTGACCAGCCGGACGACCTTTGATGGCTGCCTGAAACTCTGTGAGCTCGGCATAAAGTTCACCTATGCGCTCAGTTTTAGACACAACTAGGTTCTTTTTCAGATTGTCCCAATTGCCAATTTTAGCCCACCTACTTACGGTAACTTCCGTAGTGAGTAGCTTCTTTGCTATCTCTTTTTGCGTGTAACCCTCCAAAAATAGAATTTTAGCAGGTTCAATTAAATGCGCTTTTGCCATATTGTCAATGGGGCTTGCCCCGTTGTTTGTGTTATTATGGTGCAAAATTGAGGATTTTAGAGCAGATATAAAAAAATTCGTGTCAAAATGGCAGTACTTTTTTGAGGGGTTGAAAATATATTGGAATTTTGCATCATAAATCAACCCAATGGCACAACAGAAACTAAATAAAGAATATTGCTTGACCGACAACTCGGTAAATGTATATGGCTACCGTCTATTAACTGAAGGCTTACTGCTTGACAGATTTAAGCCGGCTATTGGTTCATTGATGCATGACAGGGATGATGGTGTGGCTGTGCGCTGGGAAGACTTCCGATTTGAAGGTGACAAGCTTTACGGAACACCGGTAGTAAATGTGACTAAGTTTCCTGATTTAGCGCAACAAATGGAAGATGGCTTTTATGATGCTGCCAGTTGTGGAAAAATAGTGGCACTTGAGTGGAGCGATGACCCTAGTATGAAAATAGAGGGGCAAATTGGAATAACTGTAACAAAGTGGTTTCCGCGAGAAATAGCAATAGTTGACATCCCTGGTAACTTTAGTTCGTTGGGTTGCCTATATGATGAAACAGACAATGTACTAATGGATTTAAGTGATAACAAACAACATATTATTAATAATCAAAATCAAACTCAAATGCCAGATTTGAATTTAACCCCGGAGCAAAAAAAGTTGCTCGATTTGAAAGATGATGCAACTCCCGATCAAGTGGGTGTGGTATTGACTGACTTGGTAGACAAAGCGAAAAGAACTGACAAAGCCGAAAAGGATTTGTTGGACCTGAAAGCTGAAACTACAGGAAAAGAAGTGGAGGCCATCCTTACACAAGGTATGACTGACCGTAAGTTGACAAAAGATTTATCCGATAAACTTCGTGTGTCGTATAATGGAAACCCTACCGGATTGAAAGATTTGGTTGATGGTATGCATGCTCAGGTAATTGTTAGTGGCGAAGGTTCTGACACTATTCCTGAAAAATACGTAGGAAAATCGTTCAACGATCTGTACCTGTCTGGCGACTTAGCCGACGTAAAAAAGAATTATCCAGATTTTTACAAAACTCTTAAAAAAGACTAATAAGCTATGGCTATTAATTCAGGCGCAATAAGCGCTATCCCTGTAGAAATTTTCTCGGCATACATTGTAGAGAAATTACGCAAAACCAATCCGCACTTAGCTTGTGCGGTTGACGAATCAAGCAACGTGCTTGGTGGTAGTGTAGTTCATATTCCACAAGCCGGTACAAGTCCAAGCGTAGTAAAAAACCGCTCTTCGTTTCCTGGCACTATCGTGCAACGTGGAGATAGTCATATTACTTATCCATTGGATGTGTATACGACTGACCCAACTCACGTAACTTGGCATGAGGAGAATGAAAACTCGTACGCAAAAACCGATTCAGTATTGAACGACCACGTGGCCACTTTGGCGGAAGCTGCTGGCGACTGGATGATTTGGAACTGGGTACATGGCTTGAAATTGAACACAGGTACTGGCTTGTATGCTGCCGATGTGATCCCTGCTGCAAATATCATCCCAACTTCGGGAGCTGCTGCTGCAGTAAATGCTGAAGACGGACAAACAGGAACCCGTTTGGCATTCACGTACAAAGAACTTCAATTGGCTCAGGCTAAGATGAACAAATCAGGTGTGCCAAAAGAAGATCGTTTCGCAATGATTGAAAGCTACCAGTACCAACAATTTATTGACTCGTTGAGTGCTAACCAAATGGCAGCATTTCAAGCCTCGGCCGATTTGGCCAATGGCGTAGTAGGTAAATTTGCAGGGTTCAGCATTATGGAGCGTTCGAGTGTATTATCATTCACTACCGGAGGTGTATTGAATGTTCCGGGAGCTGCTTTGGCTGCTACTGATAATCTTGGTTCTCTTTGCTGGCAAAAACTAGCTGTAGCGAAAGCACAGGGTGATACTAAGCCATTCCAAGACAATGATAATCCATCGTATTACGGTGATATTTTCAGCGCGTTGGTGAAATTTGGTGGCCGTTGTCGCAGAGGTGACTGGAAAGGTGTACTTGTAATTAGACAAGCTGCTACAGCCTAAACATAAAACCGTGTGTGTGAAGGGCGGAATGATAATGAGACGAGGCATGCCTCGTCTCTACAAACCGCCCTTTTTGTTTAAAACTGTACAATTATGGGTGAAGACTTACAACGAGCAATTGAAACAGTGCTGAATGGTACAACCAGTAAAACTGGTATATCTATAAAGCTGTTGGCTCAAATGGTAGACACTAAGTTCTCGAGTATGGATGCGGAGAATAAACAGCGCCATGAGGAACTATTAGCTGCCATTTCTGACAATAAAAAAAAGACTGATGACCGATTCAAAGGATTGGAAGTAGTTAGTTTTTTTTCTAAATATCCAAAAGCTTTTTGGTTGGTAGTTTCGGCAGTTCTTGTATTGGTTGGATCAGGTTTACAAAACATATTCACATCACTAATTAAATAACAATGAAACACTTTTTAAATACCATTTTATTGGCAATTCAATCATTTCTAAAAAAATATCCGGAGGTGCTCAGCATACCGGGAGCATTGGCGATATGGGTTGCAAGTATAACGGTTCTACGTTGGGTAGACCCAACATCCGCGGTTTTTGATGCAGGCGTGTTTCAGATTCCTATTTTTTCAATTTTGCAGTTGCTTATTTATTTATCCATTGCCTGGTTGGTGATGGGACTACTATTTGGAACTGCACGCAAATTTCTAAAAAACGATTTAAAAACAACATTTACACTCTTATCATCATGGGAAAAATTAAAATTTGCCTACGGGGTTTTCTTCTTATTGCTCTTTTGCTTAGTTGCTTTGTCGTACACGCTACGGTAACCCCCAATCCCCTGAATGGGGATAAGAGCGCAGTTTCTTTACAAACTGCCATTGCAACCACTTATACCGCTGAAATTGGAGTCAGAGAGCTGACTGGGCATAATGACGGTGTACGAGTAGTTCAGTATTTACAGGCTGCTAAATTGACCAAGGGAAATCCCTGGTGTGCTGCTTTTGTCTGTTGGACCTATAAGCAAGTTAATGTATCTACAGTTATATCCGGTTATAGTCCTACGTGGTTTCCAAATAGCAATACAATTTATACGCGAGGATCAGCAACAAACAGAATACCCGATCGAGCGGATGTATTTGGGATTTATTTTAGTAATAAAGGGCGAATAGCACATGTTGGGTTTATAGATAAATGGCCACAAAAAAACAGTTCCTGCATAACGGTGGAAGGCAATACAAATGAGGCCGGAAGTCGTGAAGGTGATGGGGTATACAGTAAGCGAAGGCTAAAGAGCCAGATTTATAAAGTTAGTAGGTGGATATAGTTATGAAACGACTATTGATATTCCTGGTACTTATTACTTCACTGGTTGGTTGCCGTACTGTAAAACAGATAGCGCCACCTCAGGTATTTAAAGACAGCATTCGGATAGTTGAAAGGTTGGTTCCTATTCAACTCCCAGCTGACAGTTCGGTACTTGAAGCGCTATTTGAATGCGACTCTACTAATCAGGTTGTAATGAAAGCACTTTCGGAGGAAAAGTCTAAGCGTGTAAGCACTCAGATAAAATTTACTCCAGGGAAAGTGGCAAAGTTGGACTATAAATCCAAAACGAAACCAGACACGGTTTATTTACCGTCGAAAGAAACTATTCGTTATCTGGAGAAACCATACAGAGTTGAAGTTCCAGTGGTAACAAATGAACTCAACTGGTGGCAAAAAGTACTTATGTGGGGAGGTGGAATTTTCATTCTCTTATTGGTATTGGCAATTTACAATAAAATAAAAACGTCTATTTAAAAACAGATATGGAAAAAATTAAAGATTATTTCGACCGATACCCACAAAGCGATGAGGTGTTTGAAAATGATGGTGTGTTGTTTCACACACGTGGAGCTGCTGATAGCTTTAGTAAGGGTGATACGGTAAAGTACACTCGCGCCAAGGTAATGGCTGAAAAAGTTGACAGTGAAGAATTGACAGTTGACAGTGAAGAACTGGAGTTGCAAAAAGCTGCTGACGAATTGAAAGCAAAAGAGGAAGCCGAAAAAGCTTATGCAGTTCTTTTGGAAACATTCAAAGCTGAATCAGATATCACTGCCATTAAATACGAAGCCCTGAAAGGTTACGTAAAAGGATTTGCACTAGTAACTTCCGACAAAAAACAAGATACGTTCATTGCAGCGTTGACCGAGTTCAAAAACACTCTAACTGTAGAATAGTATGTTCCCAGGAGTAAGTATAAACGTAGAAAGCGGAAATCTGCAAGGTCAGGTTTCCGTGCTCGACGGTGTTCCGGCCTTAGTGGCTACAGCGAGCACTGCGGGACTTATCGGAGCTGTGAAGCTAATTTACAGTTTGGCCGATGCTATATCGAAAGGATTTACCCTTGCAGCCGAACCGTTTATTTATGGTTTGCTTCAGGTGTACTACAATGAATTGGGTGGAAATCAATTGATATACGTGATGGGTGTGGCTGAAACTGCTACTATGACGGATGTGGTGACTTCTACCAACGCTAGTGGACTTATCAAATTATTGCAGGCTCAAACATCGGTAAACCTTGTAGCTGTGGCTCGTAAGCCAGTGGCAGGATATAATGCCGGCGCTGCATTCCTGGACAGTGATGTGGCTGCCGCTGTAACGGCTAGTAAAACGCTACTGGCTGCGCGACAAGTTGCCAACATGCCAGTAAGGTTATTTATTGAAGGTAGAGTGGCCAATGAAAACACGGCAAACGCGTACAGTCCGAATACAGCAACCAACGGTTTTGCAAGTGTGGTGCTTGGTGGCACTACCGCTAATGGTTCTGCTGCTGTTACACTTGCTTTGGCTCGTGCTGTAAAATATGGTGCTCATGTAAAATTGGGTTCAGGTCAAAATGGTGCTTTATCAGTTCAAAACATTTATGTTGGAACTAAAAGTATTGATGAACGCTTGGATATGACAACGCTTCACGATGCCGGGTTCTTGACCTTCCACAAACGTGCCGGACTTTCCGGCTATTATTTTGGACGTGATAATATGTGTGCTGCTGATGACTTCAACATATTGGTGCATGGCCGTGTGATTGACAAAGCGCAGCGCATAGCTGCTATTGCATCGGCTCCTTACATTGAGGACTATATACGTATGAATGCTGACGGAACGATTAATGACACGGATGCCAATGATTTGGAAACGGTGATAAAATCGGCTATACGTTCTAAAATGAGCGAACAAATTTCTGGCGTACAAGTAAAGATTGATACTAATCAGGACTTGATTAATACCTCTACTTTGGCAATTTCGGTGAGCGTACTTCCGCTTGGATACTTGACTTGGATAACAATAACCCTTGGCTTGACGGCCTCAATAACTGCATAATATGCCTAATCCAAATATACGGAGTTCAGAATGTGCATGGCACCAATCAGAACTAAAATTATTAGGTCGTGTAATCAAAGGACTACGCGGCTGGGAGTACAAAAAAACAACTGAAAAGGAGGCACTTTATGGTGCTGGCCAACACGCAATTGACATCTCGGAAGGGAATGTAAAGTGTGAAGGCAATTTCAAATTGTTGGGATTTGAAGTGGATGCGCTGAACAAAGCGGCTAGAACAGCAGGCTATGATGATATTGCGGCAGTACCTCACGAAGCTATTGTGGCTACAATTAAATTTCAGAAGACAAAGCTTGAGCCTGTTACTATGGTGACGGTGATTGGCATTGGATTTACTGAAGTGGGTGGTGCAATGGAACAAGGAGCTAAGATGCGCGAAGTGACATTGCCCTGGATATCGATGGATATAGTATCGATTTAAGATTTTTTCAAAAAGTCGCCACTATCCTTTAAATGGGGACGGTGGTGACTTTTAAGACTATTGACAAACAAAAAATAACACACAAAAATGAAAAAAGATAAAGATTTACAGCAAAAAGAGGCTGCACAAAAAGCAAAAGATTTAATAGTATCACAACGTGCTGCTATGGAGGCTCAACTGATGGAACGATTTGGTGCTAAGTTTACCGAATGGAAAAACCAATATTCTCCACGTCAATTGAATGTAGTGGTAGTAGAAGAAAAGTTGGCGGTACTTCGCCCTATTGGTGCTTCAGAAGTGGCTACCTTCAGCATGATGGTGGCCAACCCTGAAATGGGATTGGATAAAGCAACTGATTACTTGCTTAATGAATTGTGGCTTGACGGCGACACTGAATTAATCAATGATGAGGACTACTTTATAAGTGCAATGCTTCAGTTGCAAAACGTGGTAGAGCTAAAAAAAAGCAATTTTTACAGGCTTTAGAAAAAGGACAAAAAGCCGAACATGAATTGGAAACAATGACAGTGTTCGGCTTGATGTGGTTCGGAGCTAATGCAATGGGGCATGCCCCATTGTCTCAGTGGGATGATGAAATGTTTTATTATCGTACCGGGATAGCAATAAACTGGTGGAAAAAGGGAGTTGGGAAATCCAATTAATAATTAATAATTAACAATTGACAATTAATAATTAGGAAATGAATATAGTAGAATTTGCATTGAGGTTTAAGGATATGGCAAGTAGTGAGCTGAGACAATTCGGCACAACGGCTCGCACAACCTTTGCGAATGCAAATAACTTGGCTCATCAACTTGCAGGACATAACAGGGTATTGGGGCAAAGCTACAATGCATTGCAAACTCAAATACGTGCTGTAGAAAATACAATAGCCAGCTCTACTATTCCGAGACAAATACGTGAAGCGAGACGTGAACTGGCAGCATTGCAACGGCAGGCATCGCGACATAGTGGAAATATTAATACTGGTGGCAGCGGTTCAGGTTCGGGCGGTGGATTGCTTGGAATGGCAGGAATGGCAAAGTTTGCAGGTCCAGCAGCTATAGCTACAGTGGCTTATGCAGCGGGTTCTTTTTTTGGCGAAACATTCAGCAAAGCATTGGAACGACAACAGGTACTAACCTCATTCAGCGTACTAGCCGGAAGCCAAGGTGCGGGTGATGCACTGTCGAAGGACTTAATTAAGTATCAGAAAGATACCATCCTTGGACCCGAAGTATTTAAAAATGCTCAAACCATGATGGGTTTTGGTTTTAAAAGTACTGAAGTAATGCCAAATATGAAAATGCTTGGCGATATAAGCATGGGCGATCCTGCAAAATTAGGTTCATTGACATTGGCGTTTTCGCAAACCAGGGCAGCGGGTAAACTTATGGGACAGGATTTATTACAGTTTGTAACTGCCGGATTTAATCCGCTGCAGGAAATGAGTAAGCGAACAGGTAAATCGATGGGCGACCTGCGAAAAGAAATGGAAAATGGGAATATCAGTTTTGCCATGGTTCAGCAAGCATTTAAGGATGCTACTAGTGAGGGTGGAACTTTCAACAACATGCTTGCAACTATTGCCAAAACTCCAGCTGGGAAAATGCAAGCCTTATCGGGTGCCTGGAATGAATTTAAAGTAAGTGCCGGAACTGCCTTTATGCCGTTGCTGTCGATGGCGATTGAATTTGGTAGTAAAATGCTGCCAATGATTGAAAGTTGGATGCCAGCAATAGCTACTACCGTAGATATATTGGCAGGGTTAGTTGGCTTAGTGAAGTCATTTGTAGGCGAATTATCCAATGGAAATCCGGTACTCTGGACATTAGTTGGAGTGGTGAGCGTTCTTACTATTTCGTACAATGCCAATAAAATAGCTATTATGGCAACTGATTTATGGGCTAAACGATTATTGGTTACGCAAGGTTTACAAGCATTTTGGGGCGGAATAATAATAGCAGTTACCAATTTATGGACTGGCGCGCAGTGGCTATTAAATGCCGCACTGAATGCTAATCCAATAGGGTTAATGGTATTGGGGATTGCCGCACTTGTGGCAATGATAGTGGTGGCAATAAAATATTATGATCAGTGGGGTGCGGCTTTGACATTGATTATGGGACCGTTTGGTATGATAATTAATATTATTGCATCATTTGCACGTCACTGGGATTCGATTACCAATGCATTTACTGCAGGTGGTTTTATTGCAGGAATAAAGCGAATAGGATTTGTTCTGATAGATGCTTTACTGATGCCAGTACAACAATTATTAGAGTTGCTAGCTAAAGTACCTGGTATGGGAAACCTCGCTGGAGCTGGGGCGCAAAAAATACAGCAAATGCGAACATCGCTTGATGTAGCCACATTTGTAAAGGCGTTGCCAAAAGCCAAGGAAAAGAAAAGTACTGGAAAAACCAACGCCGAGCTCTTGGCTGATCAGCAGTCATTGGCGACTCAAAATGCTTCATCTGCAGGAAAAAGCGAGTCGGCCATATCGGGCGGTGGTCCAAAAACGATAAACATTACTATTCAGAAATTTTTGGATTATATTAACATACATACTACCAACTTAAAGGCTGGTGAGCATGACATAGAGAGTCAGATGCTTGAGATGTTTGCCAGAGTTGTAACACAAGGAGCACAAGCAATATGAGCCATATAAGCACTGACCTGATAGAGGTATATAATACATATTTCCAGAAACCGTATCACATTGGGGATGCAAATCGTGGTTTATCATCGATGTTGCCTTATAGGGTTGGCGATAAGGAAGCAACCAATGACGAGATAAATGGAATTAAAATAAAGGAGATGATAAATGGGCGAGAAGTATTTTTGCCCATCACGCTTAGGAACGATAAATATAACTTAAAAATAGCCTGTGCCACTATAAGGGTAACAAGTAAGAAAACGATAATACGCACAGCTGTGAGCGAACGAGCCGGAACAATAAAAGAACAGTTTCAGATTGGCGATTACGTTTTTAATATCAAAGGTGTATTGATAAGCGAAACAAGGGGTTTCCCCACTGCCGAAATGTGGCGAATGAAAGCACTTTACGAAAGTACTTCGCCAGTGTATTTGGATAATGCGCTTGCCGAAATATTTATGCCTGGTGAGAACCGAATTGCTATTGAAAGTCTGGAGTTCCCTGAACAGGAAGGTAAGCATATTAGAATGCGCCCGTTTACAATGGTTTGCGAAACTGATTTTATTGACACCTTAACATTAAAGTAGCATGTGTTTTTTAATGACAAGTAAAATAACGATAGGCAATTATACCAACATAAAGCCGAGTGCTGTGAAGTGGAAGTGTAGCGTGTCGAACTTTACGGATACTTGTAGCATATCATTGCCATTGAAAACATATATCCGGAATAATGGCACTGTAATTACTAATTATTCTTCCGGAAGTACCGAACAAGCAATTACAAGCTTAAGTGATGATAAAAGAACGGTATTTAAAGAAGGTGATAAAGTTGAAGTTCTATTGGGTTACGATGGCAACAATACGCGTCGATTTAAAGGATTTATAAAGCGGATTAATTACGCTAAACCGTTAGTCTTAGAATGCGAAGGTTATAATTACCAACTAAAAGATAAGATTTTCAATAAAAGTTATAAGAGTATAACGGTACGACAGATATTGACGGACTTGATAGTTAGCACAGATATACAACTATCGGATGCAATTCCGCATATTCCACTCAAAAACGTGGTGTTTAAAAATTGTCCGGGGTTGAAGGTTCTGGAGTGGTTTCAAAAAGAGTGCTTGTTATCCGTTTACTTCGATTTCAATTCTCTTTATGTGGGAGCTTCCAAATATGGGATTAAAAAACCACGACAAAAATTGCGCCTTGGCTGGAATACGGTAGATGATAATGAGTTGAAAAAAGACACTGTGGAATCGAATGTGATTATACATGTGGTAGAAAAAAGCAGTACCGGAACTGTGAAGCGCACAAAATCGGATCAAAAGAAATATAGTACCACCAAAGACGTGAAAGCACGAAGCGGAATGCCAGATGCGGTACTGAAGGAAATTGCTAATAACCTGCAAAAGACAGAAAACTTTAGCGGTTATAAAGGTGAAATAAATTGTTTCCTGGAACCGCACTTCGACAATGGATATGTGGCCGAAATAATTGATAAAAGGTTTCCCGACCGTAATGGGAGCTATTTTGTAGAATCGGTTGACGGCTCGTTTGATAGCGGTGGTGGACGACAAAAAATAACGCTTAGGTATTATGGCACAGTGGACGGAAAATGAAGTAAGACAGTTACTGGCTGAATTTATGGGTGTGAATAAGCCCACAATATTAGGAACGGTAAAATCGGTAGACAAAGACGAATGTACCTGCGTAATTGAAGACGATGGAACGGAAGTTCCAAGCGTAAGACTTCGACCAATTACAGGCAGTAATAACGGAATAGTGAGGTTCCCGAAAGTTGGAGCGCACGTATTAGCTGTGAAGGTTGAAACGAGTGAGGACTGGATGATGGTGGAAGCGACTGAGTACGAATCAATGCTTATCAATTGTGATAGTATTATTCTTAATGATGGCGAAAACGGGTTGGTAAAAATTACTGAAATGGTAAGTTGGATGCAAAAAGTGTATAACGATTTGCAAGCGTTGAAAACACAATTGAACACATGGCCAGTAGTTGGAAATGGTTCACCATTGGCATTAGTCTTTACAGTAACAACGCCACAGCCAGCTCAATCAACTTTTGAAGATAAAAAGATTAAACACTGATTAAATAACATTTAAATGGCAAAATCAACAGGCATATTATTAGACGACAACATGGAATTGGTGATTACTCCAGTACGTGATCTGGATGGACTAATCACTAGTGGTTTGGTAGTTGGCAATGTTACTTTTCAGAATCAAAAGATATTGATCAATGCTACGAAAGGTGAAATAAAAGAAGACCCGATGTCGGGAGTAGGTGCAAGTAATTATGTGGAGTCGAACGATAGTGAAGGCTTTGTACGTGAAATACGTAGCCAGTTGACTAGAGATGGACAAAGAGTGAAAAGTATATCAGTGAAAATCCCTGCAGTAAGATTGGAGGCAAGCTATGATTAAAGTACTACAAGGACAAACATTTTTCGATATAGCTATTCAGGAGCTTGGGAGTGCTGAGGGTGCTTTTGAGTTGGCAGTGCTGAATGGATTGAGCGTTACCGACGATTTAGATCCTGGACAAGAACTGCAATTGCCTGCGGTGGTGAATCGGTCAATTTCTGAGTATTATGCCAATAAAGGAATTAAGCCGGCTACTGGCTTCGACTCCGCTCAGCCAACAGAGCTACCAAGAGTATTTTTTGAAGAATTATCAATTGAATTTACCTAATTAATATGACTGCAAGAACATTTATAGAAATATTGACGGCCACGCGACAAGGCTTCATTGAGAATTTGACGCTGCAAGCTGTTTATGGGTTGGATGCTGCAAAAACATGGGATGAACAGTTCTCGAAAACGAGCTTTGAGGGTGCTTTGACTTATGTGTTTTCATACTGCATTTGGATTTATGAGAGTATTGTTTTTGCCAAAGCTGATGAAATTACGGCTACTATTGCACTGAAGCATGAATTCTCAATTCCGTGGTATACGGCTATTTCTAAGGCCTTTCAATTGGGCGATGCTTTAGTTTACAATGATGCAACTTATAGGCACGATTATGCGGTGATTGATGCTACAAAGCAGATAGTGAAATTTACTACCATTCGACAACGGCAGATTACTGGCGTTACAAAGCTTCAGGTATTTGCTACTAAAGCCAATAAAGTGGCTTTGACAGCGGACGAACTGGCGGCTTTCTCTAGTTATATTACTATGCAAGGTGCAGCGGGTACGCACTTTCAATTTATCAGTTTAGCACCCGACCAATTGGTCATTAATTTGACGGTTTATTACGATCCTCAAATTTTGACCTCGATTGGTGCGAAGTTAAGCGATGGAACTAAGCCGGTTGATTTGGCTGTAAATGATTATTTAAACGCTATTAAATACGGCGGTGCTTTCAATCGCACAAAATGTACTGACACAATTCAGGCAGCTGCTGGAGTGAATGATGTGGTGATGGGTGACGTTCGTCTGAATGGTGACTTAAGCAACGCCCGCGAGTTTGAGAGTGCATCGGGATTTTATAACGCTCAAACAATAACTGTAACATACGTGCCGAATTATGCCAATTAACTTATATACACTTATCCGAAATCTTCTTATCACGTTTACGCGGGATATTAAGCTGGTGGAATTTGCTAGGGTGTTAAGCTCAGAGGTGGAGACGGCTCATAATGCGTTTATGCTTCAGGTACCTGATTGGAAGTATAAGGTTAACGCCAACGCTTCGGTGATTAGTTTGCAACACCATATTAAACGCGAGTTGGATGTGGATGCTTTGATTACGGAACTGGACGGAAAACCGATTGATTTCTTGGTGACGGTGACGGGGTTTGTGGATGAGATACGGCTGAAGGCTTTGCTTGACAATTATAAACTGGCAGGTAGAAGCTATGTATTTAAAGTTGGCTCAGTGGCTTGGGCAGCTGCATTTACGAATCATTTGTGCGAGGACATTCGCGAGGGTTGGACGGCAGCATTTTCTGATTACGTATGTGAAAGCGATGGAAAAAATTTGATATCAGCTTTGTGTAGAAAGAACGGCGATGGATATGAGGTAGTAGTATCCGCTAGTAGCGCCGTAAAAAGTGCGTTGTCGATCGATGGAATTGTTCGATTATACTCAACTACAGCAATGATTTCAGGCACATTTGCCGAATTCTCAGCCGAAATACCGGTAAATCAAACTTTAGTGACTATACCTTTAGAAGTTGTAGTAACTGGTGCTAATTACTTTAGAACATCAGTGGAAAGTATTTATCCAACATCAGATTCATACTATCAATATATAGCAAAATAATATGGCAAATACAGGAAAACAGCGGTCGTTGACCGTAACGATTAATAAGACAATTGCAGGTGTGTTGCAGGATGGCTATCCACATGTACATAATGGTCGTTTAGCTTTTGGAACTTATGCGGCCATTGATACGCTGCAAATGGCAACTATGCCTGTGACAGATTATGAGGCGCGCTTGGCAGCTTTTAAAACCTACGTAGAAGGACTTGAGGTTGGTATTGAATTTGATACTGATACAGTGGTAGGTAGTGAAGCCTACAAAATTAATACTATTTCTTGTCCAATCTAATTCAAAAAAAATACAATGGCAACTATTCAAAGTATTCTCAACAAAATAGCCACAATGGCTTCTCGTACTGGCTTGTTTTCTATTCAAAAAGGTGAATTTTTTGATACCTTAACCGACATCACCAATAAGGTGAAGGAAGTGAATGATAATGTGAACTCAGTGGCTAAATCGCTTATTTGGCAAAGCCCAGTGGCGAACTTTGCCGATTTGGCTACTACATATCCAAATGCGGTGCAAGGGTGGGCTGCAATGGTGACTTCGTTGGGGTTTGTGTATTCGTATAATGGAAGTGCGTGGAAGAGTACAGGATTGAATAGTTTTCCGGCGGATGTGGCGACGAAAGCATCGCTGGCTAAAACTTTGACAATTTTTAACGTCGCGGTTGATTATAGAATTTCAAATTTTGTTAGAAAAATATCTGTAAAAGGTAATTATAGAGATAGATATTTTACTTTAATTGGTATTAATTATGGTTTTAATGAGGTAGGTAAATTTAAAATATACGCATACCTTTATGATATTTCACAAGGTAAATTAATTGCTGCATTAGATCATACTCAGGATGCAGATGCCGAGGGAGAAAAGTATTATACATTTAATAAAATTAATTATGGTGACTTAGAATTTCAAATTTTATTAGATTGGGATAACCGTTTTGCATTTGACATCTCTGCACATCAAAATGATTGGGATAATTACGGTATAAGAAAAGTTGAAGATCTAAATATCTACTCAATTTATAAAAACAAATTCGAGAAAATCGGACTTCTTGGCGACAGCATTGTGGAGCTAAACCAATACGTTGTTGGAACCAAAACAGTAGGGTGGTGGAATGTCGCAAATGCAATATTAGATGCACCATTTGAACTTAGTCACATGTCGAATACTGTTGCTACTTTTGCGAAATCGGGAAAAACAGCTTATGAATTATATGAACTTGGCTATGCAAATGCAGCTGCTAATTCAGATGCAGATGCCGTAATTGTATGTTGTGGAACCAATGGTTTCGCTGTAGGTTCAACTAGCTCCGAAATTGCCAGTGATATTTTTAAAATATGGGACTTAATACTTAGTAAAGGTAAAGTCGTTATTTCAATACCTGTATTTCCAAGGTCTAATTATAATATTGAGGTGGCTCAAATAAATAAGTTACTTCACGAAAGGTCATTAAAAAATTCAAATATTATATTACTATCTGATGTATCCAACATCATTAACAATCCAAATTCTGACGGTGCTAATTTTGGACTTAATCCGATATTTACAGGGGATGGCACCCATCCCAACGAAATTGGAGACGCTGTAATTGGCAAAGAGCTAGCCAGGTCGTTAATGCCTTTTTTCAATGGAGCTAAAAGGTTAGCTGGATTAAGTATAATTCACAATCCTCATTTTGTAGGTGACAATAACGGTCTGGCAGACTGGTGGGAAAATTCTGGCGGTGGATTAGGAACGGTTACAACAACTAAAGTAAGTCTAGGACATGGTTATTTTGCTCAAAAATTTGAATTTGAAACAACTAATCAATATTCTTTTCAGACCTCTGTAAATACTATTATTCCAGGCGGAAAAGTAAAAGTTAGAGCTAAGGTAAAAGTTTCTGGTAATATATCTACAAATGGACAAATTTCAATATCAATGAGAGCATTTACATCATCGAGCAATATTACAACTAGCGCAGACGTAAATAGATATATAACTGATGTGCAGACAATTGTGCTAGACGAATTAACTATACCAGCAGAAACAACATCTGTAAGCATATATATTGTTGTAGTTGGTACTGGGACGGTTGAATTGAGTTCTGTTAGCGCGCTTTATTCTTTATAAATTCATTAAACTATACCGGAGGTAATAAAAAGCCTCCGTCTCCACGCGGTTAGTTTCTCAGGCATAACCGAATAGTAAAGGTGCACAAACACCACGACGAAGGCTTAAATGCCTTTGAAGTTGGTGTTTGTGCACCTTTTTTTTATTTGCCTGAGAAGCGGTACAAAAGTAGGTATTATTAATTATATAAACAAAAAAATGAGTAAAACATTTAATTACAAAGCGCAGTACGCCGTTATCGTTACTGCGGTGGATGAGCAAGACCAACAGCGCATCTACGAACAGCTCAAGGAGCAAGGTTTAACCCTCAAAATTGTGGTGGTATGATAGTGGAAGTAAAACATCGCTGCAGCGATTACGATAGTTATCGGGCAGCAAGGATAAAAAGCCTTTTTAATGCCGAAAATGGGTGTAACTGGGAACACGTGGCCAATTTACCAATTGAGGACTTTGATTGGAAAATAGGGCTTATTGTGGGTGCGTCCGGGAGCGGTAAAACGAGTATTGGGAATAAGATATTCGGTACTGAGATTCACGACCTGTATAAGGGTTGGGATAGCGATAAGCCAATTGTGGACTGTATTGCGCCTGATGGCGATTTCAATATGGTAACGGGTGCGCTCTCAGCTGTTGGGCTGGGTGACGTCCCGTCATGGCTTCGACCATTTAGCATGTTGAGTAATGGTGAGAAGTTCCGGGCTGGATTGGCACGGCTTATTTGTGAGCAACCTGATAAAGTGGTGGTGGATGAGTTTACCAGCGTTATCGATAGACAGATTGCCAAAGTTGGCGCAGGTGCATTTTCAAAGGCGTGGAAGCGGACTGGAAAGCAAATAGTATTGTTATCATGCCACTATGATATTATCGAATGGCTACAACCTGATTGGATTTACGATACTACGGAGGCACGCTTTACGCGTGACTGTCTTCGGCAACGCCCAGAGCTTACCCTTCGGATTTATAAAGTCAAAGGAAGTGTATTCAGACATTTTAAACCTCATTACTATTTAGATTTACCGCTACCAGTAGCCGCTGAGTATTTTGTTGGAATGATTGACAATGTACCGGTTTGCCATATTGCAGTTGCGCCGTTATTTACTGCTAAGGCCTACAGAGCCACGCGGTTGGTAGTAATGCCCGAGTGGCAAGGTGCAGGTGTAGGAACTAAGTTTCTAAACGCAATTGGAGAATATCACCTACAAGGCCGGGGAAGGTGTGGGCATAAGTTCGTTACGTTCTTTCATACCTCGCACCCACAGCTTTGCGGTGCGCTGCGGCACTCAAAGTATTGGGTTCAAACAGGAGCGAGCCTTTACGGAGCAAATAAGACAAGAAGCGCAGCATCTATCTTGAAATCTAGGGAGAAATCCGGTAAGATTTTCAAAGATGGGTCAACAGGCTGCTCAAGCGGTTACGGTGGTCACTTCAGGGCTGTACAGGCCTTTAAATATACAGGAGGGGCAAACGTATGATAATAGCAATTTTGGGCGATAAAACGACTCCAGCATATATTGCAGCGCACGAGTTAGTTGTCACACTTGGGCATACCGTTGATGACGGCAGTTATTTCTTAAAGCATTTGGCCATTGCGCCACTACTAACCACTAAGTTAGATAATGAAGAACTGAGTGACCCAGTACATGGTACGCTTATATTCCATCCGTCGCCTTTGCCATGGGGACGTGGTGCGGCAGCTATTAAGAACGCTTATAAGCATAATGATCCAATTACGGCGGCTACATGGTTTTGGGCAAATGCTAAGCTTGACGGCGGTGATATTTGTGAGCAGGAAATAATATCGATTGACTTCACACTCAGGCCGCGTGACTTCTATATTCAGGACGTTATCCCTGCAATGCTTCGCACTTTGTCGCGCGCTTTAGTTGGAATAGATAGGGGATATGTTAGACGGATACCACAGATTGAGAAGTATTCAAGCTATGATTAAGTAGTATTTAAATAGTTTTTAAATGATAAATAGGCAGCTGTATTAACGGCTGCCTATTTTGTTTGTGTGTGGTAGGTTGAAAAATGTACAATTTGTTTTTAAAATGCGTATAATTTGATTTTGCGATTATAAGAACAGCAATTCAACAAGCGAACTTTTCAAATAAACACCCAATAAAATCAATGAATTTAAATTTAAGCATTCCCCAAAACCACTATTACAGCTTTACTAGACTCATGCATAATAAATGAAAAAGAAAAAGACATTTCACTTACTAAAGTTCAACAAAATCGAATTTTGATGTAAATTATTTGTACTTTTGTTTAAATTTTATAAACCAAATCTAAATTGATACGTTTAAAAAATATAGATTCTTATAGAGTGAACTCTAAAAGCAAAAAAAATATATGAACCTAAATATCACAATTATCTCGGATGATGTATTGTTTCCCCATTTGTTTTTAATACTTTTGAAAAGAAAAATGATGAATGTGAATATAACTATTTGTAAATCAATACGGGAAATAAATGAAAAAGTGGATTCAACAACATGTAAATTAATACTTTTGGATGGTGGAACAACAAGTATTTCGAGTATTGAACTAATACAATATATCAGAACCACAAAACTTATAGTTGCTCCTGTTTGGTTTTTTACTGAAATTGTTACACCATCTTACATTCTAAAGGCAAAACAACTTGGTGTTAGTTTGATAGTTAACAAACCTTTCGATCCCCATAAAATAACAGATGAAATTGCAACATTACCTTTTCAATGAATTTAACTATATGATTTTATGAAAACTGTTTTATATATTTATATTCTTATTTTTTGTTCCGTACAAATCATTAATGCACAGCAAAATACCGATTCAATATTCTCATCAGCTATAGCAGTATCCAAAAACCAACAATTTGACAATTCCATTAAAATTGCCAAGTATGCGCTAAGTACCGATACTAAACGTGGTGATATTATGGTTTTTATTGCCAATGTATATTCGTGGCAACTAAAAAATGACAGTGCTTTAATTTATATTAAAAAAGCAAAATCAATAAACTACCAACAGGCAGATTTATACGAAACTTGGACTAATATATTAATGCGTTCTCACCAATATGATTTGCTTCTGGAAAGTTGCAACATTGCCGAACAAAACAATTATTCCTCAGCTGACATTCTCAAAAAAAGACTTATTGCTTATACTGAATTAAAAGCATACTCAGAAGGAGTTAAAATAGCCGAAGCGCCCAAAAACAAATTAATGCTGAAGCAAGAACCATTTAATAGCCTATACAACAGCTTATTAATAAAACGCAACACGCATATCGTGTCGGCAAACTATAGTCTCGATGTTTTCGACAACGATCCTTCTCGACATCTTGGCAGTTTGGGATATTCGTTCCAATTGGGACAACATACCTTGGCACCACATATAAATTGGGCCAATAGATTTGGAAAAAACGACTTGCAAATTGGTACTGATTTCTATTTGCAAATGGTGAGAGAACAGTATTTTTATTTTAATTATGACTATTCGATTGGTTCTATTCTTTTCCCTCGCCATCGATTAGGCGTTGAATATTATTTTCCTTTAAAATATAAAAGAGAAGCATCATTAGGTATGCGTTTTATGGGATATCAAAATTCACAAGTTTTCATATTTACTGGGCATTTGGGAAAGTATTTTGGCAGAAACTTTATGGATATTCGTCCATTTTATGTGACACAAAAAAGTTCTAAATCGCTGACTTTGATAGGTACTTATAAGTATTTTGGAAAAAACGAACTTAATTATTGGGGACTTGAACTCGGATTTGGTAATTCGCCCGATGACATTTTTGCAAACTCGGCAATAAGTAGTTTCAACCAGCTGAATGCTTATAAAATAAAAGTTGAGAAAAATTTTATGTTGAATAGGATTTCAGACTTTCGCATAGGTCTTGGGTATATCAGTGAAGAATATGACGCTACAAAACCTTATAGAAACAGATTTACAATTGATTTGGGATATAAAATTAGACTAAGATAAAATATTTAATACTGAATTTCATGCTTTTGACTTATTACACCCAAAATTCTTAATTCCAATGAAAACTGTTACTTTATATTTGAGATATTTTCTACTCAGAGGGTTTCTTTTGGGATTATTTCTTATATTTTTAGGAGGATTTTATTTCTACAAAGTTCCGCATGTTTCTTTTGGTACAGAAAAGCTTTTCAATCCTATATTTCAAATGACCAAAGATATACCTACATGGCTATATGCTGTAGAGTATCTTATTTTTGTATTTATAATGGCGTTTGTTATTATTTCGGCTTACATGTCATATTATTATATAAGTAAAAACAGACGGGAAAAGATTTATAATAAATACCTTAATTTATTTGCAGAAAATCAGTTTGAATTTATGTTCTCAGAAGCCGAATATACGCGTGAAAAAAGAAGAAACGAAATTCAAAAAATTAAGCATTTATTAAATAGCGATTATAAAAAACGTGTGTTTTTAAATTTGTTACGAAAGGTAAATGTTCAAATTATTGGTGACGGACGAATAAGCAATTTGCAATTTCTAACTTCGTTAAAATATGATTATCTAATCTTTGCCTATTTGCACTCACCACTGTTGCGACACAAGTTGTTTGCATTAAAAATCATTTCTGATTTTCAACTCGAAGGTTATGATAATTACATTTTAAAACTTGTCAACAGAAAAAACAATGTTTTGCATACCGAAGCATTGGTTTCAATACTTAAATTAGGAATGTATGACAGTCTCCATTTTTTGAATGAATATAAAATAAAACTTACAATTTGGGATATTAATATCATGGTTAAGACAATACTCCAAATGAAAACAAAAAATATTGATTATCTTGATCTTATAAATTCTGAAAATACTCATATCTCTGGTTTGGGCATTATGCTTGCACGTATCAACAAACGCAAAGAGTTAAAAAGTGAAATAAAAATGAAAATCAGCAATATAAACGAATTTGTAAGCGAAGAGGCTTTTTTGACATTTATTTCATTTGCAGATGAACAATCAGATTATGATTTCCTAATGTACACATTTGAAATTGCAACCGAAAAAGCACAATTACTTATTGTTCAACAAATTGTAAACTACAAAAACACGGTTGAAAAAATAAAATTTTTAAATTGGGTAGTCGAAAACAAATCATTACCTATTAAAGTTGAAGCAATACGAGTTTTATTAGACATTGATTTAACAAGCGTTGAAAGATTCAAACATTCTAATGACTTACTGATAAGACATTCATGTTTGCAAGTTTTAGATTTTAATTTAGTATAAAAGTATGAATTTAGCATATTATATTGAGATAATAAATTCAATTTTCTTTATTTACGCTTGCGCGTTATTCACAATGTATATTTTCACGGCAGCATTTTCTGTATTGGAACTACGAAAATACTCCAGCAAAAATAAATATGTGAATTATAAAGGCATGTTGTCTTATGAAAAATTACCAACTGTTTCGATAATTGCGCCTGCCTACAACGAAGAAAAAACAATAATAGACAACATAAAATGCTTATTAGCTTTACAATACAAAGATTTTGAAATAATAATTGTAAACGATGGAAGTAAGGATGACAGCCTAAACAAGGTGATTAATTATTTTGATTTGGTAAAAGTTGAACGCGCCTATGAGTTAAAAATACCATGTGCCAATATCAAAGCAATTTACCAGTCACTTAATCCAGCATACAATCATTTGCTAATAATTGATAAAGAGAATGGTGGTAAAGCTGATGCATTGAACGCTGGAATAAACATTTCGCAAAATGAATTGTTTTTAGCATTAGACGTTGATTGCATTATTGAGCCAGATGCAATTTTGAAAATGGTAAAACCATTTATTGATGACTCCAAACATATTGTAATAGCATCGGGTGGTGTGGTTCGCATAGCCAATTCGTGTGAAATTACCGATGGAAGGATTTCTAAAGTAAATTATCCAAAAAATATTTGGGCAAAATTTCAAGTACTAGAATATTTTAGAGCTTTTACGTTAGGTAGAATGGCTTGGAGCAGACTGAACGGATTGCTAATAATATCAGGTGCATTCGGCCTTTTCGATCGCCAACGCGTAATAAAAGTAGGTGGTTACGACAAAACAACTGTTGGCGAAGATTTGGAATTAGTGGTGAGATTGCGCAGATATATGCACGATGTGGAGAAAAAGAAATACCGAGTTGCATTCATTCCCGATCCTCTATGTTGGACTGAAGTGCCTGAGTCATTGAAAATTCTATCACGTCAAAGAAACAGATGGACGCGTGGTGGGATAGATACGATACGAAAACACCAAAAAATGTTTTTGAATCCAAAATATGGTTTAATTGGCATGTTAAGTTTTCCATACTGGGTTATATTTGAGTGGTTGGCCCCAATCATTCAATCACTTGGAATAGTTTATGTATTCTTTATATCATTGTTTGGATTATTAAATATTCAGGTATTTCTCACTTTATTGCTTTTTGTACTAACGTTCTCAATGTCGTACTCGCTATTTTCAATTTTTTTTGAAGCTTACACTTACAATAGATATAAAGGTGCAGGTTATATATCTCAATCTATTTTGCTCATGTTTCTTGAAATGATAATTTTTCAACCACTGAATATGTTCTTTTCATTATCAGGAAATTTCGATTTCTTTTTCAGAAAAAGTAAAAATGGTTGGGGAAATATGACAAGAACTGGATTTACAAAATCAAAATAAACTTTTACAAAATGCTCCATTTATAAAGATTATGACACAAACAGACATTAGCTTAACAAACGATACAAACATAAATCAAACTTGGAACGATAGCTATTCGCTTGGTATTGAACCAATAGACAAGCAACATGCAGGATTCTTTGATTTGTTTGATAAATTGAAAGCTATGAATAATGAAGATATCTTGTGCAATAAAATGAAGGATTCCATTTTAGAGTTAGAAAAATACACGAATATACATTTCAGAACTGAAGAGGCGCTACTCATTAAATCAAATTATGCTGATTTTGATTCACACATATTACAACATAAGTTTTTCAAGAAAAAAATTGAGGAGTTTAAAATAGCTGAAACGTATAAAAACTCAGTATTAATTGACCAAATAATAGTTTTTATGCGAAAGTGGTTTTTGATGCACATCGCCGAAATAGACAGAAAATATGCAGAGGATGTTAAACGTGTTTTGAACGAAAAAAATCACCAATAGGTTATCAAATCAAACAATTATAAGTAAAATGTATAACATTCTTCAATCTAATCTTAGGTTAGTCTTTCTTTTTGTACTAATTAGTATATTGAGCTTACAATTAGAAGCAAAGAATACTGTGGCTGTGCCGTTTTCGGTCGACAGTACACAACTTACTATCTGGAATGGAACAAGTTATATTCCATTTTTCATCAAAGGCGTAAATCTTGGAATTGCAAAACCTGGCACATATCCAGGCGAATTATTGGCTTCAAAGGAGCAATATAGTCGTTGGTTTAGCGAAATAAAACAAGCAGGTTTTAATTGTATTAGAATATACACTTTACATTTTCCTCTATTTTACGAAGAACTGAAAACATACAATTTAAATCATCCTCAACATCCTTTGTATTTTTTTCAAGGTGTGTGGCTCAATGAGGAAATGGAAGGTTACAAAAACGATTTGTATCAAATGTCGGATACTTTTCGAGTAGAAATTGAAGAAAACCTCGACTGTGTTCATGGAAAAAGAGAAATTGGTTTTAGATATGGTAAAGCATACGGAAAATACACAGCCGATGTATCAAAATGGAATTTGGGTTATATAATTGGACGTGAAGTTTACCCTGATGAAGTGCTCACTACAAACGAAAACCACAAAGAAGTAACTAATTTTACTGGAAGTCATTTTGCAATTAATGGTGGCTCAGCAACCGAAGTTTGGTGGACAAAAAACATCGATTATTTGTTAGAATATGAAAGTGAACATTATGATAATGAGCGTCCTGTAAGCGTTTCATCGTGGCCAACACTTGACCCAATAACACACCCCGAAGAACCCAACCGAACCGAAGATACCGTGTGTGTAGACATGTCGAAAGTGAATGTAATAGATGCGCCAGCAGGTTTTTTTATAAGCTACCACGCTTATCCATATTACCCCGATTTTATTGGCAAAGAAACTAAATATCAGCAATTCAGAGATAATTTTGGTCCAAATAGCTATTTAGGATATATCACCGATTTAAAAAAACACTATCCCAAATATCCATTAATCATTGCCGAATACGGCGTGCCATCCAGTTGGGGTGTAGCACATTACACTTCCAATGGAATGAATCATGGTGGATTTGATGAATTAAAACAAGGTGAAACAAACCTTCGATTACTCAATAATATTAAAACAGCAAATGCAGGCGGTGGAATTCAATTTTCGTGGATAGATGAATGGTTTAAAAAAACATGGATTAATGATCCAACAGATTTCTTAAACAGAATTTTGTGGCATAATATTACTTCTGCCGAACAAAATTTTGGATTAGTTAAATTCACAAAAAAAGACACATATATTCCTTGGAAAACATTCGATGCTGATGCCGAAATTAAAGACATTAAGGCACTTGCTAATTTTGATTTCTTTCAAATGGAAATTGGTTTGAAATCAACAATGGACGTGCTTGGCGAATGTTGGATAGCTTTTGATACTTACGGTGCCAATCTTGGTGAATCACTGTTGCCAAACGGATCATCCGTTTTACCAAATCGTTCCGAATTTGCATTACATATCACTCAGCATTCAGCAGAATTGTATGTTACCGAAGCTTATGATTTGTTTGGTATATGGCACAAAATGACAAATGCAAATCAAAAATTTCAATCGACCCTTACAAATGGAGCACCTTGGAATTTGGTACGTTGGAAAAACAACTCTAGTGTTTCAGATGTGCAATTTATTGGTAATTTGAGCATTAACAGAAGTTTTCAGCCTATTTCGTCGAAAGATGCGGTAACAATTTATGACAATAAAATTAGCATTCGCATTCCTTGGACGTTGTTGCAATTTGTCGACCCATCGCAAATGCGTGTATTTCATGACAATAAAACCACTCCAGACCCCGAAACCAAAGTGTCGGATGGAATTGCGGTGAGTATTCAGTATAAAAACAAATTATATCAAACCGACACAAGGTTCACATGGCCAACTTGGCAAACAGTTACTGACGGAGATGTGACGGAGGAGTTTAAAACATCATATTGGACAGCCTACAATCAAATGTCTGATTTTAATAGCATTGCCATTGCTTGCCCCGACACTTTTGACTTAAGCTCCAAACAATATCCCTATACAATATCAACATCAGAAGGCATACTAAAAAATGATTTTGATGTAGACGGTGAAACGTTGATAGCAGTTCTTTTGGATGCACCTAATAATGGATTTGTGGACTTAAACCCAGATGGTTCATTTATTTATTTGCCAAAATCAGGTTACGATGGCACCGATAATTTCAGGTATTGTATATTCGATGGTCAAAGCCTATCCAAACCCACAACTGTATATTTGAATGTTACAAAAAATGAAGCTAATCAAGGCACTGGTAGTAAAGTAAGTTTAGTTAAACTATACCCCAATCCGGCGAAGGACTTTGTAACTTTAAATTCAGAACTTAACATCAGCGCAATAAGGATTTTTGATTTATCCGGCAAAATGCTATATCAACAAATACTAAACGAAAAGACTTATACTTTAGACATTTCAAAATTACATCTGGGTTTGTATTTCATTGTAAGTGAGGTTGGTGGAAGAATTTTTGCAAATAAACTTTTGGTAAAATAATGGTATAGATTTGAGGTGATTAATATTGAGGTAACGTAGAATTAGCTTTATGATAAAAAGAATATTTGGAATCATTTTTTTGTTATTGTTGTTAAGTCCAATAATATTGTACGTTAGTTGGTTTTTCAGCTCAGAAAAACAAATGGATGTACTTATTTTAGATAAAACTGTACTTGAAACAAAAACACAGGAGCATATTTCACTAAGTTGGCTATTAATCAACGAAAAATACAATAATAAAAATAACCAGCCTCATAATCACAAAATTGATTACTTTGGATTTTTTCCGAACGATAGTGGGTTGTACAAAACAAAAGACTTTAATACATTCAACGAAATTTCATTGGACTCGCTTGTCAGCAATTCAGACATGGCCTATTATACCGACCTTTATGGCATTTATGATGGCGAATGGTACGAACGCTATCCAAACGTTGCGCCTTACAAAAACAACAAAATTGATAATTCGATGGAACATACCAAAAAAATTTATGGTGGTATGACACATAATGAGTTTTTACTGCTTCAGAAAATGAAAAAAAAGAAAAAACTCATAATCACAGAATTCAATGTAATAGCCTCTCCTACTGCTACAAACATAAGACGTGAATTTGAAAAAGAATTTGAAATGCAATGGACAGGCTGGGTTGGAAGATATTACGAAACGCTCGACACAATAAAAAACAAAGAGTTGCCAAAATGGTTGAAAAGAAATTATCTTACTCAGCACAACCACAAATGGCCGTTTCATAATTCTGGAATCGTATTTGTGAGGGACGACGATAAAATTGAAATTCTTGAAAACAAAACCCATTTAGAAATTGAACTTCCTATCATTCACACATCAAATATCTATACAAAAAAATACAATTTGCCAGCCGAAATGAAATATCCATTCTGGTTTGATATAATTGCTACAAATACCAATAACAAGGTGGTTTCTACTTATAAACTCTCACCAAATGCAGTTGGAAGAGCTTTATTGAAACAATATGGAATTCCTGAAACATTTCCTGCTGCTATAGAACATGACAGCACCGACTATAAATTTCATTATTTTGCTGGCGATTTTTGCGACAATCCCATCGGTCTAAAATCTGCAAAATTCAAATGGATTGAATATATAAACATTTTTTTCTACCAAAGTAATGCTCAAGAACGCATCAGTTTCTTTTGGGATTATTATAGACCAATGATGAAGGTTATTCTTTCAGATAATTACCAAACAATCAACAAATTATAGATTCAAACAGTATTTTAATTTCATAATTAAATATTGATAGTTATTTCAAAAATTCATTAACATCAATTATTTTCATCAAAAAAAAGCTGTTTCGTAATAATTGATTATCTTTGCCGTAAATTGCTAATATGTAAAAAAATGATTTTTTGAATACTCTTTAGAATAGAAACATTTTCTTTTGGAGCAATAGCAATACAGCCATATATTACTGATATACATTCAATTAATTTTCAAATTGTTTTATTATGCCTAAAACTGAGAAAAAAGAGAAAATTTTAAAATCAATATTTTTAAATAAATATCTGATTGTAATTATATTTTTTGCTGTTTTCGTTACTTTTTTTGATGAACATAGTTTAATTCAAAGGTGGAGAAGTGCACAAAAAATTAATCGAATGGAAAAAGAGTTAAAATTCTATCAAGATGAAATTAAAGCCAATCGTCAAAAGAAAAATGAACTTCAATCTAATCAAGAAAACTTAGAAAAATTCGCGCGGGAAAAATATTATATGAAAAATAGAAATGAAGATATTTTTATAATTAAAGAATAATGCAAAAAAAACTTTCTCAATTACTTTTTATAAGCGGAGGCACAATTACAATTACCGGTGCAGTACTTCAATTATTTAAAATCAGCTACGCACCGTATATTTTTTCAGTAGGTGCTGCGATTCTCATCTTCCTTCAAGCCACAATTGCTTTCGATAACTCAATTGTCGATTTACGATCCAAAAGATTGTCACGCAGCGGTTTATTTGCCAGCTTACTGTTAATAATGGCAGCATATTTAATGTTTACAAATTCAAATTCGTGGGTTGTGGCTGTTTTAATTTATTCATTATCGTCACTTTTCCTTTCATTTCGCGGAAACTAAATTTTGGAAGCTTCCACTTTTAAATAAGTCAAAATTATTTGCTTGATTTTGAAAATACAATTACAAATCCAAATTTTCAACATTTATTTCTGATTTTTCTGGCTTTGTTAAAGCAATTATCTGCTTCACTTTTTGAAATCCAGCACGCTTAATAGCAGAATTTCCGAAAGCCGAATCGAAATCAACTTTTGAAAGATTTTGCCATTTCGCAATATCCCATCCCAAAACTTCTGAAATGGGTGCAAGTTCCTCATGACTATGAGGTTTCGACCATTTTTTATTCCAAGGACACACATCTGAACAAATATCGCAACCAATAATACAATTTGATAGTTTTGTGTGAAGTTCAGAAGGAATTTCGTTTTTATTTTCGATGGTTTGATAAGAAATACATTTGCGTGCATCGAGTGAACCATTGGATATAGCCTGTGTGGGACATGCATCTACACATCGAGTACAATTTCCACACTTATTGCGTATTGGAACATCGTATTCAGCATCTATATTTAGCATTAAAATTCCAATAAAAGTGTAAGAACCTAAACCTGGATGTATCAATTGTGTGTGCTTTCCGAGCCAACCTAATCCAGCCCGTTCTGCCCACCGACGTTCGAGTACAGGCGCCGAATCTACAAAAACATGTTGATTATCAGATACACTTTCATGTCCATAACAATCACAAATTTGTCTCTCTAACTCTCTCAATTTCAACTTCATTACCAAATGATAATCAATTTTTGAGTAAGAAAATTTGGCAATTTGAGGTGCAATAGTATTTTGAATTTGTTTAGGATAATAATTCAACAAAACTACTACCACCGATTTGCATTCGGGGACAAGTTTTCGTGGATCGGTGCGTTTTTCGAAATTGCGAGCTAAATAACTCATTTCGGCATGATTTCCTTTTTGAAGCCATGATTGCAAAAACTCAGCATCGTCGCTTAATTCATCTGCTTTAGCTATTCCACAAGCATCAAATCCTATTGAAAGTGCTGCATTTTTTATCATTCTGGAATGTTTAATCAAACACATTTTTATCTACGCGTTAACAAATACCAACAATTCACTTATTTCGTTTATCTACTCCCCACATCAATTTATTTTTTAATGTATCGAAAAATGTATGATTCAACTGTTTAATTACTTTAATGGTATAATCGGCTTTGGTGATTTTCAATTTTGTGCTTTGACCGAGTACTTTTGAGCGACCATCCAATGCCACTAAATAACACTGACTACGGCTATTAACTTCCAAATCAATTGTCCACGAATCGGGAACAATAAGCGGTCGTACATTTAAACTATGTGAAGCAACAGGCGACAGAATGAAAGTTTGCGATTGAGGAGCAACTAGCGGACCACCAACGCTCATGGAATAAGCAGTTGAGCCTGTTGGAGTTGACACAATTAATCCATCGGCTTGATATGTATGTACCATTTCGCCATTTACGCTAGCATTGATGCTAATCATTGACGAACTATCTTGCTTTTGAACAGAAATTTCATTGAGTGCATATGGATAATCGAAAAGTGTACCATCAGATGTATTTACAAAAATCAACGTTCTTTCCTCAACAAAAAAACGTTTTGATAGAATTGCCTCCAAAGCCGATAATAAATCTTCACTTGGCACATCTGCCAAAAAACCAAGACGACCAGTATTTATTCCCAAAATTGGTATTTGCTTGCGACCAATTCGTGCTGCAGTATTTAAAAATGTGCCATCTCCTCCAATACTAAATGCTAAATCGGCCACAAAATCATCGTTCTCAATAATAACAGTATTTTCCATACAACAATTACCATTTTCACTCACAAAAACAAAAAGTTCCTTGTCGAGCATTAGTGTAATATCCTTGTTTTTGAAGTATTCATACATTACTTTGATATGCGACAATATCACTGTGCGATAAGTATTTCCAAAGACGGCTATTCTCATTTTGATTTAATATTTTTGTACGATAATATTTTTTTAGAAATGTAAGATTTTGATTTTAAAATTATTACTAATATGAATCAGTATCAATTTCTACTTAAAATAACTGAAAGTTAAACAACTACTGATAGTCTATCAAATAATTTTAGCTATTTTTGTGCAAAATATATTTTTAAACTTTCAAACACATTGCAAAGGAACTAAATGAAAATGAAACCTGCAAATGTTTTTTTAGAAGAATTCCTATTGCAAAACTACAAAAATTTCAAACTCTATTAAAAATGACTCAACTGAGTGTTAATATAAATAAAATCGCAACCCTTCGCAATGCACGTGGTGGAAATACTCCTAATGTTTGCCAAGTAGCACTAGATTGCGAGCGATTTGGCGCCGAAGGGATTACCGTTCATCCCCGCCCCGACGAACGCCACATACGTTTTTCGGATGTATGGGATTTAAAATCAATTATCAAAACTGAATTTAATATTGAAGGTTACCCATCTCCAGAGTTTATTAAACTTGTAAAAGCTGTAAAACCGCACCAAGTAACCTTAGTGCCCGACCCACCTGAAGCAATTACTTCAAGCGCCGGCTGGGACACTGTTAGGAATTTAGATTTTTTGCAAGAAATAGTTGCAGAACTTCAAAACATTGGGATTAGGGTTTCAATATTCGTAGATACAAACCTTAAAAACATTGAATTTGCTGCCAAAACAGGAACCGACAGAGTAGAACTTTACACCGAACCCTATGCCACCGATTATTCAAAAGATAGAAAAATGGCAGTTGAACCATTTGTGGAAGCTGCCAAATTAGCAAAAAAACTTGGACTTGGTCTCAATGCAGGTCACGATTTGAGTTTGGAAAATCTTCATTATCTTCACACAATGATTCCTTGGCTCGAAGAAGTGTCAATAGGACATGCTCTCGTGGCCGATGCACTTTATTTAGGACTCGAAGACACAATAAAAAGGTATAAAAAGCAGTTGTTATAGAATAAATAAATTTTATACCGAGTGAATTCCAAAACAAATTCAAAATAAAACGGTACGAAATTTGTTAGTCACTGTTTTTTTATTCAACACTATCTCATTTACGATTATTATCAGCTCATCTAATTAACAATAATTTTTTATGAACTTAATGCTTATTTTGCAAGCCTCACCGAATCTTGCACCAATTGCTACCGCTGCGCCAGCCGAAATGAATTTATGGGAAATGGCTAAATATGGTGGCCCAATAATGATTGTACTGGCAGTAATGTTTGCCTTTGCTGTCTATTATTTTATTGAACGTTTAATTACATTAAAACAGGCTTCAAAAGAAGATAATTCATTTATGAATCGGATAAAGGATTATATTTATGAAGGAAAAATTGATGCAGCAATTAAATTGTGTCGTACCACCAACACTCCCACTTCGCGAATGGTAGAAAAAGGTATCAGCCGATTAGGTCGTCCAATGAGCGATGTACTAGTCGCTATCGAAAACGTTGGAAACATGGAAATTGCAAATCTTGAAAAAGGATTAGTTATTATGGCATCAATTTCTGGTGGTGCTCCTATGCTAGGTTTCTTGGGAACAGTAACAGGCATGTTAATGACATTTTTTAACATGACTCAAAAATCAAGTGGCACAGTTCAACTTGGTGATTTGTCCGTAGGTATGTATCAAGCCATGGTAACAACAGTAGGTGGATTGATAGTAGGAATATTGGCTTATTTTGCTTATAATTATTTAGTTTCACGTGTCGATTCTGTAGTGCGTATTTTGGAAGCCAAAACAATGGAATTCCTCGACATGCTCAACGAACCTGCATAAATCATTAGTGATTAGTGTATTGTGATTAATGATAAGACAAAACGAATTTTACATATATGTCAATAAAAAAAAGAAATAAAATAGAAGCTGGATTTTCTATGGCGTCAATGACGGATATTATATTTTTGTTGCTACTATTTTTTGTAATATCTTCCACAATGTCGTCACCAAACGATATTAAATTAAATTTGCCTCAAAGCAAAGCAAATAAATCTACCAAATCGGTTATTGCCAAAGTTTCTATCGATTCGTTGGGCAACTACTATGTGGCCAAAGGCACTGAAAAACCTGAAGCCATTGCACCCGAATTACTCGAATCCTATATTTTAAACTTAGTGTCTCAAGATACCACTACATTTATAGCTTTGCATGCCGACCAAAACATTGCATACAAAGAAGTAGTTAAAGTATTGGATATTGCCAATCAACATAAATTAAAGTTAGTAATTGCCACTCAATCAGCTGAAAAATAGGTCACGTGAATAAATCAACTAAATATGGAATTGTTGGCTCAGTTTTGTCATGCATAATAGTTTTTCTATTACTGTGGTTCATTGTTTTTCCAACCAACGAAATTGCAAAACAGGAAGATGAGGGACTCGCTGTAAGCTTTGGTGATAACTTGGAAGGTGGTGGAAAGACGGACAAACCAGTTGAAATACCTGTTGAGAAACCAACTCAAGTTGCTATTCCAAAGGAAACAAGTAAACAAATCAGTCAAGATTATGTTACTCAATCTGACAAATCGTTGGAGATAGCGGAAAAAAAACAAAAAGAGAAAGAACGAAAAGAATCTGTAGCTTTAGAAAAGCAACGACTAGATAATGAGCGTCGTGCTTCGGAAAAAAGACAAAGAGAACAAGTTGCAATTGACAAAGCCAATGCCATGAATGGTATGTTTGGCAATACCAATTCTAATGGCAGTGGAACTGGCATTGGTGATACTCGCCAAGGAAATCCTGCTGGAAAAGGTTCTTCGGGCGGTAATTCATGGTCGCTAAATGGACGGTCGTTGAATGGCAAACTAGTTTCTCCGTCTTATGATAAAGATGTAGAAGGAAAAATAACGGTGAATATAATGGTAGACGAAAAGGGAAATGTCACCTCAGCAAATGTTGGCACTCCTACTACCATTTCTGACCTTGAAATGAGAAATGCTGCGACAACTGCTGCAAAAAAAACTCACTTTACCGAGGGGAAAGGCATTTCCAAAGGTACTATTTCGTATATATTTAATCTAAAATAAAACAAAGTGAAAGCATTTTTGTTTCTAGCTGATGGATTTGAAGAAATTGAAGCTATAACACCTATTGATATATTACGTCGCGCAGAAATTGACATTGAAACAATTTCAATTTCAAACAAAAATGAAGTAATTGGGGCACATAAAATCAAACTTTTAGCTGATAAATTATTTAGTGAAACTAACTTTTCTGAATGTGACATATTGATTTTGCCTGGAGGAATACCTGGTACAAAAAATTTGGAAGCACACCAAGGTTTGAAAAGTTTACTTGAAAAACATTATAATCAGGGAAAATCAATAGCTGCTATTTGCGCAGCACCTTCAATTTTAGGTGGTTTGGGCATTTTAAATGGCAAAGATGCTACTTGCTATCCTGGGTTTGAACATACTTTGATTGGAGCCCAACTATCAAAAAACAACGTTGTAAAATCAGGCAAAATTATTACTGCAAAAGGCGCTGGAACAGCATTAGAATTTTCTTTGAAAATTGTTGAAGAGTTGAAAGGAAGCAGTCTAGCAGACAAAATTACAACAACGATTTGTGCAAATAGCAATTGACATAATAAAAAAAAGGAACCCACTTAAAGATTCCTTTTGATAGTCAAATTGCCAAAGAATTAGTTAATAGATGCTGATAATTCGGCACCTGCTTTGAATTTAGCTACTTTTTTTGCAGCAATTGTAATAGCTTGTTTAGTTGCAGGATTGATACCTGGTCTTGCTGAACGTTCAGTAACTGAAAATGTACCGAAACCTACTAAACTAATTTTGTCTCCTGTTGCAAGCGCATTAGAAATGCTTTTAACAACTGCTTCAAGAGCTTTCTTAGCATCAACTTTTGTAAAATCAGCTTCTGCGGCGATGGCATTGATTAATTCCGATTTGTTCATAAAATTTTGTTTTTGGGTTTGAAACAATAAAATAACGATCTTTGATTCTGCAAATGTAGTTGTTTGTTAGTAATAATCAACCATTTAATCAATAAAAAAACATGTTTTTTTTTGTATTTTTCAAAAACATGCTAAAAAGCATATTTTTGAAGCATTTTCACCCACAAAGTTGGTGTCTATCAAGGTTTAACAATGGCCATTTGATTATTTTATTGTATTTATCTCAACATACTTACTAAAATCATTTATTAAATATTGTCTCAAAAAAAAACAATTAAATAAAATTCTTTTTCTTCAACTTTTATAACTAATTTATTATCTCCAGAATTAATTAAATGAATAACTATAGATCATCATTTTTAAGTTCAATTCCACCTGTAGTAAAAAATATTATTGCCATAAATATAATTTTATGGTTAGCTACAGAAATGTTACCCACTATCATGCTCCGAATGGGACTGATAGTAGATTTAACTGACATACTTGGAATGCATTATTGGGCATCCGATAAATTTAATCCAGCTCAACTAATAACTTACATGTTTATGCATGCAGGTTTTAACCATATTTTCTTCAATATGTTTGCCCTTTATATGTTTGGTGGTGTGTTGGAACAAATGTGGGGCCCTAAAAAGTTCTTGGTTTATTACATTGTTACTGGTATTGGCGCTGGAATAATTCAACAATTATTTTGGACAGTAGAGTATCATTCTGCCATTGCAGCAATAAACGATGCAATATCAACTAAAATGATGGATGTACCTACTCTATTAGCTCAAAAGGAATTATTTCTAAATTCATTAATAACAGTAGGAGCATCTGGTTCTGTTTTTGGACTTTTATTAGCTTTTGGTTGGCTTTTTCCTGAAGTTAGACTTATGTTGCTATTTTTCCCAGTTCCAATAAAAGCACGAATTTTTGTGCTTATTTATGGAGTTGCTGAACTATTTATGGGAGTTGCCAAATTTCAAGGCGATAGTGTAGCACATTTTGCTCATTTGGGTGGAATGTTATTTGGCGCTGCTCTGATATTATTTTGGAAAAAGAAAAATTAATTTATTATTGATTTGGAGGTTACAATGAATATTCTTGAGAATATCAAACAGACATTTAGACAAGGAGATTCGCTTACAAGACTTATTTTTATAAACATATCTGTGTTTGTAATACTGAGTTTAATAGAAGTATTTCTACGTCTTTTCAATATTTCAGGGAGTTTTATATGGTCAATTTTTGCTGTGCCTGCTCAACTGAAACAACTACTCTACCATTTCTGGACTTTGATAAGCTACATGTTTTTGCACGAATATTTCTGGCATTTATTGTTTAACATGCTAAGTTTATTCTGGTTTGGAAAGCTTTTTTTAATATATTTCTCCGAAAAACAGTTAGTTGGACTATATTTGCTTGGCGGTTTATTGGGTGCATTGTTTTTCATTGCATCATTTAATCTTTTTCCATATTACTCAGATATCAAAAGCAATAGCTACGTTCTTGGCGCCTCTGCATCTGTTATGTCAATTATTCTGGCTACAGCAATCAAATCGCCAAATATGGAGATGCAACTGCTATTATTGGGTGGTGTAAAATTAAAATATATAGCTTCATTTGCTGTACTTTCAAGTGCATTCGGAATAACAAGAGGAAATGATGGCGGTCAATTAGCTCACTTGGGTGGAGCTTTGGCAGGTTATTTATTTGTTGTATCTTTGCGTCAAGGTAAGGATATTACGTCGGGATTGACTCAACTATTAAATGCAATAAGCGATTTATTAAAGCCTAGACGACTGAAAGTTAGACCAAACAAATACAGGCAAAACTCTCGAATGAGCGATGCAGAGTATAATTCAAATAAGGCAAAAAAAATGGCCAAAATTGATGAAATTTTGGATAAAATAAAAACTTCAGGGTACGATAGTTTGTCGACTGATGAAAAAAAGAGACTTTTTGAAAAAACTAAATAAAAATGATTTTAAAAACAAATTTATTGTTTGGGAAGTAGAAAGATTATGTTTGGAAAATCAATTTTAAAATGGATAATGTCGGTTTCAAATATCATTGTAGTATTTTTATTACTATTGGTATTGCTTGGAGCTGAACTTAGCCCTGTAAAATTTATTTTCCCAGCATATTTTGCGTTGGCTTTTCCTATAATCATTTTTCTAAATATTGTTTATGTAATTTTTTGGTTATTTGCACGTAAATGGATGTTTTTGCTATCGTTGAGTTTATTACTATATTCCGCTTCAGAAATTAACGATAATTTTCCAATCCATTATGGCGAAATTGAACAACCTGTCATCGACAAAGCTATTCATATCTTGAGTTACAATACAATGATGAGTGGAAAACTAAAAAAACACACTCTCAAAAAGCCCAATCAAGTTATGCAATATGTTCTTGATTCGGATGCCGATATTGTTTGTCTACAAGAGTTTATGGTAAGTAATAACGACGAATACTTAACTCACAATGATATGTTAAGAATATTTAGAAAATATCCTTACAAACACATTGAATATAAGCTGAATTTAAAAACAAAGCGAATGGGAATAGCTACATTCTCAAAATTTCCTATTATTAATAAAAAAAGAATTGAATATACTTCAACTGCAAATATCTCAATATATTCGGACATAATAATTGATGGAAAAACGATTAGACTTATCAATAATCACCTAGAGTCCAATAGATTAACAGAAAATGACAAATCAATGCCTGTAAAACTTAGAGATAATTTTGATGCAGGTAATCTTAAAGGAATTACACTTCATTTTTCAAAAAAACTAGGCATTGCCTATAAACTTAGAGCTAATCAAGCAGATGCAGTAGCTAAAGAAATTAAAAATTCACCGTATAAAGTAATCGTCTGCGGAGATTTTAACGATGTACCTTCGTCGTATGCCTACACACAAGTAAAAGGAAAATTGCAAGATGCATATTCAGTAACAGGAAATGGTTTAGGATGGACTTATTACAGAAATTTCTTTGGCTTTAGAATTGATTATGTTTTTTATAATCCTCATTATTTTTCAACTATTGAATATAAAACAGACAAAGTTAAATATTCTGACCATTATCCTGTGTTATGCACCTTAAACATGAAAAAGGACTCATAAACCACTATTAAAAAACAATTTACATATATCTTGTATTTACTTATTCAAAAGTAACTAATAACTAACAATTTTATATATATCAAAAAACTTATTATTATGAATGTACCCGCAAATTTGAAATACACCAAAGAGCATGAATGGATTCGCTTGGAAGGTGAAGTGGCTTATGTAGGCATTACCGATTACGCTCAGAGCGAATTAGGCGAAATAGTTTTTGTTGAAATAGAAACTGTAGGCGAATCGCTTTCTGAAGGTGAGGTTTTTGGAACAGTTGAAGCCGTTAAAACAGTATCTGATTTGTATTTACCAATCGATGGTAAAATACTTGAATTTAACGAAGAATTAGAAGATGCTCCTGAATTGGTAAACGATGATCCGTACAATGAAGGCTGGATGATTAAGGTGGAAGTGACAGATATTACTCAAATCGATCATTTGCTTTCGGCGAGTGAATATGAAGCATTAATTGGAAACTAACACAAAAAGTGGATTTGGTATTGTTTATCAAATCCACTTTTTTAAAGTTAATACCACAAAATTCTATCCAATAATAAACGTAATTTATAACCGACACATTTGAATTTGGTAAAGCATTGACAAATTGCAACTTAGCTTTGCTCAATATTCATAACATTTCACTCTAATGTGTTTTAATACAGGAGTTTATCATTCAAGAGTAAAACAGATAAACTCACAATGTTACTTTTTTTTAATCACAAAAAATAAAATCAAATATGACACCAATAGTTAGTATAATAATGGGCAGTACTTCTGATTTGCCTGTAATGGAAAAAGCCGCTGCTCTGTTAAATGAATTTGAAATACCATTTGAAATAAATGCACTTTCGGCGCATCGAACGCCAAGAGAAGTTGAAGTTTTTGCTTCGAATGCTGCTAATAATGGAATAAAAGTTATTATTGCAGCAGCTGGAATGGCAGCTCACTTACCAGGCGTAATTGCCTCTATGACAACATTACCAGTAATTGGAGTGCCAATAAATGCTTCGCTCGACGGTATGGATGCTTTATTAGCTATTGTACAAATGCCTCCTGGAATACCTGTAGCAACCGTAGGTATAAACGCATCGCTCAATGCGGCAATTTTGGCAGTACAAATATTGGCTAACAGTGATGAGAAACTAAACACTAAATTAGTGAAATATAAAGAAGATCTGAAAAGTAAAATTGTTGAAGCAAACGAACAATTGTCTAAAGTGAAGTATGATTTTAAAACGAACTAATGAACTATTTTTGTTTCATTTCATTTGTAAAATTGTTTGGGGTTGAAAAATAATTTTTATTTTCAGACTCTCATTATATTTTAAATAGTTTCATTTTTAGGCTCTTCAATTCTAATTCAAAAAAATTAAAACAACAGCTATAATTGTGGTATATATGAAAAAAAATGTGATTATCCTACTCATTTCATTTGCAATTGTTTCATGTAATCAAAACAATAAGTTTTCTGTATCGGGTAATGTAAAGAGTGCTGAAGGTGAAGTATTATTCTTGGAATATACTGGTCTATTGAAAAATACTGTGATTGATTCAGTTAGATTAAACGCTGCAGGAAAATTTGATTTTAAGTCTAATCGTCCTTTGTACCCTGATTTTTATCGGTTGCGATTGAATGAAAAAATAATTACGTTTGCAGTCGATTCATGCGAAAGTATTAATATTGAGGCTAAAGCAACGAATTTTGCAACCGATTACAAAATCACAGGCTCACAACCGTCCAACGAAATTCAAAAATTGCGTATTTCTGTAATGAATATTCAACGTAAAGCCAATGAATTGAATTCGATGAATACCGATGAAAGAAATAGTAAAATTATTGAAATTGAGAAAGATATAGATTTACACAAAGATATAGCTCGAAAATTAATTTTGCAAAACCCGAAATCCACAGCAGCTTATTTTGCAATTTATCAGCAAATTAATGACACATATTTGTTTTCACCTTACGTCAAAGAAGACAAACCATATTGTGCTGCAGTAGCAACATCTTTCAATGTTTATATGCCTAATTATGAGAGAACTAAAAATCTGTACAATTTGGTAATGGATGCTATTAACAACGAACGGAAATTGAAAAATAAGGAAGAGTGGAATAAGGTTCTTGATTCTGCTGGTAAGGGTTATATAGATATTGCATTAAAAGATAAAAACAATGTTGAAAGAAAACTTTCACAATTAGAAGGCAAAGTAGTATTAATTGATTTTTCGGCTTACGAGAACAAGCAAAGTGTTGATTACACTTTTGCATTGCGCGACATATACAATCGATTTAACAAAAGAGGTTTCGAGATTTTTCAAATTTCAATGGATAAAGATAAAATTCTTTGGAAGCAGGCAACACAAAACATACCATGGATTTGCGTACGCGATGAAGCTGGTCCTAATACAAATACCGCCATATCGTACAATATTTCAGAAGTTCCTACCACATTTTTAATGAATAAACAAGGTGTAATTATTGCTCGGAGTCTTAGTTTTGATGAACTGAATAAGCAAATTGAAAAGTGTTTGTAATATATTTTGACGATTTCAAAAATAGTTTATTTCTCAAAAAAACGGACAACCTCGTGCTGAAGTAGTCCGTTTTTTATTTATTCAATAGCATTAGTATTATACAAGATACATTATATCAATATATTAGACAAACATCATTTAATATCAACTGTCACAGAACCCGACTTCAATCCTACACAATTTGCAGTGAGTTTAATCTTGCCAGAAGTAGCATTTGCCCGTACAATGGCAACGCACAGACCATTATAAGTTTGTCGCTTCAATCCACGGTATGATTCATGGCTATTTACATCGCCATTGTCGACTGCAATAACGCTGCCCGTTTCCGATATGCTAAATGTAACTGGTTTATCCACATTGGGGCAAACAATACCATTTGCATCTACTACTTTTGCAGTTATGTATGTTACATCATCCCATGATTTAACGATGTTCGGTTTGTCGGCTGTAAGCATAATGGCCGCAGGTTCACCGGCTGTTTTATGTTCGGCAGTAGCTACTATTTTGCCACCGTTTTTTGCCACGGCTCTGATGGTACCTTTTTCAAAAGTGGTTACCCATGCGCGAGGAGAATCATCAGCTGGTTTTGTTTTTATTCCCAATGATTTGTCATTCAGAAATAATTCTACTTCATCACAATTACTATACACCTCAATACTGGCTTCATCGTAAGTGCCAAAATCAGTTGGTGTCCAGTTGGCTACCCACGCACCCACACCGGCGTTGTCGTATTTTCTAACAATATGAACTACTGGCTTGTCCGACCACCAGCTCTGGCGTTGCATGCTTAACGGTTTCCAACCGCCTGTACGGTCAAAAATGCCTTGTTCCCACGAAATGGCTGGCCACAATGCCTCACCCAGGTATTCAATACCAGTCCATAAAAATTGTCCTGACATAAATGGATTGTCGCGCAAAACTAACCATTCTGCCTGTCCATGTCCGTTTTCGGTTCCAAGTACAATGCGTTGCGGTTTGTCCAAATGGGCTGCTACCAATTCCTTTTCACGATAATTCTGACCCACAATATCCATCATATCTGCAAATCCACTTGTATATACTTTGGATATAGCGGGGCGGAACAAGGCCATTGTAACTGGGCGACTAGGATCTGTGCGATGTACCAAGTCTTGTTGATCTTTATATCTTTTGAATCCAGCCGAATCGTTCAAATTATCACGGATTTCGTTGCCAACACTGTAAATGATGATGGAAGGATGATTTCTGTCGCGCAACACCATATCACGCGTATCCTGTTCCCACCATTTTTTAAAAAAGAGACTGTAGCCATATTCGCTGCCCGGCTTGGTAGCAGTCCAGGTATCAAAAGTTTCATCCATCACCAAAAAACCCATGCGGTCGCACAAATCCAAAAACTCGGGAGCTACTGGATTGTGAGCCGTACGAATAGCATTTACACCAGCTTCTTTCAAAAGTTCAAACCTGCGTTCCCATGCTCTCAAAGGTACAGCTGCACCCAAAGCACCTGCATCATGATGTAAACATACACCTTTAATTTTAATATTTTTGCCGTTCAACCAATAGCCCGTTGCAGCTTCAAATTTACTGTTGCGAATTCCAAAAACGTTTGTTTGTTCGTCCACGTAATTTTTGCCCGACTTCACTTTTGTAATTGCACTGTATAAATTCGGTTTATTTAAGTCCCAAAGTTGTGGTGTAAAAACTTCCACTTTTTGATTGATAGTAACAGACTGACCTGCTGGCAATGTTTGTTTTGTTTCTAATGTTTTTACTGGTTTTCCCGCTGGGTCAAGAATGGTGGTTTCAAGTAAAATTGAACTATTTGATGATTCATTTTTTATCTTTGTTTCAACATTAACAGTGGCTTTTTTGTCGCTTACTTGGGTTGAAGTGATAAATACTCCCCACTGTTCAACATACACAGTGTTTGTAATCACCATACGCACATGACGATAAATACCCGAACCGGTATAGTAGCGTGAGGCAGGTTGTCGTGAGTTATCTACTTTTACAGCCAATGTATTTGTTTCGCCTTTTCCAAATTTCAAATGACTTGTTAAATCATAGCTGAAACTGCTGTAACCATAAGGGCGATTGCCCAAGTGATCACCATTGATCCACACATCGCTGTTAGCCATTACACCATCGAATTCGATAAAGAATTTGCGTTTGGCATCAGTTGCGTTTACGGTAAAAGATTTGCGATAAAAACCAATGCCGGCGGGTAAATATCCACCACCACGACCAGATGGGTTGGCACTGTCATAGGTTCCTTCGATGCTCCAATCGTGAGGCACATCGAGTTTTCGCCATTTCGAGTCATCTAAAGTAGTAATATCACCATTTTTGACATCATCTATCACGAATTGCCAATCGGTATCAAAATTAATAATACTTCTCGGTTTTTGGTTTTCGTTTTGTGCTTGTAGCATGAAGGCCATTAGCATAAATAATCCACAAAATGAGAGTTTTAAAGTGTTTTTCATGTTGATTATATTTTATTTATTTGAACTTTATTTTTGGTCTTTATTTACTCAGTTTATAAACTTCACTTCCGGCCAGCAAAAAACAACCGAGTCCGTAATCTTCAAAATCGGGCATACTTGTATATGTAACCGGTTGACCATCCGATGGTTGTTTGCCTGTTCCTTGTACATAGCCTAAAAAACCGTTGGCATGAATGGATTCTTTCGACATAGCGCGCCATGCTTTTTTTACAATGGGTAAATACTTCTCTTTATTTACCAAGTTATTGTTTATAGCCCATGCCATTCCGTAGGTAAACAATGCCGTTCCTGTTGTTTCTTTGCCGCCATAATTCTTAGCATCGTGTAAGCTTACGTTCCAAAATCCGTCTTTTCGTTGAATAGGAATTAACGCATCCAACATGAGGAGCAATGTTTTTTGGTATTCGTCGCGGTGAGGCGCATCTTTGGGCATAATTTCCAACACGCGCACCAATGCAGCTACTACCCAGCCGTTTCCGCGCGACCAATAACAGTCTTCGCCATTTGGCTCTTTGTACGGCGGCACAAAATCTTTATCTCGCCACCACAAATTATCTTCTGGATTGTACAAACCCTTGCCTCCTTCTATGGTTTTGCTGTACATATACATTTCGTACATACGTTCATAATAGCGGTTGTCTTTATACATAACACCTAATTGAGCATACACTGGCATTGCCATTTGCAACGCATCTATCCAATTCCAGTCGTCTATTTTTGACGATTCTAACATCAAATCTATAGAAAGCTTTACATCGTTAATTTTTTCGGGTTTTGGATTCATCATGTACAAATCAATGTACGTTTGTCCGCAGCAATGATTGTCCGCATTTCTGGTTTTTATGCCAGTGTTCAATCCCCATTGATGTGCATTTCCCCATTTTAAGGCATAGTTATAGTATGCAGTATCAGGGTTTAATTTATAATAGGCCATTAGTCCTTCGTAATAAACTGCCCGTGTCCAGATATTACTTGGTCGTGTTTTTTTGAGAACAATTTTCGCTCCCGGATCGGGCCATTTATTCATAAAATAGGCATTGGTAAGCTTCATTTGTGCCAATACTTCTTTTTTTGAAGGAAGCGGTTTAGCCAAACAGAAACTGCTTGCAAATATCAAAATAGAGAAAAGGAATATTGATTTCTTTTGTACCATGAATTTATTATAAATTGCTGTTTATAAATGCTTTGTTTCGATAATGCTTTTTATTTTTGCTCAAGCAATGTTGTCAACGAAACTGGTCCCACCAATCCCGAAACTTGAGGTTGCCAACCGGTTGTTGTGAAAAGCCCATCGGCTCCTCGGTTTGAAGCTTTAATCGCTGGGAAATTGATATTATAAAATATCTTGTATTTTTCTCCTTTACGTTCCAAATCAGCCATACGGTTACCCATCAAATTAGTTACTAGCACTTCCATTGTATTACTTTCTTTAATTGTTGCAGCAGGTATGTCTACCGAATATGGAGCGCAAATCAACGTGGCCAATTCTTTTCCATTCAAAATAATTTTTGCGCTATGAGCCACCGTTCCCAAATCAAGGCGGAAGTATTTGGCAGTTGTTGTAGGTTTTGCAAAATTGGTTTTGTATACAGCAGTTCCAGAAAATGCCTTGTAATCAGCACCTTCTTCATCTGTCCATGGGCTTGGTTTAGTAAGCTTAACTGGTTTTGGCAATTGTGGTCCACCCTCCACAAAAGTGAGTGTCCACGCATTATCAAGTGCTTTGTTTTCTCCTAAAGTGTTCAAATACAAATAATTATTCTGAACGTTCAACTTTTCAGGGAAAATCTGCACCAAGCAACTCTCACCCGGAGATAATTTTAGGGCTACCTTGTTTGCGGAATTACTGGTTTCGATTTTTGCTTTTCCAAACTCGGCATTCATCGGATTGTATAAAACTGCTGTCCCAATTTTTGTTTGTACTGGAATCAAACCTTCAACAATTTCTTTTCCACGGTTGGTAATAAAATAGGTAGTAGAGCCATTGTCGGTTCGACGGATGCATTGTAATTGTTTGTCGTACATGGTTTCTCTGCGAATTTTTGCTGCCAATAACAAATCTTGCAAGCCGCCCAACAATATCTGTCCTTTTCCAATGCAGGCTTTTTGTACATTGCCCGTTGCAACTTCAAATTTCAGTTGGCTTTTTAATGCCTGAAACTTGGCTCTTCGTTCAGTCAGATTGCCCAATCCGGGTACATCTTCCGGAAACTGTTCCATCAAAACAGTTGCGCCATTTTTCGCTAACGCAATGAGTTTCTGTAAAGTGTTTAATGGAATGAGTTTTACCGAAGGCATTAATATTGTTTGATAATTTGTTCCTCCGGTAGAGATTTTAGCTGAATTATTTTCAAGTCCAAGAATCTGGCGGTCTGAAATATAATCGAATGCATAGCCATTATCGTACAAATTTTCAGCAATTTTGCGAACTTCTGTACCTTTTGCCGCACCATCAAAATGCACTAACAAAGACTTGCCGCGCACCGCATATTCATCCTGAATGGGATAATAAAGTAAAATATCGTTGTCGGGTTTCCCCTTTTGCATAAACGATTGGCAGCGTGCAATATAGGTATTCAATGTGCTAAAATCTTTCCATATCGTATTGGTAGGACCAAAATGAACGGCTGCATAAAACATCCAACCCGGCCATGGTGCATCTTGTGGCGAAAAAGTAGTTCCATGGTAAAATACATGGTTTATTCCAGCCAGCAAAAACATGTCGATAACGTGTTTTACATCAGCCAATGAAGCCTCAAAATGATCTTTGAGCCACGTAGCCGACTCCGACGAAGCCAATTTTTTGCCAGTTACGTGAGCCACCGACGATGCTGTTTTTACCTTCACTATATCTTCGCCCTCTGTTTCGGGAATATCGGCGGCGGCATATAAATCAAGGATATTGGCTGGGGCACCATGCGCTTGGTTGCGGATTTTCTTGCCTCCTTTGGCTGCCCAGTTGTGCCAACGTTGGGTATAATTTTCAAGAATTAAATCGGAAATGGTTTCGCGATAGTCGCCTAAAACACGCAAGTTATTATCGTTGGTATCTTCACCCATCAACGCAGGTAGATAGTTGCGCAGGTCGTAACCGCGTCGTTTTTGAAATTCGTCAAACAATGTAGCTGTAAAATCAGCTTCACCACGTGCATCATCTACCTCGTACGAATCGTTGAAATAGGCACGTAAACCGCTAATATCGCGGTTTTTGAAAGCATTTGTAAAATGTCCCAGGTAATTATCAATTGCTTTGGTAGAAAAATGGTCAATCACATCGCCTTCGCCTCCCGGTCCAGCACGTTCCACCATTTTTCCGTGCCAACCTTGAAACACGGCATACAATTTCCAACTTCCAGTAGGGGCTGTCCAGTTGAGCTTTCCATCGGCATCAACTTTTGTTGTTAAATTGATAGTTTCCTCTTTGTCGGAATAGGCCATAATGGTTTGTAATGGCATGGGTATGGGGTAACGTACCTGTTCTAACGCCCAGTTTTGTAGGCTGTCGGCATTGGCACTTACGGGGTATTTTACATCTTCAATTTTAAGACTTTTGCGACTAATGGTGCGTAGTAGTGATTTTTGAGTCATCGACACTTTTTCCTGAAGTTGTTCACCACCATTTAAAGCGTATTTTTGCACGCTCATATATTTGCAAGCATCTTCGGGGGTAACCCATAATCCACCAAAAGGCCAGCCAGAAGCCATTGCAAGGTCTATTCCCATATCCAATCGTTTCCCTTCGGCAAGTGTGTATTTGAAATTATCAACCCATTCAGGAGAAAGAAATTTGATGAATTTATTCTCGTATCCATGCACACCATAAATAGGAGTTATCTCCAATCCGCCCAATCCAGCTTTGGAATAGGCTTCCATTGCGGCACGCAAATCAGAAGGATTTACGCTGCTACCCATCCACCACCAGCGACTCCACGGTTTCATTTCTTGGGTTACAATAGGCCAACCAATTTGAGGCTTTTGACCATAACTTGTATTGGAAATTGCCAATATACATACAATAAGTACAATAAATCTAGCTGTGATTTTCATTGTTTTTATGTTCGATTTTTAGAAATCTGGTTATGCTATAACGTTGTTGTATTATTATTCAAATACTTATCAACTATCAACTATTAACTATCAACTGTCAAAAGTTGTCCGTTCTGAAATTTGGTGTCCACAATCCGTTTTTGTTACATAAACTTGCTGGTGGATTTGTACCCCAGCAATATCTAACTGCCACAGGTTTGGTTATTTCGGTATTGGAAACAACAACTGTTTTTCCATCAATTCTGGCATCGGCCCAATACCATTTTTTATCCTCTCCACATATTGCGAAACCAGTTAGCTTTCCATCTTTAGCCATCAATCCGCTGCCTACATGATCGAAATACAAACGAATGCTGTTATTTTCGATTTTATAAGATTTGTACATTGGGCCGGAGTATTCAATTTTTTCATTGTACACTTTTGCTCTTGCCGCCAATCCTAATCTATAGCCAATTGCTTGTTTGTTTTTGGGATGTACATTGTCAGGTTCGTTACCAGCATTTTCAATTGCCACCACCATTGCCGTGTTTGGAATTGAAAGATTTTGCGCTTGCGCTTCGCGAACTGTCATCATCGAATTGTGTTGCACTGGCTCAGTCATTGGTTTGCCCAAGTTTGCCAATTGCACATAAAGGAAAGGGAAATTGCCTTGATTCCACAATGTACGCCAGTCGCCTACAAGTGTTTCCATAATTTCGCGGTATTGTGATGCCGAAGGGCCGTTCGATTCGCCCTGATACCACAAAGCACCTTTAATGCCATAAGGTACAAGTGGGGCAATCATGCCGTTGTAGCAAGTGTTTGGGTTATGTTGGTCTAGTTCTGGATTTGGATTGCGTGGAGCACGTCCTACTTTTGGTGCATTTACATCGCCTGCTGCGGCTGCGGCAGCTTGTGCGGCTTTTAAATTGCTTTGGTGTTTTGTTAAATCCTCGCGGTATTTTGTCATTGTCACCGCACTATCGGCAATAAACTTATCCCATTTTTGATTGTAACTTTCCAATAAAGGTTTCAAATTAGGACGAGCCTCCAAAGCAGGTTTACTCATCCATGTTTCGGCCGTACTAGCACCAAAAGATGAGGTGATAAGGCCAATAGTGATATTTAATTTTTGGTAAATTTCGCGGGCGAAAAAGTAGGCCACTGCCGAAAAATGTCCCACCGTTTGAGGCGAGCAAACTTCCCATTTGCCTTTCACTTCTGTTTGCAGCGTATTTGTTGGAGTAAATTCTACATCGAAAATTCTAATTTTAGGGTAATTAGCCTCTGCCACTTCCTTGTCTTCGTTAAGAACGCCACACCAGTAGCGGTCTTCTTTTGCCACAGTCATGTCCATGTTTGACTGACCCGAACAAAGCCAAACTTCACCAACATATACATCGTTAATGCTAATGGTATTTGTTCCGCTTATCTCCAATTTATATGGACCGCCAGCTTTTTGTTTGGGGAGTTTTACCATCCATCTGCCAGCATTATCTGCTGTAATTGTGGCTACTGCTTTATTCAATTTTACAGTGACTTGTTCACCCGCATTGGCTGTTCCCCAAATAGGGATTGGGATATTTCGTTGTAAAACAATGTGTTCGTAAAATAATGAAGATGGTTTTACTTCTGCGAAAATTAGCGAAGGGAGCATTAGGAATAATAAAATTCCCCGAATTCCACTGAAAAGGGATTTTTGATTAGATTGGGATGTTGACATGTTTAATGTGAAGTCTTATTTAGTATTTAACGAAAGGTTTTGTGAATACAAAAGTAATTCATTTTTATGAATTTATCGAACATGGAAAAACAATTTGTGAACAAATTACCAAAAAAAAAGCCCCACATAACTTAATATGCGGGGCTTAAAAACGGCGGCTATCTACTCTCCCACTTTGCAGCAGTACCATCGACGTGGACAGGCTTAACTTCTCTGTTCGGAATGGGAAGAGGTGGAACCCTGTCGCTATAAC
>CAIWCC010000123.1 GCA_903911085.1 uncultured Bacteroidales bacterium | reverse complement strand
GTGTTAATAGCTTCGGCATGTTTACTGAAAGGAAATGAATACTGCGTTTTTTTAAGGCCATTCAGCTGTTCATCTATATTGGCAATGCCGTCCTTCCATATTTCGTTTTTCCAATCTGGCGTTGGCAATTCGTCTTTCAAAACGCGTTTGTATCCATACAACGTGGCACACTGACCCGTTTTTTCATTCACGTTCATCAAACTCAACAAGTTATTCACCCGTTTTTCTATCGGTTGCGTTGGGTCTTCGTAAATGTCTTTTTTACCGTTTTTGTTAAAGTCAATCCAATCTTTATGATAAATAGATTGAGCAGAAAGATGGCTGGTAAATATTAAAACAATGGCAATTACACTGATTCTGAAGAACAATTCTTTATTCATTTTTAAGAGATTTTTTTTTGAATGATTCAATTTGATAAGTAGCCCCTGCTTTTGCTTCAAAAGTGTTCAGATAGCTTTTCCCAACAATGGATTCTTGAATTTCAGTTTGCACCTGAACATTTTTAACCGTAATTGGCGAATTGGTTCTGAGTTTGCAAATTCCACCATTATTACTCAAAATGGTTGCTGATTTTATTTTGCCTTTATCCCAGTTTATATTAACATCAAATCCACCACGTGTTTTTAGCCCCGAAATGGAACCATTAGCCCAAGCATCGGGCAAGGCCGGCAATAAGTAAATTTCTTTTTGATGGCTTTGCATCAGCATTTCTGAAATGCTCTCGACCACACCAAAATTTCCATCAATTTGATACGGTGTACACGCATTCAACAAGTTTGGATAAGTACCACCTTTTAATGTGAATCCCTTTTCGGTGGTGAATGTCATGTCTTTTTGAAGTAATTTGTAGGCATGATTACCCTCTAACAATCGTGCCCAAAAGCTTATTTTCCAAACTATTGACCAGCCGGTACCTCCATCACCTCTGATTTCCAGCGTTTTCTTGCAGGCCTTAAAAAGTTCTGGTGTAGTGAAAGCTGAAATTTCATTTCCCGGATGCAAACAAAACAAGTGTGATACGTGTCGGTGTTGAGGATCTTTTTCATCGAAATCCTCAGCCCATTCCTGCAAATTACCTTTTTTGCCAATTTGATAGGGTAATAATTTATCTTTGGTTTGTTGGAGCTTTTTGGCAAAATCGACATCTATTGCCAATGTATTTGAAGCTTCAATAAGATTGCTAAAAAGATTCCTAATCAAGGCCAAATCGATGGTAGCGGTTTTGGTGACAGACCATGTTTTACCATCGGGAAGTTTGAAACTATTTTCGGGCGAAGTGGACGGTGAAGTAATTAAATAACCTTTGCCATCTTCAATCAACCAGTCCAGACAAAACTCTGCAGCACCTTTCATCACAGGGTAAGCCACATTTCGCAAATATTCCTTATCGCCATTGTAGGCATATTTTTCCCATACGCTTTGGCACAGCCAAACACCAGCCAGCGAGAAATTTGCCCAACGTGGGTCGCCTTTCATGTCACCAACAGGATTGGTCGAAGCCCAAATGTCTGAATTATGAGCTGCAGCCCAACCGTTACAACCGTAAATATTTTTGGCTGTTGCTTCGCCATTTTTCGAAATATTTATTACTTGCTGAATCAATGGTTCGGCCATATCGCCCAGACCCGTTTTTTGGGCTGCCCAATAGTTCATTTCCAAATTGATGTTGGTGGTGTAATTCGATTTCCAGGGTGGACGTAAACCAACCGACCATTTACCTGATAAATTTGCAGGAATACCGCCAGGTCTTGAACTGGAAATCAGTAAATATCGTCCGTATTGATATAGCAAAACTTCCAATTGCTGGTCGGTTTTATCGGTTTGGTAATGTTGCAAGCGTTCGTCGGTGGGCAAAGTCTCCGTTTCTGCATTGTGCGACAATTCAAATTTGAGTCGTTGGAAATAATTCGAATAATCAGCAATGTGTCTGGATTTTAGCTCCTTGAATTTTTTGTTCCCCAAACCATTTAAATATCCTTTGGCCAATGCTGATTCGTCCTGTCCTTCGCTGATGGGGCATTTGTTATATCCATTAAAACTTGTTGCAATCGACAAAACAAGTGTCACATTGGTTGCTTTAGAAATGCTAATGCCTGTGTTATCAATCATTTCTTTTCCATCGTTTTCAATTGTCTTTACCCGCAATTGAAACCGCATCCCTTTACAGGCATCGCCCCATTGTTGCGGGCTATCCGAAGACAGCGCATTACCATTCATCAACCAATCTTTTCCGTCTGTTGAAAATGTTGTTTTCTGAACTGATTTGGCTGAAATATTAAAATCTAGCTTATTTGGGGTTGATGAAGTAAGACGAATAACGATAACCTGATCGGGTGCCGAAACAAAAACTTCACGGGAAAAGGTTGTTTTCCCTACCGTAAAACGGGTTGTCGTAATGGCATTTGATATATCAAGTTCACGGTAATAATTTGATACTTCGGCATCCGTACTTTGTTTCACAACCAAATCACCCACAGGCATATACGTCATGCTGGAATTGCCCTGCATTTTACGGCTCAACTGGTCGGCTAACTCATAGTTATTTTCGTCTAATGCTTTACGAATAGGTGCAAGAAAGCTTGGAGCAGCGGGATTTGGATTCCCAATTACCGGACCACCTGACCATAAAGTTTCTTCGTTCAAGTTGATGATTTCTTCTGCAGGACGACCATAAACCATAGCGGCAAGTCGCCCATTCCCCACCGGTAGTGCATAAATAAATGACTCTGCCGGCGATTTATACCAAAGCTTAAAAGGTTGATTTTTAGCAACTATAAATGTAAAATTTCCAATTAGGAATAAAAAAAACAGGATTCGTTTCATTTTTCTTTAATTTGATACATCGTTTCCGACTTCAATGAATTGCTTTTATAGCTAAAATTAATACGATAAATATCGCTTCCCCAATTGGCAATAACACCTTTATCTTCAGGTGAATTCATTTCCACTTTTTCAACTGTGGCGTGTAGCTTTTGGGTATCGTATACAATTTGGAAATCCTTACCTTTTGCATGAATTATTACTTCCCCTTTTTTCCCAATTTCCACCGGAAAGCAAGTCATAAAATGCTGACTAACACTTTCAAACTTTGTAAGTAAAACATTGTCAGTTAGTTGAACTTCCTTGCCACGAATCAATTTCAGTGTTCTGAGCCATGATTTTATACCTGCATTTTCGGGATATGATTTGGCAATATCGAGCGAAAGCTGAGAAGCAAAATTTCCTTTTTTATAGATTACATTTGTGGCCTTAAATGTTGCTCCGGGTAGTTGTTGCTTACCATTTATAGTGGGAAGATTGTGATAATCAGAAGTATTCGACCAAATCTCATAACGTCTGCTACTAAATGTTTTTGCCGTATAAGTTCCTTTTCCAATATCAATTAGCAAAGGCAAACCATTGTAATAAACGACGAAATTTCCAATATCATTGTGATTGTGACTTTCATCATTATTACCACCTTTTGCCGCCACATAAAAACCATCTGTGGAGCTGTCCTTGTCACGCGCCATCATTACATGAATATCAGGATACCACGCATCTTTGGGTAGTGGAAGTTGTTTTTGAATTTTGGATAGTTCATCGTGATTAAATAATTCGAATATGGTTCTTACAAAAACTCTATCAATAGAAACACTATCTTTTTGATAATAAGTCCCGAATTCCATCATTTTATTATCCTCAATGGCTTTTCCATAGCGATAAACCAAATCGGCAGGAACCGCTACTTTAGGTGGTGCATCCGCAAAATTCAGGAAATATTCAGTTCCAATTTGTGCTTTGTAAATAAATTGTCCCATGTTACAGATTCTTTCATTCTGATAAAGGCTTTTATAAGCATTGTTTGTTGCCAGATTTAGCAAAACGATATTATCAAACAGCGATGCATGAGCCACGCCCCAATAATGTGGTCCTTCATCGCATCCACCATCCTGTGGGTATGGATTCAGATATTGGTCTAAAGTCAGTAACGTTTTTTCTACCATTTTCGCCCTTTTATTTTCGTCTCTTTCAAGCAAAAGTGCCGTGTTCAGCCAGTTGGAACAAATCCATGGATTCCAGTTATTGGGTCGTCGTCCCGTTTTATTGAAACCCATCCAAGGATGGTCAGAAGTTAGTAAAGGGGTGAAAATTCGTTTGTCTGTTTCGGAATATATCCTCGTGCGAATTTGAGGCGAAATGGCATCCAATTTATCGCCAACAAAGTAATCAATCCATGAAAGCATGGCGGCAGTTTCGGCTGCAAATAAATCTACATAAGGGTCATTCACATCAGGTAATCCGTTTCCAGCGTGCCACTGATTGAGATGCGCAGGTATTCCCCAATAGGATTCTTCGCAAATAGACCAAACTCCATTGACTATCTGGTCCATAAACCTATCTTTATTCTCGTACGCTTCAGCCAGCAGTAGATAGGATAATACTGTTCGTTTCGTAAAACTATATTTCTCGTGTTCCAAACGGTCGCCGGTACGCTGAAAAAGCAGCATGACAGTGGCTGGAATTCCCTGAAAATTATAATTCAAATACCCCTCCGCTTGTTTCACAATCAACTTCATTTCGGTTGAATCAAGTTTTGACCATGCTTCGCGATTTGAAATTTTGGGAAAAGGTTGAAAATGACTTTGCGTAACAAGCACTTTTTTTAGTTCTGTATCTGAATATTTTGAACTCAAAAGATTATTTTGGGCAAAAGTTATCAAATAACTTGCTAATAGAACGAATGTTAGTTGCTTTCTCATAATATTAATCCAATGCTCCTGATTTCATTTTTTTATTATTCTCACCCTCCAGTTTTTTAATTTCTCCCGAAACAACAACTTTTACCACTGATGCTATCTGATTTGGCAGTTTTTCGGGCAGTATTATTTCCAATGTACCGTTATTCAAGTGGTTATCGAGCTTTGATTTGGTTTCCAACAGTTCACAACTCAGCACTTTATTATTCAAATTACTAATCGTAATTTTACCATCGGTTGGACGGTTGAAAATGCTGAAATAAATGATGGTATTACCTTTCATAGGCTTCTGAGTACAACGTCCCCAACTCAATTCGGAAAATGGGCTACCATTTGTGCCATAAATTGACTCACCATTCAATCTCATCCATTCACCAATTTGTTTCAGGCGGTCGATACTTTCTTGAGGAAATGTACCATCAGCTTTTGGACCAATATTGAGGAGAAAATTACCGTTTTTGGAAGCAATGTCAATCAGGTTTCGCACCAATGTTTCGGTCGATTTCCATTTATCGTCGTAACTTTTGTAGCCCCACGAACCATTCATAGTCATACAGGCTTCCCAGTTATTATTGTCCAGTTCATCCCAATTAGGAATCCGTTGTTCGGGAGTTTTAAAATCTCCAGGAAAGTTTGGACGTTTCAGTCGGTCGTTGGTAATTACATTCGGGTATTTTTTCAGGATTTCCTGCACTTTGTTAGCCATATCGTCGGTCATATCCACCGGCGTATCCCACCAAAGAATAGCTATATCACCATAATTTGCAAGAAGTTCCTTGATTTGCGGAATGGCCACATCATCGAAATATTGCGCTTGCGTTCTAGAAGTTTGTATTGGCTCCCAATGCCCGCGATGCTCAGCTGTATATTTGTCAATTTGTGCAGAATCGGGATTATTCCAACCTTCGACTGCCACTTTACGACCTACAGCACCGCCTGGATTGGTCCAGTCTTGCGCCTGCGAATAGTAAAAACCGAGTTTCATATTGTATTTCCGACAAGCAATTGCCAACGGTGTGAGAAAATCTTTTTTGTAAGCCGTAGCTTTAACAATGTTCCAATCGCTCGCTTTGCTTTCGAACATGGCAAAACCGTCGTGGTGTTTAGATGTCATGACAATATATTTCATGCCGGCATCTTTCGCCATTTTTACCCATGCTTCGGCATCGTATTTCGTAGGATTGAAATGAAGTGCTGAATCTTTGTATTCCTGAACGGGAATTTTGCTGCGATTCATAATCCACTCAGCACCACCTTTGTTCATTTTATGACCGTGGTACATGCCGCCCCATTGAGCATAAACTCCGTAATGAATAAACATCCCAAAACGTGCATCGCTACACCATTGCATTTTGTCTATTTTACTTGCTGAAACATTCAACTTATTTTGAGCTGAAAGCTGAAATACTGACAATACTGTCATTAAAATTATAGCTATTCTTTTTAATTTCATGTGGTTGTGATTTTTTTGATAAAAGTAATGTTTTTCTTTATGATTTTAATGAAATCCGCAAATTAAACATAGGGCTAATTATAAGTTGATTTTTAACTGCAAAATTTAGCTTTGTACCTCAACAATGCTTCCAGAAAATAATAATCGGAATAACACAATGCGCTGTCAATTTCATATTTTTTTGGCATATTTCCAACGTTGTGCATCAACAAAAATCCACCATTTGTTCCAAATCT
>CAIWCC010000122.1 GCA_903911085.1 uncultured Bacteroidales bacterium | reverse complement strand
CTGAAGTTTCGCAGGAGTTTAAACTCAATCTAAAGGGGGTAAACTCCTGCATATTTTTGTTTTCCCCTTATTTATAAATACTTTAGTTCAAAGACTTAAAATTACTAAACAGCCTGTTTATAGGTGTTTTGTTGTTTGATTGACATCAGTGCCATCGGCATTACATTGTATTGTTTTTCGTATTGTTCGTTGTTAATAATTCTTTCCATCAATTCGTCAATATCTATTTCACATAAATCCATTAGAAAATTAATCAATTCAATAATAACGATATTCAACCTTTCCCACAAGGTCAATTCTAAAAGGAGTTTTTGCGTATCCCTAAATAGCTCTCCCATTGTTTGATAGGCACTAAATCTTTTTTCTAAAGTTAGGACTGTATGTGTTATCATGGTTATTGTTAATGAGGCGATTTGTCCATCAAAATTTGTACTCTGATATTTTCCTAACTTCAAATACTGTTTACATTCCTTGAAAAACACTTCAATGCTCCAACGAATCTTATAAATATCCATCATCTCAATAAAATTAAGCTTCACATTGGTGGTGAGAACCGCCCTGAATTTTCCTTTAGTACCGTATTTAATTAGAAATAAACGAAATTCAACACCCTGATAATGAACCAATACATCTATGTACCTACATTTGAATTTACGCGAGTAATGAGATGATTTTCTTTCAAGTAAGGCTATCAATCCTGAGGTGGTATATAACTTACCGTTGTACTCAAACTTATGTCTATTCATTACAACCATACCCAAGAAATGGACAGTTCCTTTGAGCATAGTTCTCACTACTTTTATTAATTCTATGCAAGTAAACCAACTGTCAGTAAGCACATAATCAACAAATAACCCCAATTTATCAGCCCTTTTAAGCATTTTTATGGCAGCATCAATTTTACTTTCATCCAGTTCCTTTTTTCGTTGCGCTGTACAACTGTCTTTCTCACGAACTTTTGTGTGTTGCTGTCTTTGTTCTTTTGTAGTGAGTCCACCTTTATTATTCTTGCCTAATTCATGATGGACCGTGAAGTCAACACCCAAAAAATTTAATCCATCCCAGTATCCTAAAACAAGCATTTTTAATCCTAATACAGATTTGTGAGTTACATGATCATACACTTTAGTAACGCCTTCGATAAATTTTCCTGTTTTCTCAATCAACGTATCATCAATTATAAAACAGCGTATAGTTCCCTTTTCAAGCTCTTCTCCCTTACTTTTGACAATCTCGTAATACTTGAGCAATATCCTGCGATATAGTCCACGCCAGTTGATTCGCTGATTTTCTAGTAAACGATAATAAACACATTTCTCACCACATAGAATCAGATTGCTAAACTCTTGACGAGTTGCTTGATATATGCTTAAACCCATTGCCTGGATGGTACATAACCAAATTAAAACCTCTGTCAAACTGTATCCTTTTTGCTTTATCTGACTATAATTTTTTAATGTTACACCCAAAGCAAAAGGCTGCATAAATTGTTGTATTCTACTTATTGTTTCATTTTCATTTGAAAGAACGCTTTGTAGTTCATCTATTTTTACTAATTTTGTGTCCATAAGAGTGGTGTTTTGGTAATTTTACGACTTTGTTTCTAACTACCTCAAAGATAGTGAATTAATCGCAAATACCACTCTTTTTTAATAATGTTTAACACCTCATTTTCAGCTGTTTAATTTGCTGCGAAACTTCAGTTATAATT
>CAIWCC010000121.1 GCA_903911085.1 uncultured Bacteroidales bacterium | reverse complement strand
TCACCAATCAAAATTGGATTATTTTTAGTTCTACGACTTAATATTTGTAGAACTCTACGTATTTCTTCATCACGACCAATCACAGGATCGAGTTTTCCACCACGCGCTTGTTCGTTCAGATTGATAGCATATTTGTTCAAAGCATTATAACTTTCTTCGGCTGAAGCTGAATCTGCTTTGGCACCTTTTCTTAGTTCTGCGATAGCTTTTAGCAATTCTTTTTCAGTCACACCAGCATCTTTCAACACTTGAGTCAAAGTATTTTTTTCGGCAGTAAAAGCCAACAGTAAGTATTCTAATGACACAAACTGATCGCCCGCTTTCGACGAAACAGAAGTGGCTTTTTGTAAAATGGCATTTGTTTCGCGACTCAAGTAAGGCTCACCACCCGAAACGCGCGGAAATCCGACAATCATACTATCTACAATTGCCTGTAAATTAGAAACATTTACACCTAACTTTCCAAAAAGGAAATGTGTAATATCTTCGCCTTTAGTGAGTATGGCTTTGAACAAATGTGGTGTTTCCACTACTTGTTGACCATTGGATTGCACCAATTCGATAGCCTGCTGAATGGCTTCTTGCGATTTGAGAGTAAAATTGTTTAAGTTCATAGTTTTTTTTTGTTTGAAAAGTTTGAAATGTTTGAGAGTTTCCCCCCTATCCTCAGCAAAATCTTATCCAAGTGCTGAAATCGGTAATTATGTCCGAACATTTACATTAAATAACTAAATAACAAGACATTATTTCAGCAAAATGGATATTATGGCATAGAAGAATAATGAATTAGAGTTGTTGTATATTAATTTATTTATTCTCGAACTTTGGCAGGACGGAATCGGATTATTATTGTCATATTATTTCATTTATCAACAATTGCTTAACTTTTTCGATTATGCATTGTTTACTAAATAAACAATATTCTATATGAAAGGAAATTTCGATTCAATTATCAATGAAAATCGTCCGGTAATAGTAGATTTTCATGCTGTGTGGTGTGGACCATGCAAAACACAATCGCCAATACTAAAACAAGTTGCCGAAGAACTTGGTGAGCAGGTTAAAGTCATAAAAATTGATGTTGACCAAAATCAGTTGATAGCAAGTCGGTATCAGATTCAAAGTGTGCCTACTTTAATGATTTTCAAGAATGGGGAAATCAAGCATAAGCAAGCTGGTGTACATAGTAAAGCTCAGTTAATAAGCATTTTAAAAAATATATAATGGTTTGAATTCAAATCATTTAAAGATTATATGTTTGTACCATCAAAAAAGCCTCAATAATAAGATTTTAAACTTATATTGAGGCTCTGGTTTAGTGAAAACAATTATTTGAATCTACAAATCAACAGGAATAACCAGCTTAAAACTAATATTTCTACCCATATTATATACACCCATTCTTCCTGTAACATTATTGACTGCTGAATATTTTAGACGGCTTAAATGACTTTGATATACTATATCTGCTAAATTGCTTCCACTGAAATAAAGTGAACATACAGTCTTATTTTTTATTACAATATCACCACCAACATTGGCATTTAGCAATGTATATGCAGGCGTTTTTGTTTCGGTATTGAATGCCGAATAGATTTTTTCTTGCTTGAAATAATATTCCAACCCGAAGGATAAAAAGCAATTTCTTAAATGCTGACCTACTTTGTCAATATCAGCCCTAATGTCCGATTTCCATTTAGCACCAGGCGTAAAAGGTAAATACTTGGTAGAGTCTGATTGATGTTGAAGTTGAGCGTCTACAACCGAAAAGCTGTTCTCAAAATGCAACCAATCCAATGGATGTGGATGAATATCAATTGATGCTTCGCCACCTATTAGTCGTGCATTACCTGAGTCAAACTTGTAGGCAGGAACATCGTCAGCAATAGAATCACCGCCAATTACGCTGCTAAGTTTCCGTGAAAAAATATAATTAGAAATGTTATTGGCAAACAAATTGACTTTTGCACTTACATGCTCTGTGTTATATCCCAGCTCGTAATCCAGTTGCAGACTGCTTTCAGGTTTTAGATTTGGGTCGCCAATTTCGTAACGGATTGTTCCTTCGTGAACACCATTTGAACCTAACTCGCTGATATTTGGTGCACGAAATCCTCGCGACAAATTTAGTTTGTTAATCCAGTTTTCGCTCAATTGGTAAGTGGCTCCCAAACTTCCACTAATGCCCCCAAAATTACTTGAGAATCCAGCAAATCGCTGTGTGGATGACGCATCTAAAAAAGTAGTTTTTTCCCCTTCGAGATTTAAATACAAATCATCACCTGTTTCAGATCGTTTGTCGTAACGCAATCCGCCACTAATATTCAATTTTCCCCATGTTTTTTTACCTATTACAAATAATCCTGCGTCAAACAAACGATATTCGGGCACCAGAAATTCAATACCATTATTCAATGAATTTTGATACATCCCATTTGTTCCGACCGAAAATTCAAATCCGTTTTTTTCGGGTATCAGATAATGTACATCATAATTTACCGTATGAAGTTGAAAATACAAGCCGTAAGCATTTGGCGAAAGCACATCGGCAAACTCTTGACGACGATTTTGCTGATAACCAATTGTTGCTTTGAGACTTCCTTCACCTATCATTAGGTTGTTATTCCATACCACTTTGTAATGTTTTACCTGCTGAAATGGCATCAAATGCTTATATGACATAAAATCTGCATGTGTAGCAATCGCTTCGCCTTCCGTTCCATTTCCCAAATCCACAGGTTTAATAAACTGACCTGTAGCACTGTCGCGCTCTCCTTCCACAATGCCAGGCGTAAGTTGATAAGTGCTTATGTTTAAGTGAGAATAGCCCCACCAACTGCTGATTCCCAACAGTGCGGAAAGCGCATTTTCGCTAAATCCAGAATTGTACACAAATCCATCTTGCTTATTTTGATATGCATGAGCTTGTTTGTTGCTATAACGCACATCCCACACAAATGCTTTCTGGTGTCCCGCAAAGTTGAGCGAATATGCCATCATTCCGTTGTTCGTTTGATAATTAGCTATAGCGTTGAGTTGCATTTTGCCTTGCGAAAGAATAGGAGCCGAAAAAAAATTGATAACACCAGCCATAGCATCCGAGCCGTACATCAAACTGGCTGGACCTTTGAGAATTTCTACTCTACTAACTTCGTTTTCGTCAATCTCAATACCATGTTCGTCGCCCCATTGTTGACCTTCCTGACGGACGCCATCGTTTAAAACCACAACTCTGTTATATCCCAATCCACGAATTACGGGTTTAGAAATTCCGCTTCCAGTTGTAATTTGTGAAATGCCTGGTTGAGAACTAATAGCATCAATAAGGTTAGTGGACGAATGTTGTTGTAACTCCTTTTGAGTAATAACGCTCATGGGAGTTGGCATTTTTATCATTTGTGTTGCCCCCGATTGCCCTGTAATCACTACTTCGTTAATTTCTACTACCGATTCAGTTAGCACAAAATCTTTCTTGTTGGAAGTTTTCAAATCAATAATTTCTGCAATTAGTTTGTACCCCAAAGCTGCAATTTGAACAAGCATAGTTCGTTTTGGCAGATTGTCTATCTTGTAATTTCCCAAGTTATTAGTAACAGCTCCTGTTTTTAATTCAGGAAAATAAACGGTTACCCCAACCATTGGTTCTCCTTGCGTATCAGTTATTTTTCCGTATAAATTTGTATGTAAATTTCCTACATTGTCAGCTTGGCTACTTGTGCCCAACAGCAATGCGAAAAGGATAAAAAGTATCTTTTTCATTTTAATTATGTATCTAAAATTGTTATCAATAGCATTTTGCCATTGTGTATGAAAAGAGTGTACTCTAATTATGGAGTACTGCTAAACACACCAAATAATAGTTTATTTAGTGGAATAGTTTTTTGAAAATTAACAAAATAGGTAATTAGTGCGCAGGAGGTGCTCGCAGTTGGAAAAGATGAGAAGACAAACTTGCCAAACAAGCTACAGTACTAACAATTTGTTCGTTACGAACAATTACTGTAGCTTGTGGGATGTTTATTTGTTTTTGTGGAATAAAACTACAAAATTCAAAATCACAAACAGGACAATCTTTGTAGTGATTGGTGGTAATACCTTTTTCATGATCCGAAGTACATATTCCCTCAGAATGATTGTGTTGTGCAAAAAAACTATGAACTGGCTTTGATATCAATGAACTGAAAAACACCGCTAATAATAGCAGTGCAAACCAAGATTGATGTTTATATTTGTGTTTAATATTCATTTATTGAAATAGAGAACAAAGATACAATGAATTTTTAAAACATAAAGTTCATTTTTAAACAAAAATTTCTGTCCCAACTATTTGAGCGGCAATAGCTACACAACGAGAGCAGGGACGCAAATTGTAATACTGAGAATTTCTGTCGGAAGGTTCAGGATTTTCGGGTTGATGCTTTTTCTTTAGCAAATCAGTACAAATATACGAACCCATCTCAGCCTTAAAAGCCATGGCGGTGCGTTGTACTGCATCGTAATTTTTAGTCTTAGCAGCTTTGTCTTTTGTGTCAATAGCTGGATAATGAAGTCCTAGCACCAAAAACATGCCGCTTACTGCACCACACACTTCTCTAAGTCGCCCCATTCCACCTCCAAATGAAGTAGCAAGTTTGGCTGCTGTTTCTGAGTCAATTTTATACAAATCGGAATAAGCCATAAATACAGCTTGTGAACAATTGTAGCCTTGTTCGAAAAAAGAAATAGCTCGTTTAACTCTAATTTCTAATTCAGCGTTCATGTAATACTTTTTTTATTTGCTTCGATACACTTAAGCAAAAAATCGGGAGCTTTGCAAGGTTTCCAGTCATTCAATCCAACAAATGCAAGTTCTGTTTCGGCAGTATTGATTAGTTCATTTTGTTCATTATAAAGCCAGTATGAAAAGCAAACACGTACCCCTTCAATTTTTATTAATCTTGTTTTAACCGTTAACAGTTCGTCATATCGAGTTGTTTTCAAAAACTTAAATTTCATACTTATTACTGGACACATAACGCCAGCAGCTTCAACCGAGCTATAAGGAACTCCAATGCTTCGAAATAATTCCCAGCGGGCTGCTTCGTAGTATTTAACATAATTGGCATGATGCATTGTGCCCATACGGTCGGTATCGGGATAAGTAACTCTAAATTTGTAATTATGCTCAACCATAAATTGATAAAAAAAAGTGTTTTAAATTAATGACTGCAAACGTGTCCGTCCTTGTGCTCATGTGCAGCACAATTTGAACCACTATCCTGAATACTACCAACCAAATAATCTTCAACTAACTGATGAACATCACCTTTACAGTTGCGAATAACTTTAATATTTTGCGATGCTAATTTATTTACTGCTCCATCGCCTATTCCACCGGCAAGAAGTGTTTCCACACCCATTTTGGCCAAATCAAACGCAATGTTCGATTTACAACCACAACCTTGAGGCGATTTAAGTATCGTTTCTGCCATAATCTCGTTGCTATCAGAAATTAGAAAAATGGTATAAAATTCGCAATGACCGAAATGGTCGTCAATTTGGTTATTTTCTTTAGTTGGTACTGCAATTTTCATAATGTCTATGTTTTAATTGTTGATATGATTTTTATATTCAATAAGTCCAGCATTTCTACGTTTTCCCATTCCTTGTCCCAATTTGAATTGTATTGAGGGTTGTTCAGAATTTTTTTTACAGCTGCCTAAATTGCGACCTGTACTCGATCCTTTGTTTTCAGGTACTTTTCCATTTAATCGTGCCATAATTTCAAAAATTTATTTTGTCTTAACCAGAATTGTATAACCAGTATAAAACTGTATCAACTTATTTTTCAATTTATTTTTTAATAATTGAAATACATTTTCACCTGTACAATGTCCTGTGTAAAACTTTGTATTTGGATATTGCAATTTCAAGTCATCGCCTAGTTTATTTATTTCAAATTCGGTTTCATATTGTCCTTCATATCCATCAAGTAAATGAAATCCACCTAAAACTATAGATATTGGTTTACCTATTATTTGCTTTACCGAATCCAATATATTTAATATCCCACAATGAGCACAACCTGAATATACAATCATTTCATTACAACCAAAACAAACAATTAATTCATGATTGAAATCATCGGCAATCATTTCATTATCAGTTTTTTTCAATAAAGTTTTATTGGCTATAGGCAATGGATTACAACACACTTGACATGGAAAAACATGAATTTCATTCTCGAAAACTGTTTCAGAATCTACAAATACAAACCTATCTTCGATATTATGTATATCTATTTTACTGCTAATATTTTTAAAACCATTACGATTTGAGAAAAACCCTTGCGTGAGGGCATTCTTCGACAAAACTATTTTTGCTTTTGTGTTTATTCTCAAAAAATCATTTAAACCTCCAATATGGTCAGAATGTCCATGCGAAATAAACACATAATCAATTGCTGTAATATCTACTTCTAAGCTGTCTGCATTTTGGAGAAACTTATCAGAAGCACCTGTATCGAGTAAGCATTTATAGTTATCTGTTTCAATATAAATGCACAAACCATGCTCATTTTCAAGAATGTTATGCAACTTTTTATTGTCGGATAAAATTTGAATTCTCATATCAAAAAGGTATTTATAGGAGTTAATTCATCGTTACAAAAATTCTTACAGTCTTTGCAGGGAATGTGATTTTCAAGTCCCTCTATTAATTTAAAACATCGCTTACACCGAAACCATTGTCGGTCGAACCGTACATTTCCGCCTTCGATTGTAATCATTTTACCTTCTACCAACGCTTGCGCAATTGTTTTACGGGCTTTTTCGTAGATACGAGTCAAAGTAGGGCGCGAAACATTCATTTGCTCAGCTGCAACATCTTGGTTCATACCTTCATAATCGAGTAATCGAATGGCCTCATACTCATCAAAAAGCAATGAAACTGAACTCAACAAATTTCTGGGAATGCCGAATGGCTTAAACCCCTGCATAAGTGGTGGGTAGCTAATTTTTCGGTCTTGTTTTGGACGCGGCATAATGATTGTTTAATATTTTCTCAGTTATTTTTAACTATCAAATAGAGTGCAAAGATACAAATAGTTTTGAACTTATGTTCATAATTAATTTATTTTAATTCATATTTTAGAAATAAAGACATTTGAAATTTTTGTAGAAAAAAATAAAAAACAAGTCTAATATTTTTCTCAAACCATACCATTTTCTTTATTCAGCACATATTTTTTCTCATTCGGTAAGTTTAATTTTCACAGCATATACTTACGAATTAATTTTGCAGCATAAATAAATTTTAAAAATAAATGATATGAAACGAGTTCTAATTTTAGCATTTACAGTTTTGTTTGCCACTGTGAGCGGATTCGCACAAAAAAACGGTCAAACAGTTCGTGGCGTTGTTGTCGACGCATTTACAGGAAGTCCAATTATTGGTGCAACAATAGTGGTTTTGGAAACAAATCCTTTGATTGGTTGTAGCACTGATGATAAAGGTGAGTTTTCAATAAAAAACATTCAGCCAGGCCGTTGGTCGTTTTCGGCAAGTCTAGTTGGCTACAAATCTCAATCGTTTTCTAATTTAATGGTTATTTCGGGAAAAGAAACAGCACTCAATTTTAAATTAGAAGAAAAGGTTACACATCTAGGCGATGTGGTAGTAAAAGCCTCACATTCAAAAGAGCGTCCTTTGAACGACATGGCTTTGATAAGTGCTCGGTCGTTTAGCGTGGAAGAAACAGAGCGTTTTGCAGGCAGTTTGGGCGATCCTGCACGTATGGTGGCTAACTTTGCAGGCGTTGTGGTTGGCAACGATGCTCGCAACGACATTGTTATTCGCGGCAACTCGCCTATGGGTTTGCTGTGGAGAATTGAGGGTGTGGATGTACCTAACCCAAATCACTTTGGCGCACAAGGTACTACTGGTGGTCCGGTGAGTATGCTCAACAACAACTTATTATCCAATTCCGATTTTATGACTAGTGCTTTTCCAGCTGAATATGGTAATGCAATGTCGGGTGTTTTTGATTTGAACCTTCGAAGTGGCAACAAAGAAAAATTTGAATTTACTGGACAAGTTGGGTTTAATGGTTTCGAAGCAGCAATTGAAGGTCCTATAAAGATTGGTAAGTTAATCAAAAACGGTTCATTTATAGTCGATTATCGTTATTCCACCATGGATTTGGTAAGCAAAATGGGCATGGACATGGGAACAGGTACTGCCATTCCACAATACCAAGATTTCTCAACTATCATTGATTTGCCAACAAGCAAAATTGGTCGCTTTAAGTTTGTAGGACTTTTTGGAAAAAGTTTTATTCAACTGAATCGCTCATTTAATACTGACGAAGTTTCGTCGCACAATCAAATTGGCTACGCAACCGATTTTGGTGCTGGCTTGAACATTGGGTTGTTAACTCACACGTTGATGTTGAGCGAAAACACCAAGCTAAAAACCAGTATTTCTTATCAGAACTCAAGTTCAACTACTCAAAATGATACAATTGACTATGCCAACAAAAAATACTTTGAGAACTATGCTGGAAAATTGAACGAAGATAAAATGACTGCATCCATTCAATTGAAACACAAATTTAGTGCAAAAAATAATATGACAGCTGGTTTTTCGGCCAATCAGTTTATTACCTCATTCAACGATTCGGCATGGGTAAAAACCGGGGCGTATCGTGTAACTCTTACCGATGTGGACAATAAACTTTCGACACTTTACAAAGCACATGTTAACTGGCAACATAAATTTACCGATGTGCTTACGCTGAATTCTGGATTACATTATCAGCTATATGATTTAAACAAAGAAAATGCTTTGGAACCTCGTTTAGGCTTACAATGGCAAGCTACCGACAATCAAACTTTCAGCATTGGCTATGGCTTACATAGTCAAATTCAACCACGAACTGTTTATTTTAAAAAAGATTACAATAAAACTACACATGAGTATTCCGAAAATAATAAAGATTTAAAGTTCAGTCGTTCCAATCATTTTGTGCTAGGTTATGATTGGAATATTGCAAAAAATTTCCGCATAAAATCCGAAGCATATTATCAGGCTATTTTCAATGCTCCAGTATCTAAAGTTGATGGTGAGTTTTCGATGCTCAACGCTGGTAGCGGTTACTATATTGCCGAACCCGATAGTTTGGTAAACACAGGAAAAGGACGCAATTATGGTGTGGAATTGACCATTGAAAAGTTTCTTAGCGAAGGCTATTATGCATTGATGACCGTTTCGCTTTACGACTCAAAATACAAAGGTAATGACAATATTTGGCGCAATACGGCTTTCAATTCTAACTTTGCCATTAATTTTTTAGCTGGTTATGAGATTAAAATAGGCAAAAAAAATTACCTAACTTTCGATACTCGCACAGTATGGTCGGGTGGTATGCGCTATATTCCTATCGATTTGAATGCTTCAATTGCAAAACAAGAGCAAGTTTTTGATAACACTCAAATATATGTAAACAAATACAAAGATTATTTCCGCACAGATCTTCGTATAGGTTTTAAACAAAACTTTGGAAAAATATCGCAAGAATGGGGCTTGGATTTACAAAATATAACTGGACATAAAAACTTGTATTCTGAGCAATACAGCAATCAATTGAAGGAAGTAAACACAATTTATCAACAAGGTTTTATGCCTATGATGTTGTATAGAATTAATTTCTAAAACTTTGAACAACTATTTTTACTATTTTTGTTGTTGTAAATCCATAAAAAACTCATTATATGAACAATGTAAATTTTTATATCAAGTCTTTTTATTCAAAATGGTATAAGTTTATCGCTTGGATATTAGGAATTTCGGTTGCAATAGGGGTTGTATTATCCATATTCTTAAGACAAGATTTCACTTTGACAAATATTTTGCTGCCATCAATTTTCAATACAGTTTTTATATGGGTTGGCAGCATGACCATAGTATCTTATGTTTGGAGACGATTTCCATGGGAACTTTATCCTGCAAAACACATTTTGTTTGAAACAGCTTTAATACTATTGTTTCTTGGAATATTTGTTTTGGGAATGGGAGTTTTCTTATCCTACAGCGAAGGAATTACATTTTCTGACAGTATTACATCGAACTTAATGAGTATTCTTTTTACAATTCTAATCACATTTTTAATTGTAACCATACACGAAGCGGTGTTCTTTTACAGACAATGGAAATTGAACTTTTCAAGATCTGTTAGCCTTGAAAAAGACAACCTCGAAGCTCGTTACAACGCTTTAAAAGCACAAGTGAATCCACATTTTTTGTTCAACAGCCTGAACAGTTTAATGAGTTTGCTTGACAGCAATCCAAAAGCCGAAAAATATGTGCAAGACTTATCGGAATATCTTCGTTATGTGTTACTTAGCAATTCAAAAGAGGAAGTGACTTTGCAAGAAGAATTGGAAAATTTAGAAAAATTCTTTCATCTTCAGAAGTTGAGATTTGACGAGAATTTGACTGTTGAGATAAACATTCAACCCACTTCTCTCCCACTCCACATTCCGCCTTTGGCTTTGCAAATGTTGGTTGACAATTGCATCAAACACAATGTAATATCCTCTAGAAAACCGTTATATATCAAAATTTATGATGATGGAAAGAGCATAACTGTAGTTAACAATCTTCAACTAAAACAAACAGAAGAATCAACAGGTCAAGGCCTGAAAAACATTGAAGGTCGCTACCGTTTTATTTCCAACGAGCCTATTAAAATTGTGAAAGACGAGAAGCATTTTTCGGTAACAATACCACTTATAATTAATAATTAAAAATTAATAATTAATGCGAATTAAGAGTTGATTTTAAAATATTAAATGAATGAAAGCAGCAGCAATTCTTCCACAAACAAAAGTCAATAAACCTTTTGTAGAACGAACTTTACTTGCTTTTTGAATATTAGTTTTTTCTATTAACCAATTG
>CAIWCC010000120.1 GCA_903911085.1 uncultured Bacteroidales bacterium | reverse complement strand
AGTGTTTGACTGCGCCCACTTCGCTCGAAAAATCAGTCGTTCGTAGGCTGAAAACTTTTAAACTCGCACCGACGAAATACGTCGGCACTCAAACACAAAAGTTTTCTACGCCTACTTCACTCCATTTTTCGGCTCATCGGACGAGGTCAGTCCGGTTATCAATAGTCGCTTACATAATAAATTATTTAATTTCAACACATTACTAAACAATACTTTTATGTCATTGACTAATTGAATAAGAAATTATTTTTAATTTAATCGATTTATATGCAAACACTACAATTTCTTTTCTAACAACACTACATTTTCGACATGATGTGTATGTGGAAACATATCAACTGGCTGTACAGTTTTCACTTTATATTTTATGTCGAGTAAATTCAAATCGCGCGCTTGCGTAGCCGGATTGCAGCTCACATACACAATGCGCTCTGGTTCAGCAAAAAGTATGGCATTTATCACATCATCGTGCATTCCGGCACGTGGTGGGTCGGTAATTATTACATCGGGTTTACCATGCTGCTCTATAAATGCTGTATTCAAAATGTCCTTCATATCGCCGGCATAAAACAATGTATTGTCTATTTTATTCAGCTTTGAATTTACTTTGGCATCGGCTATAGCTTCGGGTACATACTCAATTCCAATCACCTGTTTGGCTCTATGCGACACAAAATTAGCAATAGTTCCAGTTCCTGTATATAGGTCATACACCAACTCATTACCAGTAAGTTGTGCTAAATCGCGTGTTACTTTGTAAAGTTCATAGGCCTGTTCGGAATTGGTTTGGTAAAATGATTTTGGACCAATTTTAAACTTCAAGCCTTCCATCTCCTCGTATATACATTCGTTTCCTTTAAAAACAAGCACTTCTTGGTCTGTTATGGTATCGTTAGCTTTGGAATTAATAATATATAACAAGGAAGTTATTTGTGGAAACTTATCGGCAATATGTTGTAAAATAGCATTTTGAGCAGCTACATCTTCGTAAAAGAAAATCATTATTACCATCAATTCCCCTGTTGAGGTGGTACGTATCATCAATGTGCGAAGAAAACCTTCTTGGCTACGCAAATCGAAAAATGTAAGATTGTGTTCTAATGCATAGCGGCGTACTTCGTTGCGAATTTCGTTAGAATCTTCGGTTTGCAACCAGCACTTATTAATATCCAATACTTTATCGAATGCGCCTGGAATGTGAAAACCAACTGCATTCATGGTTTCAAACACTTTGCCTTCAGCAATTTCCTCGTTTGTTCTCCAGCGTTTGTTCGAAAAAGTAAACTCTAATTTATTACGATAAAATTCTGTTTTGGCAGAACCAATAATTGGCAGTATTTCGGGTAATTCAATTTTGCCAATACGAGTTAAATTATCAACAACTTGTTTTTGCTTGTAGCGAATTTGCTCCGTATAAGGCAAAATTTGCCATTTACAACCGCCACAAATGCCATAATGCTCGCAAACTGCCTCACATCTATCTTGCGAATAACTATGAAACTTGATGGGACGAGCTTCCATAAAATTGCTTTTTTTGCGCGTCACCTGCAAATCTACCACATCGCCTGGCACTACAAATGGAACAAACACAATTATGTCATTTACACGGGCTATTGCTTTACCCTCGGCAGCAACATCAGTAATGGTTATTTGCTCGAAAATGGGATGCGGTTTTTTATTTTTTGCCATTATAGACTTATTTTCCGTATGCAACTTTTAAGTTACAATATTAATTATTTATATATACTTTAAATCAAAGATACAAAAGTACGATTTTTATTTGTGGTTTTATAATTGGAACAATTTTTACTAGCTTTTTTAAACATTTAAAGGCTGAATATTTAAAGAGTATTTATTTAGTACATGACAAAAAAATATCAAATTTTATTTTATTGAAAATATGCACATTACCTATCTATTCATATCTCGCATTGGACTGACATCGTCTGGTGAGCCGAAAAATGGAGTGAAGTATGCGTAGAAAACTTTTGTGTTTGAGTACCGACGTATTTCGTCGGTGCGAGTTTAAAAGTTTTCAGCGTACAAACGACTAATTTTTCGAGTGAAGCAGACGAAGTCCAACACTTCAATTCCTATTTTCCCTCTCCAGAAGGAGAGGGTGCCGTAGGCGGGTGAGGTGTTTTTTTGCTTACTTTTTTGCATCAAGGCAAAAAAGTGAGTGGGGTTTGGGGCAAAGCCCCATGCTCAATTAATTGATTTATATCTAATTATATGATAATTAATAAATTTGTCATGTACTAAGGAGTATTTATCAAAATTGTGTTTTTTATAGCTATTTTACATTGTAATTGATTAAACTTTTTAATAGGCAGAAAGTCTATTACAGTTTATATTATTTCTCTCAAAAACAAAGATTTAAGACTAGACACTAAGTTACACTAAATTACACAAAGTTTCACAAAGAATATTTTTACAAATTAAGAACACTAAGCAAAAAACATAAATGTTTTTTTAAACCATTCGATTTTTTTTAAACATTTATGTTTTAACTTAGTGTTCTCATAATTAATGATTAAAATAACCTTAGTGAACCAACGTTAAGTGTAACTAAACTTTATCCACTTAGTGACTTAGCGGTAAGTATTTTATTTTAAATCACATAGTACACTAATCTATATAATATCTATTGTAATTGATTAAACTTTTTAAACTGCAAAAAGTCTATTAAAACACAACCCAAATAACATTCTTTTTTTATTAATGATAATTTTCATTACTTTTGTCATCTTATCAAAATAAGTTCTTCATAATTACTTTTCACCCATAATAATTCACATGAATAATATACATAAAACAATACTTTTTATTTGTTTATTATTACCAATTACTACCTATTCTCAGAAACTTGACGAACAGGACTTTACAACAAAAATAATCAATCAATTTTCCAGACAATGGATCAACCAACCGCAGGAAAAATTGTATTTACACACCGACAAACCATACTACAATGCGGGTGAAGATATATGGTTTAAGGGCTATTTGGTTAATGCCACAACTCACATCCCAAATTCACTCAGCAAATTTATTTACGTAGAACTTATCGACAAATCGGACTCGGCATTCTATAGGATAAAAGTTCGTAACGATTCGTCGTGTTTTGCTGGTTGCATTAAACTTAAACCAGAACTTCCATCGGGATATTATAATTTGCGTGCTTATACTTATTGGATGCAAAATGCAACCAGCGACTTTTTTTTCAATAAAAGTGTTTATATTGGCAACAGCATTGATGACCGTACACAAAGTAAAATTAGTTACGGAACTACCGTAAACGGCAAAACTCCTGTAGTGGTGTCGTTAACCAATGCCAACGACCAACCTATAATTGGACAAAAAGTACGTATAAACCAAGTGTGGAAAAATGCGCCCAAAAAGAAAATTAACTCGGTGACCGATTCCGAAGGAAAATTAGCTTTTGAAATTAGCATCGACTCTACAAATACTTCAAATAAAAAGAACATTGAAGTATCGATAGATGAACCCAATTACAAGTATAACGCTAAATTTTATTTGCCGAATCTTAACAACGACTTTGATGTGCAATTTTTGCCCGAAAGTGGTGTGTTTTTAAATAACTATTTACAAACTATGGCTTTTAAAGCTATTGGCACAGATGGTTTATCGGTAGAAGTTTCAGGAAAAGTTTACAATAAAATAGGCGAAGAGATTACAGAATTTTCGTCAATTAATAATGGAATGGGGAAATTTATTATTTCGGCACAACCCAATGAAAGCTATTACACCATAGTTAAATCGGCTAAAGGTAATGAAAAACGTTTTAATCTACCTGCATCGCAAAACGAGGGAGTCAGCATTCATTTTGCATACAACAAAGATAAAATTCTTTACGAAATTCAAAACAGAACATCCATACCAAACAACTCACTTTTCATGCTAATTCATGTTCGTGGAAAAGTAATTGTAATGCAGTCAATCAAAACATTAGTGGGTCAAATCACAGAATCATTGCTTCCCGAAGGTATAGTTTCATTTGCCATTGTGGACTCAGCCAAAAATACACTTTGCGAGCGACTTTGTTTTGTAAAAGCAACTACAACACCTATTTTTAAACTACAATCGAACAAAGATATTTACCGCGAACGCGACTCAGTAATTTTAAATATCAATATTAATTCATACGTTGCAAAACCTATTGTTGGCAATTTTTCAATAAGTGTAACCGACAGCAAGACTGTGAAAACAGATTCATTGGCAGACAATATTTTAAGCAACTTATTGCTCACATCCGACTTAAAAGGACATGTAGAAAACCCTGCAGGATATTTTTTGGAAAACAACACCATATCGCGCGAAAAAATGGACGTATTGATGCTCACCCAAGCTTGGAGGCGATTCAACACAGCTGAAGTTGTAAAAGGAAAGCACAAAACCCCGACTTTTTATTTGGAAATTGGACAAGCACTTTCGGGCAAAGTAATGAATTTGCTGAACAAACCATCTAAAAATTGTGGCATAATAATGCTTTCGCCCTACAAAGGCACAGTCAAATTATGTCAAACTGATAGCTTAGGACGCTACTTGATAGATGGAATTGAATTTCCGGATAGCACTTCCTTTATTTTAAAAGCTAAAAAACGGAAAAGCCTAACCGATGTAGAAATAATACCAGACAATGACGAGTTTCCAAAACCGTTTAACATACTACCATCGCCACGAGTTGAAAACATTGCACCTAAAGAATACTTAAGATTGAGTAAAGAAAAATACTATTACGAAGGTGGAATGCGGGTAGTGAATCTGGGCGAAGTAACAATTACAGGACAAAAAAAGAAGTCCGAATCGGAATCAAATTATTATTCGGGAATGGGCGATTCGCAACTCACAGCCGAAACTCTTGAAAGAAGCCCCAACATGTCCATCATGAGCATTCTGTCCACCATAGCTGGAGTAATGGTTATGGGCGATCAAATATCAATACGTGGTAGTCAAGGGCAACCCATGATAATGATTGATAATATCGAAACCGAAGGTACCGAAGAAATTTCATACCTTACCACTAATGATGTTGAAGAAATTACGGTTTTCAAAGGTGCAAGCGCAGCTATTTTTGGTCTACGAGGTGGAAATGGTGTAATAGCTATTACTCTTAAAAAAGGCTATATTCAAAAAGCTGGCGTATCACCAAGTTTAGCTATAGTTAAACCATTGGGATACCAGAAGCCAGTTGAATTTTATGTGCCAAAATATCAAATTGACAGTGTGCGCTTAGACACCAAACCCGACTTGCGTACCACCATTTATTGGAATCCTAGATTAGTTACTGATAGTACTGGAAATGTACAAGTAAAATTCTACACGGCCGACAAAGCCAACAATTATTCTATAATTATTGAAGGTGTGTCGGCAGACGGTGAAATATGCAGGTATGTGGGCTATTTAAGAAGGCAAGGAATGTGAGAATAATTAATAATTAATAATTGATAATTAATAATTAATATTTAGTAATTTGGGTATGGGTGTAGAAACAAAACCAATTGTACAGTCTTTAATCTTGGTTCTTTGTTCTAAAGTCTTTGTTCTAAAGTCTTTGTTCTAAGTCTTTGCTCTTGGTTCTTGGCTCTAAAATCTTGGTTCTTGGCTCTAAAGTCTTGGCTCTAAAATCTTTGTTCTAAAGTCTTTGCTCTTGGCTCTAATGTCTAGGTTCTAAAATCTTACCCCAACTCTTAAATCGGCAAACATAAAATGAATTCGTTCTTTGGCACCAAGTTTGGGAAAAGAGGTATAGCTGCATTGTAATTTTGCAAAATACTTCAGTCTGGAATTGGTATTAAGATTGACACCGCCTTCAAATTGTGTTTGATGACCCATTACCCCACCCTCAGTTCCATCTATCTTCAAAGTATTCAACAATAAGCCATACCCAACAAACGGTACAACTTTTTTATTGCATGCCAATTCATGACGAACTGTCCAACCATAATTAAGCATTGATAAACTTTTAGAAGCACTGTTATCGGGCATCATTACCGTATAACCAATTGGCACAGTTATAAATATGGCTGGCTTTTTTCCATCAAGTCCACTCAACTTCCATGCATAATCGAACAAAAAACCATAACCATGAGTAGCTTCATTCATACCTGTTGAAGTTGGATTCAAAAATGAAATTGCACTTTTGTCGATAAGTGTAAACACATTTCTATAACCAGCCTCAAAACTTATTTGTTTTGGTACTTTCGAAATCATGGTTTCTTGTGCCGCCAAATTATTCGAATACAGAGTTAAACCAAGTGTGATAATTGATAAAATAAAGATTTTTTTCATTGGAATAATATTTTTTGTTTGTATAATAACCGTTATTTGTATTTTATTGTTCACTCGCAAAACTAAAGTTTCAAATCAGTAAGTTTCAAATTATACAATTGAATTTAATACCTGCCATAACATAAGTAAGTGTAAGTAAATATTATCGTATTTATTAGAGTTTATATAGATTAAACGTTTATAGCTCTCAAAAACAGAAATTTTAGATTAGACACTAAGTTACACTAAATTACACTAAGTTTAGTGACTTAGTGGTTAATCTTTTATTTTAAATTATTGTTGTCCGATAAACTTTTAATTTTCATCTGAAAAACCGCTTCCAATAATGCTTTGAGATAATTTCGCCCCGATGGGGCTTAGATTTTGTTTTTGCATATTTTCTACCATAATTTCGTCCCAATGGGACTTTTTATAAATAGCTTCGGAGAAGCGACATTATGGTAGTCAATAAGTTACAAGTGTTGCCAGAGCTCCCTAGGAGCGACATTATTTTTTCTTTTGTTTTTACCAGACAACAATAATTTTAAATCACATAGTATACTAATCTATATAAAGTCTATTGTATTAAAAAAAAATGGGACGCGGATAAACGCAAATTAAGCGGATAAAAAAAAATGGATTTTAATTATCTCCCGTTGATTCCGATAAATCGGATTCGAAGATCAACTTAGTAAGTAATTTACAATAGCTTAGCTATTATCAGTCATGTTTACATGACTTTAATCAGTTCTCAATCCGTTAATATATTATCCATATTTATCCGCTTAATCAGTGTAATCCGCGTGCTATTCTTTTTTATTTATTCGACATTGTATTATGTCCATTACTTAGTTGCAATTCTATGAATTCCAATCTCACAAAAGTAAGCAAAAAAATGACAGTAACAGTAGAAAAAAAGGTACAAAAACACAACTTATTTTAATATTCTACATTTTTGTACATGTACAAAAGTATGTTTTATTTTAACATCGACCATCGGCGTACATGTACAAAAGCATGTTTTATTTTAACATCGGGCACGGCGTACATGTACAAAGGTGCATTTCAGTTACTCAAACATACCCGCGTACATGTACAAAAGCATGTTTTATTTTACAACGGGGTCGGCGTACATGTACAAAAGGCAATATTTTTTAACATCGGCCTCGGTGTACATGTACAAAAGCATGTTTATTTTAACATCTGGCTCGGCGTACATGTACAAAGGTGCATTTTAGTTACTCAAACATACCCGCGTACATGTACGCCACTATGTTTTATTTTAACATCGGGTACGACGTACATGTACAACAGGCAATATATATTAACATCGGGCTCTGCGTACATGTACAAAAGGCAATATTTTTTAACATCAGCTTCGGCGTACATGTACAAAGGTGCATTTTAGTTACTCAAACATAACCGCGTACTTGTACGCCAATACAAAATATTTTAACATCAGCAGTTTTGTACATGTACGCCGCTGCAAAATAGTTACTCAAACACTACCGCGTACATCTACGCCGTTGGTGTTTTAAAAAGTTTTTCATACAAAATATACAGTCAAAATAAGCTAAACCATAGTCAGTTTATACTACAATTTGAATAAATTTATGCACCACAACGCCAAACTCCAACCAACATATTCCAACATCAAAAAAAGATTACTTGACATTATTAATTTAGTTTCAAAATAATTAGCATATTTAATAAAATGTATTTATCTTTGACGAAATTTAATATTTGTAAATTGAATAGTTTTTCAAACAAAATAAATCACTGTATGGTTAGTCGTGTTAAATTACAGAAAAACCATATATTTCATATTATCAACAATACATCTTTTCCTCGCGAATGTATTGATTAGCTAATTAAAGTTGAACACTGTTGGGCGGGATTTTTTCAATCACACTCTATGTACTAAGAGGAATTGCATTCCGATAAAAAAAGCTTTTTATGAACTGATTAAAATTAACTACGCTGAGTGTTGATTCTTAAGAATATAAAAGTTGGGATTGAAAAAAAAACTACAACGTACTAACATTATTTGCAAATATAATGATGGATATATCCTGTGGGACAGGAAGAAAATTTGCTTTTTATGAATTATAATAATTTGTACCCAATTGCGTTAATATATAATATGTTTAAATTTAATATTTTAAATCAAATTCTTAATCGAATGAAAAACAAAATTTTTCTAATTGCCATTTTGGCATTGATAAATTCAACTTTAAATGCTCAGTTACTATTGAATTCACTCAGTAAATTAAATTTGAATGAAGTTGAGAATTGTAAAGTAGCAGTTCAATCATCAATACAATCACTTCCAACTTATTCTGCAAATTCTGTTTTAGCACAAGGTAAATTTGTAAAAGTACGCATTACAGACACTGGAGTTTATAAACTAACTTTTGAAGATTTGACTTCGATGGGAATTGATCCTGCCAATGTTCGTATTTTTGGATATGGAGGAGGAGTTTTGAATCAGAGTTTAGCGTTGAATAAAGATGATGATTTGCCCGAAACAGCTATTTGGATGGAAAAAGGAAAAGATGGCGATTTTAATGCTGGCGATTATATTTTATTTTATGCGCAGGGAGTCAACCGATGGTCGTACGATGCAACCAAAGGTATGTTTACTCATCAGTCGAATACGTATTCTAATGCTGGATATTATTTTGTTACTTCTGATGCTGGACATGGGAAGAAAATTTTGGATAAAACCATTGTTTTGCAGGGGTCTCCAACGATTCATCCAGTGGAAGAGTTTGTTGATTATAAGGTATATGAAAAAGATTTAATAAATATAACAAATTCTGGGAAAGAATTTTACGGCGAAATATTTGATGCTGTAACAACATATAGTTTACCCTTTACTTTTCCAAATCCCGTATTAACAAATTCAACGATCGTACGGCTTGATGTTGCCGCTGCATCTTCCATTGCATCTGTATTTACATTAAAATTAAACGGACAACAGCCTAAAACACTTGGTGTTCCAAAAAGTGCATTAGGATATTTTTATGAAAAAGGCAAAGGTATCTCTTCTGTTTTTTCGTTTACACCTCAAAATGCTAACTTTGGATTGACTCTGAATTACGATAAACCAGCATCCGCTTCAATTGGTTATTTGAATTATCTCGAAGTGAATGTCAGATGCCAACTGAAAATGGTCGGTTCGGTTATGCCATTTCAAAACGTTGATTTTCTTGGCACAAATACATTTAGTAAATACTTATTAAGTGATGCGAATGCCAATATTAAAATCTGGGATGTAACTGATCCTGCAAATATTGGCAATATGATAACTGAAACTATCGATGGTAAAGTGAGTTTTATTGCATCCAGTAATGAAGTAAACCAATATATTGCCATTGACCCGACAGCTTTTGCTAGTTTTGCAAAACCAGAAATCGTTGGAATAGTGCCCAACCAAAATCTACACGGAATTGCACAAGCCGATATGGTAATTTTAACGCATCCCGATTTTGTAACTCAGGCAGAAACGCTGGCACAAGCTCATCGTCAAAAAGATAATATGACGGTGGCAGTGGTTACCACCGATCAGGTTTATAACGAATTCTCTTCGGGAACTCCTGATGCCACAGCTTATCGCCGAATAATGAAAATGCTTCGTGACCGTGCGATAACTGCAAACAATACGGTTGGAAATCCAAAATATCTGCTGCTTTTTGGACGAGGTTCTTTTGACAACCGAAAGATATTAACCGATTCGGGCGATAATTTAATTCTGACTTATCAAACCGAAAATTCGTTGGATGAAGTTTTATCTTATTTAACAGATGATTATTTTGCTTTTTTGGATGATAATGAAGGAACTCAACTACATTCTGATTTAATGGATATCGGAGTTGGTCGTTTTCCGGTAACAACAGTTCAACAAGCAACTGATGTGGTTAATAAAACGATTGCTTATATGAATAATTCGATAAAAGGAAATTGGAAAAATAATCTTTGCTTTTTGGCCGATGATGGCGATACTGGTTTACATGCAAAGCAGGCCGATAGTGTAGCAGCAATTGTAGAAAGAACTGTTCCTGCTTTCAAGATAAATAAAATTTTTATGGACACTTATAAACGGCAAAATTCATCAACTGGTAATTCTTATCCTGAAGCAAAATCCAAGTTGATGAATCTATTACAATCAGGTTTGCTGATGTTTAATTATACCGGCCATGGTGGTCCTTATGCGCTGGCAAACGAGAAAATTATAACAGTTGATGATATTTCAAGTTTGAAAAATACCAACTTACCAATTTGGATGTGTGCAACAGCTGATTTCAATAAGTTTGATATAAAGAATGTTTCAGCTGGTGAGAATGTATTGCTTAATCCCGTAGGAGGTGGTATTGGAGTTCTATCTCCAACAAGATTGTCTTGGGCATCTCAGAATTTCAATTTGAATAATGCGTTTTGCAGTAATTTATTCAAAAAAGTGAATGGAAAACAACTTCGTATGGGAGATGCGATTAGATTGGCAAAGAATCAGTTAGGACCTGAAATAAACAAATTGTTATACACTTATTTGGGTGATCCAGCATTAATACTTAATTTTCCTACTGAATATAAGGTCATAACCAACAGCATAAATAAAAGTACGGTATTTGGTGCAGATACTTTAAAAGCACAATCAATTAATACCATTAAGGGCATTATAGCTGATGAAAGTGGCAATCTGGTATCAGGCTTTAATGGAAATCTACACGTGGAATTGTTTGATAAGATACAAAGGATTACAACCCTTGACAACGACAAAGATGGCACTACTTATGTGTTTTCCGACCGTCCTGTGGCATTATATACTGGAGATGTTGCTGTTGTTGATGGGACTTTTAGTATTCCATTGAAAATGCCTAATGATATTAATTTAACTTTTGGAACCGGACGTATTATTTATTATGCTCAGGATGAAACCAATAATAATGAAGCAAATGGTTATTTCGAAAATTTTATCGTAGGAGGTACTGATATGAAAAGTGGCATTCATCAACTAACCAGTTCGACTGGTTTTAAAGCAGCAAACTTTCCAAATCCGGTTAATAATCAAACACGTTTTGTAGTGAATAATAGTAGTGTCGAAGCAATTATTAAAGCTACTGTAGATATATTTGATATTTCAGGGCGTAAAATCAAATCAATCTGTGAATCGTCGATAGATAACTTAACTTGGGATTTGTCAGCCGATTCAGGCAGCAAAGTAAAAGCTGGAGTTTACATGTATTGCATTACACTAAAAACGCATACACACGATATTTGCTCTGTCTATAATAAGTTGATTGTTATAGATTAAAAATATCCCTCAGTTCGGCATAGCGTCTTTCGCTATGTCGTGTGGGAAGGAAAGCTCCGCTTTCCATATTCAAATATAATGCATTCCTTATAGCCCCCCCGCTGGCGCGGTTCTGTGAACCGTGACAATACAGTAAAAGATATTAAACTTTCTTTTTGAATAGCACAGGTCACAGACCTGAGCTATCGTGGAAATCAAAACCTTCATATTCAAAGTTAGGCAGTTTTAAGATTTTGGGGTTTGAAAATCGAAAAAAAATTGCTAAATTGCACCCTCAAAATAAAAGAGTTAATCAACAAAAAGAAAATGAATTTTACAGAAAAGATTTCTCTCGAAGAAATAAGTGGAAAACGCTTTAAAATTAGAGTTATAGAGCCTGAATCAAACAAAGATGCAGTCTTAACACATTATATGCACAACCATTCTAATGGCACTTCTAAATTCTACAAAAAAGATGCGATTGAGTACACAAAGGAAATTTTGCAATATAAATATCCTGACGAAAGTATTACAAGTATTGTTGCCGAAGAAGCTTTACAATATGGTCTTTTTGACACGTTTGAAGTTCCATTTCCACCAACAGAAAGTCCAAAATTCGAATTTATTGATTTATTTGCTGGAATTGGTGGATTCCGCATGGCTTTACAAAATTTGGGTGGGAAATGCGTATTTACGAGCGAGTGGGACAAAGAAGCAAAACGAACATATCGGGCAAATTTCGGAGAAGTTCCTTTTGGTGACATAACAAAAGAGGAGATAAAATCTTATATACCAGATGGTTTTGATTTACTTTGTGCTGGTTTTCCATGCCAGTCATTTTCAATAGCTGGGAAACGAGGAGGTTTTGACGACACAAGAGGAACTTTATTTTTTGACGTTGCCGAAATAATTAAACGTAAAAGACCAAAAGCGATATTTCTTGAAAACGTAAAAGGACTAAGAAATCATAACGGAGGCAGAACATTGGAAACAATCCTTAATGTTTTGCGTAATGACTTAGATTATTATGTTCCAGAACCGCAAATAATTAATGCAAGAGATTTTGGAGTTCCGCAAAACCGAGAAAGAATTTACATTATTGGCTTCCGCAAAGACTTAAATATTAACGAATTTGAATATCCAAAACCTACAAATAAGGATGTGATATTTGCTGATGTAAAAGAAGAAATTGTACCACCAACCAAATACTTTCTTTCTACTCAATATGTTCAGACTTTAATCAACCATAAAGAGCGACACGCAAGTAAAGGTAATGGTTTTGGTTTTGAAATTATTTCTGACGATGGTGTTGCAAACGCAATAGTTGTTGGTGGAATGGGTAGAGAACGAAACTTAGTTCTTGACAATAGAATTACGGATTTCACACCAACAACGCATATTAAAGGCGTTGTGAATAGAGATGGAATTCGCAAAATGACTCCGAGAGAATGGGCTAGACTTCAAGGTTTTCCAGACAATTTCAATATCCCTGTTGCAGATGCTTCCGCATACAAACAATTCGGTAACTCCGTTGCCGTTCCTGCAATTCAAGCGACTGCGAGCAAAATAATTGACCTATTAAAAAAGACAAAATGATTACAGGAAATAAAGGCGAATGGAGTGAAATTTATGCATTATTTAAATTGCTTGGTGACAAGCAATTGTTTGCGGGAGACGCAGATTTAAACAAAGTTGAAGAATTATTTTATCCGATTATTAAGATAATCCGTAACGAAAGTGGAGGTAACTTTGAATACGCATTAAATGATGATTTAGTGATTATTTTGGGTGGCAAAGAAGAATTAAGAATTCCAGTAAGTACCTTTATTGACCAATCAGCTATTCTTTTAGCCAAAATAAAAAAGTCAACAGGTGCATTCAGCATTCCTGAAACAGAAGAGTTTATGACAGCCATAAACTGCCACACTCTTAAAGCAAAATCGACTTCAAAAACTGATATTCGAATTGTAATTCACGACCAAAGGATTAATCAAACAGCCGAATTGGGATTCAGTATAAAATCTCAATTAGGAGGAGAAGCAACTCTTTTAAACGCTGGGAAAACGACAAATTTTATATATAAATTAGACAACTTCAACCCAACAGTCGAAGAAGTCTCAGAAATAAACGAAATTGACACAAGAAGTAAAATTAAAGACAGAATTGCAGCTATAAATGAAAAAGGTGGACGTCTGACTTTTACAACTCTCGAGCAAAACATCTTCAAGAATAATTTAGTGCTTATTGACAGTCTTTTACCAAATATTTTGGCGGAAATTATCAAAACATTTTTTACATCAAATTTAAGCACAATAGAGGATTTAACCGCTAACATCAACCAAATCAATCCTCTAAATTACGACACCCAATTTGCACACACTTTTTACGACTATAAAATCAAACGATTTTTGACCGATGTTGCATTAGGCATGACACCATCAAAAGTATGGACTGGTATTTATGATGCAACTGGTGGCTATCTGATTATAAAAGAAAATGGTGATATCTTGTGTTATCACATTTATAACAGGAATCAATTTGAAGACTATTTATTTGCGAACACAAAACTTGAAACAGCAAGTAGTACAAGACACGAATTCGGGAAAATTTACGATGCAAACGGACAACTTTTCTTTAAACTGAACTTACAAATACGATTCAAATAAAACCAATCCCTCCGTTATGCGTAGCAAGTTTAGCAATCTAATTGGTTCGGCATCCTTCTTCCACGATAGCTCCCGATAACTATCACGGTCGAAATCGTGAGGTAATGAAAGCTGCGAAGTAAAAGCTATACGCCGAACAAAACCAGAAAGAGCAACTTAAGGTACAAATTAGAAACTATAAATCGGAAAGAATGGAAACAAGAAAGATAGTAAAACCAGATAATACTGCTGAAAGAACAGCTTTATGGAGAGCATTACACGTTTTGACTGATGACAAACCATATATTATTGATGATTGTATAGGTTATGACTTAATTAATCCTGAGAAAGATTGGCAGGAACGTCCTGATATGAAATACACAAAACGACTTCGTGCTTCCATTGTTGCCCGAGCCCGTTTTGTTGAAGATGTAGCCAAGGAACAAATTGAAAAAGGTGTAAAACAATATGTTTTGCTTGGTGCAGGACTTGACAGTTTTGCCCAACGAAATACAGAAATCAGTTCGCAAGTTGACATTTATGAAATTGACCAACCCGACACATTGACTTGGAAAGAAGAAAAACTTATTGAAAAAGGCTACAAAATTTCTGATAATCTTCATTTCGTACCTGTTGACTTTGAGACTTCATCATGGTGGGATGAATTATTGAGTAAAGGTTTTGACAGCCGTCAAACAACTTTTGTGTCTTGCACTGGAGTTACGCTTTACCTTACTAAAGATGCAATTATTGACACACTGAAAAAAATGACTTCACTTGCAACGGGTTCAACTATTGCAATAGCATTTTATTTGCCATTGGAACAGCTTGACGATGAAGACAAACATTTAATGGAAATGTCAATAAAAGGAGCATCTGCTTCTGGAACGCCGTTTAAGAGTTTTTATCAGGTTGACAAAATTGTGAAACTAGCGGAAGAAATTGGTTTGAAAGAAATCCAAACCGTTTCGACAAAGGATATGACGGAAAGATATTTTAAAGACAGAGCCGACAATCTTATTCCTGCGAGCGGGGAATTTTTCTTGCTTGCTAGAATATAAGAACTAGTGCTAATTCTTTGGCTTGCTGCTGTCTGCCCTTTCCAGCAAGGAAGCGTTGATTGAACCGTTTTCCCACTTGCAGACATTTCATTCAACGAACGTGGTGGAAAAAAAGGAGTTATGGAGAAAGAGAATGGTTTTGATAAGTTGTTGCAGAAAGGCGTTGATTCCAGATTTAGGTTCGCTCTTCATGAGTTTCACGCATTATCAGACAAATTGAGAAAGAACCGTTTGAAAGTCTGATAATATATACAAAAAACGAAACTGGAAAAATGAATAATTTGCAATAACAACCAAGAATTTAGTGTAGAAACTGCAAAAAAGAAATAGTGTATGGAATTAATTAACAATGAATTAAAACTAAGACCATTTGCAACATCTGATATTGATAAACTTGCAGAGCTTTGCAACAACAAAAAGATTTGGGATAACTTACGAGATTATATTCCATTTCCTTATTCAAAGAATAATGCCATCGAGTTTGTTAATTATTGCGTGAATGAAAACCCACAACTTACATTTGCAATAGTAGTAAATGGTGAATTTGCTGGTAGTATTGGACTGGTTAAACAGTCTGATGTTTATAAATTAACTGCCGAAATTGGTTATTGGATTGGCGAACCTTTTTGGGGCATGGGATTAACTACTAGGGCAGTACGTTTGATTTGCAAATATGGATTTAACGAACTTGGATTAATCAGGATTTTTACTGGCGTATTCGATTTTAATAAAGCTTCGCAAAGAGTACTCGAAAAAGCTGGATTCAAATTAGAATGTATATTTGAAAAATCGATATTTAAAAATGGAAAGATTTGTGATGAATATAGATATGGGTTGATAAATAATGATATTGATAAACTATAAGTAGTGTCTGCTGAAAATCTATTATTATACTCAATAACAACAACATAAATTTATTTAAAATTTATATGCAAGCAATTTTCAACCTATTTAATAATATCTATTCATTAAATTTATGTACTCTCAACAAATAACTCTGAAAGAGTTTAATATGATTAGCCATGGGTTGTAACCCATGGATTAAAAATGTATGGGCATAAAAAACTCTGAAGGAGTTTAATTTCAATTGATTGATGATATTGAACTCCTTCAGAGTTCTGCCATTTGAATACATTTCATCCCCGAATTTCATTCGGGGCTAATCAAATTAAACCACTTTGTGGTTGTAAATAGTTTTTCAGCAGGCCCTAAATAATACTAGACATTTACATTTAACAAAACTGGCTGAACTTCGATAATTGAAGCACAGCTAGTTTTTTTTACAAACAATTGATTCTAATTTTTTATATTAGAGTTTATATGCATCAGAGTTTATATTTGTTAAATGTATATTATGTTCAAAAACAACGAATTAAGATTCACCACTAAGATACTAAGGGCAGATAGGTGCACAAAGAATGCAAGATAATTAAAGTACACTAAGAAAAAACATTAATGTTTTTAAGGTTTACAATTATCACATTATAAAACATTTATGTTTTATACTTAGGGTTCTATATTAGTTTGAAAAAACCTTAGTGGGTCTAAGTGTTTCTCAATGGACTTAGTGTTAAGAATCTTATTTTTAATTGCATAGCAATTTAATCTATATAAAGTCTATTATAAATGCTTCGATTGAATAGATCATTAGTGTTACAAAGTTAGGAAAAAAATCAGATTTAGCAATCATTTGGATATAAGATCCCAGAAATCAATTACTGAAATACTGAGCATATTTACTTTTCACCACACTTGACAGATATTTGGAATTTTAGTTTTTAAAACTATGAAGGAGTTGGAAATCAGTATTAACATTGAAACTCATACATTTTAAATTAAAAACGTTTAGTAAAACAACTTTCTGAACCATCAAATTACGCAAATTAAGAATAATAAAATTATGATAAAGAAAAATCCATAGAAATTTAATATCTTTGCAAAAAAAAATGTTCACCATGACAACAAATTATATCAAGCGAGTTGAGATTAATAAACTTTGGGGTAAACACGATATTGTCTGGAATAATCTAAATCCAGATGTCAACATATTGGTTGGAATTAACGGAAGTGGAAAGACAACTTTGCTGCGAATAATTTATGCTGCCATTTCGCGAGATGAAAAAAGTATTGCTAATTTCAAATTCGATTCTGCCCAAATTCAAAATCAGAATAACTGGCATAATATCAACACAACTCCTAAAAACAAGAAAAGTATAAGTTCGGTAGGTTATGCAGATGAATTTATAAATAACTTTGAATTCATTAGTACATTTGATGTTGCTGTATCAGACAAAAAAGGATTAGGGCAGAATGAAAGTCCGCTAACCAACGAACTTAAGAAAATTATTTTGGAAGTAGGAAAAGGTACTAATTCTTTTACTGAATACAGATTACGTATAACTCAAGCAATTGAAAAAGCCGATGAAATTAACAAACAAATTTCAATTTTCTTCAGTTTAATTGATAGATTATTCAAAAATACAGGCAAAAAAATTTCTATTGATTATACTTCCAATAGAATTGTATTCAACACAGATGATAAAGTAATTGAAATTGAAGATTTATCATCTGGTGAAAAACAATTATTATTAATACTTTTCAAGGTATTCTTAATGGACAAAAAAAACTATATATTACTTATGGATGAGCCCGAAATATCATTACATTTGGGATGGCAACAAGATTTGATAATGACAATTCAAGAATTAAACCCTAATTGTCAACTTATCATTGCGACTCATTCACCAAGTATTTTTGGAAAAGGTTGGGGAGATAAATTAACCTTTATGGAAAAATTGTTTATTAATTAACCTATGATTCCATTTATCACCGAAAACGAACACTATGAATATTGGGCAAATTATTATGCTGGGGCATCTTATGAATTAGAATGCACTGCAACTGTTCATGTTGAAGCATTTGATGATGCTGTATTTTGGGAAAATACTTTCAATCATTATTTACCTGCAAAAAGGTTTAATTTTATATGGGCTTCCAATTCTGTCTCTAATAATGAAACATCGGGCTCGGCACAATGCTTAAAATTTAGCAATTTTCTTAGTGAGCGTTTCTTAATATGTATTGATAGTGACTACCGATATATACTTCAAGATATGAACATTAACACAACGAAACATATCTTTCAGACATACACTTATTCTATTGAAAACCATCTTTGCTATAAATCAAAACTAAATACTTTATCTGCAAAATGTACTGGGATTGAAAATATATTTTTCGATTTTGAATATTTTCTACTTCAGTATTCAAAAATCGTTTACGATACTTTTATATGGCATCTACATTTTCTTCAAAGTGGAGACACAAACACTTTTTCAAAAGACTCATTCAACGAAATTATTCATTTACAACAAGTTATTTTAAATTCTGACATCGACAATAATGGTAAAGCAATACTAGATGAATTAAACATACGCTGTAATAACAAAACCAATGCATTAAAAATCCAATTTCCACACAGAAATATTGAAGCAACGAAACAACATTTCATTAAACTTGGTTTAACTTCAAATAATACCTATCTTTTTGTCCGAGGTCATAATTTGTTTGATTTGATTGTAGAAATTGGCAACAATGTAAACAATAAACTTCTGAAAGAAGAGAAACAACGACTTGAAGGGAAAAACACAGCAATTAGTCTTTTATTCAATCGAACAAGACCTTTTAAGCTTGAACTTGAAAGTTCAATTGTATTTGAAGGTTATGATGAAATTGAAAGAATTGGAATAGAGATAAAAAACTATTTCAAGTAATCAACAGAAACCACAGATTCTGATAATAATAACGTTGTTATTACAATGCAAATCTTCGATTAATCCCTATTCTTTCGAGCATAATGATCGCCATACATTCTGCATGGGCGACAATCGGGATATTTGTGGAATTTAAATATGAGCATAAGTTCTTGTGTTCCAATAGAACTACGGCTAATTCCACCCACATTAAAGTCGTAGCTATATGATAAATGCATAGAATTGCTAATGTCTATACCAACAATTGCACCCATCTCTTTGCGTGTTCGATAAAAGATGCCAACTTGCAAAAAATTGGGATCAGTTGTTATTCTAAAGTACGTTGATGCCGTTAATTCAGCTTGATAAACGCCCAAATTTTCGATCAAACTTGCTCCAAAACCCATGTTTACTAGTTGACTCCTATACTCGCGATAGGTGCCATAAAATATATTGGTATTGGACTGTAAGGGATCTTTTCTATTGAACATCGAGAAAAGATTTTGAGCCGAGGCACCCAAAATCAATGTTTTATATGCAAATTCAACTCCTAAATCGGAATTGTAATTGTTTCGTTTCTCCAAATTGCGATAAATGGCTGGGTCGCCAATAATTTCTAAATTTGACTGCGAAAAATCGTATGAAAGACTTTGAACATTGGCATTAATACCCAAATTCATAAGTATATTTTTGTTCAATGTGACTGTATAGGCATACGAAAGAGCAAAATTGGAAGTTGAAGTGAAGCCAATTTTATCAACAAATGCCTTCATCCCAAATTGAGTGTGCATTCTATCCAAATTTGATACCGCAGTGGCAAAAAGCGTATTTGGCGCACCTGGAAATCGAATCCATTGTTTACGCGCTGAAGTGGTAAATACGGTTCTGTAATCGTCATTCAACGAAGCTGGATTGATATAATAGGTATTTTCCCAATAATTATTGATGCGTATATTCGACTGAGCTTTACCCAGTTGAAATATAAAAACAATCAATATTAAGATGAGAAAATTCTTCATTAAGTTAAGATAAATTGTAGTCCGATAAACTTTTTATTTTGCATCAAAAAACCGCTTCCAATAATGCTTTGAGATAATTTCGCCCCGATGGGGCTTAGATTTTGTTTTTGCATATTTTCTACCATAATTTCGTCCCGATGGGACTTTTTATAAATAGCTTCGGAGAAGCGACACTATGATAGTCAACAAGTTACAAGTATTACCAGAGCTCCTTAGGAGCGACATTATTTTTTCTTTTGTTTTTACCGGACAACAATGGTTAAGATAAATTTAAATTACAGTGTAAAGTTAATTTGAAAATGAGTCAATTTGTAAATGAAATGAATCAATGATTTATATATAATTGAACACGTCAAATCCAACCTAACATAACACGAATAATAAGTGCGGCTATCAATTATCAATTATCAATTATCAAATATCAATTAAAAAGTTACCTAATCACAGTTACATAATCAGTCTTAAATTTAGTACCACCATCAGCCGAAAAGTAAACTATAACGAAATAGGTGTCATTTGCAACAGGTCTACCATTATAATTAGCATCCCAGCCTTCTTTTCCTTCGTAAAGCAAAACTCCATTGCGGTTATAAACCTGTATTGGCCAACCTTTTAAATAAACATCATTTATGCCATCACCATTTGGAGTAAAAGTATTTGGAACTGTATTATTAATTATCCAAATACGTTTTTTAGCTTGTTCAACACAACCAAAAGGATTTACAACCGTCAACTTCACATCAAAATATCCGTCCTTGGTAATAATATATGTGTGATTCAAATCGTATCCATCGCCTTTGGTGGTACCATCATCAAAATCCCAAGTATAATTAGAAAATGGAATATTCTCTGTCCATAAATGAAGTGGTTTTAAGTCTGTTGCAACTTCCAATCTATCAGTTTGAATTGTGTAATTCATCATTTCAAAATATACAGCTTTGAAACTGAATGTAGTATTACAGCCTGCCTTAGAAGTACCCACAACACTATAATCACCCTTCACTTTAATCATTATACTGTCAGCTTTGCTACCGTCGCTCCACAAATAAGTGTGAGCACCAGTGCCATGTATTAATATAGAATCGCCAACGCAGAATTTTGCTTCTCTGTCAATTCCTACAACTGGCGGCGCTTCAACATCGATAGTTTGAGTGAAGGTACTCACGCACATTGTTGAACTCGTCACTGTCAACTTTACTTTATAACTGCCTGGATTGACATATTGATGTTCCACCGTTTTAAATGCAGAATTTGCCCCATCGCCAAAATCCCACGCACAGCTGTAAAATTCTAATTCATTTACAACCACAGCTTTAAATTGATAAATATGCTTATCACAGTTTATTAGCTGAGCATCTACACCAAGTTTAGGAATAATTACTTCAAAAGTGCGACTTGCCTCACAACCCAAAGCGTCGGTTACTTTTATCACAACAATACCACTTTGGTTGGTTTCCATAATTTCGGCATTGGCACCACTCACTTTACCATTCGACCAAACAATTTTATAGGGTGGTAAACCGCCCGAAACCGTTGCAGTGGATATTTGTTTTATGTATTGAGTAGTACAATAATAATCGAACTTACTATTTAGTGTAATGCTTATTGGTAGTGGGCGAGTTACAATGTATTGTGCCGTTTGCTCACAGCCAATGGAATCGATAACGGTAACACTGTAATTTCCAGCAGGAAGCTTTAATAAATCCTGTGTGGTTGCTCCGTTGGACCAAGCATAACGATACGGCGCAGTTCCGCCACTTACTAATAAATCAATAGCGCCACTATTAACAGTGTCGCACGAAAATGCATTAGTTATTTTGGCTGATAATACCAATGGTTGAGGTTCAACAATGGTAAAAGTACGAGTAATATTACAAGGAACACCATCGTAAATTGTAACTGTATATGTACCTGGCCCAATATTATTACGTGTTGTTCCTGAAATAGATTTATCAGACCAAACCAATGAAATAGGCTTTTTACCACCTTCGAAATTCAACGTAATACTTCCATCTTTTGCCCCATAGCATGATACATTTTTTACAATAGGTAATATTCTAAAAATTGGTGCTTCTGGTATATTCACTTTAATGGTTTTCTCACAATTATTGGCATCAATAACGGTTATAGTATAATCACCAGCGGATAAATTGTCTTGAAATTCACCACTAGCAAAATTATCCCATACTGTTTGATATGGTTTTACCCCACCTGCAATATTTAATTTCAATGTGGCATTATTAGCTCCATAACAAGTTATTGGAGTGGTAATTGCCGAAAGTACAATCATCTCGGGTTGCGTAATTTCTACTGAAAATGATTTATTACATCCCAATTTATCCGTCACTATCAAAGTATATTTACCCGAAGGTATGTTTTTCAAATTCTGACTATTACTACTAAATCCATTTGGTCCAGACCATTCAAAATGATAATCGAAAACTCCCGCAGCAATTTCAATTAACGTACCACCTTTCACATCAATATTTACTGCTCCAAATGAATCACCAAAACACACATTATCGGTTTTATTTATTAAAGAAATAATCATCGAAGCCGGCTCAGTAATTGTAAACGAAACCGATTTCGGCACACAATTATTTGCGTCCGTTACAGCCACTTTATATTCTCCTGGACTCAGGTTAGCAATATCTTCGGTATTTGCAAAAAGCACATTATTTTTGGTCCAAGTATATTTGTAAGTACCAATGCCACCAGTTACTGAAATTTTTATTTCGCCATTGGCAGCACCATTGCAAGTTATATCTTTTTCAATATCAGTAGCAACAATGATATCTTGGGGTTCAATTATGGTGTAAACTGTTGAAAATGGCAATCCACCATTATCAGTAATTTTAAGAGTATAATCACCTTTTTTTAAATCAGTTATAGCAGTTAATATCGATATAAAACCATTTGGTCCTGTCCACTCAACGTTATAAGGTGGAATTCCACCTACAATATTCGTTGTTATGCTTCCATTATCAGAGCCATAGCATGTTATATCGGTAACAGTTGCATTGGGACTAATAGGAGGATTAACAGTTACCACCACTTTGAAATCGGCACCCACACAATTACCCGAACGTGGTGAAACAGTATAAGTTACAACTCCCACAGCTTTGGTTTCGTTGGTCAACAACTGACTAATTGAAGTTTGTGGTACAGTTTGTGCCAATGCTCCAGAAATAGAATTGGCTGGTAAAACATTTGGTGTCGACCAAGTGTAAGTTGTACCAGCAGGTATAATATCGCCATTTAAAGTATTGGGGGTAATCGAAAACATTTGTCCACTTCCAATCTTAGTATTATAGCTGGAAATGTTTGGATATTCATTTACTATAACTTCTGCAATGTTGGAAGTTATACTTGAACATCCTCCCGATGGCAAAGTAACGGTGCAATAATAATACCACTTTCCGACGGCATTATATGGAGGCTTGAAGGTCGAAGTATTTGCATTTGGAATGATGCTTCCACTACCAACTTCATTGATTGAATTGCTATACCATTGATACGATGGAATGCCTGTCCCATTAATATATGCCACAGTAAGATCTGAAGGAATTTGCCCCAAACAAACATTACTCGATACAGGTTGTGTAATAAATGTTGGTGCAGGTTTAACTATCACTTCGGAGAAATCACTCATCGCCCCACAACCCTCACCATTTTTTTGCGTCACAACACAATAATAATAAACTGTTCCAATGCTTGACGTATTAGGAGTATAAATCTTATTCAAAGCATTAGCAATTGCTGTACCAAAATAATTTTTAGAATTATTTTGATACCATTGAAAAGTGGGCTGACCAATACCACCCGTGGTTTCTACTGCCAAATCTGTTGGATTTGCATTCTGACACAAAGTCTGTGATATCATTGGTTGTAAGCTAACAGTTGGGTCGGCAACCACATTAACTCTAGCTGTATCACTAATAATTACCCCACATGCACTACCAGCAAATTTTATTTCGACATAATAATAAAACAAACCCATTTTATCGAAAGCCTCAGGAGTAAAACTATCGTTGGTTGCATTTGGGATTAACGTTCCACCCGTAGATGTATTTGTGGTATTTTTGTACCATTGATAACTGGCAGCACCAGCTCCACCTGTATAACTTACTGTAAGTGGTTGTGCTATTGTTCCTCCAATACATACATCTTGAGAAACTAGTGGTTGTTTTTTTATAACAGGAATAGGTGTGATTGCCACTCGAGCAGCATTTGATGTAATACTCGAACACCCACCTTGCGACAACGAAACGACGCATGTATAATACGTTGTATCAACAACATTTGACGGAGGCACCAAGGTATCATTTATTTCACCAATTAAAGGTGCGCCCAAATTAGAGGTTAATTTACTGGCGTACCACTGATAACTTGCTGAACCAACGCCATTGGTAATTTTAACCGATAAAGTAGTAGGAATGCCATTTAAACACAATTCGGTCCCAATCGGCTGCTTTGTAAAAGTAGGAGAAGCGTTAACTACTACTTCTGCAGTAGAGCTAGTTACTGTACAATCAGCACCATCAAGCTGACTAACAATACAGTAATAATAAAATGTACCCACCAAAGAAGTTGGTGGTGTATAACTACTTTTCGTAGCCCCTAAAATCAAATTTCCTGTACTATTATTGTTAATCGAATTGCTATACCATTGATAAGAAAAAGCACCAATTCCACCATTTGCCGTAACTGAAAGATCGACAGGAATTGCACTCTGACACAAGGTTTGACTTACTTTTGGAGAATTGATTATAATTGGATCTGCTACTACATCAACTCTAGCTGTATCGCTCACTATTTTTGTACAACCATTTGAAGTAAAAGTAATTTCGGCATAAAAATAATACTTGCCAGCGGCAGTAAATACAGGAGGTGAGTAAATAGGATTTGTAGCGCCAGCAATAGGCGAACCACCCACATTGTTATTTGTTGTATTTGTAAACCATTGACAACTTCCAGCACCAGCACCACCGGTATAATTTACTTTTAAAGGCGTTTTTATAGTACCACCTACACAAATACTTTGCAATGCGGTGGGTTGACCTTGTATTGCAGGGATTTCGGTTACGGCCACACTTGCAGTATTAGATGTAAGAATTGAACAACCACCCATATTAAGTGTCACAACACAATAATAATACAAGGTATCAACCATCGAAGTTGGAGGAATAAAAATTGAATCTGTACTAGAAATTTTTGTTCCACCAGAATTGCTATTTATCAGATTACTATACCATTGAAACGTCCCCTTTCCAACTCCATTTTTATACTCTACCCACAAAGGAGTAGCAAGTCCATTTTTACACACTGCACTTGAAACGGGGTGCTTTGTAATAGTGGGTGCAGGATTAACTGTGATACTAAATGTTTTTGGTACTCCTGTACATGTTATTCCTGCATTTGTATAAGTTGGAGTTACAGTAATATTAGCTTTTTGAACAGTTCCAGAAGTGTTTACTAGTTTGAAAGAATTAATATTACCTATTTTTGAAGAAGTCAACCCAATACTCACATTATCATTCGTCCAATTAAAAATTGTACCAGCAACTGCACCATTAAAATTTAATGCATCAGACATGTCACCGTTACATTTGGTTTGTGAAGGAATATCTGCAACAGTTGGAATTGGATTTACTGTTATGATTGCCGATCCAGCTTGTAATTGGCTACATCCTCCATTTATACTTGCATCACTTACACTTATCAGATTATACTTGAAAGTAACTGCATTAGTGGTTGGCACCGAAATAGTTACATTGTTACCTGTAGTAGTGGTAATAATTTGAGAAGTACCTCCATCAATATTATATGTAAATGTGTAAGGTGCGGTTCCATTAGCTCCAGTGAGTGTTATTTGGGCAGGTGAATCACCCAAACATACTCCTTTTGTACCTGAAATGGAGGCTGTTGGAAGTGGATTTACAACTACAGTAGCCGAGCCTGTTTGTGGCTGCGAACATGCCGCCGAACTTCCTTCTTGTACACTAATTAATGAATAAATAAATGTACCCGATGTTGTAGTTTGAGCGGGTACTGTAACATTATTTCCTGAAACTGTTTTTACAGTTTTGGCTGTGCCGTTTAATGTATAAGTAAAAGTGTAAGGTGCTGTCCCATTTGCACCTGTAAAGGTAATAACTGGAGCTGGCGAGTTCTGACAAACAGTTGTACCGCCACTGATTGTAGCTGTTGGAAGTGGGTTGATAGTGATTTGTTGTGTTTTGGAGGTTGTATCACAACTATTATGAGCAAAAAGAGTAACATTGTAAACACCTGGGGTTGTATATATATGTGATGCATTTTGATTAGTCTTTATCCAACCAGATGATTGAATTGGAGTTGAATCTCCAAAATCCCATCTAAATTTAGTCGAATTATCACAACCGCCATCAAAACCTAATACTGTGGAGTCATTAAATACAACTGTTGAATTTACACAAGCAAATTTAGGAGTAGAAAAATTAGCAATTGGTTTTGATATAATTGTTATATTTGATGTCGTACCTGTTGTAGAACCACATGAATTAGTAACTGTCAACGTTACAGTATATTGACTTAACGGACAATTACTTTTTTTGTACGAATGTGGTATTGGATAATTTGCTGATAAAATAGGATCTACGGCATTATAATATGTTGAACTATTTAATTTCTCCTGAGTAAAATTAAGTTCACCTCCATCTCCAAAATTCACATTATATAGTGTTCCTGGAGAATTTTTACCCCAACCAGTAATTGTAAAAGGAATATCAGTAGTCGGGACACATAAATTTTGTGTATTTCCAGGACTGCTAATTCCCCCTGATGGATTCGAAACGTTCTTCACTGAATAGACTTTTGTAATAGAACAATTATTTGAACCAATAGCAGTAATTGATAAAGGGTAAGTTCCCAACTTGGAATAAGTATGTGTAATTGGAAATGTTACGTTAGATTGAGAACTACCATCACCCCAATCAAGACTAAAAGTAGCGCACGAACTATTTGAAACATTACCAACAGTAATAATGAAATTTGTATTTGAAGCCGAGGCATTCTTGCAATTACTAAAAGCATTTGCACCAGCAGCATTTACATCTTCAAAATTCACATCTGGTTGTTGCTTAATTGTTATCGTCTTTGTTTGAGTAACAGATGAACACCCATTTTCATCCTTTACGATAAGACTTACATTATAAGTAGCAGTTCCACACCCCAAAGAATTAAACACATGCGTAGGACTTTTACTTGTATCAGTACTTCCATCGCCAAAAGTCCACTTATATGTATATGTTCCTGTACCAATAACTGTTGGAGTAAATTGAACTCCATTTCCCGAGCATTGATTATCTGTAAACGTAAAATCAACTACTGGCAAAGCATTTACCACTAATTCAGCTGTTACCACACATCCATTGCTATTTGTATAAGTTATAGTAGTACTTCCTGCAGTTTTTGCATTTACTAAACCATTATTGTCAATAGTTGCAATAGCAGTATTTGATGATTGCCAAGGAGTTGTTGGAGAGGCGGTTCCAGAACCAGTTAATTGTGAAGCACTACCCAAACATACTTTCAACGAACCTGAAATTGTGGGTAAAGGGTTGATTGTTACAGATACACTACTGCTTTGAGCAATTCTTTCATTTGCATCAAATACACTATCAATTTGAAAAGTAAATGTTTTTGCAGTGGTGGTAATTATCGGAATGGTTACTGAAGTATTTGTTCCAGTGGTTGGATTAGGAGTTTGTATAACCCCATCAATTTTAAAGTAAAATGAATATGGCGGTGTTACTCCAACTCCTGTTAACGTAACATATTGACCTGTTGCATTTTGACAAATCGAAGTAGAAGTACTTGTTATTGTTCCCGAAATTGTATTAGGTGCCTTGCTCCTATTTCCTGAATTAATTTGTTGCGCATAAATGCAAGCAGGTTCTGTTACCAGAGCAAATACAAAAAACAAAACAAACTTAATAAATCGTTTCATAAGCAAAACAAATAAAGAAGTTGCTAAGGTAGTAAACAGGTATAAATATCAATATGGCATTACTTTATTCAATTATTTTTAATATCAAAAAAAAACAAATTAATAATCGGCAAAATAAAACATATTTATAACAAAAGTTCTACTTCGCTGCATTTATTGGGCTTGGCTGGACTTTTGAAGTTGAGTTTTCATCTTCATTTACAGGAATTTTACCTTTGGGTTTACGAATTGTGTAGCGAGTCATTGACTGATTGGATTCAAAACCGATTCCTGTAATAACTTTCGTCAATTGAGTAATTTTAATTAAACTATCTGTATAAATTCGTTCTTCGCTCTGATTCCAAAAAAGCAGCTCTGTTTCAAATAGTTCGCCTTGCAAATTTGTTGCTTTTACTTTACCGCGCAATTCCCACAATTGTTCATTTTCCTTAAATTTAGCATACTGACTGTGGATATTGGCATCAACTTTCATTTCGGCATTAAATTTTTCAAAATGAATTCCTTTGGGAAAATTCCAATATGGCTCTACCACTTTATCATACATATCCCATTGTGGAGTAGAAATTCGGAATCGAGTAATTCCAGAATCAGAAATTAGGGTGGTAATTTCTGTTGCATGAAGTTTGGGCAAATAAGTTCTGTTTTTTATTGCTGCAATTTTGAGTGGCTCTTCTTTAGTACATGCATTAACAGTAAGTAGAAAAATTGCGAATGTAAAAACGCAAATCAAATTGGATAGCTTAGATAAGTATTTTACAATCATTGTCAAATTTAAAATGTGTAGCACTTATATTTCATTTTTTATAATGAGAGGAGAGAACCGAAATACCGATTTAAAGTTCACTACGCATGCTCAGAAAAAAAATTACAATTGTATACAGACCGAATTAATTTAACATTAAAGCTTACGTTTAAAGAACCAGTGCTCATTAAATACTGCATTGAAAGTAAATTTTACATAATCTTCATTCAACCTATTTGTACTTGTACCACTAATTTTAGTACCACCAATTTTGCCATATTCAAAAGATGCATTTATTACAGTATTGCTATTACGCAAAGGTATACCAACACCAAAAGACACACCAATATTTTTAGTTGGAATAGCTCCATCTACCTTATAATATGCATCATTCACATTTACACCCGCACGATAACGAACTCTATCAGAGAACTTTCTACCAATAATATTTGGTATATACTCAATTCCTAAAGCAATTTTTGATTTATTACTCAAAGAGTCAGTTTTTCCAAAATACTTAGCATCTTTCCATTGCTGAGTAGAATAATCCAAACCAACAGATAACTTTTTATTGTAAGTGTAGTATAAACCTAAACCATAAACAGTTGGCAATTCAAAATCATAACTGTTACTAGGTGTTTCAGTCAACACACTTGTAGTTGTTTGCGAAAAATCACCATTTAATTTTGCTTTTTGTTCATAAATAATACCTAAAGTTACATCATGTTTTTTAGCAAAAGTGTTATAGAATTGAGTACCAAACCGAAACCGAAAATTACGTGCAGTAATTGAATTTGTTTGAGTTGTTGAAGTAAAGCCAGATCTACTGCCATAATTCACATTTCTATAGTTAATCATATTCCCGTACATATAGTATGTATTGACTCCTAGAGAAATATGTTTGAATAAATCGGCTGAAATACCAGCATAAATTTGACTAAAACCGCCAGTACCATTGAAATTTTTAGTATAACCAATCGTATCTAATTCTTGAGTTATTGCAGTATGTGAAGTGCTAAAATTATACCCTGTAAATGAATAAGGCAAAATCCCAGCACTAAATCCAACGCCTTTAGACAATGGAAACTGCATAGTTACATATTCCAAGTTAGCATTAAAGGTTTTTCTTGTTCCACTTTGGTCCGAAAATCGGGAGCCCAATACAGCAGTTCCAATATCAAACATAAATGTCATACTGTCAACACTGCTATAAGATGCTGGATTTACTGTATTTATATTAAAATGTGAACGCGCTCCTAAAGAAATTCCACCCATGGCTCTTTGATCGCCCGAAGTAGTTTCATTAATATCGCCATATCCAAACCGAGTAAATGGCGAATTTGTATTATTCTGACTAGTAGCAAATTGAACACAAACTAAAGCTATAAAAACGAGATGAAAAAATTTATTTTTGTACATTATATTGGAGTATGCGGTTAAGCCCGATTAACACTAATTTTTTTTCTGCAAAGATGGCATTTTTTAGCTTAGTATTTAAGTAAAAAGTGCTACCACCTGTTAAAAAAGTAGAAAGTTGTGGATATTTAATTTTTAATGTATTAATATAACCATCTATCTCGAATAGAATACCATGCAATGCACCTGAGACAATGGCAGATTGAGTATCATTACCCAATAATGGACTTTCAAGCTTTTCCTCCACTAATGGCAATTTTTGTGTAAATTCATGCAAAGCCCGTAATCGCATGGTATAGCCAGGAGCTATATTTCCTCCCAAATAAACACTATTTGCATCAATAAAATCGTAGGTAATTGCAGTACCAGCATCAATAACTAATAAATCAGTATTGGGTTTAATAAAGTTGGCACCAACCACAGCAGCCAGTCTATCTTTTCCTAATGTCTGCGGTGTTTTATAACGATTTTCTATTGGCAAAAGTGTTAAGTGAGATAATTCAATAAAATTTAAAGTCATTGATTGCAATTCAGAAATTAAAGCTGAATTTTCAGCAATGACGCTAGATAGAATGCATGAATCTATGCAGTAATTGTTGAACAATGTTGATATTTCATTTTGTCCAAAAAAATTGTATGAAAAATTGTCAACTAATACTTGTTGGTCAAAAATTCCAACTTTAGTACTGGAGTTGCCCTGATCTATACAAAGATTCATTGCTTTCAAAATTATTGAATTATTGAATACAATCGACTATAAAATCATTTTTTCAATTGGCACAACCAATATCCCTTCGGCACCTAATGCTTTCAATTTTCCTATAATATCCCAAAATCTTTTTTCATCAATTACTACATGAAGTGAACTCCATCCCTCAGTTACCAACGGCATAATTGTTGGACTTTTAATTCCGGGCAACACTTCAATTATTCTATCAATGTTTTCGGTTGGCACATTCATCAAAACATATTTCTTTCCATCTGCCATTTGTACAGCTTCAATTCTGAAAAGTAATTCATCAAGAATAGCCTGTTTTTCGAGCGAAATGTTTGGGTTGGCTATAAGTAATGCCTCCGACTTCATAAGCACTTCCACCTCTTTCAGATGATTAGTAACCAAGGTGCTACCAGAACTTACTATATCAAAAATTGCATCAGCAAGACCAATGCTTGGAGCAACTTCCACCGAACCTGTAATAACATGAATATCTGAATTTACATTTTTCTCTTTCAAAAAATCATTCAATATAACTGGATATGAAGTTGCAATAACTTTGCCATTGAACCACGAAATGTCAGAATAATCAATTTCTTTAGGTATGGCCAATGACAACCGACATTTGCTAAAGCCTAGTCGTTTAACTATAACGGCATTTTTCTTTTTTTCTGCAAATTCATTTTCTCCCACTATTCCAATATCAGCAGCACCATCAGCTACAGATTGAGGTATATCATCATCGCGAAGAAATAAAACTTCTAAAGGAAAGTTTCGAGATGGTAAAAGTAGAAGGCGTTTGCCTGATTCTAATTTAATGCCAGACTCGGTAAGTAACAACATGGTTTCTTCGTATAACCGACCTTTGGCTTGTACTGCTATTCGTAACATAATTTTAAATTAAATATTTTTGGGACTACAAAGGTACAAAAAATGCTTGGATTCGAGTTTCTTTTACAAAAAAAAAGTCCGTTATTAAAATAACGGACTTTTAATGCATGCAAGAATTACTTTTTGCAATAGCTTTTTTAATTAGTTTTTAGCTGTAGAGTCAGCTGCAACAGCAACAGTATCAACTGGAGCTACTGTATCAACAGCAACAACTGCTGTAGAATCAACTGCAGGAGCTTGTTCAGCTGCCTTAGGAGCGCAAGATGCGAAAGCCAAAGCTACCACACAAAATAAAAATACTTTTTTCATTTCTTTTAAAATTTTTAATTTAACATATTTGTTTTGCAATTCAAAATCGATGCAAAGATACAACGTTTTTTTATTCTGCATTAATAAATATCGTTTTTTTTTTATTATTTTTTTAATTTGGGCGTTATTTAACTATATTCTTTCACTTTTGCTAAATTTTCAGCACCCAAATGATAAAAAAATTGATTGTTTGTTCAAAAAAAAGTCCGTCAGAAATTTCCAACAGACTTTTACGTAAATAAATTTACGATTTAATTACTGTTTTGCAGCAGTAGTGTCAGCAACAACAGCAGCAGTATCAACAGCAGCTACTGTATCAACAACAACAGCAGTAGAATCTACAGCAGGAGCTTGCTCAGCTGCTTTAGGAGCACAAGATGCGAAAGCCAAAGCTACCACACAAAATAAAAATACTTTTTTCATTACTTTAATCCTTTAATAATTTAACATGTTAATCTTGTCATTCAAAATCGCTGCAAAGATACATCATTTTTTTATTATACATTAATAATTCGAGTCTTTTTTTATAAATATTTTTCGAAGCCGCAAAACAACACTTATACCACTCATTATCTGACATTTACTTAGAATGAATATTTGTTGAATAGAGGTATCTTTTAATACTTTTCTTCGGTGTCTTCTCAAATTCGTGTGGATAAAGGTTAATTTTTAACAATGACTCATAACTTCCAACCATCGAATTGAGCATTTTTCTGTTTTCTTCCATCAAAACTTCCAATTGATTCTGGTCAATTTGTTCCAAATCTACAGCTTCATAATCGGGACAAACTAAAGCAATTAATTTACCATTATTTTCCAAAACTAAACTTTCCATAACATATGGCATATTGTTTAATTTGGCTTCTATTTCCTCGGGATATATATTTTGACCGCTTGCACTTAATATCATTGTTTTATTACGTCCACGAATAAATATATTATTTTCCTCGTCTATTGAGCCTAAATCGCCAGTATGTAACCACCCGTCATTGTCCAACACTTTAGCTGTGGCTTCTGGATTTTTATAATAACCTTCCATAACATTTTCACCACGTACACAAATTTCGCCCACGCCTGTTTCATTATCGGGATTTAAAATTTTAGCCTCCATTATATCCAATAATTTCCCCGACGATTTTGGAACAAAATCCTTGGTATTTGAATAACTTATCAAAGGTGCACATTCGGTCATTCCGTAACCTACAGTAAAAGGAAATTTTATTTTATTAAAGAAAGTCTCTACTTCAGCATTCAAAGGTGCACCACCAATTACAATTTCTGAAAATTCACCGCCAAAAGCATCAATTAACCGCTTTCTAATTTGACTTAAAATTGGCTGATCGAGAAAAGGAATACTCAAAACCCACCGCATGGAAGGTTTAGCTAGCATTGGCTGAATCTGTTTTCGATAAATTTTTTCGATAATAAGCGGCACACAAAATATTACGTTTGGTTTAATTTCGGCAAATGCTTTCAGTAAGATTTTGGCTGAAGGAGTTTTTCCTATAAAATATATATGGCAGCCACTACAACTTGGAGTTAAAAAATCGAATGCACAACCATAAGAGTGAGCCAATGGAAGAAATGAAACAATTTTATAATTAGGCATAATCAATTTTGTACGAAAACCAAATGTGATATTCCCTGCCAAAGCGTTTCCTGTAGTCATTACTCCCTTACTGAAGCCTGTTGTTCCCGACGTATAATTTATTGAAACAACTTCCGAATTGGGTTTATCGGCATATCGAACGCAATCGCGAAAAAAGCCATTGGGATAACGCTCGGCAAAAATCTTTTTTACATTATCAAAATGAATTAATGACAAATTCAATGTTTCGTCAGAAATTTCAGGTTCAATTATTTCACCAATAACATCGCTATCAACACCAATATCAAGATAGTTCCTTTTCTTTTTAACCAACAAAGCTAAACAATCGAAGTTATTCAAAGAAAATGCAGCTTTTATATGTGTGAACTTTTCCTCTTCCAAATTTTCCCAAATAATATCACTAACAAATAGTAATTTGGACTCGGAATGGTTAGTAATGTGGTGCACATCATTTGCATTAAAATCTTGAAGTATGGGCACTACAATTGCGCCATAAGTCACGGTTGCTAAATATGTAATGGCCCAGTTGGCATTATTACGTCCGATAAGTGATATTTTATCATTTTTCTTGATGTTGCATTGTTCAAAAAGAATGTGCAATTCGGCAATCTTTTTTGAAACTTCAGCATACGTATAGGTTAGCTTTTCGCCATAATTACTAAATGCAGGTAAATCCCAGTATTCACGAAACGCATCTTCAAATAATCGTATAAAATTTTCTTGAATCATAAATTGTAGATTTAATTCATTATTTTATTTACTGCGCAAATATATAAAATAATTACGCATAGGATTTGAATGTATGCATTTTTTTAGTTTACATGCATCATTATTTGAATCATTAACTTTTCAGGCTTTGTAACAAAAAAAAAGCTGACCATATAACACGATCAGCTTTCTTATAAAAAATTAATTACATCCTATTGGTTATCAGCCGCCTCTAGCTCAATCATTAATGTCTCCTTAGGGATTTTAACACCTACTTCAACATATATTTTTTTTATTCGAGCCGTAAAAGGCATTTGAATACGATTTTGCATTTTCATTGCCTCCAAAATTAAAAGTGGAGAACCTTCTTTTACAACATCACCTTCCTGAACAAATACTGAAAGAATAGTTCCAGGTATGATAGAAATAATATCATACGGGCTTGGGTTAACCCAAGGCTTTCTATTCAAGTACTTTTTGGTCAAAAGCGTTTTATATTTGCGTGCCGTAACTGCAAAATCAACATATTCCGGTTTTTCTATTTGCATATTTTTGTTTTTAGTGCATTTTTCAAAAGATTAACAAATCTATGGTTGTGCAAAACAATTTTGAACAAACCACAATTTATTAATTAGAATGGAGGAATACCGTGTTTTTTTGCAGGTCGAAAATCGTCTTTATTCTTTGACACTTCGAGTGCATGTAACAACATATCGCGTGTTTCAAAAGGTTCGATAACTGCATCAATATATCCTTTAGAAGCTGCAACATAAGGGTTTGCAAATTTTTCGATATATTCTTGCACTTTTTGTTGACGCATTGCATCTTCGTCTTCCGCTTCCATAATTTCTTTGCGGAAAATGATGTTAGCAGCACCTTCAGGACCCATAACGGCAATTTCGGCACTTGGCCAAGCAAGCATAAAGTCGGCACCTAAATGGCGCGAATTCATAGCTATATAACCACCACCATAAGCTTTACGCAAGATAACTGTAATTTTTGGCACAGTGGCTTCAGAATATGCATACAGCATTTTGGCACCATGACGAATAACTCCAGCATGTTCTTGATCAACACCTGGCAAATAACCTGGCATATCTTCAAGCGTAACAATTGGGATATTGAATGCATCGCAAAAACGGATAAATCGTGCTGCTTTGTCTGACGCATCACAATCGAGCACACCAGCCAAATACATTGGTTGATTAGCCACAAATCCAATAGTTTCGCCATTGAGTCGACCAAAACCAATTACAATATTTGCTGCCCAAAGTTCATGAACTTCCAAAAATTTAGAATCATCGGTAAGTGCATAAATAATATCACGCACATCATAAGGTTGCTTTGGATCGGCAGGAATAATGTTTTCAATATTTTTCTTAAATGTTGGTTTTTTAGGTTCAACACTAGCCGCTTTTTGTTGGTTACTATGTGGAATTAACGAAACCAATTCTTTAATTTGGTCAATACATTCCATTTCGCTTAAAGCAAAGAAATGAGCATTACCAGTAATTTCGGCATGTACACGAGCACCACCCAAATCTTCTTGCGAAATTTTTTCGCCCAAAACTGTTTCAATAACATTTGGTCCGGTGATAAACATTTTTGAGATATTTTCTACCACAAAAACAAAATCGGTAAGTGCTGGAGAATAAACTGCACCACCTGCACATGGTCCTAATATTACAGAAATTTGAGGAATTACACCCGAAGCCATTGTGTTGCGATAAAAAATCTCGCCATAACCAGCCAAAGCGCCAATACCTTCTTGAATACGAGCACCACCCGAATCGTTAATACCAATACATGGTACTTTCATTCTTAATGCATGATCCATAATTTTAGTGATTTTTCGCGCGTGTTTTAATCCAAGCGAACCACCCATTACGGTAAAATCTTGAGCATAAATACAAATAGGAGCACCATTCATTGTTCCAGTACCAGTAATTACACCATCGCCAGCCAATTCTTTACTGGCCATTCCGAAGTTACGTTCTTCGTGCTCTACAAAGAGGTCGTATTCGTGAAATGAACCGACGTCCAACAATGCAAGAATACGGTCACGAGCAGTCATTTTGCCCATAGCTACTTGTTTCTCGATGGCTTTATCGCCGCCACCTTTCTCAACAATTGCCTTTTTTTGTCGTAATGCTAGAATGTTTTTCTTTAAAGACATAAATTATTATTTTAATTAAATTTAAAGTGATAAGTAGCAATATAGCCGCTCAAATTTGAGCACAAAAGTAACACATTTTTTGCTAATGTGTGCATAATCGATTGTTTTGTTTGATTTAATAAAACTAAATTAACTAGTTTTCAACAACTTAAGAACATTCCTTCGAGTGCAAATAAATCCAGCCGAATAACATTCATAATCCACATTTTCCAAATACGCTACCAATTCAGGTTTTAAATCGGGCTCCTAAGTACATGACAAAAAACTGAAAATATCTATATTTAATTGATTATTAGGATTTAAAAGTGTTGTAGCAATAAATGTCAACCCATATTTGAAATAGCTTTTCGCCATTCTTCCATTATTGAGT
>CAIWCC010000119.1 GCA_903911085.1 uncultured Bacteroidales bacterium | reverse complement strand
CAACTATATGCTATGGAAACTTCTGGCAACTATCAAGTAAATTCGGTTGGAAATATTAATGATACTTATTTGGGTTTTCAGGCTGGAACAGTTGGCAATTACACCTTGACATTTAATCACGAAAATATGGAATCGCAATATCCTGCATTGTATCTCATTGATTTAATGAACAATAACAAGGTGACTGATATTACTATAAACGGTAGTAAATATAATTTTGAAGCATCAAATACAAGTACTGTCCAAAAACGCTTTAAAATTGTAACAAGTTTAGATGGAGTAACGCAAAATAAAGTAGTGAACAAAACCGTTTTTTCTATCAATAATATGGGAAATACCATTTTTGTAAATAATTTCACCAATCACAAAGGCTTTATTACGCTTTATGATATTGCTGGTAAAGCTATACAAAAGTCTCCTTTTACAGAAAATAACGTTAGCACAATTAACACAAATCTATCAAATGGTATTTATTTAATTAAAGCAGTTATTGGTGACAGTCAGCTCGCTTTTAAAATTGTAATAGAATAAGATAATTATTTCAATAGATTTATATTTGAGAGGCAGCGCACTTATCGAGGTATAAATCAACTGTTTTGTTGTTATTTATAAAATGGAAAGCTGGATAGTTTTCGCAGTTTAACTCCCCATGAATTATTTCACGCAAAACATTAGCTTTCGAATTGCCTGTTATTAAAAAAATTACATGATTTGCTTGCTCAATAGTGGAACCAGTAAGTGTAATTCGTTTTTGTCCACTTGTGGGATGTTCGGCTACTGCAACTGACTCTTCTGGGTGAATTAAACCCTTATTATTGGGGAAAATGGATGCTGTGTGTCCATCATCGCCCATACCTAATAGCACTAAGTCAAATTGAGGGAAACCATTACTACTTGGCAACTCATTTTCAAGTAATCGTTGGTACCTTTTGGTCTCTACATCGGGACTATTTTCTCCTCGAATTCTGAAAATATTTGATTTTGGAATTGGCACTTTTACCAATAAATTTTCATAAGTCATACCATAATTACTCTCGGTATCGGTTGCAGAAACACATCGCTCATCCACCCAAAAAACACGTACACAATGCCAAGGAATGCTATCCGAGAATTCACTAACCATTATTGTAAACAATTGTTTTGGAGTGCTACCTCCCGAAAGTGCAATATTGAAAGGCAATGATAATTCTACTTTAGACTTTGCACTTTGCAGTATTATAGTGGCAACTGCTCTTGCAGTATCAATTGGTGTTTCAAAAATATAATTCATTAAAATTTGTATTAGCCTTTTTGCAACTAGATGTATTTACCTACTGCCAAAGTTATATTACATGATTAAATTAAACAAAAAAAAATTACATTTTGACTGTAATCCAAGTCATTAATTGACAACTATAAACTGTCAACTATAAACTATTTTCAATCTGTTTTGAACTTTTTAAATGGCACTCTCCATTTTAGTTGTTTATCACCAAAAAGTGCGTTCGATTCATTTGGTCCCCAAGTATTGCACTCATAGAAATACAACGGAATATCAGTATTATTTTTCCAAGCTTGTAGAATTGGGTCAACAAATTTCCAGCTTGCTTTCACAGCATCAGCTCGTGCATAAAGTGTAGAATCGCCAATCATACAGTCAAGTAGTAATCTTTCGTAAGCTTCCGAAATTTTATTTTCTGCTAAATCGGAATAATGAAATGCCATATTTACATTTTGTACTTTATACCCAGCACCAGGTATTTTCATTCCAAAATCGACTGCCACACCAGCATCCGGATGAATACGCAAAATTATCATATTGGTTGACTGTGCCACACAACGTTGTTTAAATAGTTGATGTGGAGCTGGTTTGAGGTGAATAATGACTTCGGTTACTCGCTCAGGAAGTTGCTTCCCTGTTCGAATATAAAATGGAACATCGCCCCAGCGCCAATTGTCGACAAATAACTTCATTGCAACAAAAGTCTCAGTTTTGGAATTTGGAGCCACATTCATTTCTTGCCGATAACCTTTTTGCAATTCTCCTTCTACTTCGGTGGCAATATATTGACCCCTAACTACATAATCTGCTATTTCAGTTGTTTTTATTGGTCGTAAAGCTTGTAAAACTTTTACAGTCTCGTTACGGATAGATTCAGAATCGAATATTGATGGTGGTTCCATGGCTATTACCGCTAATACTTGCATCAAATGATTTTGAATCATGTCGCGCATTGCTCCAGAAGTATCATAATAGCCACCACGACTACCAACACCAATTTTTTCGGCAGCGGTTATTTCTATTCTATCAACGTACTTTCGGTTCCATATAGGTTCAAAAAAACCATTTGAAAACCTTGTAACCATTATGTTTTGAACTGTTTCTTTGCCCAAATAATGGTCGATACGGTATATCTGATCTTCGTTAAATCCGCTTCGTAGTTTTTTATCTAAATCTATTGCAGTATCATAACTATATCCGAAGGGTTTCTCTACAATAAAACGTTTCCAACCATCTTCTTCGGTATTTAATCCGTGTGTAACCAGATGAGCAGCAACCACTTCGTATAAAAATGGTGGGATGGAAAAATAATAAATAATATTTTTAGGTATATTTAATTTTGTGGAGAGACTATCAATATATTGTTTCAAAAGTCCAAAATCTTCTTCTGTTTGATTATTTACTTTTTTGTAATATAACCTTTCGAGAAACAATTGTAATTTTTCAGGAAAAGAAGTTGCTCCTTTATTAGAATAAAGAATCAAAGATTCTTCCACTTCTTTGCGGTTGGTTTTTTCATCTTTGTCTTGACTTCCAGCCCCAATTAAAATAAAGTTTTCGGGCAACAAATCATCTAAAAACAATTGAAAAATTGCAGGTAGTAATTTGCGTTTAGACAAATCGCCATTCGATCCAAAAATGACGAGAATTTGATTTTCAATCGTACTTTTTTTAGACATTTTATTCTTTATTTGTTCCATATCAATGCGAATTTAACAGTGCGTATTAGCTTTTTTACATGATTTGAATTTCGCTTTTTTTAAACGAATGTCGCTTAATATACAAACATAAAATAAAGGTAAAACGTTCAATAGTAGATAAAAAAATGGTTATTTTTATTTGAGGTGCAAATCAATTTTTTAATTTGCGAACCTTTATGTTGAGTTTTTGTGCTTCTTTGTGGTAATAAAAAAAGGAATCAGAACCAAAAACAAGAGCCAAGACATAGAGGCAATTTACTACGTTGACTGTTGGTTCACAAAACAACACACACTAAATTTAAAGATTGAAGTGCAGAAAAATGAATGATATTTCATTGTCTTACCGCTTATAGTGGCTTATAGACGGAGTATTTAAACTTATTGTTGAAATAAGTCTATATTTACTTGTCCAAAATCGGTAATAACCTCATGACTAAAGCTGTCATAATTATCATTATATGAGTTGACAATGTATATTTTACCAGCCCCTGCAGCTTCAGCCGCCTTAATACCAGCTATTGAGTCTTCAAAAATGATAGTTTGATTTGCGTTTAAACCGAGTTTTTGGGCAGCATGCAAAAACACGTCAGGATTTGGTTTCCCTTTGAAGGTTCCGTTGTCATACGCCACACAATCAAAATCAAACCAACGATTTAGCTGCATGTGTTCGTAGTAAAAGTTGATATTATCAATGCCAGACGAAGTGGCAATTGTCATTGGAATTCGATTGGATTTTAAACATTCGAATAAGTTTAGAGCTCCTGGTGCAAATTTTAAATCATTAACGCAACGTTCACGGTAAATTGATTCTTTTTCTTGACCCATATTCTCTACATCAACATCCGAAAGTTGTTCTCCAAAAATACCCCTCAAAATAATTGGATTTGTTTTACCATGAATTTTTACACGTTTTTCTTCTGCTGTCAGTTGCACTCCATGTTTACGAAGCATAATATCAAATGCTTGATCATGAAATGCTGTGTCCCAGAATAGCGTTCCGTTGAAGTCAAAAATGGCTGCTTTAAATTTATTCATTTAGATATAATAATTTTTCTTTTCAATTTTTGGACGCTAAACATTCATGTAAATGCATGGAATCATTATTGCATAGGCTTCATAGAATATTCCGCACCGATTGGGCTTGATTTTTTAAACAATATTCTACCAGAAGCCCCTATAAGAATAAATATTTAATGCTAGCTGGTAGTGCGCTTCTGGTGATTATGTAAATGTAATAAAATAATGTTCCATAATTATCTTCCAATTATAAGCACTTTAGATAATAATACTTTGTGAATTTTATGGGTGCTTAGTGGATTTTGTGTGATAGTTATTATACCAAATTCACAAAGAAAAATACATAATGGTTTACAAAGATTTATGAACTGTTGGTGTAATGAGCAATTTTCTAAATTCCATAGGTGTTCCTTCATTCTGAAACCCGATAAACCCACTTTTTGCAGTTAGACCTGAAATTTCATTTTGAAGTAAACCATTTATATAAACCTTTAAAGTGTTGTTCTTGCATATTACTTGCATTGTATTCCATTCCCCCAAAGGTTTCTCGTTCGAAGGATTGATTTTTTTTACAGTGAATTTTATTGTATCAGAACATTCTTTGGCCCATAAACCATTCATGCAAATTATATCTCCTGCTGCATCTGCTCTTTGTTGTACCTGATAACATACTGGCCAAATGGTGTCTTTGGGTTGAATATGAACAAGAACGCCACTGTTGCCAAGCTTTTTTGTCCAACGCCATTCAAGTTTCAAATCGTATTGCGAGTAACTTTTTTTTGTACGTAAATAACCACTCGAAACTCCCGAAATTTTTAACACGCCACTATCCATTGTAAACACATTAGCAACTGGAAGTGTCTTGTCTTTAATTACATATATCCAATTGCTTGCATCGGATTTTGTAAATGTTTTTGAAGCTTTATTGAGTTTGTTTTGTGCGGAATAAATGAATGAAAACTGTAGAAATAGGACAGAAAAAAATGCTAATGATTTGAATTTCATTTGATAGTATTTAAATTAGTGTTGTAAATTGTTTTGTTGTCAATTCAGTAGATTTAAGACTTTATCTAAATCTTCAGGGGTATCAATTCCCACGGTTTCTACATCTGTATAGCCAACTTTAATACGATACCCATTTTCAATCCATCTAAGCTGCTCCAGCGATTCCGAAATTTCTAAAGGTGATTGTTCGAGTAATGTCAGCTCTCGCAACACATCCGAGCGGTAAGCATAAATACCAACATGTTTGAGATATTTGTGACTTGAAATCCAGTCCTTGGTCTCATTATTACGTCGAAATGGAATTATAGAACGACTAAAATATAGTGCCTCATTTCGTTTATTTACTACCAATTTTGGGGTATTGGGGTTCAATAAAGCTTCAAAACTGTCATTCTCAGTAAAAATCTTTGCCAATGTGGCTATCTCTATTTGGCTATTATCAAAGCAATCTTTAAGCGTATTAATTTGCTCTGGCTGTATAAATGGTTCGTCACCTTGCACATTAATTACCACATCAAAGTGTTTGTCGAGCTTTGAAAAAGCCTCGTAACATCTATCAGTACCACTTTTATGTTGGTCGGATGTCATTATGGCCTTACCTCCAAAATGAATCACTTCATCAAAAATTCTTTGGTCGTCGGTGGCAACATAAACATCGGTTAGTGCTTTTGAAACTTGTTCATAAACGCGCTGAATCATTGTTTTCCCGCCAATTTCAACTAATGGTTTTCCAGGAAATCGTGTTGATAAAAACCGAGCAGGAATGATTCCAACAAAACTTAATGTAGACATGTATTTGTTTATATTATTTGAATGCAGGAAACGGCTGATTGATATTTCTGTGTTTTTTGCGCTTTACCATGCGCTTTTTGGTGTGATGAAACCAACTAGTGGCACGAATAAGTAATAAAATCACTAGTGGAAACACGCAAATATTAAATGCTTGTACTGACAGTGCAAATGAAAAAAGTGCGCCAATTAATAATGATATATTAATTATTTGATATATAAATAATATCATGCGGAATCTTCTGTGCCACATAATGATAGCTACAATAATGTTCAGTGGATTTAACCAAAGTAAATTCAAATTGAGTTTAACCAGTGGATGTGCCGAAAAGACGATTAAGTAAAAAACAATGATACCAGCCAAACCTGTTGCAACCTGTAAAACTGTATCAAATGTCTTATTAGTTTTCTTATTTTTAAAATCGAAATAAGTGAATATAATTCCTACAATCAACAATGCAATGGAAATGGTTAATGGTCTAAAAACAATAGAAATAGAATCATCAGCATCACTTTTCTTTTTTTCGACAATAACGTTAATCTCAGAAACTAATTTTCTTTCGGTACTATCGTTGTTTGTTGTGATTTTGGCAGATTGAAAATTGGCCATCAGCACTTCGGGAAGGAACATACTCTCGTTAGTAGTTGTCAATTTATCCGATTCCAGTCCGAATATTACATCAATACCAAATTTTAACCATGTATCGTTGCCAATATATGCGCCGATCCATTGTCGATAGGTTTTATTATCACTTGCTGAAGCATATTTTACAAAGCCGTGAAGTGCAGCTACTATTTTATCTCTTGGTCTTGTTGAGCAATTGTCGTAAACAAAATTGTAACGATACAGTCTGTTTTCAGGCTTGTAATTATCGAGTAATGAATTGATTAATGCTGATTTTTCAACTGAATTTAAATTTAGGTTTTGTTCCCAAACAATTGAATTTCGTTGTTCATATTCACTTAAAAAATCGAGGGTATTATATACACCTAATTGATAATCAGTTTCACCTTTTATAAATTTGTAATAAAAGTTTTTTGTTTGAAAACTAAATATACCGAAGTTAAAAACAATGTCAATATTATTTTTAGGGTCTTTAACTCTTATGGCTGTGTGTCCGAACTTTGCGTATACTTCTTTGCCTGGTGAGCATGTAATTAAACTTATTTTGGCTGAGTCACTAATGCTGATTTCTTGTGAGCTAACAGTATTGAAATTTATTAGAATTAAGAATAAAAAAAGTATTTTTTTCATTAAATTTGATTTTTATTTTAAATACAAAAGTACAATTATTATTTGATTAAAAAACAGTTCATTTGTTAGGTTGTAATTATTTTTGCCTATTTATCAATAATGAACTTGAAAAAACGGAATAAATTGTGATTTGAAAGAAAAAAACATAGCAATTTCAAAATAAAAAACATTGTTTTTTGAAGATTTCTATAGAATATTAGTGCTATTTCTCAAAAAAGCACTAAATTTGTGCTTTATAACATTGTTGTCAAACATATTTATTTAATTCTATGGCAAAAAAGATTGTTCCTTCACTCAAACCCATCGAAGAAATTTTGTCGGTTTGGGATGTTTTAACTCCTGATGAGAGGCGATTTGTACGTAGTAATTACACTGTTCAACATTTCAAGAAGAATGAAATGATTCATTGTGAAGGTGATCGGCCTACACACATAATGATTTTGGCAAGTGGTAAATTGAAGGTTTACAAGGATGGCATTGGCAGTCGTTCTCAAATAATTAGAATGTTAAAGCCAGGTGAGCATTTTAGTTATCGCGCTGTAATTGCAAACGATGTGTATAGTACTAATGTTACTGCTTTTGAGGCTTCGTCCGTTTACATGATTAAAGCGGATATTTTTATTTCCATTTTGCGAAATAACAATGCATTCTGTTATAGGTTTTTGGAAGAGCTGTCGACCGATTTAGCTGCTTCCGACGCTCGCACTATTAATCTTACGCAAAAACATATTAGAGGTCGCTTGGCGGAAGCTATTCTTCAAATGCATAAAAAATATGGTGTTGAAGAGGATGGAGCTACTATTAGCATGTATCTTTCGCGTGATGATTTGGCTAGTTTATCTAATATGACTACTTCTAATGCTATTCGCACACTTGCCAATTTTGTTCTTGAACACGTTATTGCAATGGATGGTAGAAAATTGAAAATCATTGACATTGAGAGATTAAAAAGAATTAGTAAAATGGGATGAATGTTTAATTGATAGTTGATAATTGATAGTTGACAATTCATTATCCATTATTCATTATTCATTATTCATTAACTGTTGGTGATTATTTGTGGTATTGCTGTTCCCAAAATTAGCTCGGTTGACCGCTGGTTCACAAATAAACGAGCATACTTGTCCCAATAGTTTTAGGGGCTATTCTTTATTTCTTATTCGGCATTATATTTTGTCCATTACTTAGTCAAGGTTTATCGGGACTCTGTCAATTTTGTTTTTAACTAACTCTTTTTTTTGCTAAGGTACTGCTCCTCTTTTTATTGAAGAGCATAAGAATTATTTTAAATTTTATGACAACAACTCAGATTCATACGATTTACTTAACGATATTAGATCAACTTATTGCTGGGCAAATTAAAAAGGCAATTGAAAACATAAATTCGATGGTTTCAGAATTGCTAATGGGTGAATACGCTGATAGATTGAATGATATTGAACAAAACTATAAGTATTTACTACATTATTATATTAGTGGCGTACAGGATCCGGAACGCAAATTAGTATATAATAAATTGATTGCTAAGGCTTTTGTTTTAAATTCAGATTTAAAGGAGGAACTCTTACTGAGAAATTCATCTGATTATGTGTATTCTCAAAAGCGATATTTCCCTCATACCAAAAAATATACTTCTGTCAATGAACTTTATATTTCGTTGAAGTATTATCATTCTCAATCGGCATTGATTGCCAATTTGGAGAGCACCCACGATGTTGAACGTAAACGTCTTCGTTCAAATTACGAGTTTTCTGTTTCGGAACTTTTTAAATCGTTTTGGCTACAAACTTATTATAGCCACGAGGATAAAGACGTGCTAAATAAGGTGATGAATGTTCAATATGTTGGTTGGATTGAAAAAACATTGTTGGTGTCGGCTCTTACTTTGAACCTTTGTAGAATGTTTGACGAAAGTAAATTACTGCTACTTTTCGATTGTTGTAAAACATCTGATCAACGTGTGAAACAACGTGCTCTTGTTGGTTTATGCTTTGTTTTGGCTAAATATAATCAGTTTTTAACTTACTTCCCTTCTGTACGAAATCGATTGGTGTTGTTGGCCGATGATAGTCATACTGCCGAAAATTTTCAAAATATTATCCTGCAAATTATTGCTACTACCGAAACTGATAAAATTAGTAAAAAAATGCAGGAGGAAATTCTTCCTGAAATGATTAAAATAAGTCCTCTGCTGAAAGACAAAATGAACTTAGATAATCAAATTAAATCGGACGAGTGGGATGAGTTAAATCCAGATTGGCAGGATTTAATTCAGAACAGTGGGGTTACTGATAAATTGCAGGAGATTAACGATTTGCAAATGCAGGGTGCCGATGTGTATATGAGTACGTTTTCGATGTTGAAGAGTTTTGCCTTTTTTAGCGAAATTAGCAATTGGTTTATTCCTTTTGATGGTCAGAATTCTAATGTTAAGGAATTGTTTTCTACTGACGATAAAACGCTGATATCGGCTTTTATGAATAATAGTGCAATGTGCAATTCGGATAAGTATTCTTTTTGTTTGAGCGTACTTCAAATGCCTGAATCGCAAAGATCTATGCTAAAACATTCTTTTTCAATGGAAGCGGAGCAGTTGAGCGAAATTTCAAAGGATGAAAGTATTTTAACACCCGACTTGGTTTCCAAAAACCTTTCCAAGCAATATGTTCAGGATTTATTCCGTTTTTTTAAACTCTATCCTCAGCATAACGATTTTGCAAATGTATTTGATTTTTCTTTATCAATGCATCGCACAAATTTATTCGAAATCCTTTCGTCGGAGGGTGATTTTAAACAAAGCATTGCTGAGTATTATTTTTTGAAGAATCAGTATGCCGAGGCTTTGGAAATTTTTAGAGATATCCAAATTGATAATCCTACTGCTTCATTGTATCAGAAAATTGGTTTTTCGTACCAACAATTATCAAACTTACCTCTTGCACTTGATGCTTATCTCAAAGCTGACATTATTCATCCTGATGATAGTTGGACAATCAGAAAAATTGCTCTTTGTTATCGTTTATCGGGTAACTTTGCTAAAGCACTTGAGTATTACCAACATATTGATTTCTTAAAACCAAATCAACCAACGATTTTGTTGCAGATTGGCCATTGTTTCCTCGAATTAAAGAAATACAATGAGGCTCTAAGTGTTTATTTTAAATTGGATGCTCAAAATGGCGATAATGTAAAAGTGTGGCGTGCCATTACTTGGTGTGCGTTTGTGTCTGGCAATTTAGAACAGTCTGATTATTACCTTCAAAAGCTTATCGAAAATAATCCGTCGGCTCACGACTATCTGAACGCTGCTCATGTGGCTTGGTGTAAAAGGAACTTAAATAAAGCTTTGGAATATTATCGCAAATCGCTTCTTTTACTTGATAATGATTGGGATTTATTTATGAAATCATTTAACGCGGATAAAAATTATTTGTTTGCAAATGGCGTTGAGGCAGATGAAGTTCCGTTATTGTTGGATCTTATATTGTAATGATTAATTGTCAAGTTACTATTGTCTAAACAGGTATTTTGAGAGTTGTCTTAACTTTTTAAAATGTCGGTCCTACGGTGCTTTATATTCTAAAAAACTAACAATACTACCATAATAATGCCCCCTTAGGAATATTATTCAAGCTTCTCCGAAGCTAGATTATGGTAGTATTGTTGATGAATTTTATCTTTTTGAGCTCCATTAGGAGCAAAATTATAATAAGTAAAAAGTCAAGTCGACTTCAGAAATAATATACTCATTTATTTCCCTAAACAGCATTTTTTATATTTTTTTCCACTGCCACACGGACATGCGTCATTGCGTCCTACCTTGGGCTTTTCACCTTGGGGCGGAACTAACATTTCCAGATGCTGATTATTATATTCATTCACTTCGTCAACATCTATATCCTTATTATTATATTTTTGAATATCATCGTCAGTATAACTAAACCAAGTTGAAGTTAGATACTTGTACCGTTCTGATATTGAAGCAAAAACATCTTTCCGTTTACTGTAAGTCGAAGGTCTGTTTATATCTTTCAAGCAACTTTCCAAACTTCCAGAAACACCTTTAGCTACTAATCCAAGTTCGAATAATTGAATAATTTGAGGTTTTAATTCAATCATATTGACATTAACTGCATCAGAAACAAAAAATGCAATCAATTCAGTATCAATAATGGAATCATCATCTTCATTTTCAATCCATTCTTCAAAAATACTTTTGTACCAATCTATTACTTCTGTTCTCCTTTTGGGTTGATAAATTAACACTTGTTGAGCAACTTCGGTCATTATCGATCTAGCGTAAGTATTTCGGTTTGGTTCGGAAATAAATTTGTGTAGTACATCCAGTTTATCGTTGGCAATGTGATAAATAAATTCCCAAAAGTCCTCTGTAATAGCATCGGAAAACCATGATTCCAAGTAGTCACTGTCCTGACGCAGAATATCCAAAATCACTTCTATGCTACTTTCGTCTTTCAATTCCACCAACAATAAAAGCGCATGCATCAGAAATTCATGGGTTTTTATATTCCAATCCATTTCTACCATAAACAAAGTGTGACGTGCCATGCTGTCGTACACCACTTTATGTAAATCGGCAAGTAAAGTTTCGCGAGGTAATGCTAATATTTCGCTGATTATTTGTTGGTCAATGTTTAAGTCATTGCAATACAATTCATTGATTATCTGGTGCGTAAATTGGGGCGCTTCGGTGGTGGGTTCCACTATCTTCTTGGCAATTACTTCTGGAGTTCGCTCCGTTGACCATTCCTGCTCTTGCCTTTCCAAACTTTTGCCCAAATTGAGAACCATAATTTTTCTATCAAAATTAAACATATCGATTCCTAAATCAAACTCTTTGTTCAATTTTTCAATAATATCCAATCGTATTTGAGCCTGCACCACATCTTCAATACCAATAAAGTAATTGAATGCTGTTTGCAAAAATCCAACAACTTCACCTGTATGAAACTCTTCACGCTCAGGATACATTGATTTTAACTCCATGGCCTCGCACAGTATTTCTGGCACTTTTTCGTACTCTTCGTTGGCGATTGCAATATTTGCTAAAGTGAGTCTGCCAAACAAATACTCTGGATGCAAACTTACTAGCCGACGATTTACTTCATTGGCCATAAAATGATTGCCCTGCATATCGTAAAGCATTGATAAGAAGTTTTTAAACTGCGGTACAAAAGGATATTTCTTAATCAAGTCGTTCAGTTCCTTAATAGCACTGTTTTTCTTTTTTTGTACTTTTACTGACATTTCTACCAGTTTCTCCTGTATTTCGGGTGTTATACCGTACAGTTGATTGATAACTTCGTTCGATTCAGTTATTTTATAACCAGAAACGATTAAATTGTTGGTATTCATTTTATTAGTAATTTTATTTTAAAAATCAAACTTTATTGGGTAAAGCCGCTACAAAGTCAAAGAAACCTGCACTGGCTTTAAATTTCATCAAATAATGATTAATATCCTCCACATAATCCACTTTATAATCTTCGTGCAATTTAGTTGTGAGTATTTTTATTGCTTTTTTAAGCAATAGCGAAACACGGTAATCGTAATTGGTAAAACAGGTGCCAAATGAAAGATATGAATTGTAAAATACTTTTTGTAGTAAGTACATTATTAAATCCAATTCGTATTTCTTGTTTTTGCAGACTTTACCAAATTCGTCAATTCGTTTGCTACAAACTTGTAACGCATTTCCTTTTTTTTCCTCATCGCCGAAACCTTTATGTCGTTTGGACAAGATGATATCTAAATCGGTCAATGCTTTTTCATATAATTCTTTTTCTCCCGATTCTGTATCTCCATAATTGACAAGTAAATAGTCATGAAATCCTTTGTCGTTTGAAGCTGCCTTTAGTACTAGTTTTTCTAATTCACTTCTTTTTAATGCTGCCAAAGCTAGCGGAATAGATGGGTCTACTTTTGCCATATTTTTTTTGATTAATAGTTCAAAAACATATCATTCGTAATATGGGATTTCGATCTTTCTCAAAATTCCTCATATTCTACTTTTAATAAATTTTTGCGATGATGTGTTTCTTTTTTTTACGATATATTGATAAACATTGTATATTTGTGACTACGAATATGAAATACTAAAAGCGCAAAACTCAAGAAGAGTTTTAAGATATTATTGCAATCTTATAACTTAATTCAAAGAATATCAACCACTTTACATCTGACAGATTTCGTAACCTGAAAGATCAATATTGACTAAAGATCTCTTTTCACTTTGTGAGCAATGGCGCCAATGCCAATGGTAAAATAATGCATATTACCTTCAAAACCAGAGTATTTTAGACCAAATTGCGGCAAAACGTAAGCATATCGGAGACGCAAAAACCACTTTCCATTTTCGGAATAAGAAATTATTGGCATTGCATTACTACTTTTACCCAGCGGAATATCCAAGTTTAGGCCTACAGTGTAGGTAAAAGCGCTTATACTACCCACTTGGGTATAATAGCTTTCATCTTTCTGGCTTTCGGTAGGCGAAAAATCCAATGCACCAATTCCCGCAAAAGGTGAAATTTGAACGTGTTTTTTGGTTAGTATTGTATAACCCAAACTGGCTTCTGGCACAATTGTATTGGCTTTAGCGCCTTTGGGCCAAACGGCACCATTGTAGCTAATATTTTGGTAAGTACTACCTATGCCAATGTAGTCGCGGAGGTAGAGCGTCCAGTTTTTATACGCAATATCAAAATCAACACCAAAAGGCACATTACTCTGAAATTTATCATGTAATTGGTTAGTGCAAAGTCCATAGCCCGAAAAAAACTCGAATCCCCATCCCCAGTTGGATTGAACCATTTTATAACGAATATTTTCACGGGTATAGCCTGTATATTTACTTTCGGGATGTTTTAATAGAAATGTATCGGCATCCGCATTCAAACTTTGTTGTGTAATGTCAGGATAATCCTTGCCACCCAGCAGATAACGCAAATTCAGTATCAAGAAATCGCGATTCTCAAGATTTGATATATTGTGTGTAATATTATTTTCAACTTTAGATCTGTCTTTCCGCAATACTGCCAATAAATTCACTAATAGTACATCGTGGGCAGGTTTAATTTTCTTGTTGAATTGCGCTTCAGACTGCTCATCTGTGGAATTGATAAAATAAAATAGCTCATCGTAATCACCTAACCAATAAAGCAGTAACCTTATCTCGTATGGATAGATGGCCATATACTTTTCATTTTCTTCCAAAAGCAGTTCATTTTTTAATTCACGTACTTTTGCCATATCCCCATCCATAAGCTTATTAATCATAAATTGCCTCCCTTTTTCGATAAAATCAAGGGTAGTATCTTTATAATTTAGAATCTCATTTTTTAATTGGGAAGACTGTGCCGTTGCTAAAATGGGGAGTAAAAGGAAGGACAAAAAGAATAAAACTTTGCGCATAATTGGGGTTTGAATTAATGTTAATCTTGATTGTTTTGAAATATCTTTTAGTATTAAGATATATGGGTCAATGACTTAATAAATTTGTGTTTAAATCAACTGTAAAAATAAACATTTAATTTCACATTTCCATATTTTTATAAAAAAAAGATATTCATTTTTGTAATTTTGACTAAGAAATAACTTTTATTGTACCCTAATTACCTGACAGTTGTATTTCCAAATATTAGTTTATTATTATCATTTCAAGTAGGCTTATATTTTAAGTGAGGTAAGATATTGATAATGTATGCATTTTTATAATTGAAGAATAATGTGTCAAACGCATATGTTAGTAAATTAGTAAAAATCACACAATTAATACTTTTTGAAAGGAAATTTAACAAAAGAAGAAGGGAAAAGAAAATGAAAGAAACCCCACCACAAAAGAGATTCTTCGTTATTCTAAGTATTTTGGATTATTAGACTTTGTGAATTTTGTGGATACTTTGAGGGGGTTGTGTGATAGCTATTGCACAAAACACACAAAGGAAAATACACAAAGGTTCACAAAGTTTTAAAATTGGAAGTCTATTCCCTTATTATTATTCTATTTCGGGGATTTTGATTTATCATTATTCCAATGCTATCGTAATCGGTACAGAAAAAAGCCCCCGAACTATCGAGGGCTTTATTATCAACGTAATTATTAAGTTGCGACATCATACTGTCACCACTGCACTTCCCAAAAACTGGCTGGTAGATACTTGTAACGGATCTATAGCCGATTGAAAGAAAATATAGAAGAGCAATTTGTCACCAACCTCACTGTTAGGAATAGGCAACGAACCTGTTTTATCGGCTTTTGTTGCCATTCCAATTGAGTAACTCAACTGATAGTTCATGACATTATAAACCACCATCACGGCATTGAGCAACTTTCCACCAGTACTTGTACTGCTATTATCCTCCCAATTGAAATTCACAGCACTGTTAGTCAGTTCAGCTGTTGTGCCTGTTGGTTGTGCCACCATACCTTTGCTTAAGACCACCTTGCTGAAATCAAACTCAAAATCAGGTGCTTCTCCATTTATAGCAACTTTCAAAGCATTTTTACAGGCATAATTAAACGAAGACATTCCATTACCCGACGCATCACAAAATCCGATTTGCAACAAGGGGTTCAGTGGCTTCATAAATTCAAGTACCATACCAAACTTAGTCTGCTGATTTACTTGCCCTTCAGTATTCGAAGACCGTTTTTTCTTCGATTTCACACGAATCACATCGTCGCCGTTCTTATTACAAAAACCAATTACAGTACCCACAGTACCAGTGAATCCACCCAGGATTCCCATATTTAACTTACCCATTGTAACCTCCACATTTTGAAGGGTTACCACTATTTTGATAGCATTCACCACATAGGTGAACATTTTTACCTTTTATCATTGTAATATATTTATAAAATTAGATTGTGCCACAACGTGGCGTTTTATTAATTATCGAGAGTGTTAAGTGCAGCTCATTATTGAATGACTGACCTTCGTGGTTATTTTGGAGGTGGGCGTATACTAATTGAATTATTAGAACTTTGAGAGTTTTTACAGAAATTAATTTCTGATCTACATGTTGAATTATAAAATATCATATTACTTTTCTTTGCGCGCTGCACAAAAAAAATGCAGCACAGGTTTTAATTGCACTGCAAAGTAAGATGTAATTTATCAACTATTAATCAACCTCTTAGTTGATTGTTCTTGTATTCAAGAACAATCAACTCTAATCTAGAGTAATCAAATATAATCAAGAGAATCTAACCATTATCAATCATTTTTAATATGTGATTTAATCGTAAAGTGACACTTTCAATATCCGACTGGTCTGCTTTTGATGTTATAGTAGAACCAAAAACTCCTTGATAAGTACCAATTTCTCTATCTAAGAATACACTTAATGAATTATAAATTTCTTTTCCTTGCCTTTTCCCTATTGTAATTAATGGTGGATTGTACAATTCCATGGCTTTTAAAACGATTCGTAGTGGCTTTGCCTTTTCGGTTGAAAATTCATTTTTAATCATATCTGCCAATTGGTCTCTGTGCTTATGAAGTATATAGTCAGGAAATTTCTTATCACTTTCACTTCTTTTCTCTTCAATATTACTCGTCTGATTTTGTAGTGTAGCCATTTCCCTCTCATACAACTCATCTGTATCTATCAACTGATATAATTTGTTGTCATTTGCAAATACATAGTGTTCATATTCGGGTTCAGAAGAGTCTTCGTTCTTTACTGTATGAACTTTAGGAATTACATCAAAGGATTTCGACTTTTTGGATTTGTTGGACAACGTTTCATCTTTGTTTTCCAGCGCTTGAGAATTAGATTCTTTGAAAAGTTTCTTTAGACTTTCTATTTCTTTCAAAGCATTTTCCAAGTCCAAGGCGAGCTTTTCATTTTCGTTTGACTTGGTGATATCATCAGGGAGCAATCCCAATGAAAGCAAATCTTTTAAATTGTCAATTTCAGATTCAAATTTATGAACTAACTCTGATTGCGTATTTATAAAATTACCTACAAAACACATGGCTCTCACTCTTGACCTTAAAGATATAAGTTGTGATAACTTTGATTTCGTGTTTTGCATTAACAATAGCTCTTGAAACTGTTCAGAAATTTTCTTCATTCTATCTTCAGGATATTTATAACTGAAAATCTTTTGTTTCAATTTGTTAGAGTGTAAAATTATAAAATCCAATGATACTTCACCCATAGGTGACAAATCAATATTGTAATAATATACAAAAGAGTCTATAAATCTGACATTTGTATCATATAATAGAAAATAGTTTTTTACCAAGTAATAGTCATGCTTATTATTTAGAAAATAGGTAAAATCTTCGTGCAATCTATTTAAAAACCGCAAAGATACTCCTTCGTCTTTGTAATAAACAAGTTTCTTATTTGTATTATAAAACTGAAAATCAAATTCCGATTTAAGAACATCCACATTTATGATTTCTTCAAAGTATTCGTTTACATCTGTTTTTTCGGTAAATTTAAATTCTGCCATTAAGGTTAATTGTTTTGATTGTTTGTGCTTTATTTCATTTTCTAACAGATTTTCGTCAACCTGTTAATTCTTTCTTTATAGATTCTTCTTCAAATTCAATTTAGTCTGTAATATATTCCATAAGCATCCATAGTGAGACGATTCTTAATATATTTTGACTTTTTGATAGGAAATTTTCTCTGATTTTCAACTCCGTTGCTTGAAGCTGAAAGACCCAATCCCTTCAATGCCTCTTCGGCTTCGGCAACACCTAATTCGGCAGCTTCGGATAAATCGGTATAAGCGAGATCACGCTTGTTCAATTTTAAATAAGAAAGCCCACGGAGATACAAAGAATTAGCCAAATAAGGATTTAATACGATAGCTTGAGACATGAAGTCAATACATTTTTCGTAATCACCCAGCCCGAAATACCCCGAACCTTTTGTATCCAACACATCGGGTATATCTGGTTTTAATAAAAGAGATTTATCAGCATATTCCAAACAAAGTTCGTACTCTTTCATTAAATAATAGTTCCAACCAATACTATTAAATATGGAAGCTGAGTCAACAACCACTGGAAAAGGCTTATTTCTAAGCCATTTCAGCAATAATTGATAATCAGAAAGGGAACCTGCAAAGTCCTTCATTTCGCTTTTTATATAGCCACGAAAATAAAGTGCCTGTTGATTGTTTGTATCTTTTTCCAATACCCGATTAATATCTTCATAAGCAATTTCATATTGCTTACGCGATGAATAAATCCATGACCGTATCTGGTAGGGTTGAAAGGTTGAAATGGGCACACCATTACTTATGCTTATCACCTTGTTGATGTACTCAAGGGCTTTAACTGTATCTCTGTTGAATTGCAGTTCATCCATTATCACACAAAAATAATTATTCAGGCGGGCAGGGTCTTTATCTACTGCCTTTTTAAAATACAGATAGGCTGAATCCTGTTTATTCTCTTCCCTGCAACGAATTCCATCCAGCATAAGATGGTCTGTTTCATCGGGCTTTTTAGTTAGAATTTCTTTTCTAATTAATCTATAGATAGAAGATCTATGATTATAATCTTTCCAGTATTTATCAAGTGCAATGTTTAAACTATTAATTTGCTTGTCCATCAAAGCATAATTCAAATGGTTTTCACAATACCCCTTCATTACACTGTACAGGCTATCAAGTTTCGACACGTAAACCGTATCATTACAATACGGGCGAAAACCCTCTATCCACTTCATCGAATATACAATCTTAGATAAATTCCATGCATATTTGTTACTGTTAATGCTGGTAGTATCCGGCTTATTGTTCAAGGGACCAATCGGTATCCTTACCACCTGACCCTTAGCACACAAGCTACATACAAAAAGAAAAAGCAATATGTACAAGTTTCGTTTCATTCTACTTTTTCTTTTGACCTGATAGGTTTTCTTTTAACCTAACAGTTTTTTTTCAACCTGTTAGGTGTTATTTGGCAAACCTACTTACTAAGTTTTGGAAACCTATTAGGTCACTACCAGCGTTAAATTATTATTCTTATTGGCGCTACTTTTCCAACCCGGTGAGAGATTCATTTATTTATGTATTTTTCTAAATTCTTTGATGGTACTCTCTTTTATCTTTGGCCAAATTTCGGCTTCTGCGCTCAGTTTGGGTGTTGTTGTAATGGTATCGCCAAAAGCTCCCGCAAAGGAGGCCATGCCATGTAGGTTTATCCAACGTCTATCATAATCGGTTGGTAACTCCGAAAACAAAGCTACTATCTTTACTACAGCATCTTTCACCAACTTCTTATTCTTTTTCAGAAATTCACCCAATACAGGGCGGGAATTTTCCTCTAATATCAATACAGCCTGTTTGGCTGAGTTGTCTGCACATAAGTTGGCATCATACATAGCCTGAAGTTGAGCGTACAAGTACCACTCTATGGCCGATTCTTTCTCGCCGTTCAGGAACAACGCCTGGCTGAACAAGTACATAACAGGTGGATTGTAGTGTCCGATATTATTGAAAATAGTATCCACAGTAGCATTTCGTGTTTTAACATCATATAGCTGTTTCATTGTGCGGTTCTGATCATCAATCCGAATTTCGGCGTACACTCCCTGTGGCTGAACCTCAATATTGGTAACCTGCTGAGCCTGTATATTAGTAATGACTATTATTGCTAAAACTACTAATGCGATAATTTTTTTATTCATTTTGGACGTAAGTTCTTTAGAAAAAGTGTTTGTTTAATAGCAGTATAACTAAATTGTATTCTTTAGAATTATTGGATATTAATATTTTTTCAATATATAATAAAAAAAGATTGGAGATTTCTGGTCTTTTAAGTAATCAAATTCAATTAGTGTATTGCTTTTGACCAAGTCAGCATAGTACAACTCTTTAAATTCCATTATTTTGAATTTATTCATTTTTGCTAAATTATCTACTAATTTAATTGGATGCTTAAATGTTTCAATAACTATCTGTTTATTTTCAAAAAACATATTTGTTTGGTCATAGCAATGTAATGGGTGAACATCTGAAATTAAACATTCCCCATTATCTTTTATAATACTGGCAAAAACTCTGAATACATTATCAATATTTTCAATATTAGAAAGTACCCTGTTACAAATAATCCAATCATAACTCTTACGATTCTCAAAAAGATTCAATAAATCTAATTCTATACAGTTTAGTTTGCCTGTTGATATGAATTTTTTGTACTTATTTTTACATACATCTAACATAGAGCTGCTTATGTCAATCGCTGTAACATTGTGACCTTTATCTAAGAACAGACCAAGGTTGTTTCCAGTTCCAGAACCTGCATCTAACCCCTTGCCAATTACTAAATTTTCAACCCATGATTCAATTATCGGAAATTCATAATTTTTCCAAAACTTTTGCCATTTCCAATCATCATAATACTCTGCTATGGTATTATATCCATCTTTTGCAGAATAAATTATATTTTTCATTTTCTCTTATTTAATTTTTTAATCTCATTTTCCATACTGTCTAATTTTAGAGATAATTTTTGTATTAGTTGAAATTCTGAGGTTTTTAATTCCGCTTCTTTTTTTTCTTTTATTGCATCTAATGCAACATTTTCTATTTTGTATTTCTCTGTATTTGTAATCAATCCTGTTTTCACCCATAACATATTTGAGATTAAAGGTTCTAAAGCAGCGAATAGTAATAAAAATCCAACTAGAAAGCCTCCTATAGTTAACTTATTTCTTATCTTATTTGAAGTCGTTGAATGTATTTTCTTTTCCATACCATCAATATCTAAAAATGATTTATTGTATAAAAATGCATCGTGTCTAAGTTTTTTTAGATAGTCATCATCGCTTATTATTTCCTGATGTAATGGACTTGGAACCTGATTTAACTTGTGAAATGTTAATCTGGCGATTACATCCCCTTCAGCAATAATTATTTTTTTAGATGAGAAATTTACTACAAAACAACTTAATTTTCCTTCATAAGCGGGTTCTACCATACTCGCATTTATTAACATTAAACCTCTTGAAGAAGTAGAATACAATCCAGTGTACGAAGCTGCAATTTCCGAAGGTATTTTAAATGATTCTTGCGACTCAATTATCACAATCTCATTTGGTCTTAATACATAGCCATGACAACTTTTATTTATAATCTTTCCTGTATCAGGCTCAATTACTTTTCCAATTCTTAATTTATACGAAGAATTCTTCAAACAATCAAGTTTGAAGTCAATAATCATCTGATTATGATTTACATATTGCTGAATATCTATATTACTTAAAATCATTTGTTGTTTAAATTTTATTTTAGTTGTAATTTTACTTACTCCATATACCCTCTATATTGTTTTATCGAAAATATCTCCTGAATATTATTTGCTGATTTTATTCTTGTGAGTAAAGTCTCAAAATAAACAAATACATCATCTATTTGGTCTAAAGTTGGATTTTCTGCAAGTTCATTTGTTATCTGTTCAATAGAGAATAATAGGTAATGACGCAGATGTCCGGCTAATAAATATAAATCGACCGTACTTCTTCCTTCATGTACTAATTCATTTCTTACTCGGTAAATTCGGGTTAAGTGCTGCTCTAAACGTTTAATATGTTGTTCAAGTAAACTTCTTAATTCACCTCCGGCATTGAATCTAGACAAGTGGCATCTATATCGAGTTTTTAGTAAAGGACTGTATGTGTCGCAATTTGCTTCATTTGCTGAAATTAAATCATCAATAATCAAAGTTCCTCCCGCTCTTGAGATAGAATTTAATAAATAATTAGTTTTCCTTTGCCAATAAAATACAGCGTTGATGGCTACAAAGTAGGACTTAATTCTTTTAATCGAATCTTCTTCAGTATCAACAGACGAAAATAATTGTTCAAACCCTATCCAATAGTTCAGTATTTTATGTTCAACCTCAAGTGAATCATTTCCGAGTTTATAAAATCGTATGGCCGATTTAATTTTTTCTCTGGCTACAGAGACGTCATTCATTGATTTATAGTTATCTATGAATCTATAAAACTCATCTTCCTGATATTGGTAAAAACCATCAATATCTTCTTCAATGGGCCAAAACCTAAATAATCTTGAGGTTGAGTGAATAATTAATGCCTGTTTTTCTGTAATTATTTTATTTTCACTATCATGCAAAACATTTAGTTCAATGGTTTCTGATACCAATTGTAATGATTTTCTTAAAGTTGACTTAAAGTCAAAGCTATTAATGTTGGTAATCAGATATTGCTCATCTAAAGCTTTTTCCTGAAATTTTTCATTTACATATTGATTGTTTTTAAACTCATTCGGAAATTCAGGTAAAACATTCAATAAATTTGATGCTAACCTTAATTCTTGGTTGAGACTGCATTTTATTTTAAATATCACATCATAGCTATCTTTTTCTTTGTTGAAATTATTTTTTATTGGTTCAAACACCTCTTCTATAGTTCTTCCTCCTCTTAACTGATTAAGAGCATATCTTATTGTGTCAAGTATGTATTTACGTGAATAGCCATGAAAAACAAGTTGGGTTATTAACCAACTTGTATACAAATCTATTTGCCCGTAGCTTTGATCATTATCATTGATTAATAAGTCTTTAATACTATCAGATAATAAACTTTTGAAATCAATATTGCCTAAGCAAATTGTTTTAGAAATCAATGATAGAGTTCTGTTTCTCTTCCCATCTTTTCCACTTTTAAGCAACTCGGATAATTGCTTCTGTGTGAATCCTCCAAAGTTGAATACATAAATTAAATCGCTGTTCGTAATATGAGTTTCAGCCTCAGCAATTATAGAAGTAATAGTAGGATCAAAATGTTTAATTCTTTTTTTGTTTAATCTTTCAATACTTTTTTCTAATTCATCAAATATGGTGTAAGGATTGTGAAGATTAACTCTATAACTATCAAATGTTTTCTTATGAAGAAGTTCAAGAGCTCTTTCAAAAAAATATTTACTAGAATCATTCATATTATTATTATTTGTATTATCTTTGTCCTCAGAAAAACAATTATATCAAGATATAAGACGGGAGACAGCAGTTATAAACAATATCCGTTAGGAGTTTGTAGTTCAGTTCTCCCCGAAGAATAAAGCCCGAGCAATCGGGCTTTTTTATTTCCCATACTTCACCACTGGCTCAACCACATTCATCCCACTCCATTCTTCCACACCAGTGAATCCAAGACCTAACAGGTTTTGGAAACCTGTTAGGACAACTGTTCATTTCACTCACCCCTCCACAATCTTCACTTCCTCCTCCGTCAATTCATACAGCGCATACACCATTCTATCAATTTCCTTGTCGGTATCGTCTATTTGTTTTTTGATTTCGAGGGCTTTTGCTTTTTCCGTTGTGAAGAAATCTTCCCATTCGGACTCCTGACTAAGAGTAAGTTTTACTTTTTTCTTACCAAGTTCAGCAATAAACTCTTTGTAGCTGAGTAAGTACCAGTTTTGCAGTTTACCAGGTAAGTTGTCCAAATCAAATTTACGTTGAAGCATACGTTGGAATTTTTGAGAAAATTCATGCAATTCCTTGTTAAGTTTAAGCATTAAATCAGCATTCTCAGAGAAATTAAGCTCTGTAGATTCTATCAAATTATTAATTGGCAATAACTTTATGTCATTAGGATTCAACTTAGGAAAAACTTCTTTGCCAAAATTCGGTAATTTTAGTTGACCATACCAACTTATCAATTTTGAATTAGTAATACACAAAATCTTTTTTAATAAAATGACATTATTTCTATCAAATAATATAAAAGGAGTAACACTATGTCCATAATAACTTACATCATCAGTAAATACAGCTTGAATTCTTTTATTTTTCCCTGGTATTTCACGAAACAGGATTCGACTATCTTGAAAAAATCTTTTTTCTCTTGGAGCTGCCAACCATACTCCATAACTTAACCATTCTTTACTCCATGATAAAGAAAATCTATTGATGTCTTCTCCATTGAGCCATTTACCACAAGATTCATCTTTCATATAATCAAAATGATATCCCCTTCTCTTAATTAACTCTGGATCCTGACCTCTATATTTATCATATGGTGTAATACCTTGAATTACCTCTCCAAATTCTTTTAACTTTATTGACCTGCAATCTATCTTTTTTACAATTTCTTGATCAATATCGCTAATTCTATATTCTATATTCAAAAACTGAGATTTTTCCCAATATTCATATGAACAATTCCATGAAATTCCCTTGTTTATTATTTTAAACTCATGACTAAGCTTGTCGTTCTTAACTATTGTAATATTTGTATTCACAACTGCATCTGCAAATACATTTTCTCCAATAATGTTGATTTCTTTCAGACTTGAATTTAAAAAAATATACTTTCTTAATGGTTCGCAGCTTTCTAAATTCAACCAAAGTTCTGGTGTTATATAACCCAAATACCCATTACTTTTTAAAATTTTGATTCCTATTTCAAAGAAATAAACATAACTTTCAAACTTATATTTATATGTCTGTAATTTAGATAAAAATTCTTTTTCCATATCACTGAATGTAGCCCCATACGGCGGATTCCCAATCACTACATCAAAACCACCTTTAAGTTTTCCATATACAGGCAGTGGTTCAGAAACAAGCTCTAACTTTTCAACATATTCAGCTAATTGTTTGGTTATTACGAGTGCTTCGTTTGATAAGGCAATTCCTTGTTCGGCTTTTAACTGTGCTTCCACAGTTTTCTCTTTAATCAGTTTCAGGTAATTGGGTGTTTCATCTTTTTGAATTACTATAACTTCGTTAGTTTTTTCTTCGCGTCCAAACACTTGTGGAAATTCTTTCTGCCAGTTGAATGCTTTATCTCCAGCCACAGCGGGGTCATCAATCAATGAATTACCACACTTGATATTGTTATTCAAGGAGTTGAGTTTTCGGTTAGGTTTGGCGGTACGTAACCAAAGCGAAAGTTTGGCTATTTCCACGCTTTCTTCGTTTATGTCCACGCCAAACAGGTTGTTTTCCAGAATCGTATTTTCGATATTGGAAAGCTCCATGGAGTAATGCCCTTTCAGTCCGGCAATTTTTTCCTGTTGGCGATCTATCCAGCTGTGTTCGTCCATTAAAAAATCGAGCGCCATATTCAGAAATGCACCACTTCCACATGCAGGGTCCACAATGGTTATCTGCAACAGCCATTCACGGTAATCGTCAAATATCTTTAGTGCTTGCTTCCGTTTGTCAGCCCGCTTATATTCAAACAGTTCTTCACCAATACCCAACTCCGCTTTTTTATCTTCGCACAGTTTTCCAACCGTATTTTCAACTATGTACTGAGTTATGTAGCGTGGAGTATAAAACACACCGTCCTGTTTACGTTTCGAAGTGGTTTTTACTCCAGTGCTTATTTCATTGGCAATCTGTTCTATTTCGTTCAGACTGTTTTCAAAAATATGCCCTAGAATATTTACATCTACATCAGTATCGTAATCATAAATGGCTAATTTCAACACATTTACCGACAATATTGCATCGTCAATCTTTATTTGATTCAACAAATCATCATTGGCAAATAAACCTCCATTATAGGCATAAATTTCGGTGTTGGCATCTTTATAGCCCACATCCAATAGCTTGAAATACTTCACAAACCGACTATACAAGGGCTGATAATCGTTCATTGGGTCGGCATTGAATTTTTGCCATTTGTCCACCGTACCTTTTACCGAATTGGCGGGAAGTAACTGTTTGTCTTCGGCAAAAAGTAGAAATAAAAACCTATCGAGCAGTTTTTGTGTTTTCTTAAACAGTAACAGTTTGTCATATTCGGGATTCAGGACTACGATTGAGTCAAACAGTTGTCGTTTAAAAACCGAATAATCTTTATAGAGTTTCTTTGTAATTATGTCTTCGCTGCTGATGGATTGATTTTTAATTTCTTGAGGAAGGTTCTTGGCTATACTTTCATAAGACAGGCACAACCACAAACGGCGAAATTCGTCGAAAGTGAGATTGAATAAGTCGAACTCAATGAAATCAACAGCATTGTCGATATAAAACCGCAGCCGTTCAAAATTGGAAGTAACAATATAGTGGCAGTTTTTGTGATTGTTTTTATAGCCGAAAGCCTGCACTTCCACTTTCTTTAAGTCCTGCGTCTTGTGGTCTTTAAGCTCAATAACCGCTACAATTTGGTTATTGATACTAATAGCGGCATCGGCACTTTTGGCATCTGTTTCATTTTTCTTTTCTCGGAGAAGGTTGAAATTGGGTTGAGGCTGAGCAGTATATCCTAATATATTTACAAACAATGCTTCTACAAATTCACCCTGGTATTGCTGTTCGTTGAGTTCTAAGATGTTGGCTTGAATGGCAGGATTGCCAAAATACTGGATATATTTGTTGTAAATCGGAGTCAGGTTGGTAGTAACTCCCGCTAAAAACTGACGTTCTACCTGTGTTTGGAATAATGACATGCTATTTAAATCGTAATTAAGAGTTCAAAATTCAATCTGTTTAATTCAGGGAAAAGCAGTTGCGATAGAAAAAAATGCTAATAAAATTTCATTCGCAAATTTTATATTAATAAATTTACATTCCACTTGGAATCAGACAGCGAAATATAGGTATAACTCAATCTACATAAATGCAAAATCATTGGAATCTTAACACGTGTATTTTCGTTGAATGCCATACTTTGTTTGTGACGATTAAATAGTAATGTAACAGATATTTAAATTAAACCTCAAAATTACGCTTATTTTTTTACATTTTCATACTTTTATAAAAATAAAGATTTTATTTTTGTGATTTTGATAATGACCAATAGGTTTGGTGGTGACTTAACTGTTTTTTTTCAACCTGTTAGGTCTGATTTGTGGACTAAATTCATAAAAGACCAAACAGTTTTTTTCAACCTTTTAGGCCTGATTTGGGAAACATACTTACTAAGACCTAACAGGATAAAAGAATACCTGTTAGGTCAAACCCCACCCAGCACTTTGGCACATCCGGCATATTTCACTGCTTCGCCTTGACCATCGGCGCCTACCGTTCCAAATTCTACACCCATGCCAAGTATCAATGTATCGGTGTCGGTAAGGTAAGCTTTCAAACTTTCCATATCCACTAATATAGTTTGTGCGGGCATGGTGCGTTTCACCGGAAACCATTCGGAATGAACTTCCTTTCGATAACTTTTCAATTGTTCGTTTTCTAATCTGTAGCTTTTGGAATGTGCATCATAATTGACATAAGGACTCACGCCTAGCACTACCACCCAACGCATAAATGGCAATTTATTGGGTGCTACCAGATGTTCCGAAGGAATAAATTCGGGAATATTTACTGTGGCTTGTACCCTTTGACGGTCTATTTGCCATGTAGGACGAAGTCGAATTACGCTGTCAAACAGGTTGATTTTATTAAAGTTGAAATCGGATAACATGTCAGCATTTTGGCGTACAATAACGTTTCGTGTTCCTTTTTCGCTGGTGGTGTCCATGCATTGAATTTTCTTGCACAGTCCGTTCAGTCCGCCCATAACGTTATAGTCGGCCAAGCGCATAAGTGGTTCTAGTGCCAATCGTAAAGTGCTAGCCGCTTTGGTACATCCACCCCACTCCTTTCCACTGTCGCGTAGGCCTTTACAGCTGGCACTTGTTTTTATAGTGTATTTACTTGGGCCGCCTTTGGTACGCATAATTACCTCTTCGCTGCCTCGCATAGTGTACATCGATATGCCTTTGAGTGCACCAGTCACTTGAATGATTCCTTTTACTCTTGCCATATTATTTATGTTATTAGTTTCATGTTAATCGTTGATAGAGCTATTTTTTGGTCGTTATATTTTTGAATATAGGCATATTAAACACTGGAAATGATAAATATTGCAGCATCACACAGTTCACTATTCATCTTCACCCCTCCTACCTATCAAGTTATCCATAAAAATTGGCTACAAATATACATATTATTATTTTATAACTATGATAAAGCTCTCTTTTAAAATAGAGCTTTATTAGTGCTATATATGAGTTATATCATAGCTATATATGAGTTATTATGGATAAGATGGGGATAAGTTGAGGATAAGATGATTAGTTGGTGGCAAGTGGGTTGGATATTTTTTTTGGTTCCCATTTAGGGGTTAGGGGTAAACAAATTGACGGCTCCGCTTTGGTAGCGAAACCGTCAATAGCATTGTTCGTTTTGTTAACTAACACAACCTAATTTACATTGAAAAATTTAGTCCACCGACTGGTGTCATGCGTAATTGCGACTAAAAATAATTTGTCAAACAATTAATTATCAACTGTCAATTATCAATTTAGTCAACTATCAACTAATTCACAATCTTCTTCACCCAGTTCTTTCCTCCAGCTTCAATCTGCACAGTGTACATTCCTTTTGCTGCAAGATTAATTTCCAAGGAATTATTGCTTACCGTTCTATCTGCAACCATTCGTCCTATAGCATCAAATACACGAACTGTTGAATTTGGCAACAAGTTTTTAATTGACAATTGACAGTTGACAATTGATAGTTGAAGAGCGTTTGCTCCTATTACCACATTTTCTGTTGGAACTCGTTGAGCAGTAATAGTAAAACGACTGTTATCTGTTCCGGCAGCAGCTGTGAACGTGTAATTAGATATTTTTAAATCGGTAACTGTTGCTGGACTTGTGCTATTATCGGTTAGCAACAGTTTCGATAGACTTGGTGCTTGAGTGGCAATGGCACTGATAGTGGCTGTACCAGGTGTTTTGGTATAAAATCCTACCGGTAAATTCACCACATTTGACATTGGCAAAGCATTATAAGCATAATTGATACCACCCAACACTGTATATACTTGAGGATAAACTGTTCCAAGTGTTATCCATTTCTCTAAGTCCTGATTGATTTGGTAAGCCGTACTTTCGTTGTTGTCCATTATCAAATTGGTGTTGTCGGTACCGGTTGAAGTTGTGATGTTCAATTGCAGTGTTTCAGACATATCAGTTTCTACAATACTTTTTGTCAATTGACGACTATTGGTATCAAATGTGAGAGAAGTACCTGTAGTATTTAATCCTACAGTGTTACATTGTACAAAAAATGCTTCGAATGGATTGATGTTTCTTCCTATAGCCGTTTTAAGTTTTGGCTCGTAAATTAATCCATTATGGAAAGTCAAATATTTTGCACCTACCCCACTTCCATCAAATTTGCTCAAATATGGACTTCCAACCAAATTCCAACCAACGTGATTGCTAGCAACCAAGCCTTCACCATAGTTACTAATTGGAACTGTAGTGGCACTTTCGGCAGTTTTAACCAAATTTTCGTTCAATGTGAATGACAATACATGATCGCCAGTCAAAGCATTTCCCAAACCAATAATATAACCTTTGTTAGCAAAAAGAGTTCCTCCTGCTGACAATGAAACCCAGTTTGGTGTTGTTCCAAGGTTTAAAACACGTGCCGCACCATCGTAATATTTTATCCACCAGTTTGCGTCAATAGCACCCAAAGTATTCAAAGTTCCGTCACCAGTAGTTGATACTTGAATAATTGAATTTATAGCCACATCGCATGGGAATGAAATAAAATACCATTTGTTTGCGTCTAATGTTTTTAGTAATTTGACAGTGCCACCTGGAATGATACTCATTGCTTTAGTTAGATTCACACTTGGACTTTCGGTTACTAATTTACCCGATTCAATTACCAAATCTTTTACAGTAAGTGTTTTGCTACTACCTAAATCTAATTTTGCACCTGGAGCAACAGTTACGCTGTTCACTGTTTTATCGGCATCAATAATTAAAGATCCTGAGCCTGTTATTGTTACATCACTTGCTGTATTTAATCCTAAACTTGCAATTGTTGGATTTGTAGTAGAAACAATAACGGTGTTTGGTGCATCATTTATGGTAAATGCTGTTGCAGAAGAACTTGCCTCACCATAATTTCCATGAGCTGCAACTGTGACAGTTACTGTATAATCGCCTACTGCGGTTGGTGGTGTTGAAGTGCCTGTGCCGGAATAAATATAAGTATAACTTGTTCCTGTTCCAGTATTGGTAGCTGCATTTGGACCCTGTGGATTTCCGGTATAGGTATAAGTGCCTACGGTTGGAGTAACAGTTGGTGTAGCTGTACCAATGGTAAATGCTGTAGCAGAAGAACTTGCCTCACCATAATTTCCATGAGCTGCAACTGTGACAGTTACTGTATAATCGCCAGCTGCGGTTGGTGGTGTTGAAGTGCCTGTACCTGAATAAATATAAGTATAACTTGTTCCAGTTCCAGAATTGGTAGCTGCATTTGGTCCTTGAGCACTTCCGTTATAAGTATAAGTTCCAACAGTTGGTGTTATAGTTGGTGTAGCTTTGCCAATGGTAAATGCTGTAGCAGAAGAACTTGCCTCACTATAATTTCCATGGGCTGCTACAGTGACTGTTACTGTATAATCGCCAGCTGCGGTTGGTGGTGTAGAAGTTCCTGTGCCAGAATAAATATAAGTATAACTTGTTCCTGTTCCAGTATTGGTTGCTGTATTTGGACCTTGAGAACTTCCGTTATAGGTATAAGTGCCTATGGTTGGTGTTACAGTTGGTGAAGCTGTGTCAATGGTAAAAGCTGTAGCTGAAGAACTTGCAGCGGAATAATTTACATCGGCTGCTACATTTGCCGTTACAGTATAACTTCCCGCATTAGTTGGTCGGGTGGCAGCAGAATAAACAGTTCCATTTACTCCATTATAACTGTAAGTAACCGCTCCGGTTGAGCCGCCTTTAGTTACAGCATTTGGACCCTGAGCCGAACCATTATAAATATATGTTCCAACAGGAGTTACTGTAATAGTTGGAGTTGCTTTGGCTATGGTAACAGATTGTACAACTGTAGAGGCTGCGGAATAATTCCCAGTAGCATCGGCTGGTTGATAAGCAGTTATATTTGATGTTCCTGCTCCTACAACTGTTAAAGTTGAGCCACTTACTGTAATTGCAGCAGTATTGCTCGAACCATAAGTTATTGCTGAAGCTGCTGGAGAAGAAGCGGGTGTATAATTTGAACTTGCTGTTAAACTTACAGGACTACTGCCAACCGACAATCCGGTT
>CAIWCC010000118.1 GCA_903911085.1 uncultured Bacteroidales bacterium | reverse complement strand
GGCTATAAAAACAATTTTGTTAATTCATTAAACGAATTTCAGATGAGTTATATTTTCGATAAACCGCTCGACGCTGAATATGGTCCGGGTAAATTCCGCCGTTGGGAGCCCAAAGATTTTAATGCTTTGAAAAATTCGTCAACCGGTAAACTTGTAAAGGGAGAATACACTATTTTGAATAATACTGCGTCGGCTACCGACCCTAATTACACCAGTATTAACTTCCCGATTTTACGCTATTCGGATGTTTTGTTGATGTATGCCGAAGCTGCCATTGGCGGACGATATGGTAGCGAAGCTCCTAGTCAGAAAGCGCTTGATTGCATGAATGCTGTTCGTCAACGAGCAGGACTTGCCGACTTTACAACCACAAGTCACGATGCATTTTTCAACGAATTGGTTGACGAACGATTACGCGAGCTTTGTTTCGAAGCTTTACGTAAACAAGATTTAATCCGTTGGAATTTATTGGAAGATAAATTGGCTCATTTGGCAAATTCCATCAAATTCAATGCAGCCTATAATCCGAATACCGCCGTTCAGAAAGCATTTTTAGAAGCAACTGAAAATTTTGATAAAGCCAGAAATCTAATACTGCCATATCCGCAGCAGGAAGTGGAAATTAATGCCAGTTTGGAACAGAAGGTGAATTGGTAGTTCAAAGACGTTTCGCGTTTCGGGTTTCGGGTTTCGGGTTTGAAGAGTTTGAATGGTTTGAAGAGTTTGATGCTTGAAAAAATCAGTAATTAAGAAATTAAGAAAATAACGCGAAGCTAATAACGCTGTAGGCAAATAACACGAAGTAAATAACTAAAAATAAATGAAAATCTCAGTTCGAATTATATCTCTCATTGCATTTGCATTTTTTGCTGTTTCGGCAAGCCGGGCACAAAACAATGTCATAGTACTTACTCCGACTCCTACCGGTTCGGAAGGAAGCACGGTTTATAAAGATGAATCGATTTTTGAGATAAGTGCTGCTGATGGAACGGTGAGTTATTTCAATAGTTCTGCAACGGATGATTGGACTGTTGCTCCTGCTACCATTACAATAGCGGGTGCAGTGGGCAAACAATTCAAAGTGAAAATGGGTGGAATAGCTGTTGCTAATCCTGCTTTGGGAGATAATTACGGCGCCACTACCACTCAGGGCGGTATTGACCGTTCGAGTACAGGTGAGTTGGGCGTTGTAACCGGCGGAGGTGGAGGTATTCACCTGAATGAAGGGATGTGGTTTGGCTTGGATGCTACGAATTTGCCATCGACAGTTTATATCCAAATTACTAAGGTTAAAGTGCGTTATGCTCGTACACTTACCGGAGTTGCATTAAACCGACTAACAACAGAGAATAGTTTGATTTTCGGAAACGGAACAATTCCAGCGCTGGAGGATGGTCAAGGTTGGATTGACGTGTCGAAACTTAATTGTGTGGTAAAAGGCGGAGTATCCACCGAAAACTTATTGGCGCTTTTCAATGCAAAAGTAAGCAACATCACAGATAGTTACCGCATTACAGGTATAGAGCTGAAAATAATGGAGAACTTCGATTGTGCCGTAATTAAAACCGTTCCACATCCACGTTTGCTATTCAAGGGTGGCGAAGAATCAAAAATCACAACGCTCATAGAACAATCGGCTGATTTTAAGAAGATTCATAACTATATTCTCGAAGTTTGCGACTCGATGTTGTCGGAGCCGGCTTATGTTTATTATATTGACCAATATGGTTATATGACTGATGTGGCGAGCGTTGTGAAACGTATGATGTACCTATCTTATGGTTATCGAATGACAGGAAATGTGAGTTATTTAAACAAAGCAATTGCTGATATCGATAATGTTTGTAGCTTTCCGAATTGGAATGCTCAATCGCTCAATGTATGCGAATTGGCCTTTGCTGTGGGCTTGGGCTATGATTGGCTATATCCTCAGTTAAGTTCAACTTTAAAGTCTAAAGCGCGAACTGCCATTGTGAATTTTGCTTTAAAACCACAGCTTACGAAGTCATTTTGGAATGTAACATCCAACTGGAATCAGGTTTGTATTGGTGGACTTTCGATGGCTGCCATGGCTATTTATGGCGATGCTACAGCCGATATGGATACACAAGCAAAAAATGTTATTGAAAACATTTTAGTGAAAAACCCCAATGCAATGAATACCTACAACAATGGTAATTATGCTGAGGGACCGATGTACTGGAAGTATGGAACGACCTACGAAGTGCAAATGTTATCGGCATTGGAAGGTATTTATGGCACTGACTACGCCTTATTAAACAATTTTATCAATACGCCCGGATTTCTGCAATCAGCTGAATACATGCAATATGTTACGGGTACAACGGGCTTGGCGCACAGTTATGCCGATGGTGTAGAAGGTAGAAATATTGCTCCTGCAGCTTTCTGGATGGCCAAACGATTGAATGACCCTTCGGTTTTATACCTCGAAAAGGAAATGATGCGCATGAATAGGTATACCCCGCTCAATTCATCCGATACAAACCTTCCTTTAGCCCTGATTTATGGCAAAGATGTGAATATCAATAATCTTGAAGCTCCAGCTTCGTCGGTTTGGGAAGGAAACGGATTACAGCCTGTCTTTTTTGTTCGTACCGGTTGGCAGGGATCTATTGGGAAATTTGTAGGTATCAAAGCCGGAACACCTTACAATAGTCATGCACACATGGATGCAGGGTCTTTTGTTTACGATACTCAGGGGCTGCGTTGGGCAATGGACTTTGGAAAAGAAGACTATACAGCCATTAAAGATGGCGGTGCAAGTTCTAATTCCTACGATCAGAACTCAATTCGTTGGGATATTTTCCGACATACGAATATTAGTCACAATACCATTTCAATTAAAAAAACGACTGAAACCAATTGGCAACACCATGTATCCAGTGCGCAGGCTACTATTGATGAAACCTATAATACACCGGAACGAAAAGGTTCTAAAGTAAATTTGACATCGATGGTAGGTTTAAATGGCGAGTTGAATGCAGCCTTCAGAACCATTACCATCGAAAACAACAGTTCATTGCGTGTGTTCGATAGCATTAGCAATGGTGCTGAGTCGGTTAATTTGTATTGGAATATGGCAACACGCGCCACTGCTGCTATTGTCGATGGTTCTACCATTAAACTAACCCAAGGTGGAAAAACGGTGCTTTTGAAAGTTAGCAGTTCTAATCCGGCAGTTAGCTTTACTTTAGTGGCAAATCGTTCCACCGACCCAGTGTTTTACGATGCTACGGCAACTTATGAGCGCAAAAACCCGGGAACAGTGATGGTTGGTTTTACAGCCACCATACCAGCTAATGCCTTGGTAAACTTTACGGTTACAATCACTGATGGTGCTGAAGTGCCTGCAACGGTTGTCGTGTCTGCCAATCAAATCCTGCTCGAAATTCCAACTCCGCTCACTGCCAACGAAGGTAATGCATTGTACTACGATGAGTCGCGTTTCGATATCGATGCAGCAGGTAAAGCATTTATTACGGGCGATGCCAATAACTATGCCTGGACAGTTTACGGCTCAACCAATCTGGATGCCGCCAAAGCTAAACACTTCTTATTCAGATGGGAAGGAATGAAAACAACCAATACAACCGAAGGTGTAAATTTTGGCGCGTTGCTTACCAAAACCGGATTGGACAGGGATTCGAAAGGTGAAATTGGGGTACGAGGTGGAGCAAGCGATGCCATTGACCCAAACGAAGGTTTCCGTTTTGGGTTGGATTTAACCGGAATGCCTTCCACCATTAAACTGCAATTGAATGCTATAAAATTTAATTACCTCACAAGTTCAAAGCAAGTTAGCATTGTAAACAGAAATAACGTTGCAAAACGCAAAGTTACTTCTTCGAATGGTTTTGTGGATGTACGCGATTTAAGCATAGTAGCCATTGGTGGAGCTAATTATCCCGATATTGCTTCGTTTTTCAATTCAGGAACTGCCGGTAACTCATTCCGTTTGGTAGGATTTAAGTTCGATGTGTTGGCAAACAATCCTTCAGGAACAGATAATTTGCTTACGAATAATTTTGATAATGAAAACAGAGCAACTGTTTTTCCCAATATTGTAAAATCAAATTTTACTATCAAATATAGAAATGTAACTACCTCCGATTTAAAAATTCGTATTTACGATACAGCTGGTAGCTTAGTATATTACAATCACTTTAACAACATTGAATCGAATGATATAGAAGTAAACTTCGAAAAAATGCAATCGGGAGTTTATTTCTGCAATTTAATTGATAATGAAGGAATTATAACTAAAAAAATTATAAAACAATAATATTATGAAAACAAGATTACTTACTTTACTTTTCGTTTGCTTTTTTTCAGTAGCAAACACTTTTGCAATCGACCGTTATTGGGTGGGTGGAGCAGCAGCAACATGGGATACAACAACTTCGTGGAGTGAAACATCGGGCGGAGCTTCGGGAGCATCAATACCTGACTCTACAATGAATGTCATTTTTGATAATAGTCAGGGAAATGCGAATCCAGCAGTAACATTAGCTAAAGCATCAAAAGCTGATAGCCTGGCATTTACGGTGAGTAATGTAACATTTGCTGGTGCTTATGCTCTGACAGTTAACAAAATGACAGTGGATTCCAGTCAGGTTAAGTTTGTTGATCATGTGACAGTAATTTCGGCGCTTACATTCTTACGTAAGAATGGACGAATTACGCAACAATCAACTACAAGTGGAAGGGCATTCAGAATGGGTAATGGAGGAGGCCCGTTTACACTCACCGGAAATTCAGCAACGAACTACATTACAGGAAATTCGAATGCATACTATACATTTGACACATCTAGTCCACTTACAGTTTATTTCAATCCATCTGCTACCACTGCTGGTGCCATTGTTGTAATCAGAGGTTTAATTACCTTGGGGAATAATATTAAATCCAATAGGATAACGCTAAATGCAACAAATAATCAGGAATTAATTGTTGGAAGTGGTGCCACTTTAGAGCTTGTAGGGGCAGGTTCAAGCAACTATACTGGTTTGCCCAATGGTGGGGTTATTAATGCAAGTGCTTTAGGTTCAAAGGTTTTGATAAGTTCAACTGCAGCGGCTACTGTTTTAGGCACTCAACCGAGTGGACCTTCCATTGCCGGAAAAATATTCAAGGAAAATACTACTATCAATCATTTGGAATATAATTCTACATTAACCTTCTTTTTGCCACAACCCATTACGGTTCGTTCATTAACACTTACTGCCGGAGTTATTAATAATTCAACAAATGGCATTACCATTGAAGCAGGCGGCGGCGTGTTCACAGTCGCGGGTTCAACTACCGTACCGGTTGCTACAGGTGCAGCTTCAACACGCTATTGGGTAGGTGGATATGCCGGTAACTGGTCGAATCCTGCCAACTGGGGAACGGCTTCAGGTAGCACTACCACACCGGGAATTCCGGGATTTGGCGATAAAGTAATATTTGATGCTTCAGCAGGGAACGAAAGTCCAACCGTAACATTAACTGAAAGCATTGCTGCTGATAGTTTAGTATTTACAAACAGTAATGTTATTTTTGCCGGTATTTTTGCTATTTCTGCCAACAAAATGACCATCAATGGTTGCCAACCTAATTTTGTTTGTACGCTTACAATAAACAATGCATTAACATTCAACGGT
>CAIWCC010000117.1 GCA_903911085.1 uncultured Bacteroidales bacterium | reverse complement strand
TATATATTTATATATATTTATCGCAATAACGATAAATTCAAATGCTCAAGAAATAAAGAAGATTAAAGTTGAAAAACAAGGGACTTTATCGGATTTGCTGGCAAAAACAGATCAATCGGCAATAACTAATTTAACCCTTATTGGAAAAATAGATGCTAGAGATTTTACAAGTATAAGAAATTTGGAAAAACTTGAGATTCTTGATTTAAGCAATGTAGAAATTGTATCATTCAAAGGTAGAGGAGGCACAGCTTATAAAGATAATGATACAATTGTATATAATGCAAATGAAATTCCAGAATTAGCATTCAGTAATTTAGCAGAAAATAAACCATGTAAAAATATGGAAGAATTAATCTTGCCAAATACATTAACATCTATTGGAAAAATGGGAATAATGGCTTGCGAAAAATTATCCACCATAAATTGTCCGAGCTCTCTAAACACAATAAAAGATATGGCATTTCAGGATTGTACTTCATTGACAAAATTTGAAATTGGAGAAAATATTAAATACGTAGGTTCTAAGGCATTTAGGCATTGTTCAAATATTAAAACACTCAAATTCAACAACATGTATTTAGTTGGATTAGATTCATATACTTTTAGTGATTGCCCAACATTAAAATCTATATATGTCAACACTACAAAACCAACTGTATTTGAAGGTAATCCAACAGATGTATTTACAATGCTAGGAGTTGACTTTATTAATTTGATCGTATTTGTAAAGTTGGGTACTTTAGCACTTTTTAAGCAGGATCCTAATTGGAAAATTTTTCCGAATATAATGGAATTTGATGCGAAATAGATTTTAGGAAAATGTGTAAATTTTACATACTGATGAAATCGGATTAAAAAATCAATTAATTATGAAGTTGTCTAGTAAAAAGTCAGTATATTGTCTTATCTGATAATAAAATGATAAAGAGTGATATAAACAAATAACAAAACATCAAAAATATGCAAAGAGTCTTCTATCTAATAATTTTAGTCATTTATATTGGAATAAACAGTATAACCGCTCAAAAAAACACTGATCTTCTTCCAGAGAATAAATACAATGACAATTCTGATTCAAAATACAAGAAAGTGTGTAATTATTTGAATTTAAAAAAAGTAGGATTAAATATCCTCAGCAGAAATAATAGTTTCACAAATTCAAATTTTGCATCAAATATCTCTAATGGTGCTTTACAATATACGGGATTTGCTACTGACTATGGATTTTCAAAAGGAATTGAGATAGCTGGAAGAATTAACGTTGCCCCTTTATTAATTGATATTGCTTATATGTCAGACCTATATAATTTAAAAACTTATAGATCTGACAGCTATGTACATAATGGATTAAAATTGTCAATATCAACCTTGATTTTTCCATTAACAAAGTATTTATTACCTTATGGTGGAATAGGCTATCAGTTATCCAAAATAAGTATGACTCATTATACAACAGGCTCTTCCACTACAAGTACTGCTTCTACAAACACTTCCAGTCCATTTTGGAAAATTGGTTGTCAAAGTTATTTGTTTAATCATTTTCCGATTATTACCGTTGAATATAGCCAAACCTTTTTAATTACAAACAAATCATCCAATCAGATATTATTTGGTATTGGTTATTCATTATAGCATTGTACAAATATTTAACTATTATTTTTATGTCAAAACTCAAACAAATATCTATTTGTGGTTTATCTATAGTCATATTTACAGGCTGTGTTGTATATAAAGCTGACTCAACTAGTATTTCTACTCCCGATTATAACCAACGAGTGAATATAAGCGGAGCTCATTACGATAATGTTATTACACCTATAGGTGTTTCTAGCATTGCAGCTTCAACAATTGGCGGAGGTTATTATGCCTACCAATCAAATTTATTGAAATATAATTCTGGAATAGAACAAAAAACTTCTACAGTTGGAAATGCTATTATTGGTGCTGCAATAGGTTTTGGGACATCTTATGCAATAACAAAACTGATAGGCTGGGGAAATACAAAGAAAGTTACAGATAAATCAGAATGGATTCGTAGAGCGAATGACAGCTTTAGATTACTAAGCACTAATCAGTATAACTCAAATTTTAAAGCAATAAATATTAAAGTTGAAAGCAACTTTCAAGCTAAAAATTTGAGCGATGTGAAGGAATTTAAATCTGCATTCCCAAAAAGCACTTATTCAGATGTTATTGTAAAACAATCAATACCAGTAGTAAGTAGAGTTCAATTGTTGGAATTAATTGATTTATATCCAAATAATTCTAGTCTTACAGATATAAAGAAAGAGTATATCATAAGAAGTACAACTATTGATGAATTATTTGCGTCAGATGACAAATTTAGTAACATCGATTTAAATATTGAAAATAAAGCCTCTGACATGGTTGCATCCTTAACTGATGCTAAAAAGTTTGTGGATAGATTTAAAAACACAAATTCTACATACTTAACTGTTGTAGAAAACAAATCATTAAACTTTATCTCAAATATAGAAGATTGTAAGATTTTTAATTCAATCTTTCCAAAATCAAATTTGCTAAATAGTATTGTTGATAAACTTGTCAATAAATTGAATAGAGCAGACTTGCCTGCTTTAATAAATTTGTATCCAACTACTTCATCGATAATTAATGCCAAAACTCAATATGTTATTTCGAGTAATAGTATTGGAGATTTCTTTGTGGCATTAGATAAATATCCTATCGAAAAACTTAGGATTGAATATCAGAATTATTCTGAAGATTTTAATTCAGCCAAGAATATATATGATAAACTTAATGCATTAAAAGGTGAGCTTGGGCAGTCAAATCATACTCGGCTTGTAAATAGTCTCATGAATGAATGCTTAACTAAAACTCTAGCAGTTGTAACATCAAAAGTGGGATTTCAAAATTATATAGCAAGACTTAGAAATGAGAGTTGGTTAGAGCCAGAAGCTGATAATTTTGTCAAATTGGCAGTTGCAGAAATAGATAAACTAAACAAACAAGAGCAAGATAGTTATCGGGCAAACGCATTTATTACTGCGAAAAATTCTGGAACATCTGCTTTATTACAATTTGCAAATAAATATGCTGGCACAGAAGAAGCAAGATTAGCGAAAAACGAACTGGATAATTACGTACAACAGTATGTTGTTCAAAGTATTGAGCCATTTATGACAACAGCAAAAGGAGATAGAGGCTTTTGGACAACTTGGGCTGAAGGCATGAGAGATGTAGTAAAGGGTGCTGAAAGTTACAATATTTTTGTTGCAGGAAGATACAAAAATACATTTAATGATGCATTTACAGTTAAAATAACCGTCGAGTTAAATTTATTAAAAACAACATCTCTTTCCTTGTTTAGTTCAACAAGTGCAGTAACTTTAACTCAAATATATTATTTGAAAATAAATGCAGGACAAGACAAGCAATTTATTTGTCTATTTGATAACGTATCTGGAGGAACACAGATTGGAAGCGGATTATTAAGTGCAGGTACATCTTATAATTATGCTTCTAATCCATTTACAATAAAAACAGAGTATTATGCTGAAAACATACCAGATAATATAGTTCAACAACAAAAAGCTTTGATAAAGAATTTTACTGAAAAGGGGAATGTGGATACTAAAGATTGGGGTGGAGAATCTGTTGTTGCTGATATTTTATCTGGTGATAATGAGTCACTTCTAGTTTTAATTGTCAAATATTCATCCAATTCGGACTATTCAAGTATGTCAATATATGATAGTGATGATGAAAAAATTAAATCTAAAACTTGGACTTCAAATGGTACAAATTCAGCAACTTTCTATCTTCCAAAAGGGAAGTATTATATTAGAGTTTCCGGTTGCGATAAGATCCTTCCAGTTAATCTTAAGGTTAAACAAATGACATTTATAATCAAAGAGGATTGTAAATCTTCATATTATGAGGAAAGCAAATAAAAAAAAGGCAAAGTAATGAAAACATATTTAAGTATATTTCTTATATTGACAGCTGTATTTTTCTTTTCATGTCAAGAGGAGAATCCTGAGCTTGTGAATGACATATTTTTCCATACAGAATTAGGAAAAATGAATACTGACTCGGTAAAAGATTTTGATGGTAATACTTATCATACAATAACAATTGGAAATCAGGTATGGATGGCAGAAAATTTACGTGTAACTCATTATGCTGATGGTACTCCAATTAAAGAATCATTTGCACCGAATGAAGTTAATGAAAATATTAAAAAATACGGAAGATTGTATTCATTCGATGTAGCAATGCGTGGTGATAGCATAAAAGGCTCGCAAGGTATTTGTCCTGAAGGATGGCATTTACCAACTAGAGATGAGTGGGAAAACTTAATGAAAGTTGTTATCGGACGAAAACAGGAATTATCTTTTGCTGAAAAATTATGTTCGGCAACTGATTGGATAGGAATGAAAAATGGATCAAACTTCTCACTATTTAATGCATACCCTTCTGGTAATCACATCAATAATAGCTCGATTGATTTTGGTGAGCAGAGTTCGATTTGGCTAAGCGATTTATACTTAGGATTTTACCCTACATATTATAATTTATGCCCCGACTCAACAAAATCTAAAAGTGGATATTTTAGTTGGGATTTTAAAACAAAGTATAACAACTTAAGTTACATTGCTCTTTCAGTAAGATGTATCAAAAACTCAGTTAACTTAAAACTTCCAACAGTTGTTATTGATTCTATAAGTTTAAAAACTCCAAAACCAACTGTCTATGGACGGGTAACAGATAAAGGAAATGGATTTATAGGTAAAGTTGGAATCTGTTATGGTCAGAATAATAATGTAAATTTAAAAGATACAATTGTAAATGGAGAGATAAGTTCAAATGGCCTGTTTTCTTGTACAATGAAAGTAAACGTACCTAATTCAACTTATTATGTGCGGGCATTTGCAGCAAATGATTTAGGTTCAGGATTCAGTAAGGAATCAATCTGTAAAACAACTATTTTTGTGCCTCAATTATCTTTAGTAACATTTTCGAATATTAGCGCAACTACTTTCACGTCATCTGCTTGGGTTGATAATGATGGTGGAAATGCAGTATTAGCAAAAGGAGTGTGTTGGAGTATAATCGCTAATCCAACTACCTCAGGCAATAAAACTAGTGATGGAGTTGGTCAAGCAATTTTTGAAAGTAATGTTAGCGGTTTAATTGCAAATACTTCATATTATGTTAGAGCTTATGCTACAAATGCTAAAGGTACAGGTTATAACGAACAAGTACAATTAATTACTTTGCCAAATGTGAACGTAGGTACACCATCTAGTTTAACTTTTAAAAGTGCGACATTGAGTGGAATTATTCCAAATCAAGGAAATAATCCAATTATTGAATATGGTCATTGTTGGAGCACTACATCTAACCCAACTATCTCCGAGAACAAAATTGTCTCAAGTAATTTGATTGCTAGCAATTTTACTACTGCAATGACCGGGTTAATGGGCAATACGAAGTATTATGTAAGAGCATTTATCAAAAATAATTCAGGAACAAACTACAGCAGTGAAATTACGTTTACAACTCCACCAAATCCTTATACGGTATCAGATGGATTATTGGCTTTTTATAACTTCGATAATAAAAATGCAAATGATGCTTTAGGTAGTTACAATGGCTCAAGTGTAGGTGGTTTAACCTACACATCTGCTTCACCAAGTCTAAGCGGTTATGCTGCTCAATTTGATGGTACCTCGGGATATATGAGTATTCCAAAACAGATTTTCCCAAGTACTGGCGCATGGACGTATAGCGTTTGGGTTAAAACTAATAAGACAGATAATTTTTTACTATTTATAAATAAATTTGGCAAATATCTTTATACAAATTCCAGTGCGCAATTATTTGCATATTATAGCAATTTATATGCTAGTGATAATTTCTATAGCTTTAATTTAGCATCAACGCTTCTTAATGGAAATTGGCATTTACTAACTCTGTCTTATAGCAGTGGTGTACAGATTTTATATGTTGATGCAGTTAGACTCGGGTCCTATACGAATTTCCCAGGAGATTGGGGCAATCATGATACGACTCTTATAGGAAAAGGAGAAGGTGCCTGGACTAATACTTTTTATTTTTCAGGTTCAATGGATAATGTCCGCTTTTATAATCGTGCATTAACTACTACAGAAATTATGCTGCTTTTTAATGCGAAGCAATAAACTAAATAATTGCACTTTGGAGGAAATCCGGAGTTTGTTAAAATATTCTTATAATCTAATCAATTAAATAGTGATTAAATATTTGTTTATTAGTAGTTTATACATTTTGAAAAGATAGAAAGAATGAGAAATATTTTTGGAGTTTACATAATATTACTTTTGTGGTTGCCTTTCGGGATGAAAGCTCAAACTACACAAATACCTTATAAGGTTTTGCTTCAAACTCCGGTCAAGGAACTAACTTTTGAGCAGATAAAAACAACCATGCTTAGGAGGTTAAACGAGATGCGGGATGAAGAAACTCGCCTACATCCCACCCGTAAACTAAAACCCCTGAAATACAGCGAATCATTGGAACGTGCAGCCTTTTTCTTTATGGATCATAAAACCAAGTGGTTTAATGAAAATGGAGGTTTCGATACCTATTGTCATTTTGATGATGACAATAATGGCGTATTAGATAGATTCCAATTGCTTAATATAAAATATGCTATAGTGTCTGATACTGCAAGACATGTTATGGACGGAAAAGTAATTTATACAAATTGGAAGGCCTGTGGTGGTGAAAATGTGGTAACTGCCAATACTTCGGTGTATAAAATGTGTGATGGATGGAAAAATAGTCCGCGGCACTGGGTGCATATTATCAATAGACACTATACTCATATTGGAATCGCGTATCGGAAGGAACATCCTGTGTTGATTTGTGATTTTATTAAGTTTGAAATATCGAAAAAATAAAAAAAAGTAAGCTCATATTTGATCTTTGTTCTATAAATTCTCTCAAATAAATGCGTCATCTAAAATATATTTATATAATTTCACTTTCCTTTGGGTTCACTACGGTATATTCTCAAATAGATACTAATGGTAAATTTCTTCACGATTCAATTTTTGAAAACAAACTTCGAGAAGGTGAATTATCTAAGTTGTTAAGCGAAGTGAAAAATCGTCCCGATTTACAATTAGAGCGGTTGTCAGCTTATTTTTTTCATCAGCGGATTAATCAGTATCGGTTGGAAAACAAACTGACAACCTTGTATTGGGATGATAGGATGTGGTTGGCAGCTCGTAATCATAATTTGTTTATGACTATTGCGCCGAAAATTGGGCATATTGAGCAAATAGGTGCAAAATTTTTCACTGGTATAAAGCCTTCGAATAGAATTCTATATGTTACATATAATGGTTTTAGTGTGAAACTTTATGGTGAAAACTGCTTGCTGAATTTCTCAGCTGATTCATTAGTATCGTTGGAAGAAAATGCAAAAAATATTGCCGAAAAATCGTTTGAACAATGGAAAAATTCACCATTCATAACCAAAATATGCTGAACCGAGATTTTTTTGCTCACGGAACTTCTTTTGTTGTGGTGGAAGGTGGCAAAGTGTACGGCACTACCAATTTTGGTAATGCTTCGGATTTTATAGAACAAGAAATCAGCATCGATTGGGATACTGAATTAGCCAAAGAATTTTCACCAAGTTTTAAAATAAACGGTCATGAATTTAAGGAATACGAATGGAATTTGAAAAAGAATGAGTCAAAAGCATTGACAATACTAAAGGAAAAAATGCCTTCAAATTATTTGACTTTAGATAAAAATATGCAAAAAACAGCCATGCAACATATTATATATCAACAAGCTAACAATACATTTACAACTACTGAAAAAAGAAATGGAAATAATTATGCTGGTAAGACAACTACAAGTCGTTATATAAAAGTAACAAAATATAAATCAGTATTATATTTGTTTTTTAACGAATTAAAGGAGCGAAGTTTTGTTTTTCACTTTCACTTTAGATGAATTGAAAAACAAATCTGCTTTTTCAAAAATAGAAATATTAATCTCTAAAGAATTGCCAACTTCAAAAAGAATAAAAAACTGGGGTGCAGCAAGTTCAATAACAGAAAAAAATTATATATATGAATGTATAGTAGATGTAGTTTATGTTGAGATCTAAAATTAAGGTTTTTATCTTTAGCGCATATTTTGAATGATGGTGTCATATGCATTTACCACTTTTCAGTATATAATTCATCAAACAATATTTTCCTTAATCAATAAAAATCTTTCTGTTTTGTTTACACCGCTCTACTTTGTCAGAGCAAATTTCCCTAGTTCCGGTGAAATTTTCACCGGAACTAATTTTTAAATTTTAAAGATATAACACCCATTGTCAACTACTTTGAATAAAAAGGACAGTCGTTAGCAATCGAGAATAGTTAAATTATCGTGCGAAATTGATATATTTAAGTTTTAATTACCGATTAAAGCCATTTCGACACAAAAAACAATTATTTAATTACCTTTTAGTTGTTCTGCTATTGTGTATTAATTCATTTTTTTCTACATTTGCGCTGTTAATTATTTCTTAATAAGCAAAATGCACAAATTATCAGTTCTTTATGATTAACTAATTAAAAACCAGAAATGTTGGTTGATAAGTTTTTATTATTAAGTTTGTAATTTATCAGTTTTAAAAATTATTAGTTTTAAATTTTAAATATATAACCTCATGAAACCAAAATCGATTTTTTTAGTATTGTTTGTCGGTTTTTCACTGTCAATGTTTGCACAACAATCTGATGAAGACAGACAACGTCAAGTTCAAGATTCAATTAATGCTAGCGAAAGGGCAAAAGAATTAGCCAAACCCAAGAAAGAAAAAAAACCTATGTTTTGGATTGGTCCAAAATTTGGTTTAGATATTACTTCTACTACCAGAACTACAGATGAACTGACTAAACAATTAAGCAGCAATTATCAATTTGGGATAATGTGCCAATATGGACGTACATTCTATATTCAACCTGAAATTTATTATTCAAGCTACAAGGCAGTTGCTCCTGCCATAAATGCCACAAATTACATAAAAATCCCTTTAATGTTAGGTGTCAAATTTCTGGATCTTGGTCTTTTCAGTTTTCATGGAATGGGTGGTCCAGCACTTGCTTTTGAACTTGATGATAAAGACAAACCTAAAGAAATGAAAGACTTGGCATGGCAAGTGGGATTAGGACTAGATGTTTTCGGTTTTATAACTGCCGATCTTCGATATACTTCTATACCAGGAATGTCAATTTCTAATCAAATATCTAAATTCTCTAGCAGTCCTACAAACTTGAATCTTACTGTAGGGTTGAAATTGAGAAAAGGCGACTAATTTAACAGTTTATCGCACACTGAATATTAATCTAAAAATTTAATTATAGTTCCAGTTTTTTTACTGGAACTATTTTTTTATTTTAATTCGCAACCAAACTTGGTTTATATCATTTTTTTAATCAATCTATAAGCAATAGGCTTATAATTTTATAAATATTCCGTACTTTTGTAGAACAAAAAAGTCGAGCAAACAGTTTATTTGATATGAACGAACAAGAACTACAAAATATAAGGGCTGATTTTCCTATTTTACAAGAAAAAATCTATAACAAAGACCTCATCTACTTCGATAATGGAGCTACCACTCAAAAGCCTCGCTGTGTAGTAGAAAAAATTGAAGAAGGTTATTATCACCTGAATGCAAACATTCACCGCGGTGTACATTTTCTGAGTCAAAAAGCCACCGAAGCACACGAAGCAGCTCGAACCACTGTAGCAGAATTTTTACATGCTAGCAAACGTGAGGAAATAATTTTCACACGAGGTACTACAGAAGCAATAAATTTAGTGGCATCTTCATTTGGTGAAGCATTTTGCCACGAAGGCGATGAAATTATCGTTTCTGTAATGGAACATCACTCAAACATAGTGCCTTGGCAAATGCTTTGCGAGCGGAAAGGGCTTACATTGCGGGTGATTCCAATGAATGAATTTGGAGAATTAAACATTGATGAATATAAAAAATTACTAAATAGTCGTACGCGCATTGTATCGGTAGGACATGTTTCTAATGTATTGGGTACAATCAATCCAGTAGCCGAAATAATAACTTTGGCGCACAATCAAAATATCCCAGTTTTAGTAGATGGAGCACAATCCGTTCCACATATTCCAGTGAATGTAATGGAATTAGATGCAGATTTTTATGTTTTTTCGGGTCATAAAATTTATGGACCTACTGGAATTGGAGCCCTTTATGGCAAAGAAAAATGGTTGAACGCTATGCCACCTTACCAAGGCGGAGGCGAAATGATTTCGACAGTTACTTTTAAGAAAACTACATATAACGAGCTTCCTTTCAAATTTGAAGCCGGAACACCCGATTATATTGGTTCAACAGCTTTGGCCGAAGCTTTACGTTACGTACAAGATATTGGAATCGAAAAAATTGCAGCTCACGAACATGATTTGTTGATATATGGCACTCAGCGACTAATGGAAATTGAAGGTATGCGTATTATTGGAACAGCGAAAAACAAAAGTGCTGTTATTTCATTTTTAGTTGGCAACATACACCCGTACGACGTGGGAATGTTGCTCGACAAACTAGGAATAGCTGTACGCACAGGTCACCATTGTGCACAACCACTTATCGACTCACTTGGAATTGCCGGTACAGTACGAGCCTCTTTTGCTTTTTATAATACCAAAGAAGAAATTGACGAATTTATTAAAGCATTAAAAAGAGTTGTAGAAATGCTCAGTTAACCAAACACGCATTAATTTAGTAACAACATATAATAATTCATTGAAAAACTTTTAAGTATTAACAATTAAGTGTTTCTAAAAAGAATCAACATTAACTACCCGAACCTATATGTAGGCTAGGACACATATATACAAATATGACAATCAACGAATTACAAGACAGCATTATTGAAGAATTCAGTATGTTCGACGACTGGATGGATAAGTATTCATTGCTTATAGACTTAGGCAATTCGCTTCAACCAATTACCGACCAAGATAAAACACCTCAGAATATTATTGAAGGCTGCCAAAGTAGAGTGTGGCTTAATGCGGAAATGAACAATGGCATAATTACTTACCGTGGTGAAAGTGATGCTGTACTGGTAAAAGGAATTGTATCGCTACTTATACAAGTGCTTTCGGGACATACACCAGACGAAATTATTAACACCGAACTCTATTTTATCGAAAAAATTGGATTACGTGAACACCTCTCTCCCACCCGATCTAATGGTTTGTTGGCAATGATTAAACAAATGAAAATGTACGCTTTAGCTTTTAAAGCAAAAGCAAATTCATAGTATTTTTATTAGAAAAGTTCTATATTCGAAAAACAAACCATTTAAATTTCAATTAAATAAATCATAAACAATTTTAAGAGTACAGGTTTTTTCAATACAAATAAGTAATGAAAAATCGTACTCTATTTTTTATGTATATTATTCTTATTGATTTTACTTTGGTCATTATTTTTGTTAAGTATTATTCTATATTTTGGTTTAAAACAAAAAACACTGTATCTTAGTACAGTTTTTAAAACACAAACAAATTTCACAATCTCAAAACAATAAGAACCATGGAAAACAACTATTGTATAATTATGGCAGGTGGCGTTGGTAGCCGTTTTTGGCCATTTAGCAGAAACGAACGACCTAAACAATTTCTAGATTTTTTTGGAACTGGCCGTTCATTATTGCAACTTACTTTCGATAGACTTCATCATTTAGTTCCTGTAGAAAACATTTTAATTGTATCCAATTTCATTTATAAAGACTTGATTTTAGAACAATTACCACAAATAAAACCCGATCAAATTTTGTTGGAACCAAACAGAAGAAATACAGCACCATGTATTGCTTATGCAGTCAACAGAATAAAATCAATGACTACAAAAGCCAATATTATTGTGGCACCTTCAGATCATTTAATAATGAAAGAAACCGATTTTTTGGAAACAATAAAAATTGGGCTCGACTTTGTTGACAAAAACAATTCCCTTTTGACATTAGGAATTAAACCTAGCCGTCCCGAAACTGGATATGGTTATATTCAAATTAGCGAAGGTGATACCAACTTGCGTAAAGTAAAAACATTTACCGAAAAACCTAATGCTGAACTTGCTCAAGTATTTTTCGAAACAGGTGAATTTTTCTGGAATTCTGGAATTTTCTTATGGAATTTACAAACAATAGATAAGGCATTTACGGATTTATTGCCAGAAGTTGCAACAAAATTTAATGCAGGCAAAGATTTGTATAACACTGATAAAGAGCAGGTTTTCATAGACGAAATGTACCAATCATGTCCAAATATTTCTATCGATTATGGAATAATGGAAAAAGCTTCGGACGTGTATGTACTTTGTTCCGATTTTGGATGGACCGACCTTGGCACTTGGGGTTCGTTATATGAAATGTCGCCGAAAGACGAGAATGAAAATGTTACGCTCAAATGCAAAACTGTTTTTTACGAAAGCAATAAAAATATTGTTGCTTTACCACCAGAAAAGTTAGCTGTAATACATGATTTGGAAGGTTATATTGTTGCTGAATCGGACAATGTACTATTGATATGCAAATTAGACGAAGAACAAAAAATTCGTCAATACGTAAATGACGTAAATATAAAATTCGAAGGAAAATACAGTTGATTCATTGTCAACAACAATAATCATGATTTCATTATTTTTCAGACACTTACAATTATCTGTTTATTAATATAGACAGAAATATTAAGTGACAAAAAGTGAAAATAAAAAATATGTTGGCTACAAATATGTAATTAGTTTTTTAATTAACTAATAAATTGCAATTTACAATAAATACTATTCTCCAACATTACGATGAAATTATTAACTGCATTCAGCAACAGATTAATTAGCTTATTATCAAACCAATAACTCAATATTGTTTTTTTGAACTAATAATAAATTCATGAGTGATATAATTCATTTGCTGCCCGACTCGGTAGCCAATCAGATAGCGGCCGGTGAAGTGATTCAGCGGCCTGCTTCAGTCTTGAAAGAGTTGGTAGAAAATTCAATTGATGCAGGAGCCACTTTTATTCAAATACTAATAAAAGATGCAGGTCGCACATTGATTCAGGTTACCGACAACGGCAAAGGAATGAGTGAAACTGACGCGCGCATGGCTTTCGAACGTCATGCAACATCAAAAATAACTGAGGCTGTGGATTTATTTTCGCTTAAAACAATGGGCTTCAGAGGAGAAGCATTGGCATCAATTGCCTCTGTAGCGCAAGTTGAATTGCGTACTCGCCGGGCAGAAGATGAATTGGGAGTAATGGTAGAAATTGCAGGCACGCGAGTTTTCAAACAAGAAGCAGTACAATGTAATGTAGGGACTGCATTTTTTGTAAAAAATCTTTTTTTTAACGTTCCTGCTCGTCGGCGTTTTTTAAAAAGCGATAATGTTGAAAAAAGTCATATTCTAACTGAATTTTATAGAATAGCTTTAGTGAATCCATCAGTTGCATTTTCGTTTTATGACGGAGATGAAGAAATTTTCCATCTTCCAATATCCAATAATAAGATTAGAATAGAAGGTATTTTTGGTAAAAATTCAAAAAACCGTTGGCAACAACAACTTCTTTCTATCGAAACAACAACCAATTTGGTGAAAATTTATGGATATATTGGAAAACCTGAGTTCGCACAAAAATCAGCCGTTCAGTATTTTTTTGTGAACGGACGATTTATGATGCACCCATATTTCAGAAAAGCTGTGCAGTTAGCCTACAATCAAATGATTCAGGCAAATGAGAGTCCAAGTTACTTTATCTACTTTGATGTTGATCCACAAACAATTGATGTAAATATTCATCCCACCAAAACTGAGATAAAATTTGAGAATGAACAAGCTATATGGTCAATACTTTCAGCAACAGTTAAGGAGGCATTAGGAAAATTCAATATTGTTCCATCAATAGATTTCGATCAAGAAGGAGCTTTGGAAATGCCTATTGGTAAGCAAGTTGAAAACGTACGGCCACCACAAACAAACTTCAATCCAAATTACAATCCATTCGTTAGTAATGCTTACAAACGACCAAATTTAGACTGGGAACAACTGTATGGTGACTTTGAAAACAAAGAAAAAATAATCGAATCTGCGCCACACTGGAAACCAACTGAAGAAAACACAGAGTTGCCTAAGCAAGAACTGTTTATACAAAACTCACAACCACAAATTGTAGAATCAATAGAATACCGTGCAGAAAATTATCAATTCAAAAACCGCTATATTATTACCAGTTTAAAATCTGGTATGCTAATGATAGATCAGCACAGAGCGCACATTCGCATTCTCTTCGATTTATTTATCAATCAAATTGAAAACAGGAAAGCACTTTCTCAACAAATTCTTTTTCCTGAAATTCTGGAATTAAGTGCGGATGATGCATTAATATTTGAACAAATGCTCCCCGATTTACATTATGTTGGTTTTGATTTTGAAGCCTTGAGTAATTATAAGTATAGTGTAAAAGGTATCCCCGACCAGTTAGGCACTGGAAGCGTCATTGATTTATTATTAATTATGTTGGACAAAGCCAAAACGACAGCCGAAAACCTGACTACAAAAATGCATGAGTCAATAGCAATTTCATTGGCAGAAACATCAGCCATCAAAAACGGTCAACGACTTAGCAATGAAGAGATGAATGATTTAATCGACCGCCTTTTTGCATGTAAAAACCATAGCACTACACCAGATGGAAAAAAAATAATGACTATATTCACTGGTGATGAAATTGAAAAAAGATTTTAGAAAAACTATTAAACATTCGGCTGAATAGATTAATAATAACGTAAAAAACTCCAGCACAAGATTATAAAAAACAATGAAATCTCTTCTTATTTTTGACCTCGATGGCACTCTACTGAATACTATAGCCGATATGGCAGTTAGCACCAACTATGCATTAAATTTGTGTGGTTTTGCAACACACGAAACCGATAACTATAAATTTTATATTGGAAATGGAATTAATAAACTTTTTGAGCGAGTATTGCCCGAAGGCGAAAAGACCGAAGATAATATACTAAAAGTAAGACAAATTTTTCTTGATCACTATGGAACTAACAACACTAATTTAACCAGTCCATATTCTGGAATTAGTGATTTACTCAAGGAATTGCAAAATCGAGGTTTTAAATTAGCTGTTGCATCCAACAAATATCACGCAGCAACGCAGAAATTAATTCAACATTATTTTCCCGAAATAGAATTTATTGCAGTTTTTGGACATCGTGAGGGCATTCCAACAAAACCTAACCCAAGAATCGTAAACGACATTTTATCTATTGCCAAAGTAGAAAATAACGAAGTATTATATATTGGCGATTCGGGTGTGGATATGCAAACAGCTCAAAATGCTGGAGTAGATGCATGTGGGGTAACTTGGGGATTTCGACCAAGAGCTGAAATGGAGACATTTTCTCCCAAATACATGGTTGAAAGTGCATCTGAGATACTAACAATTGCCTTACAGTAGACGCAAAAAAAACCGCTCTCACGAGCGGTTTAATTAATTTTGATTTGCAAGTTGTTAAATTATTTAGGAATTCTACTCTTCTTTCACTACTGGAGTAATTAATTTATATCCTTTTCCATGAATGTTGATAATTGCAACATTCTCGTCAGACTTCAATAATTTGCGTAATTTGGTGATATACACGTCCATGCTACGAGCATTAAAGTAATTATCGTCTACCCAAATAGTTTTCAAGGCAAAATTACGTTCTAAAATATTATTTGCGTTAGCAGCTAATAGATTCAACAATTCAGATTCTTTAGTAGTTAATTTTTTTGCATCTCCACCATAAGACAACAATTGTTTTTGCGCATCAAAAGTGAAACCACCTAGATTGTAAACCACAACGTCTTTAGCACGTTTACCTTTTACGCGACGCAAAATTGATTCTATGCGATACAATAACTCTTCCATGCTGAAAGGTTTTGACAAATAATCGTCAGCACCCAACTTGAATCCTTGTAAAATATCTTCTTTCATCGACTTAGCAGTCAAGAAAACGATAGGCACTTCGGTATTCATTGAACGAATGTCAGCTGCCAATGAAAAACCATCTTTTTTAGGCATCATTACATCAAGAACGCATAAATCATATTTATTGCGAGAGAAAGCTTTGTAACCAGCTTCTCCATCAGGGTGTAAATCTGCATCATAACCTTTAGTAATTAAATACTCTCTGAGAAGCATGCCAAGATTTTCATCATCTTCGCACAACAAGATTTTTACTTTTTCGTCTGTCATAATTCGTAATTTTTAAGTGTTGGTATTGTTATAATAAATTTTGTTCCAATATTTAATTCGCTCTCTACTTTAATGCTTCCACGATGTTCGGTTACAATTTTTTTTACATAAGCTAAACCTAATCCGAATCCTTTCACATTGTGTAGATTTCCAGTAGAAACTCTATAGAATTTCTCAAAAATTCTTTTCAAGTCCTCTTTATTTATCCCTATACCGTTGTCCTCGATACTAATGAGTAAGTTATCTTTCTCATTCCAAGTTTCGATTGTAAGCAATAGAGGTTTGTCGCCGTATTTAAGTGCATTGTCCATTAAATTAAAAATCACATTTGTAAAATGCACTTCATCAATAAGAGCAAGATCATTTTTTGCTCCAAGTTTGGAAGTTATTTGACCTCCTTTACTGGTTACCTTTAAGGAAAAATTCCCAATTATATCTTTAATAAGAGAATTAATCTGAATTTCATTTAACTTTAAAATTGATTTTTCTCTTTCAAAAACCGACATCTGCAATACCTTTTCAACCTGTAAACTCAAACGTTTCGTTTCGTCGCGTATTACATTTGAAATATGTTTCAATGTTTCAGGAGTTTTTCCTACACCTGGGTCTTGCAACATCTGTGAAGCCAATGAAATAGTTGATATTGGCGTTTTCAATTCATGCGTCATATTATTTACAAAATCATTTTTCATGTTATTAAGCTGCTTCTGCCTGAAAATGATAATAATTGCAAAAATAAAAATGCATAAAATAAGAGAAACCAAAGCCACAGATGGCAAGATTAAATCCATAGAGTTTAAAATAAAATCTTGCTTTGTGGGAAAAATCACTTGCAAATAAGCAATTCTGTTCGACTCATCAAAAGGGAAAAGCTTTTGTTTATAAACGTTATTTGAATAATTCTCAAAGCTTGGTTGAATACTCTTGTGACATTTATACAATACTTTTCCTTGTTTGTCGACCACCGAATAGAAAAATGGCAAATCCACACCGTTATTAATCAACACTTTTTCGAGAATACCATCCAACTCTTCAAAATTAACTCTCTCAGTAATTTCTTTGTTATCAGTTTCTTTTATCCATCTAAAGACTGCTTGATCAAGAATTGTTTTTGATCTCGAAAAATTTTGTTGAAATTTTTCTTGCAAGTACCTTGAAGTTTCCTCAATAGTGGCTTTTCCATGCCGAGTTGACAATCTGATAGTTGGGCGATTTAATTGCTCAGATGTTGGTTTTAAATCACCAGCCATACTATCAATGTTATTTTTCAGCTTAACGTTTTGTACATCGAGGCTTGTAAGTTTATTTTTATCAGAGATATTTTCTTCAGCTTCTAATGTTTGCCCTAAATACCCAAGCGCTTCGTTTTCTTCAACTAAACTTACAGTTTGATAAAGACTTGTTTGAACTTTTTCGTTAAACTGATTTTCAATCATTTCAGCATTGATTCTTACATAACGAGCTTGTAGCGCAATTAGCCCTACAAAAGTTAACAGCATCGTTAATATCAATATCCAAATAGTTGTCTTCTTCATAATCGCGACAAATTTACATAAAAATTATCACTTAAGTTAATCTGTAACATTTTTTAACTCGCTTTTTTTTCATAATAAGTAGTTTTGAGTCACAATTAATATAATTATTAGTTTTATTTACATTAATAAACTTTTAATAAGTGAAAAACGCACCAAAAGAGGCACGTTTTAAACATTCAGCAATATAGATATGTATAAATAAAAATTTTATTGCTTAATCAAATAGTAAAACAAACACACTTTATGCAAGTAATTTAACAATAAGTGCATTCTTACTATAATTTTTTAAATCATTCAAAAAACTCAATGCGTAAATTAACAAAATTTTAAAAAATGAAATCTACATACCACAATTTGAATCTAAGGGTATTGACATAAAATCAAATGGCAATTAAGTTTAAACATAGAACAATTCTGGTTTTTGACGAACACATTCACTACAATTAACTAATTAAAAAAAAAGCCCTACATTCTCATGCAGGGCTTTCCATCAAAAATAATAAAAATGGGTATCAACAGTAAAAAAATCTATATTTATTGTTGTCCATTTTTATGTGGAAATTCAAATAGGCATCTTTAATATTTATTTTACAAGATTGATTCATTATTTATATGAATTGCTTTCTCGAATAAAAATAATAACTCTTTCTATTTTCCATCGTAATAAGCTTTCATTACATACCATGCTTTTTTACGTTGTCCTTTGTCGGACACAAGTCCTTTTCTATTCCAGCCATCTTGATTTTGTTTGTTCCAGCGGTTTGGCGAACGAAAATCGAACAATATCCATGGCACTGTACCACATAGATTGGAAATATTTTTGAACATTGTCAAGTTATCACGATAGAGCTTTTCCTGGTTTTCTTCGCTCCATGATGAAGGCGTATCGGTTTTGCCATGCTGTCCGTACTGCGCTTCACCTCCAAACTCTGACATAATCAGCGGTTTGCTAGTAGCCACATTCCATTTAATCTGGCTTGGATCAACACGAAAAGCCTCATACCAACCCATGTATTTGTTTATACCTACCAAATCCACATAATTTATTAAGCTGTCATTTAGCGAAAATGTATTAGTACCAATATCGTATTTTACATTATCAAAAGCACCACCAATCAATCGTGTACTATCCAATTGGTGAGTCATTTTAGCCAAACCGACAAGCATTTTGTCACGAGCAGCCGAAGGTACAGTTTCATTTTGTATACTCCATACAATAATAGCAGCACGATTTTTATCCCTGAAGATCATTTCTTTGAGCATGTTTTGCGCTTTCACCATAACGGTTTCGTCGGTAAATTTAATGCCTTGCCACACCGGAATTTCTTCCCAAATCATCAAACCCATTTTCTCAGCCATACGCACTGTATGTTCGTTTTGAGAATAATGAGCTGTACGAACAAAGTTACAACCCAATGCCTTGGCTTCGGACAAAATCATGGCAGCATCTGCATCCGAATTTGCACGTCCCATACGTTGTGCAATTTCTTCGTGAAAACTCACACCTTTAATAAAGATGGGTTTTCCATTCAGTAGGATTTTATTTCCTTTTGTTTCGATAGTTCTAAAACCAATTTGTTCAGAAATAGTATCCTTCTCAGATAGTATTTTTACATCATACAATTTTGGGGATGAAGGTTCCCATAATTGAGGTTTTGTAGCAATTTCGAATGCTGCTAAACCAGTATTATCGGTTGTAAGCTTTTTGCGGATTTTAAGTTCCGCAATAAAAACTTCCACATTTTGAACGGCTGTGGCACCTTCCAGTTTCACATACCCTGCAATGATATTTTGAGAGCCTTTTTTGAGTTGTACTTTGTAATCGTTGATATACACATCGGGGGTTTCAATCAGGAAAACATCGCGGGTAATGCCACCATAGTTCCACCAGTCGAAATTCAATGCTGGAATAAAATCAACTTTACGATTGTTGTTGGTCATAACCACTAAATCATTTTCTCCAGCTTTGGCTATTTTGGTTATATCGAACTGGAATGGCAAGAATCCACCTTCGTGCTGTCCAATACTTACTCCATTGAGCCATGCTTTGGTAATGTAGTTTGAACCTGCAAAATAGATAAATTGCTTGCAGTTATCTGTTTTGGTAACATTTATTTTACGTTGATACCATACATTCCCTTCATAATACTTTAGTTCGGGCATTTGTGAGTTAAAATCGCCTGGCACATCCAAACGCAGACCATCATTAAAAGTGTACTCAACAGCCTTAGTGGTAGTGGATTGTTGTTTATTTTTAAAAATTCCTGCTAATTCTCCCATACAATAAACGTCGATAAGCGCATTCCATTTACCATTAAGCAATTCGGAATTTTTGCGCGAATAGGGATTTGTCATGAATGATTGCGCTGGAACGAGTAGGCTTAAACCTAAACACATTAAAAGAACTTTAGTTTTTTTGTTGATTTTCATATTTATTATTTTACTAAATTATTTTTTCAAGTTAAACACTTTTTGGGTAACAATATTTACAGGTCCAACTAAGCCTGACACTCGCAACAACTTTTCTGAATCGGGAGTTTCAAATTTTATAACATTTGTTTTGGTAAGTCGTTTTTCGACAGGCAATTTACTATCACCAATAAGTCTGTTTGCCCAAAGATTTACAACTTCTACTTCCAACTTATTTATTCCCGCAATAACATAATCGGTAATATCGAAAAGAAATGGTGCACTCCAAATTACCTGCATTTGATGACCGTTTATTTTTATAGAAGCCATTTCTTTTACATTTCCTAAATCCAAGAATAATATATTTTCTTTTAAATTGGTGTCGGAAAGCTCAAAAGATTTATGGTAAGTAGCTGTGCCAGAATAGTATTTTATACCATTATCGTCAAATTCAGTCCACGATTTTAGCTCTGAAGTTTTTGCATTTGCAGGAGCACCCCATTTGGCATCAAAATAAATTTCCCATTCGCCGGTAAGCGGAATAACAGTATTTTCTGTCAATGATTTTATCTCTTCACGCCTTCCATCCGACCAAACTAGATTATAAACGCCTGGTTGATTTACTATTGCTGAAACCTTTCCATTATTTTTTTTGAAATTAATATAGCCCAATGCTTTGGTTTGCATATCGAAATTTGGAAAAATTGACTGGTTATCTTTCTTAATTTCAACAATATGTGGCACTTCTGGCGCATTTTTAAACACAATAAACTTTGATCCCTCCGGTTCAAAAAGTAACGGAATAATGGTTAGTCCGTTTTCAATCCGATAGTTTACAATTTCTTGAATTTCACCTGTTATTGGGTTCCAAAATTCAGGTACTTTATTTGTAACCCTAAAACTACATTCCACTTGCTCGTACCTGTCAGGTAATGTGGATAAGTATCGGTACTGAAAATCGTTGAATTGCATTTGACCAAAACGATTGCTGATAAAATATATTTCTTGATTTTCGGTACTTCGGTGAATATAATCCAAGCGAGCGTTTGTGTGAGTTCCTTTGAACTGGAAATCAGGTTTGACATTTAAGTTAGCCAACACATCATTAACATCTTTACCCCAAACAACATGACCTTTTCCATAACTGTTTTCAACAATTGTTTTGCCATCTATCTTGCCCCAAAGTTTATCTGCAATGATTTTCAACGCTGCATCTTCGTTTGGATAGTTGCTAAATCCCGTAGTTTCCGAAGGACGAGGACCAACCAAAGTCATTCCTGCTTTTACAAGTTTTTCTATTTTGCGCAATACGTTTAAATCAATAGACTTTTCGTTTGGCAGCATAAGTATTCGATAACTCATTCCATCGGGCAACACAATTTTATTGCCATCAAACGACAACCGATTGAGAATAACTTCTTTGGAACACTTATCCCAGTCGTATCCAAAATTTAATTCTGGTACTTCTTCCTTCATAAACACAAAATTAGGAACATCGTCGCCGTAATAATACAATACATCGGCAACATATAAGCCTTGTTGAAGCATATAACTCGACCGATTTAAATAGCTGATAAAATCTACGGATTGCTTCCACCAAGTAACATTTGGATTGAGGTGAGTTCCCGCAAAGTATTCGTTTCCGGGCAATCCAAACTCTTTTGGCGACGATGAAAAAGTATGCCAAACAATTCGATTTACACCAGAACAAAACACACGGTCTATATTGGCTTTCAAGTCCATAGGTGCACGTTCCCATTGCGGTCCAATGCTTGTAGGTCCTTCGGCAGCCACAAATCGTTTTCCGTTGGTGTGAGCCACACAGGCACTTTGCTTCACCGAAAGGCGTGCTTCATCTTTTACCCGATGCGTATTGGCAGTTGCCCAAAATTCACCTTGTGGAAAATCGCTGATAGCCATTACCCGAAGTCCATCGACAGGCGCTGAGTGTGGACCACCAGATTCGGGGTGAATGCCCATGCCATATTTGTGAGCAACATTATAAAATTGGCGGTAGTGGTTTTCGGCAACACAATCGCCAACTGTTTTTCTGAAATCATGTAAAAAACGATTCGATTCGTTTCGGCTGTCAACAATTCGTCCTGCTAAAACAGGCATAAAATTGGCAATATCATATCCACGGTATTTTCTAAATTCAGCAGGGAGCTTTTTCGTCCAGTTTGCAACGCCCATTTCCCAACTATCAGTTTGCAGGAATTTAACACTACTTCCAACTTCCTGAGCCGTTTTTATGAGCGGAAGGATAACCGTTTTACTAAATAAATCAAAAGCTTCGACGCTTAAATGGTCTAACGAAAGTCCACTCCAACCATCGCTTGTTGTAGAAGTGCGTACACCCGTACAAGTGTAGCCATAACGAATAATTGTCCATTCTCCAGCTGGCGCATTCCATGTCAATTTTCCATTTTTGAAAAAACTTGTCACATCAATTATTTCGTTCTTTTTGATAACTACATCGTTAGGCTTATTTTCAAAATCAGTTCGCAATAAATAGTGTAATGGATATATTCCCATTGACCCAATTTTGTCAGTAAAAGATTTCTTTGCCCAATTTTTAATTTCATTCTTCTGTGACGGTTTATTAGGAATGGCTTGTACCAGAATATCTTCGTACATTAATTGGTTTTTTGGCAGAGCTAAATCAAGATTTAGCACCTGACCTCCAGTTACATTTACCTCAGACCACACCACTTTTTTGAGTGCGTATTCGGGCGTAATAGAAGGTGCTCCGGGATTCCAGCCACTTTGCACATTTACACTTAATTCTATTCCAAATCTATCGGCTTCACGAACAGCATGTTTGTACAATTCCATCCATTCCCGACTCATAAAAACAGGACCAGGAGCATTTTTAAGTGCAATACTGTAACTTGAACTGCCAGCATCAACTAATGAAGCACCACCATACCCTTTGGCTTTCATTTCTTCCATATCGCGTGTAATCGATTCTTTTGTAGCCATACTGTTGAGCCACCACCAATAACAACGTAAACGAGACTCTTGCGTGGGAGTTTTAAAACCAGCTTCGAGTTGAATGTTGCTTACTTTTCGGTTTGTAAATAAATTTTGTTGACTCTGAGCAACTAAAGTCAGACTAAAAAACACAAAAGTTGAAATAAAAAATGTTTTAATCATGATTTTCTGTTATAGTTTTTGTTTATTGTTTTTCAATTATTTCTATTTAGATAAATTCTTCAACCAAATTTCGGCATATTTTGGCCAAGTTTCGGCAGCAACATTTCCTTTGCGTAATCCATATCCATGACCACCATAAGGCAATATATGTAATTCAACTGGAACTTTTGCATCGCGAAGTGCAGTTGTCATCACAAGTGCACTATTAGCATATCCATCATCGGCAGCACTAAAAATAAACATTGGAGGTGTATTTTTACTCACAGTCAATTCAGGCGTGAGACTTCTGTTTTCACCTTTATCAAGAAAAGCTGGATAAATAAGTAAGGCAAAATCGGGGCGACATGAAACGGTATCGGTGCTGTCCATTTTGGAGTAAGCATCAACTTCAAAACGGGTACTTGCCAATGCAGATAAACTGCCACCGGCCGAAAAGCCGATAACTCCAAGTTTGGTTGCATTTAATTTCCAACTATCAGCTTTGCTTCTAATAATTCGCATTGCTCGCTGAATGTCGCTCAAAGCTCCTGTTTGATTGTTTGGCACCCGATATTGCAACACAAAAGCTGTATATCCAAGTTTATTAAGCCATTTGGCCACTTCGTAACCTTCTTTATCGATGGCTAAAATGGAGTAACCACCACCCGGACACACAATAATTCCGCATCCATTATTCTTGGTTGCCTTAGGTTTAAAAACAACAAATAATGGATCGGTAACATTTGTTAATCTTGTTACATTGCCACTTTTGTTGGCTGTAACCACAGGTTTGTGTTTGGGATTTTTCTCACCTGGAACAGAGCCCTGCCATAAGTAGATAGTATCATTGGTTTGAGAATAACATAAAGTGCCTAATGATAAGGCAAAAATCAACACTAATTTCAATCTCATATTCTGTATCATTTTCCAATAACAGGTTTAATTGTTTTTGCGGCCTCTTTTACATTTATATATTTACCCAATTCCTTAATTGAAATCACTTTAAAATGATTATCAGACAAATATTTTAAATGTTCTTCAAACAAAGCAGGGGTAGTACTAACTCCAGGATGCTCGATATCTGGAACGCCATGAATGGTTAATACAACAACTTTTCCGTTTTTTGCTTCGTTGTACGCAGCTAAAATTTGTTCTTTGTTTTTATTACCCATACACCAGCTTGGAGTTAATAAGGGATGATCGACCAACGGATCGTAGACACGATTATTACCAATGCGGGCAAACTGATATCCTTGTTCAATTAATGTTTGAACAACACTGCTATCGCGAGCATAACCCGGATATGCAAAGTTTTTGGATATGGGGATATGTACAGAATCACATTTTTTGTCAATACATTTAAGTTCAGCAATAAATTTTTCTTTAGTGAGTTTGTTGACGGCCTTGTGGGTAAGTGCATGATTGGCAACCTCAAAACCCATTTTATTCAATTCGCTTATTTGTCGCCAATTCATATATTTGGTAGTATCTTTAAAATTTGGCTGAAACTCACAAACATAAAATGTAGCACCAAAGCCATATTTTTTTAGTAGTGGAGCAACCACAGAATAATGACTTGCAGTGGCATCATCAAAGGTGAATACTACCAGTTTGTCGGGTATAGGTTTTTTGAGTATGCGACTGTAGCCAATGTTTGAACACAAAATAAATGTGAACAATATACAGCCAACTCTTGTAAAATTTGTTTTTTTCATTATCTTGTATATAATTACAAATTAGGTAATTGAGCTAAAATCGTTTAGTTTTGAATGAATTTCCTTATTATTTCTAGGCCTTCAGTTGTTTTCACTTTCACAATATAAATACCATCATGCAAACCTTTCGTATTTATTTCGGCATTATTTTCATTTGCAAAACGATTTTTCAAAATGATTTTACCCGAAACATCATAAATATCAGCAGATTGAATATTGTAGGAACTGTAAAGAATCAATTTATCCTTCAATACACTTATAGAGAAAGTATTATCGTCCACATTTACATCATCTATACCTGACACTAAGCCAGTTAAATTTACGGCATTATTCCAAGTAAGTGTATTGAATGGTGCAGCAGGAAGTCCTTCCTTGTTAATTAAATTTGGAAGTGGAGCATTATTGTAAGCGTAAGTTACCGATACTGGATTGGCAACCATAGGTGATGTAACCTGTACTGTATTGCCTACAATTGTTGCCATGCCATTATAAAAAACACCATCAGCACCAGCAATTTTAAACTCTCTTGGCACAGTTCCATCTTTCAATTTTAAACCTGTTCCAATAGATGTGGGATGATATGAAATAATGATTTTGTTGCCCTGAATCTCTTTTGATTTAAACATTGGACCTGAATAGGTAATACTTTTTCCATAAGTTTTAGCCAACGCCCATAATGCTAGTCTTTTACCAACCAATTCTTTTTGAACTGGATGTAGATTTGTCGATTCACCCGTATCCAAAGTTACAGCCATACCTGTATTAGGAATTGTCAACACATTTGTTTGAATATCACGAAAAACAGTCCAACGTGTATCGGAATAATCTGGTAACTGAACAATATAAAATGGAAAATCGCCAATTCCCCACAAAGTTCGCCAATCTTTAATCATTACTTCTGTTAATTTTGTATGCGTTGTAGGTTTATCCACGTTACTTTCACCCTGATACCAGATATTACCCTTAATACCAAAAGTAAGTATGGGTGCGATATTACTATTGAACATCCAACCGGGTATATTTTGATGAACATTATACGGCGAACCAGTGGGATTAGCATCATAAGGATTGACATAAGTTGTTTTCAACGTAGGATCGGCAATTAATGTTTCGCGTTTGGTATAGCTTTCAGCTTTTGAAGCTCCAAGCGGTGCAGAGATTAACCCAATAGGGATATTTGTATTTTTAAAAACTTCGCGACCAAAATAATAGGCAACTGCAGAAAATGGCCATGCATTTGTGGGATTGCACTCACGCCAAGACCCATCTACATTGGTTTGAGGTGTTGCAATTGGATTTGCTAGAATAGGTAATAGTCTGATATTAGGATAATTTGCCGCTGCTGCCTCTGCTGAAGCACCTGTTGTAGCTTTCAGTTGTAATTGCATATTAGATTGACCTGTGCACAACCACACATCGCCAATTAAGATATTGCTAAGAACAAGAGTATTATTGGTTCCTTTAAGCGAAAGCGTATAGGCTGGAGATTGTCCGGGTATGGCTTTTGGTGTTTGTATTTTTGCAGTCCATTTATTATCTGAACCGGCTTTGACTGTAACAGTTTCGCCCCAGCTTCCAGTAATAACCACATTATCATTAGCAGCCGCCCAACCCCAAATCGACACCATCATATCTTGTTGAAGTACCATGTTGTTACTAAACACATTAGGCACCGACACTTTTGAAACAGGTTGTATTGAGGTTAATATAATATCATCGAAATACCAATTTTCTGAAGCGTGTGTGTTGTCATAATTATCAAAAAGAAGCAAAATTTGGTCATACAAATTTGTTTTGGCGGTTGGGAAATCAAAGTAAATATCTTCCCATTCCCCCACTTTGGTGTTGGTAGCATAAGCCATTACAAAGTCCACAGTAGGAGTTGTGGAATTTTGTAATCTAAAAGTTATATTTCCAATTCTAGGAGATAATACTTTCATTTTAAATGACTTCATTGTAGAAAGATCCATTTTTGTAAAAACTGTTGTATTACTAATACCATCGGCAGTTGATGTGGGCGTACTGGTATACGCACCTACATTGGCACTTGTATTAATGCCGGAGATATTGGGATTGGCTACTTTTTGGAAAATTGCAGCATTCTGAACCGAAAATGCACAATCTATGTTGTCGAAATTAGCATAAATACCTCCCGATTGAGATTGAATGGATTGACTAAAAAAAGCTATAAAAATTAAGATGATACTTAGTAATTTATTCATGATATTTATTATTTACGATTATATTTATTTGTAGGATGTATGGAATTATCTTTTTCATTAGCTATACATTAAGGCAAAATTATCTTGTCGTTAACAGTGCCACTTTTTACATTAAGAATTCCATTTTTAAGTTTTATATTAAGTTTTTCTTTTGCTTTAAACGGATAAAGAACCGTTATAAATCTAGATGAAGTACCGCTCTGTCTGGCAATTAATAAATCAATTTTTCGATTACCAGTTTCTGCAGGGCATTTTGTAGAGAGTGCGGTCAAAGGTGTGCTTCCACTCATCCATATTGCAATGCCTTCGGATTTTTCAGCCCATTGACCATTAATTTGCTTTTGAGGCAATCGCATGGCTGCTTTATTAAGCCATTTGCTGGGAAGCAAATACGAAGTACTATCACCTAATTTGCCTTTTAGTTCAAGCTTTCCTTCGCTGTGCAAATAAAAATCATACACATGAGCCGAATCGCTTTTTAAATCATCGACAACAACGAAATAGTCATTTTTTTGAATAATAGTTCTTTGATATTCAACGCCTTTGTATGCTTGAGTTGTTTTAGAACGAACCATTTCATATTCGGGAGTTGAACTGCAAATTTCAATGGAATTTTCTTTGGTTTTGGCTTGTTGTTTACCGTCAACTACCACCACGTTGTGAGCAAAAGATGATTTGTACCACTCCAAAATCTTAGATCCATAACCGGGTGTTCCATAATCAGCCATCCACAATTTATTGTTCGCAAAAAGCGTGATTCCCATTTTGTCGAACTGACCATGACCCATATATTTTCCATAATCGAACGTCATCATATTTTCATTTTTCGATTTAGACATAAAATAACCCAAAACAGGAAAATTGATTGATTCGGGTTTTATAATTGTTGGCTGATTATCTGCATTTTTTCCAAACAAAAAGGCATACAATCCATCACGCTTCGTAAAATTGCTCTTTATACCAGATTCATCTATTTTTACCAAAGAAGTTTTATATCCATTTGCAAGCACATACTGAAACTGCTGGTTTTTATCACGATAGGCGGCTAATTCGTACAAATCGGCAGGAATAAATGAATCGAACCAACCATCATTAATAGCTGGTAATCTGAAGTTGGGATACATATAATCCAACGGTGCTGTAAACATTTTCATCAATGATTTGCCAGGCTTTCCTTCCCAGTTATAAAGTGGAACTCCTGCTCGCATGGAGGTTTCGGCAAAAAATAAAAATGCCTGCAATGGAAAGAAATGATAGGTTTGAACAGATTCCGGCCAAAGTCCATCGTCGCCCAAATCGCTTTTGATTTGCTTTTTGAAATTTGTTGTTGCCCATTCTACAAAGTCCTTATCACCAATGGCATATCCAATACTACCAACTGCCGACAAGTGCCATGAGCCCCAATTACCACCAGCTCCACACTTTTGAATACCTGAAGCAACGGTACGAAGGAATGTTTCAATTTTTGTACGTTGGTTGCTAGCAAGTGTATTGTAAATAAGGTCGTACGATTGTGCCAACGGAATTACCCACATCGACTCGTCGAGCGTTTGATAAATAATGCCACCGGTGGTTATATCAGTATGCGGACCGGGATATGCCTCGGCATATTTCAATAATATTTCAGCAGATTTTGCGGCATATTCAGGCCTGTTTTCCAATACTGAAACAAGTGCCAAATCGAGTGCTGCCACATCTAAATCAGCATGAATGAAACGACGATAGGCAGCCTCATATTTTTCGCCTGAATAGGTTTTGCCACAAGCGGGGCAACGATAAGGACCTGAGACAAATACTTGTCCCGCAGGAATTTCCAATCGTGTTCCATCTTCACAAAAGAAATCATGATAATGACCGCTACGAGCTGGAATTGAAATGTCGCGCTTTAACCATAGTTCTGCATTACTTCGAATTCCAATGCCGGTAGGTAGCATTGTAAAATCGCGAGTTGGATTTTTATATAAATCGGCTTTCCAACCTGGGGTTGAAATCTCGCTGCGCAATGTATTTATTTCCGACTGATTCAACAGCAGAAAAGGATGATTTGGATAGCTCGTTTCGCTTGCTACTGAATTATTTATCAACAAGATAAACAAATTGATTGCTATGAAGAAAATTTTTAAATTAGTCATCATGTGTCATTTAAAATAAAAAGAAATAATCCCGATTGATTCACTCTATAATCAACTTTTGAGTTTTAAATGGCGTGCTACCAGTAAGTTTTACAAAATAGACACCTTTAGCTAAACTCAAATCAATTGTTTTTGCTCCCATAAACTGCTCATTGCTGCAATATACAATTCTACCTTGCAAGTCATTTATTCTAATATTATCCACACCAGCCTGATTAGATTCTATGTGAATTTGATTTTTAGCCGGATTTGGAAAAATAGCAACTTGCTTCATACCCAAAGTTTGTATAGACGTGGGAACAGAATAATATAATTGAGATTGTGGCACAACTTCTTTCCGCTGTGAAGCACTTTCCCATTCAAGTTTCAGGAATGCATTGCCTGTTTTATGTGCAAAATCAACTTTTATCGGCACTTTTTTGCCAGCAGTGAGGGCAATTGTGCCCGTTAATGTTGCATCTGAATTTAGCCCCCAACCATCTATTACCAATTGATTGTTTATCCAAACTTTACCCAAATTTTTTGCCGTCAAATAAAATGTATAATTTTCGGAATACAATGATTCTATTTCGCCAGTATAACGGGCATTCCAGAAATCGTTGGAAATAGAACAGCCAGGAGAAAAATCACCCCAAGATTCATTAATTTGAGGCTCAATTGATGAACAAATAGAATCATTAAACCACACTTCGCCTGTAGGATTTGCTTTCCAAAGACTTCGTTTTAACCCATTACCATTTCCAATTTTAATTGTAGAAGATTGGCAATTCCCTTGAAATTGATCAAAAATATCGGAAGTATTCATCCAAACCACAGCTGGATCTTGTGATAGCTGAGCAATTTTTGCTTCAATATCAGCCCATTGAGCTTCGGTAGTAAAAAAAGCGTGTCCCCAAAAAGTAAAAACTCCACCAGTGGCTTTTATTCTGGCAAACTCCTTCCAAAAGTCACTAGAATTGAAAGCTACAGTTGTTCTGAACACAAACGGATCAGTATTGGAACAAAAATCAGGAGTTCTCTCACAAGTTCTGGCCCAAGTGAATCCTGCATTTTTTACTGCATTTTTTGAAACTGCGTCGTAAGGGCAACCTGGATAAACAAAACCTTTTACAGGACGATTAAGCCAAAGTTCCAACAGTCTTTTTGATTCAGCAATATCATAAGTTAAAGCAGATCCCGTTAACGATGTTAGTGCTTTGTGCGATAATCCATGGCAGGCAACTTCAAATTCAGAGTATATTTTTTTGATATCATCAATCGAAACTTTACCGTAAGTAACTCCCGATACTACCCATGTGTTGGGTTGTCGTTCGCCAGTCAGATTTCCTGCATCAACAGCAAAAGTGGCTTTCGCTTTGTATTTTCTTATTATATCCATTAACCTTAAATCGTTTAAAATGGCATCGTCCCAAATTTGGGTTACATAAACCTTGGGTAATTCTTTTTTCGCAATAGAAACACTGAATAACCTAAGCGAGGCATCCCCTTGCGAAATACAAACTCTACCATTGAAAGGAACATTTCTTTGAGAAAAAGTTCCTGCAAGATTAAATGATGCATCAAAGACAACACCTGAAGTGTAGCTTTTGCCTACTGCGCCTCCAAGTTCAATTCTAGCTATGGGAGCAGTATCGTAATAGACAAAAATTAAATTTCCGAAATCCTCAATTTTAATAGTAGGTGTTCCGGTTAACATATTAGGTTTGCCGGCAGGAATGGGCACTGATATTACTGTAGATTTAGTTACAGGAATAGTTATTGTATCTGAAAACTTGATATTCATCGATGTACCATCTGTCGACGGATAAAATGCTATACCAGCCCTATTAAATCCGGAACCGACAGCCGATGAATTTTTGGCTTCATCGGGTTTAATTAAATCGGATAATCTTACAACTAAACCACCATTATTGGACGCGCTGCCATATCCAATTTTAGCGGAAAAGGTATAGTGGTATGAAAAAGACATTTTAGAATAAAGTATGCTTTTGGTTGATCCGGCAAATTGCAAGTAACCATTGACAACATCCGCGGCGGTAAATTTATTTGTATCTTCGGGCAGGAATTGATTCCATTGATTGAATAATGCATCGCCATCCCAAGTGCTAAAAGCTTGATTATATGTAGATGTATATGTGGTAACAGGCTTATTCTCATCAAAGGTTCTAACGGTTTTTATTGCCACATTAAACAATCTTAAAGCTGCATCCCGTTGTGCTATACAAATATATCCGGTTAATGGAACAATCTTATCTGTAAAAGTACCAGCTACATTTAACGATGCATTATATACTGTTCCTGAAGTGTAGTTTAGACCAACAACGCTACCAAGTTCAATTCTGGCTATTGGGGCTGAATCATAATAAACATAAATTGTGGTTCCGTAATCTTCAATATTTATTGTAGGTGTTCCAGTCTTCATATTGGGCTTGCCAGCAGGAATTGGTAATGAAACAATTGTATTTGGAGTTGGTGTAGCCGGCGTAGTTTTAGCTGGTATTGTCCCTGAAAATTTAATATTCATTGCTGTGCCATCCTCCGAAGGATAAAATGCAATACCTGCACCATTAAACCTAGAAACTGGATCAGAAGGCTCCTGAGCAGGTTCGAAAGAGCCTAATGTTGCCGGGTATCTTACAACCAAGCCACCCCTATTAGATGTGCTGCCATAACCAATTTTTGAAGAAAAACTATAAGGTGTAGAGTAAATAATTTTTGAAGAAAGAATTCTTTTTGTTGACCAAAGAAATTGCAGATAACCATTTACAGCATCTGCCGAAGTAAATTTGGAGGTTGCACCGCCATCAATTTGATTCCATTGACCAAATAAGTCACTGCTATTAAATGTGCTAAAATCTTGAATGTAAGAATATGATAATTTACGAACAGGTTTGTCGCCATCGAACGATGGTATTGCCACTGCCGGCAATATACCCAACACACTGAAAAGCAGACAAAGTGTTTTGAACCTACCGTATTTTATCTTGTACATAATAAATAGTTTTTAAAATTAGCATTTGGCAACAATAACGTATTCGTAATTTTTTGAGTCTTTAGGCTATCCACATTGATTCTGACATACACATTCTAAACAACCGTCAAATTATAATATCAATAGTTTTTTTAAAGTTGACTTCATTCGAATAAAATAAATTCCTTTACCCCCAAATTTTGCAGTTGGAATTGTGAACTCAGATTTTACATCCGCAAATGTCTGAATTTGTTGTCCTAAGGAATTATAAATATACAAGTCGGTTGGAACAGAGCCAGCTTGAATTGTTATAAAACTAGTGGCAGGATTTGGAAAAATACTGAACCCGAATGTTTGAAATACACTTTTATTATCAGTGATTTTATTGTAAGTTATCGCCATAGCATCGCGGTGACCATAAGGATCTTGAGGATTCCAATATAGCCATAAGCATAAACCAGCCTCATCGTTCAATGATTTAGAAATATTATTAACAACTACCTTAATTTTTGAAGACGTGGTTGTTGATAAAACATCAGTAAAGGTAAAACCATTAACAGACATTATATCATTGGTAATGTCCATATTATTGTAAAAAACAGTAACTGTTGCTCCAGTCATTTTTAAGGTCTGCATTTTAAGCATTGGCAGCACTTCAAAATTATTTGTATTATCCACAACAAATTCATAAGTTTTTGAAGTACCTACAGTTGGTAATACATCTGCAAACACCTGTTGATTCGGTATGGCAAGCGTGTCGTAAACTCCTGCGCCCTGAAAGCCAGTTCCATTCACTCTTTTGAGGTCAAGTTTCAGATTCGGACCTTTGAGATATTTTATTATATCTTTTCCAACTGAGGCAAACGAATATGGATTACTTTCGTCGGCCACATCATACGGATATTTCAACCAACTTTCCACCACATAATTATCGGCTCTAATACCCAGTTTTTGATACAATTTTATGCCACTCATACTCGATTCGTAATAACCCTTGTCGAGTTTGTCCCTATCTATTTGAGATGCACTGCAATAAGCCGCATCCGCTTGTCCGGAAAGTGGATCTACTGCAGCTGCACCGGTAACAATAAGATGATGTTGACGGTTGTTGGCATGCAACCATGCTTCGTACCCTTTTATAATATTTCGGAAAGCATCACGTACAGTGAAATTTCCCCAATTCCAATATAAATAAGGTGCATCCGAAACGAAAGAAGTTGAGATAGTTGGCGACACGCCTACAAAATGACTTGTAAACCACTGATAACCATCAAAGTTAAAAATTACATTCTTTCCATTAATCTTAACTGTGTTTTTTGAATAATCTACGATAGAATCAAATTTCAAATGATTGGCCATTGAACTTGTATAAGGCGTTTTACCCGGTTCAATCCAATTAAAATATACTGGTGAAGCAACAATATTAGCCTTCACTTGAGGCGCTTGTAGCTTTAGTTTTTCAACAAATGATTTCCAAAAACCATTACCAACAGGTTTTGTGCCAGTATAGCCACCCGCTGTACCATTGCCATATAATGCAACTAAATCGGCCTCTTTCCAATCGGGATGACGAAGTGCAGTACCAGTTAAACCAGATTTTGGACCCATATCAATGTTAACATCTGTCAAGTTTATCCCTGCTTTTCGCAGTGGATTAACCTGCGAAGTCATAATATTGTTAACCCATTGATTGGCAACATCTTCATCAATGGCAGTAGGCACTCCCCAAGCATGAAAATAAACGGCATTTTCTAATACTACCGGTTTATTCCCAATAATAGCTGCAAATTCGGCATACCTGTTTTTGCCGGCTATTGGGCCAGGGCAATACACCAAGTAGTTGGCAGGAAGCCAATACTGTTGGTGCATTAGATACGAGTCGATATGTTTTCGCACATAAGCCCAACGTTCGGGTCTGTCGAAAAGCTGCTCTGAATACATAAACGTTCCCCACGTAATTTTTGCGGGATAGCTTATTTTTGTTGGAGCAAAATTCAATTGACTTTTAATCCCTGATATTGAACCAAAAATAAAAAGAATTATAAAGCAAAAAGGTATTTTTGAACGTTTCATATACTTGATTTATTGATTACAAGGGATTAACAGTAATTTTAAAATTCTGTTTATTCTTTGTATTTGATATATTTGACATCGACTGCAAATTGATAGTTAATGGAGCAGGACTTGCAACGGTTGAACGTGACTTAATCAGCATTTTAAGTGTCAATCTATTGGTTTTGGTAAGTCTATAAGTATCAATACAATTTAAACCACCATTATAAATAACCTTATCGGTAACATCTTTTGTGCCAACCCAGAAGCTTATAATCCAGTCATTTGCGGCTTCATTTAAGATAGCCCTTATCACAGGGGTAATTTCAATTTGGGGTTGATTATCGTTTGATATTGTTATAGGCATTGAGTATTGAACGTCTTTGGTCAATTTAACATCAACAACAGAGTCATTTGTAAGCGTTACTGTTACATCATTATTTACTTTACCTGTTTCATTACAGGTTAATTTCGGGAAATTTTTCAAGTGTTTTAACAACCAATAAGCTACACCCGCTTTCGTATTAGGAGCATACACTTCACCATCTGCATTAACAGCCGATTCTGGAAAAAGAGCCAAACCTGCAGGACTTTGGTATGTCCATATTGTCCATATTTCGGGTGCAGCATTGTTATCCTCATGACCTAAAACGCATTGTTTGGAAACATTCAAAAAATCGTTTTCTGCTTCATAACCCGGAATTGATGCTTTAAAAGGTGCCAGCATCACAGCGGCTTCAAGTTTGTATTTCCATACATATTTTACACATGAATAACTGCCTTCACGCATACCACCGCCATTGTTAAACCAAAATCCAAGAGGTCCATCCGTTTGCATACCATCTGTGGTTAATATATTGATTCGTTGCTGTTTATTAGCTGTAGCAGCATCGCTAATAATATTTCCGCCATACTTCCACGGTGCAGACAAGCAAAGGCACTTTCTGGTTCCTTTGTATGTTCGAAGCAAAGTAACTCTATCGGCAGTTACACCATAATTGAGGCTGGTATAATCTACTTTAAATCCAGCATTTGTCAATAATATTAAACTTCTTCGGTCGGTTGAATCATTATTAAAACCATTGGCACCAGAGTTAACGGAAGTTTCCAGACTAGTTTCGAAAAAAACTCCTCCTTTTTTGAATGCTTTTCGCATATCGCTGCAACTCACCGGTGGTAGCGCTGTTTTATCTTGATAAAACATTATCCACATAGAAATAAAATTAGCATAATAACCATCAGCATTTTCACGCACATAACTCCATTTACTATAATTGAGAGGATCGTCTTGTTCGTGCCAGTTGTGCTCAGCTCCAAAATATACTTTTACTTCCTTATCGGGCAAAACCGTTACTACTTTATTTACAATTGGTGGCTCTGGATTTGGTTCGTTAGCAGTTTTACAACCTTGTGTTGTAACAAAAAAAGCTAGAAGTATTGCAATTGATAAGGTGTTGTAAATTATTGATTTTTTCATATTATTTAATTATAAGGGATTGATGGTCATTTTAAAACTCTGTTTATTCTTGGTGTTTGATATATTTGCCATCGACTGCAAATTTATAGTTAATGGAGCAGGACTTTCAACAGTTGAGCGCGATTTAATTTGCATTGTAAGCGTCATTCTATTGTTTTTGGTAAGTCTATATGCATCAATACAATTTAAACCACCATTGTAAATAACCTTATCGGTAACATCTTTTGTTCCAACCCAGAAGCTTATAATCCAGTCATTTGCGGCTTCATTCAATACTGCTCTTATCACGGGTGTAATTTCAATTTGGGGTTGATTATCATTTGATATTGTGATAGGCAATAAGTATTGAACATTTTTTGTCAATTTCACATCTACGACTGAGTCGTTTGTAAGAGTTACTGTTACATCGTTGTTTACTTTTCCGGTTTCCTTGCAGCTAATTTTGGGGAATGTTTTTAAATGTTTTAAAAGCCAATAAGCTACGCCCGTTTTCGTATTAAGTGCATATACTTCGCCTTGGTCATTAACAGCAGACTCGGGCAATAAAGTTAGTTCTGCGGGGCTTCCATAAGTCCATATTGTCCAAATTTCAGGTGCAGCATTGTTGTCTTCGTGCCCAAACACACATTGTTTTGATATTGTCAAAAAATCTGTTGCAGCATTATACCCAACCACATCGGCAGAGAAAGGTGCTAACATTATTGCAGCTTCAAGATTGTATTTCCACACATATTTTACACATGAATAACTACCTTCTCGCATACCTTTGTTATTAACAAACCAAAAACCCAAGGGTCCATCTGTTTGCATACCATCAGTAGTCAAAATATTAGTACGTTGCTGTTTATTCCCTGTTACAACATCACTAATAAGATTCCCACCATAATTCCAAGGTGCAGACAAGCAAAGACACTTTCTGTTTCCTTTGTATGTTTTAAGTAGAGTAACACGATCGGCATTTACTCCATAATTTAAACTAGTATAATCTACCTTAAATCCACCACTAGTCAATAAACCTAAGCTTCTACGATCGGTAGAATCGTTATTGAAACCATTTGCACCAGTATTAACTGATGTTTCCATACTTGTTTCAAAAAAACAACCTCCTTTTACAAATGCTTTTCGCATATCGATGCAACTTTGTAATGGCGCTTTTCCTTTGTTTTGATAAAAGCAAACCCACATCGAAATAAAGTTTGCATAATAGCCATCGGCATTTTCACGAACATAGCTCCAATTGCTGTAGTTGAGTGGATTTTCCTGTTCTGCCCAATTACCCGAAGCTCCAAAATAAACTTTTACTTCTTTATCGGGCAAAACTGTTACTGTTTTATTTACAATAGGTGGCTCTGGATTTGGCTCGCTAGCAGTTTTACAACCTTGTATTAAGCAAAAAAATACTAGAAATAAAGCTACTGATAACGTATTATAGATTAATGATTTTATCATATTATTTATTGGTTATGTATGAATTTCTAAAGTAAAAATAATTACAACGATTTAAAATACTGAGGTAATTACAATATAAATACTTTCTTTACCTCATTGTTTACTTTAAAAAAATAAGCTCCTTTTCCACCCAACTCCTTTGAAGATATTGAAGTGCCTGTATTTGCATTTCGTACACTATAAACTTGATTTCCTGAGGTATTATAAATATCCAAATTAAACGTATTATTATTTGATTGAATTGTTACAATGCCGTTTGACGGATTAGGAAACACACTAAACTGACTCGATTTTAAATCATTAATGGCTGTGGCGGATTTTAGCTTCACGGTCACTTTATAAGCTGTTTTTTTATTTTTCGTATTTGAAACATTACTCATGCATTGCAAGTTCACAACAACCGGATTTGGGTTTAGAACCGTACTTTTGGGTGATATCTGCAAAGCAAGATCGAGTTTTACTCCTTTTGAGAGTCGCAAATCATTGATACAATTTATTCCACCACGTACTAACATATTCAGTGTAACTATTTTGCCGGACAAAAGGAAATTTATATTCCAATCTACACCATTGTTGTCAATAATAGCAGATAGTAAAGGTGAGATTTCTATTTGGGGTTGATTGTCGTTGGAGATAACAATTGGTAAAGTGCATTGACCATCTTTACTCATTTCAATCTCAGAAACAGAATCATTGATAATTTTTAAATTCGCACCATTTCCAACCAATGAATTTGCTTTTACGTCAACTTTGGGAAAATTGTTTAAATGTTTCAATAACCAATATGCTACACCCATTTTTGTATTTGCAGCTTCTACTTCACCATCTGCATTTACAATAGATTCAGGAAAATTTGGAAGCGCAACATCATTACCATAAGTCCAAATTGTCCAAATATCAGGTGCAGCATTGTTATCTTCGTGTCCCAAAACACATTGTTTTGAAACTGTTAGAAAGTCAGTCAAGGAGCTATAACCTACAATACCTGCATCATAAGGTGCAAGCATGATAGACGATTCAACATTGAAATAATTAGCATATTTAACCAGCGAATAACTTCCCTCGCGCATTCCCGCCTGATTATTAGACCAATATCCTAATGGACCATCTGTTTCAAAACCATCAGTGGTTAATATATCGGCACGAACAGTTGCATTTGCAGCAGCTTTATCGCTGAAAATATCGCCACCATATCGCCACGGTGCTGCCAAATAAAAACATTTTCGATTTCCTTTATAAGTCCGTAGCAAACTTACTCGGTCGGCACTTATTCCATAATTTAAGCTAGTATATTGTACATCAAAATTGGCGCGTGTAAGAAAATCGAGTGATCGTCTATCACTTGAATCATTATTAAATCCATTAACTCCCGTATTTAATTTTGTTTCCATGCTTGTTTCAAAAAAGCAACCACCTTTAACAAAAGCTTTACGCATATCGTTGCAACTAGTTTGCGTATTCACCTTATTCTGATAAAAACATTTCCACATTTCTATAAAGTTGGTATATAGTCCGGTGGCATTCCGACGAACATAATCCCATTTGCTGTAATTTTGAGTGCTGTCAGTGCTGTGCCAGCCATTTGAAATTCCAATATATACTTTTACTTCTCTTTCGGGCAAAGCATTTGTAACATGCAGTATTTCTGTATTATTAATTGATTTACTATACTGAAAAGTAAATAAACAACAAGTGATTAGCAAAAGATATAAATATGATTGCTTCATTTTGTGATTTTTATATGGTTTTAAAAATTGTTATTTGTAAAATTATTGGTTTGTGAAAAAATAATCGAAACGCCTATCGGGAGCTGATTCACCATTGACGAAAAACTCGTTTATATCCAATAGCTTTTGATTATTATCAGTCCAGTGAAAAGAAAAGTTCAACTCACAATTATTTACTTTGAAATATTTTATTGGAACAGCAATTTCTAATTCATTTTTAAAATAGCAATATCTAAGTTTCTCAATTTCAGACCAATTTCCATTTACAAACTTCTTGATATTCGATTCGGTGAAACTTTTTGGACTATTATTCACAAGCAGTTCATAACCTTCCCAACCAGTTGATTTTAAGGTATCTGTATTCAAATATAACATCATCCAATTTCTATCAGAGCAAGAAGTAAGCGTTCGTACGGTTTTTGCATAAAAATAAACGAACTTCCTGTCATAGATTACTTTACACGCGACAATATCATTTCTTCCAGTGTTGTTGACATATTGTATTTTCTTATTAGCACTGGCAAAGTTTCGATGTGCTATATCACCTTCATAATCAATATATTCAGACTTAACGTTCTGCCAATCAGTAAACTTTCCATCAATATTGATTTTCGCCGTCAATGCATTTTCAGGCTCCTTCATACCTTTGAAAAGACGGATGTAATTCACCATTTGATAATACATATTATCTGTGTGACCACCTTTCATGGGTTCAATATCGCGGTTAAATTCCTGATTATAGGCATCTACAAAATAGGTACTGCCTTCTTCGGCCGCCTGTCCCAAAAATTTAGGTTTATGGTCAAGTCCGTTAATAAACCGCTGTGCTATCCATTCGTTAAACTGGGTAATCATCACAATTTTGGGCTGCACTTCAAGCGCCCTTTTCCATTGTTCTGCAAAATGAAGTCCTTGACCAGTAAATGGTGTCAGTTTATAAATGTTGTGTTCAGGTTCATTGCCATTCGAATAGCTATTGCCAATATTGGAAATGGGATGCGATGCCACAGCTACAGGTATTTGGTCAGGGACATTAGGCGTACTCCAACCAAAATCCTGTGGATAATTGTCAATCCATTGCCAATGATTTGGTTTGTTTTTTGCATCAGTCCATGCCCAACTGTATTTAATATTGAAAAAGTTTTTTGCTTCTGATTTTAATACAGAATCGGCAATCTGACCTAAAACCAGCGGTTTGCCTTCCCAGTAAAACCACAAATCTTTATATTCTTTTTTTGAATAGAATTCATTGTAAAGCTGATTTATGGTTTCACCACTTTTTGCGTTTGTTGCAAATGAAATATAAGGCGCATTAATTCCTTTCTTCCTCATTTCGAGGGAAATATCGCAGTATTTTTCAAGCGTAGGCAAATAAATGAATGCATTTGTAACATCAAAATAAACAAAATCAACTCCAGCGGCAGCCATCATGGCAATGTTGCGGCGAATTACCCAAGGATCATCCGAACGATAATATCCAGCTTCTGGCTCACCCCAGTAATGAAACAGACGATGTGGACCATATTCAGGATTCACGGGATTCTTTGCAATCATTTTTGTAATGTCGTAAATGGTATCTTGAGGACCATGATAGCCATGCCAGATATAATAAAAAAGCCCCACCCATTTTTCGCTTTTTGTAGCTCCCGTTTGTTTGTAGTTTGGCAATACACGCCCAAGTGCATCGGTAGCCACCCAATTGGAATTTTCAATGGGGAATGGTGGCGTATTTTGCGCAGCTAATAAATAACTTACAAGCAATGAGGCAATTAAAAGCGAATTTTTCATTTATTTTAGTGACATTCTATTTGATAATTTTAACTCCTTTTGGTGCAGAAATCGTTGAATTTACTGTTCCATCAGGTCTTTTATCGTGTCTGATTTTTATGTTACCATAAGGTGTTGGGAAACTACCTTCCACCCACTTTAAATCGCCCAAATGCGGTTCAATTTTCACCACTTTACAACCAGCTTCAATCACTTTTACCCCCAACACATTTTCGCTCAACCAGGAAGTTGGGCCAGACGCCCATCCGTGACAAAAACTATGTCGGAAACCTTTGTAACAATAGCCCCCATAAGCCGCATGAACATCCACTTTACCAGCTGAAATTGGTTCATCAATCCGGTTGGCATTTTTCAACCAGTTTATATCGAAATCTTCCCAGAAAGTAGTAGCTCCTAAATCGAGCATTCCACCCCAATATTCACGTATATTATCCAGTGCACCTTGAAAATCTCCGGCTTGTGCGCGCGCTTTAAGCATGTAATAACCATAAAAAGTGGACATATTGTGAACGCCATCTTTTGCCAAAACCTCGGAATTGGATTGCTCAGCAGGCACAAGTCCCGATAAAGCCAATAACGATGCGGCTTGCTTAGAATTATTTGCTTCAGGCACATGTTTTTTTAGTTTCAAAACAGTCGAATCACAGAAAGCTACCATAGATTTATCACCCAAAACAGCACTTAATTCTTCACCAGCCTGAAAGGTCATAACCATCATCGATTGCAATCCGGCATGAATGGCTTTGGGGTTTTCGCTCGATGGCCAATCCAAAAATCGTCCGCCTTCCAGTTTTTCCTTGCCAGAATCATCAATTTTAGTAGCTAATAATCTCAGCAATTTAAACATATATGTTTTCTGTTGTTTTAGATAGTCCAGATTTCCCTGATATTTATACCAATCTTTATGAATAATAATCCACCACATACTATACGACCCCAATCCGTTCATCCATGCAGGAAGTGGTGTTAAATCGCGAATCAAATCCAAACTTTTAGGTACTACCTCATTGTAACCAAATACAGAATTTACGGTCATTACTTCGGGATGTAAATCGCCTACCCAAACCAATCGGTCGCGTTTTATACCATCCCATAAATAATCCTGCATATTCAAATGAACTGTATAAGCACCGGTCATCCAAATCTGATTCAATCGTTCGTCATTACATTTGAATGAACCTTGATATGTTAGCTCACGTTTTGACGAAATGGCACTTAGTTCTTTCAACTCAATTTTTGAATCAGTATCAATCAGTTGAATACTTACAAAACGGAAGCCAGAATTGCCAATTTCCATACGGCCCAACCAAGGTAATTGAACAATCATATCGCGCATGGCATGTTCATTGGTTGCTCCGTTTTCACCAACATTGCTCATGGTTTCACTTACCGATTCACCAAAGCGAATGCGCAGGCGAGGCATTTTCTTTTCATTATTAATAGTTGTAATAATTTCTAAGCCACCTTGAATTTCTTTGCCAAAATCAAGAACAATCATAGGCAATTCTGTTGCTGAACTTTTGAGTTGAAAGCCTTTATCCTTGTTTAGGACTGACTGTCCTGTTCCAGGTTTCAACAATACTTCGGCATTTTGTACACTTTTACCAGAGTTATCAGACATCCAAACGATTCGGGTTGGTGTCAGAAATTTTCGAACCAACTGTGTAGTTCGCTCTTTCGTATCGGTTGCTGCTAAAGTTTTAATTTCCTGAGCATTAAAAGTTTGTAAACTCAGACAAATTAATACAAACGCAAGGGTTAAATTTTTTAGTTTAGAATTCATTTGTGTTTTATTTTTAGTATAATTAAACGATCTATTTTTCAAAATAAAAATTATCTACATTAAACATCTCCTCGCCGTCGCCACTAAAGCGAAGCCAAATTGCATGTTTGCCAGACAGCGGCTTAATATTACAACTAAGCGTTTGCCATGTTTTCAAATCTCCACCTGCTGGAACTTTTATGCTTCCTAAAGCTCCTGTCCAACTATTGTCAACAAGCAGTTCAATTTTACCTGCTTTGCTTCCTGGCGCCACTTTCACGCTAAAAGTTTTTGCACCATCGCCAAATTCAATATATTTATAAGCCGCCCAGTCTTTGTTTTCAATTTGTGCCAACATATCATTGTTTGCAGGATTTACAGGGTTTAAGCTGTCTAAGCTTTGTTTTTCAATCCGAATGTGTCCAAAAAGCAAACAAGCACGTTCGGCTTCAATTTTTGAAAAAGCATCTAGCGGCTTACCAGCACCTTGGGAGGTCATTTCCACTTCGTTTATACTTCCATCAGCATTAAAAGTAATCGGTTCAATGCAAGCCTTGCGTTGACAAATTACTCCGTTGGTAGTACGATGATAAAACACATACCATTTGCCTTTGAATTCCACAATCGAACCGTGATTATTCCAGTTTTGCGGGTCACAACCATCATTATCCACAATAACTCCACCATATTTAAATGGACCAAATGGCGATTTTGAAGTTGAATATCCAATGCAGGTAGGCATTCCTTTACGACCCATATGAGCATACACAAAGTAATAAATACCATTTCGTTTCACCATATAGCTGCCCTCGTGAAAATAATGCTCCTTTTCAGTCACCAAATTATCCACAATGCTGGTAGTATCAATTTCGGTCATATTGGGTTTTAACTTTGCAATTTTAGCTTGAAATTGTCCCCAGATATAATAAGCTTGTCCGTCATCATCAATAAAAACAGCTGGATCAATTTGATTTTTCTTTTTCAAATAAATCTCTTTGGCATTTTCAAATGGACCTAAAGGAGATTTGCTTGTTGCAACTCCTTCATTGTCGCCACTTTGGCAATAATACAAATAGTATGTTCCATTTTTATACATGCAATCCGGTGCAAAAAGCAGTCTGTCGTTAAACGGAATTTTATCGTTTGGTCCTTTTGATGCAAATGCATTAGGCGTATATTCCCAATGAATTAAATCCGAAGTGGACAGCACCCAATGGTCGTAGGAGCAGTAATACTTTGGACTTTCATCGCGAGAACCATACACATACAACTTTCCATCTTTCCAAACACGGGTGGTTGGGTCGGCTATGTTTAATCCCGGCGGACAAATAGGATTTTGTGCCGTTGTAACTTTACTGACAATCAGCAAAAGCATGAAGAATGTTATTCGTTTCATATTTTAATTATTAAACAATGACAAATCAATTAAATTCCAACACTTTAACTGGTCCAAATAAACCTGATGCTTGTAAGGGATTATCGGCTTTGTACGGCATTGTTATAGTCCATGTTGGACGTTGTTCTACAGGAATTTTCAAATCGCCGATTAAGCGGTTCATCCAGTTATTTACCACAGAAATTTCAATTGAATTGTCACCGGCTTTTAATACCGAACCAATCTCAATCTGCCATGGAGCTGTCCAAACGCCACCCATTTCTTTTCCATTCACTTTAATTTTGGCCATGGAAGTAAGGTTTCCAAGATTTAAAAAGATGGATTTACCCGTAGTTAGCTTATCCAACTTTAAATTCTTATTGTAAATAGCTGTTCCTGAATAATATTTTATACTGTCATTGGCAGAAATAGTCCAATCGGAAAGCGTTTTAAATTCAACTGGGTTTTTCGGTCCACGTTTAGCATTATCGAAACTTACATTCCAATTTTCACTCAAATCTGCCAATAATTTACCTTCAGGGAAATTTGCTGAAAGATCTAAACTTGATGATTGAGATGCATTTTTATTAAACACAATAAACTGACTTTCATATGCTTCCAGTTTTAATGGAACAGTAGTTGATTTTTCATTGAAGTGAAAAGCTGGTAAATTACGCATTGTGGCATACACCGAACTCCATAGTTGTGGACTTTTACTTGTAACTCTGAATTCTGGGCGAATGGTTATGGTTTTATTCGTCTGATTAGAAATAAAATAGATTTCCGCATCACCAGTAGTGCGATGTATAAACAATGTTGTATCTTCTTTTGCAACTTTAAAGTCGGGCACAATGCCTACTAAATCAAGTGCTTCCTGCATTTCCATGCCCGAAAGAATCATTCCTTTTCCAACTCTTGCCGATTTTACGTTCACACCATCCACATTTCCCCAAAGCCTTTTAGCCATTTCTTGTACTTGTTTGTCAGCCAAGGGGAAATTTTGCATACTTGGTGAATATTTAGGTGCTGGACCTAAAACCACCGCACCTGCTTCAACCAAACTTTTAATTTTAGACAACAATTCGGGACGCATTGTTTCAAGTTTTGGCAAAACCAACACGCTGTAAGTCATGCCATCGGGCAACACAAGTTTCCCGTTTTTTACACTTAAGCGAGTTTGAATAACCTCCGCATTAATATAATCGAACGAATAACCTTTTGGTAATGCTGGGTCACAAATACCTGTCATTTTTGGAGCATCTTCACCAATAAAGTAAGCCACATCTGCCACATAATTACCTTGTTGAAGCATAAAATTGGTTCGTTTTAGGTATTGGGTAAATAAATCCATGTATTCGAACCAAGTATTGTGGCGGTTAAATTCATTGCCAAAAGGTGCATTTATTCCTGGTTCACGCTCATCGGGTTGTTGGATAAATAAATGCAAAAGTGTATTGTTTATTCCTTCGGTAAAAAAGCGGTCGCCACGAGGTTTCATGTTGGCTGGATGGCGCGAAAATGCTTTTCCTCCACAAGTAAAAGATTCGGCCGAAACCTTGGTTTTTCCATAAATATGTGCGCACGATGATGCTGCACGGTTTTCAATATCGCCCAACGAACCTTCGCTCCAGAACTCACCACCAATTTCGTCGGACTGACCGCCATATTGTAAAAACTCACCCGGAAAACCCCAGTGACCATAGTTTTCCAACCAAGTTGTAAGCCCATTTTTATGACTAACTTCACGCAATCCAGCCACATAATCGTAAGAAACCTTGTCGGCTACCATACGGCGTAAATCCCAAAGGAAACGATCCGATTTATCACGGCTACCAACCACATTTCCTTTGATAATAGGTAAATAAGGTACAGGACTATATCCATATTTGGTTGTAAATTCGGTCAGTAAACCATCAGTCCAGTTTTGTCCTCCAGTTTCATAGCTATCTTCAACCACCACTTTCCATGTTTTGCGGTCGGCTGCGGGTATGCGACGAAGAATTTCGCCTAAGTATGCATCGAAATGTGCTTCGATATGTTTTTTACTCATTTTATCAGTTTCCAATCCAGTTGCTTCAGGCGATGCAGGACCATTGGTAGCACCAGTTGAAGTCATTCCTGTTTGAACAATTTTCCATCGACCAGCAGGAACTTTCCAGTTTATGGTACCATCGGCGGATTTGAATTTAGAAATATCAATAACCGTTTTGGGATCAATAACTAAGTTTTTATCAGTCACCTCGGGCTGAGCGTCCCATAAATAATCTTTCCAATAAGGAAGTGGAGTTTGAAACATTTTAGCCAATGATTTCTCGGGGTAACGTTCCATTATTGGGGTAGCAGAAAGTTCTACTTCCGCTATTCCACCAGCAGCAACAACATCTTTTATCACCAATCTAAAATTTGTTGAGTTTGTTTCTGGTATTGAAATTACAATGGGTGCATAAGGGTCAAAACCTACATTTATACTAAAATTGGTACGATTTATTTCAAACGATTTTATCAACTTAAACTCAACGCCTTGCTTTGCATAAATTTCGCCCATAGCCTTTGTTCTCTTATCCGAAGTCTGTATCAAAACACTGCGAACTGTTGCAATTTTTGATGTTTCAAAGTCAACCGTAAGTTGCTTTTTTGATTGAATAGATATTTGGGTCTTATTATTACCATCGCAAATAAATGCAATACTATCAATATTCGGTTGTGAGCTTATTTTGGGATTTAAAAGTCTATATAACTTTTCTGTTTTAACCGGCAATTTATAAGCCAATACGTTCACTGGTTGAAAGTCGGCATTGGGAGTTTGAATTTTACCCCTAAACATTTTAGGACCAGTCACTTCAATTTCAGATGAGTTGAGATAGCGCATTGATTGTTCCTTTTTAACCCATGGACCTCCACTCTGACTCCAACCTGGACTATTAAAAATTCCAATTTCTATATTTAGTTCAGTCGCTTTTTTGAGAGCGGTATGAATTATATCCCACCATTCGTTTGTGAAAATCTTCACTTTTCCATAAGGTACATTTTGTCCACCAATATTCCCGATAAAAGCACGGTTAATACCCACACGCTTCATGGCTTCGAGGTCTTTGATAACGCCATCTTTCGAAATATTATCAGACATCCAATACCAATAAACGCTTGTTTTCAGGCTATCAGGCAAGTTTTTAAACCCCGATTCAATTTGTGCAAAAGTTTTTGGATTAGTCACAGCTTTAACACTAACAACTGTGAATACAAAAAGTAATAATAAGGGAAGCAATAATCTAAATTCAACGTGTTTTTTCATGTTTCTATTATTTGTTTTATTTTATTTTTCAACAATAAATACCGACGATGTAGCGGGCATTTCGAGTTTAAATTGGGTATAATCTTGTTTATTAATCGTATTATAGGTAATATTTGAAATAGCTAATTTCTCGCCAGTTTGTGGATTCCAACATTCTACATCTAGTTTGCCTCTCAGGTTGATTTTACTAGTATAATTGCTATTTGTAGAATTTACAAAAAAGTAGATATTCTTTCCATTCTTAATTTTATGAATGTATGAAATTTCACCATTATCGCTGTATTTTTCAAAATTGGTATCAAAACACACATCCGCAGAGACATCCATTTTTGCCATTATATCAGATAGAATAGAAGCAGTAGGCTTCGGTACAAAAACCAGTTTTCCACCATTTGCATTACCCTTAATGTTATACGTCTTTTCTTTCAATGGCTGAGTTGGGTCAATGGCAAACAACTGTTTCACAATACGAACCACCTCAGCATCTTTTCCAAATTCAGCCGATTGCGATGGCAGTACCGATGTGGCTATTATTTTTCCACCATTATCATAATACGATTTTATTTTTTTTAATGCCGCCAACGATATTACTTTCCCACCTGGAAGGATTAACAATTTGTATGTTTGACTGTTATCCTTGTTCTGAAGTTCAATCTTATCGTTCGTCAATTTACACTGTTGGCTTACCCAAAATTCTGGATGTAAAAATGTAAAATCGCAATGCATATATTGTGTCAGCATATTCCCAATCTCAATATAATCAGTTCCTGCTGGCACATTTTTGCCACGTTCCCTGCCCGAATTGAACGTGAAATGTCCTTGTAATGAAGTGATAGGATAAAAAACTGCAATATCCGAAACACGCTTTCCGCCCTGTAACATATAGCTACATCGAGCTGCAAAATCATTATAAGCGGGGAGCTCCGCTCCTACTTTAGTGCTATATGCCGAAATTAAAGGCGGAATACGAACAGCTTCTGGGCGATAATCGTACCACATGCCATGAGGTATCAGAAAATTTACACCTCTGACAAACAAGTCCATAGCTGCTTTGTATAAAACAGTTGTGTCAAATTTATCTTCGAAGAAAGCTCCATAAACCTCGGCAGCTACTACCGGACGATCATACATATCGGCAGCCGAACTTACAAGTTTAAATCCCTCGCGACCATGCCCTCTATAAAAGATGTTATCTAAAGTAGGTATCTGAGAATACTTATAAAATTTGAAAATATCGAAGCTCATATCCGTAGGCTGAACTTTATAGTTGCCTGGCGGGTGACCAGATGATTTCATGCCGAATTTAGTTGCCCAATCGGCTACCATTTTGGGGTAACCATTCGACAATAATTCAGCACGCATATCAAAAAATGCAATTCTAGCAGCTGCACTTTCGGAACCAATATCTTCCCATAAGGCTCGATAATAAAGAGATGGATTTTTTTTGTATTTCTTTTTGAATGACTCATTCATCGAATTAGTCCAACCGCGCTCTTTGGTTACATAGCCTACATCATCGAAAAAGACTTGTTTAATTGTTTTACCAAAAAACGGTTTAAAATGCTTTTCATATTGTCCAAAAGTCAGCGGCATATAGTTGGATACAGCCTCCATGTCCATATAATCAACCACTTTATCATCAAAAGTAGAACAAGTAAAAATAGATATTTTCCAACTTCCTTTTGGTACATTCCATTGCAAAATGTTTCCAGTACAAAACTTATCGATAGCCGTTCTCAAATTTGTATTGGTGTTTAATGCCACAGCGCCCATAAATTTACCTGAAGGGCAATCTACACTAAGGTTAAGCGGTCCATTAACCACTGTATCAAGTTTATTAATCAACTTCCGGGTATCATTAGGATAAAGTTTCTTCATTTTTCCACCAGCCATTCCGCTCGGAAAGTCAATGTCATCGTACAGAATAACCTGCATTCCCAAACTATCCGAAATGTTCAATATATCAAGATAACGCTCAAAATACTCATCGGTTAAAAATTTAGGACTCATTCCCGGACAAGGAATTTTTGTAGGGTGCTGAGGACCACCAGTTACAGGAAGAACCGTTACTCCACCAAATCCACTTTTTTGTGTAGCAATAAGTTGCTTACGGATTTCGACTTGCGTCAATTTACCGTTCAAGTGCCAAAACGGAACAGGTCTGAATTCGTTTGAAGGTTTCAGAAATCCGTCGTAGAAAGTATTCTGAGCTATTATGTTGACGCTCAAAAACAGTAAGCAAAATATTTTGAAAATGTGATTTTTCATTAATTTAGAAACGATAATTTATATATTAAAATAACAAAAAATGGCATATTTTGAATTCATGTGTTATCATGAGTAAGTCATTGGTTTTTCGATTGACTGATTCAGCAAATCTTTTTGGCTGTCAGACAATTGAATATCTAAAACCTGCATATTATTGCGAAACTGACTAACAGAACTAGCGGCAACAACAGGTATAACCATCGGTGAACTTTGCAACATCCAAGCTAAAACCACAGCATTAGCCGAAACATTAAGTTCTCTTGCAATTGATTGTATCGCTTTAAGTTTAACTTCCGAGCTTTTGCTTTCGTAAAAAGGCGAAATTGTTTTTGACACATCCGAATAAAATCCTGATAACAAAGGCGAATAGGCCATAATACTTATATTCTTTGATTTACAAAGTTGAATAATCTCGCGCGTAAGCAGAATTTGGGTTCCAAAATCGGCATCAAGTGTTGGTTGCAAGTAACTATACCGTTGTTGTAAACAACTGAAGCCTTCCCAACCCTGTTGATTTGAAGCCTGATTGGATTCGTACAATTGCCAACCAAACATATTGCTTGCACCAGCAAAACGAATTTTACCATCATTTTTAAGTTGGTAAAATGCCTCCATAGATTCTTCAACCGGAGTATCAACATCATAAGTATGAGCAAAATACAGGTCAATAGTTTCAACTTGCATTCGCTTCAAACTTCTTTCGCATTCCGAAATAATTATTTCTTTCTTCAATGAGCAGGGAATATTGCCATATGCAAAACCTACTTTAGACGAAATAAATAACTCGTTCCTATTATTTTTTTGCTTAATCCAACCACCAATAATTTCCTCACTTTCACCACCTTTACATCCTGGAATCCAACTTGCGTATTTGTTGGCAGAATCCAAAAAAGTTCCACCGTAATTGTAATATTCGTCGAGAATATCAAACGATACTTCCGTGTTTATTTTTGACCCAAAATACATGGTACCTAAAGCAATACTGCTAACTCTTTGGTTTGTTTGCCCTAAGTTCGAATTTCCAATTTTCATATTATTAATTCTCAATAACTTGCCCCATAATTTTGGTGTAATAGTTTACCTACAAGCGAATTACAACTTGTTGAAATGAAACCACATCAGTAATTATTAAATAAAATTGAAATTAAGAAAATAATACTCTTTGAATTATTGGTTCAAAGTCTTAATATTATCAATATCAAATTATTCAACAATAAATGCTGATAAACACACAAATAACATCACAACTAATTGGTTTACCTTAGTTTATCTATATAAATAAACTGTAGTCATGATCCATATTGAACAATTCATTAGTAAAAAAAAGTAGTTATCATCTATTATATTGGTGCACTCTTTTGCTGTAATCAGGGTTGTATAGTTTTCAAAATATCTACAAAAATAGGATTGACCACACCCAATTTCATGTTATTTTATTCTGAATAAATTGGACTATATTACTATTAGCAATTTTCGATGTCATTTTATCAAATAACACATGTAAGAGAAAAACTCAGTTATATGTTTATATGTCTGCTATTTTTTTTTCGTTTTTATAATCCGTGATGCCACTACAATTAAACCATTTGAATTCATTTTGTTGGCAATACTATTAAAACTGCAACACAAAGTAAAACGGTCTAAGTTTTATCCTATTCAAATTTAATGGTTACAAATTTTATATATCACCTAAGGTGAATTGCTGTTTTATTTGATAGTTGAATTTATCTCGTATTTTCCTGATTCAAGTAAAATCCTTTGTGCATTTCCCATAAAATCAGTAACTGATGAGGCATTTGAAACTATATCGATAGGAGCTCCAACAATTTTGGTAATTCTTCCCGGAACGCGTAATTCTGAGATTGCTCCATTTGGTATTTCTACTGTCCAAACTAATTTATTGTCAGTACGTTTCCATGAACTTTCAATCATTCCCATGGGCGATTTGAAACGGCACTTTACCCAATCCAATCCATCCAACAGTTGAGGCTCCAAATGAATCTTGCTGTAACCGGGATATTTCGCATCAGGTGAAATACCGGCCAAACCTTCAAAAAACCAGGCGACAAATCCATTATGAAACGGATGACTCATGGATGATTTATATTCCACATTTTCATCTTTTTCCAAAGGCCATACTTCCCAGAAAGTTGTGGCCTCGCGTTTGTTATTGTACATTAAGCTTGGTGCTGATTCGACATGAAGTGCTTTCCAAGCAATATTCTGGTATCCAAACTTGCAAAGTGTGGGCCACAAGGATGGCATTCCGAAAACCCCAGTCATAAAATGGAAACCTGCATCCTCTACCTGTTTGGCTAATACTCTTGCAACCTGAGGATGTAATTCTGAATCCAAAACATTCCAAGCAATAGCGATAGCATTGATGGTTTGATCTGGAATCATGATTCGGTTTTCGCTGTAGAAAGCTTTAGTGAATGCAATTCTAATTGTATTTGCTAAGGAATCAAAATGTAAGTATTCTGTTTCCTTATGTAGTAATTTGGCTGCATCAGCTGCAATTCTCACACTCCTATAATAACAGGCTGTAGAGAGCATGGGGGTTACTTCACAAAACCTGTGCGAGCCTGGACCATTGGCTGGATTATCCAGTAAAGGCTTACACCAATCACCCAATCCAGAAGAAACAATCCCATCTAAAGATAATCCCTGTAAATGTTCAGCCCATAATTTAATGCTAAGATAATTTTCCGATAATAAGAAGATATCACCCGTACGAACGTAAACATCCCAAGGAATAAATGGCAAAGCGGAGCCCCAATCGGGTGTTGCTTCACCTATAAATCGCTTTCCGGGAGCAACCATTGTTGGAATTCCTACGGCTTTTATAGCTTTTACCCTATCGCGCATACTTTTATTGAACTTAGCCATCGGTTTTGAAACCTGAGCGGAAGTAACAATGTCGCGCGTATATTTTTTCCACATAGTGGCAGCATTAAAACGATACAAAGTATAGGGTACTATATTATGTGCGTCGCCCGTCCAGCCACATCTTTCACGAATTGGACAATCTGTAGGAACACCAAGAACACCACCAATTTGAGTCCAATGTGCCCATTTGAATGCTTTATTTAAAATTGAGTCTGAACAGGAAAAATCACCTATAACTTCCATGTCAGTATGAATCACTTCACCTTCCAACATATCAATCGTTGGTACTTTTTGAATTAACAATCCTTTTAAAATGCTAAGTTCGGCAAACCTAAATCCGTGATAAGTAAAACGTGGCTCCCAAATTTCCTCGCCGCCACCCTTGCAAGTATAAATGTCGGTTTGAATGACATTTGTAGCTACAACTCCACTCGACCCAAAACTCAATTCTCCATTGGGTAAAAGTGATTCTGCAAAACGAATCTTTATCTCAGTTCCAGCAGTTGCATTTACTTTCAATTTTGTCCAACCTACCATGTTTTGTCCGAAGTCGAAAATACAAGTATCAGACTTTAATTTAGTTAATTTGATTGCATCAATTTTTGCTGTTTTTCGACAAGGTTGCAATTCTTGCGCTACTAACACTTTGCCTGGGTTTGGCAAAATAACAACATCCTTCCAATTTGAAAGATTCACATTTTTTGTTGCCCAATTTGAGTTATAAAGTCTAGCATCGAAAATTTCACCAGCATAAATATTAGACTCATTGATAGCACTAACATTACACTTCCACGATTCATCTGTTGTAATAATTGAGCTGCTTCCATCTTTGTAGGTAATTTCCAATTGTGCAATTACACGAGGTTCACCATAACTTAACCCTTTGGGACCCCATACTTTATCCTGATTAAAGAAACCGTCGCCGACCCAAAATCCTATTGCATTCTTACCTATTTTAAGCTGCGTTGTAATATCGTGTGCTACGTAGAAATTTCGGATATCATAGTCGGTTTGAGCAGGTTGCAACACTTCATTTCCTAGTTTTGAACCATTGAGCCAACTTTCGTGGTAACCTAAACCACAAACATAAAGTCGTGCTTTCAAAATTGACTTATTAACATCAAACTGTTTGGAGAAAAGAGGAGCCGAATGCTTTCGATCTTCCGGTTTCATTCCTATCCATTTACCTTTCCAGTCGCTTTCGTTTTTTAATCCTACTTCAAAAGCTCCAATTTCGCTCCATTTACCCACACTTTTGTCTATAAAAACAGGACGCACCCTCCACCACGCTTCGGTACGCGAGGCCAAATGAGTTGCATCAAAAAGTGTCCAAGCACCCTTATTAACTACTAAGACATTCGATTTCCATACACTTCCAATTCCATTTTTAGCATCTGATTTTTGTTTGGAGATAATTACTTCATAACCAGCAAGTTTATTTTGAGCAGAAGATGAATTTATTTCCCACGATAAACGTGGCATTGATGCATCGCTTACTAACCAACCGGCTTGTGCTTCCACTTTGAGATTATGTATTTGGGTTTTTGGCTGTTGAGCGTAAATAACAGCACTAAAGACAAATAGAAATTGTATTGAAATTTTTAAGCAGATGTACTTGAGTTTCATGATTAATTTAAGTTGTTATTGAATTAATAACGGTAATTAATTTTCATTGTTAGAGTGTTATTGATTCAAAATCAATTTATATCTGTAACTTTTCGAAAGTTTCCGACCAACAAATGAATTATTGTCCACGCTATGAGGTAAGCAACGGCACATACAACAAACATAATTGCATACCCATCACCAATATTTCCAAGCAATTTGTAGTGGTCGAATAACATACCTGCTAACTTTGCAATTAAAATTCCGCCCAGTGAACCAGCCATTCCACCTATACCAGTTACTGATGCAACGGCTCGTTTAGGAAACATATCAGATACAGAGGCAAATATATTGGCCGACCAAGCACAGTGCGCTGCACATGCAATACTAATAATAGCAATTGAGAACCACATATTAATAGAACCAGCATATTGAGCCAACAATACACTTAAGGGCAATATGGCATAAATTAGCATCGACCGCTTACGTGCCACTCCAACAGCCATCCCATTGTCGATAAGTAATTTAGGCAACCAACCTCCCAAAATACTTCCAAAAGACGAAACGGTATATACTACAATTAGTGGAAGTGATAATTGCATTCCTGTTAGCCCATATTCTGACTTAAGAAATGAAGGCAACCAAAACAAAAAGAACCACCACACGGGGTCGGTGAAAAATTTGCCGGCAATAAAAGCCCATGTTTGTTTGTAACCGAGTAGCTTTGCCCACTTAATTTTTTCTTGTTTTTCAATTGGAATAACCGTATCAAGATTGCTGTTTATGTATTCGAGCTCCGATTTTGAGAGTCTCTTTTTATCTTGAGGTTTTTCATAAATTAGCATCCATAACACCAACCAAACAACGCCAAGGGCACCTGTAACATAAAAGGCATATTGCCATCCCCAATTAATTACTAGCCAGGGCACTAAAACAGGAGCAATAATAGCACCAATGTTCGAACCTGAATTGTATAAACCGGTAGCAAAAGCCCTTTCTTTAGGCGGAAACCACTCGGCTACAGTTTTATTTGCCGCGGGGAAGTTGCCCGATTCGCTTAAACCTAAAAGAGTTCTTGCTGCAGTAAAGCCAACTGTACCTGTAGCAAATCCATGTAGTACAGTTGCTATACTCCATAAAGATACCGACAATGCATATCCTAATTTTGTACCGTAACGATCAATAAGAGTTCCAACCCCGAAAAGCCCTAAAGCATAGGCTACTTGAAAGTATATAACCAAATTGCTATAGTCAGTTTCTGTCCACTGAAATTCAACAGTCAACTGATCTTTTAGCAAACCAATAATGGTCCGATCTAAATAATTCAGGGTAGTAGCAAAAAATAACAATCCACAAATAAACCATCTGTAATTGCCAATTTTCTCATTCACTTTGTCAAATACACTCATTATTATTAGTAGTATTTACCATATTCCATAACAGCATCCCACATAGCCCAAAAGTTAGCAGCAGACACATCGTCCTGAATATTGTGAACTGGTGCAAACACAAATCCACCTCCCGGAGCCATTATATCCAAAATTCGTTTTACCTCATCTTTCACTTGACTAGGTGTACCTTTGCACAAGGTACTTTGTGTATCAATTCCACCGCCCCAGAATGTCAAGTCTTTTCCAAAATCTCTTTTTAATCCACTAAGTTCCATATCGGTAGCCGTAAATTGTACCGGATTAAGAATATCCAAACCTGCATCAATTAAATCGGGAATAATAGGACGGATTGAGCCACAACTATGCATAAAAGTTTTAATGTCTGGCATTTCTTGTTTAATAAATCCAAAGAGCTCTTTAAATTTAGGAATGATATAGGCTCTCAAATCATTGGGGTCAATCAATGTAGATGCCTGAGTTCCTAAATCATCACATTCAGAAGCAACCAGAATTTTATCAGCCAAATTATTACGTTTAATCCACGAAAACAATGAAGCCCAATACTCCTTTTTATGTTCAATAAATTGCTGCGCTAAAGCATTCACACCATCAGGATCCATGTAAACATCCATATACCATGCTTCATGACCTCGAATACGAGTGCTCATTTCTGTAAGTCCTGCACAATTTCTGTCAGCAATTCCACAGAAATCACCAATTTGTTTCGCCAATGGAGCAATATCTGCTTCCATTTTTGCAATTTGTTCTGCACCCCAAGTTGGCACTTTCCAATGTTCTAGTCCTTCGGTAATGCTATCATATTTTTTCAACGGGTAAGTTGCCTGACTATAATACAACTCATGAGTAGACATTCGCCATTCACAATCATAAAGGTCGGTCAAAATTGCAGTACCATTTTCATCGAAGTTGCGAATTTTCTCATAATCCAATATTCGGCGAGCACCAATACGTCGGGTATCCGATTTTAATGCTACTAATGTTTCTTCAATAGGAGTAACAATTTGTGAAATTGGGTCACATTCAGCTGAATCGAATTCGGTACTCAGACCTCGTTCTTTCATTGCATTTAAAAATGCGCCTTTACAAATTCCTGTAACCGTTGTACCTGCCAAATCGTACGGTACCCTATCAGGCTCCTGGTGGTTTAATGCTAAATGCATTCGTTCTCTACTTGTCATTTTTTTATGAATTAAATTTGATTTGATTTCCAGAACTAATATTACGTATTATGCACAAAAACAAAGAATTAAGATTCACCTCTAAGATTCAAATAACACTTATGGGACAAAGAATGCAAGACAATTAAAGTATCTATTCGGTTCCGACATGATTTGAACCAACCTTTGCAATTTATCTAATGAAAGTTTGATTTTTAATGCTAGGAAATTTTCATTTAATTGGTTGGAGATTTGACGACACTGTTGTAAACAGCAAAATCATTCCCAATTTTGTTGGTTTGTAATAATATTTGCTTCGGACAATTGCAAGCATAAATACTGCTTGCTCCAGCAAAGAGAATAATACCCAGCATTTGATATTGAAAAAATTTTCAATGGGTGTAAGCGCATTAAAATAGAACATAATAAAAGTCGATAGTTTCGACTTTTATTCGTTGCAGGCTCTTTTATTACTCCTAGATGATTAATTCCTTGTTGGGGGAGTAGGGAGTATTGCCGTAAGGAAAAACTACTTTAGAATAAATAAATAACTCGTTCCTCAATAATCTCTTTACTTTCAACAACCTACATCGTGGAAACCAACTGGCATATATGTTGGCAGAATCCAAATAAATTCCACCGTAGTAGTAATACTTATCGAGAATATCAAACGATACTTCCAAGTTTATTTTTGATACCAAATACGTGGTTACTAAAACAATATTGCTTACTCTTGAATAGTTTGCCCTAAGTTTGAATTTTTGTTTTTCTAATCTTAATACTCAATAACTTGCCCTACGATTTTGGTATAATACTCTCTATAATTTGGATATTCACCTTTCATCCATAGCACTAAGCTCTTTCCTTTGGTCCATGTTGGCACTATAGGTCTCAGGTTATCGCATTTTGAATCTTTAGTCAATGCTGCCCAAGTCCATGTTTTACCTAAATCATTGGTTTTACCCATATATATTTCATTCTGTTGTTTTTTTGTAGCATTGCTAATCAGAGGTTTACCTGTCACAGGATTACAACTTGTAGAAATAAAAACCACATCGGGGTTTGCTGCGTCAACTGCTGCCAAGCCAGTGTAATCGGGTTGCTCTACTTCACTGATAAAATCGCCAGCATAAGCTAAAAAATTCACATTCCATTTACCATTTTTCAGTCGTACATAAAAATAGCGGTGATCCAAAGGATTGTCATTTGCCCTAAATTGAATAATGCCAAAAGGATTGTTATCGGGCGCTACTTTAATATCATCAACCCATCCTCTACGCATGACATCTTTTCCATAGAATGTACTATCTTTCAATAACAAAGTCATTTTTGTTGGCGGTACGGCTTTGTCATCAAGTAAATTATCGTCAATTACAGTTCCATCATCTTTGTACAATTTTCCATTTTGGATATATGCATAATAAATTGAGTTTAGATATGGACCTGGAGCATTTCGCTCCTTATTGAAATTGACTATTGGATGGTCATCTGTAGAAAATAAATGCACTTTCGATTTTCCATCACCGGCATATTTTACATACGCACGTCCACCATCTCCATCTTTTGGCCAAGGGTCTTCAGCATCGAGCACGCGACCTGCATAATTCCATGTTTCACCAAAATCATTCGAAACTAAATAATTAGAATCGAATCCACGTGAACGTATTCCGTTAAATATTTGACCTTTGCCTTCATTTGCTTCTGAAAGGAAATAGGGATTTGTATATGTAATTCCACCTCTTGGTGCATCTGATTTTACGGTTTCTGTCCAAGTTGTTGGGTCGCCAGAATTTTTAGAAATTCTAGTGCGGATATATTTATCATTTCCGTGCATCGACCAAGTTACTAAATACTTACCATCAGGTCGAACCATAAATGCTGGTGCAGCATGATCATCCATTTGGAGCTTGCTATCTAGCTTGAATCTTCCTTTTTCAGAAATTGGATTTAATGACATTGGATTTATTTTAGCCCAATACATATCAATATCACCACGTTTATCGCTCGAAGCATCGCCATAAGTTACAACGCCTGTGAGCAGAATTGGCTTGTTCGGATTTCGATTGTCAATAATTGCTCGCTGATCCTGAAACCAACACCAAGCTCCTGGTCTATCATTATCAGACAGTTGAAATATCTGAGAATGCTTTCTCGATAGTTGTGATATATTCTTCACTATCTTATTGTTTTGACCAATACTCAGGCAATTAAACAACAAAGAAACTGACAAAACAAAAATAATTTTATATAAAGTTTTTGATTGTTGTTTCATAATATCATAATATTTATATTTTGGTTAAACTCTTATTATTTTCTATCTCTATTTAATTTTAAATCATAGCATTAACCATCAATGCTGAATAACCTGTCCTACAATTTTTGTGTAGAACTCACGGAAATTGGGATATTCACCTTTCAACCAGAGTACTAAACTTTTGCCCTTTGTCCATGTTGGTACAACTGGTCTTAGGTTATCGCACTTAGAATCCTTAGTCAATGCCACCCATGTCCAGCTTTTACCCAAATCGGCAGTTTTACCCATATAAATTTCATTCTGTTGTTTGCCTGTTTCTTTACTAATCAGCGGTTTACCAGTAACTGGATTACAGCTTGTTGAAATAAAAACCACATCTGGATTTGCTGCATCAACCGATGCCAAACCGGTGTAATCAGCTTCAACCGCTTCGCCAATATTATCGCCAGCATAAGCCAAGAAATTCACATTCCATTTTCCATCTTTTAATCGCACATAAAAATAGCGATGATCTAACGGATTGTCATTTGCCCGGAATTGAATAATTCCAAATGGATTATTATCTGGAGCAATTTTAATGTCATTAACCCAACCTCTTCGCATAGCATCTTTTCCCATCAATGTGCTGTCTTTCAATAGCAATGTCATTTGTGTTGGCGGAACAGCTTTATCATCAAGCAAATTATCATCAATAACAGTTCCATCTCCTTTGTATAACTTTCCATTTTGGATATAGGCATAATAAATTGAGTTTAGATAAGGACCTGGTGCAGTTCGTTCTTTATTAAAGTTTACGCGCGGGTGGTCATCGGTCGAAAATAAATGCACTTTCGATTTCCCATCACCTGCATATTTCACGTATGCACGACCACCATCGCCATTGTTTGGCCAAGGATCTTCGGCATCGAGCACACGACCTGCATAAATCCAATTCTCGCCTAAATCATTAGATACTAAATAATTAGAATCGAAACCTCGTGAGCGTATTCCATTGAATATTTGCCCTTTACCTTCATTTGCTTCCGAAAGAAAATAAGGGTTGGTATATGTTATTCCACCTCTTGGCGCATCCGATTTTACTGTTTCAGTCCAAATTGTGGGGTCTCCTGGAGTTTTAGAAATTCTGGTGCGGATATATTTATCATTTCCGTGCATCGACCATGTTACCATATACTTGCCATCTGGTCTAATCATAAATGCTGGTGAAGCATGGTCGTCCATTTGAAGTTTGCTATCAAGTTTGAACCGTCCCTTTTCAATCATTGGCTTCTTTAAATCTGTACTTAATCTAGCCCAATACATATCAATGTCACCTCTTTGATCAGAATCTTTATCGCCATAAGTAACTACACCAGTAAGTAATACTGGTTTTTTCGGGTTACTATTATCAATGATAGCACGTTGATCCTGAAACCAGCACCACGCACCTGTTCTATCATCGTCAGACAGTTGAAAAACATTGGAATGCATTTTCGAAAGCTGCGATATATTATTCACTATCTTATTGTTTTGACCTATACTCACGGAATTGAACATGAGAAAAATTGCCAATATAAAAATATTTATTTCTGTTGTTTTGGATTGTTGTAACATATTAGTCTTTTATCTATTTATTATTCATTAGTTTAAGGATTTCAGCTCCGCCTAAAAGATATGCTCCAGTGGCGTACTCTACATTGCAATTTTTGAATACTGGTGAACGCGGGCTATCTGCAGGCAACTGAACATATTCCAACCTTCCAGTTTCAGGATTTACGAGTGCTGATAGTGCTTTCCATGCTTTAAAAGCAGCTGGTTTATATGTTTTATTATCCAACAAACCATGATTAATCCCCCAAGCAAAGGCATAGCAATAAAAGGTTGTTGAGCTTGTTTCGCCCATTGGATATGATTTTGTATCTAGCAAACTCGAACGCCAAAGTCCATCTTTTCCTTGAATTGACAGCAGTTTTTTACATATTGACTTAAACATGGCTTCGTATTTTGGACGAGTTACAAAATCAGCCGGCAAATACTCCAGTACGCGAGGCAAAGCACCCATAACCCAGCCATTTCCACGTCCCCAATATATTTTCTGACCATTGCGTTCTTTTATCTGGAAACCATCTTCTTGAACCGTGTACGTTAAATCACGCTGAAAAAGTGAAGCTTCTTTATCGTAAATCAAATCACTGGTTTGCCACCAAAGTTTATCCATGTGTTCAAAGTATTTTTTGTCGCCAGTAATTTTTCCCATACGTGCCCAAGTTGGTGGTGCCATAAAAAGTGCATCGCACCACGACCATTCAACTTTTTTAGGGTTATAATTTTTAATCAAACTATCAAGAATAAGCTGAGTTGGTTTGTATTGACCTGCTTTGCCAGCTTCAAATAATTCCAGATAAATTTGAGAAATATTCAAGTCATTTGCGTCGTGCATGGCATTTGGTCCGGGTTCACATTTTGTTTTTGCAGCCAATGCCTCAGCCTGTGTTAAATACCAATCATCACCCGTTGCACGCCAAGCTGACATTATTCCTGTAAAAAACGAACCACGATACCACGAACGATCAGCATCTTTTGCATCTCCGGCACTTCCTTTAAATGTATTTTTCAGTTGAGCTTCAGCTGTTTTGCGCATTAAAGCAATGGTTGCTTCTTTGTCCGGCATAGGCATAGCAGCAAGTAGTTTTTTTTGTGTATTAATGTCTTTGCTGTATTGTGGAGTAGAAACAAAAAGCATTGGTTGCGACATATCAGTGCTTAATTTGTGAACCTGACAGGCAGCCAACAGAAATGCGGCATCGTCTAAAACGCTGCTTTTCTTATTTTTTAAATTACCTTTTTTATCAATGCAAGCCGACAAAGCAATGTACAACCGCATAACTGGAACTCGATACACATCGAGCCACATCATTCCTACAGGTTGGTTAATTCCCCATGTTGCATTGTAAAGAAATAACCCATTGGTTATATTATCGGTGAGTTTTTTTTCTTTAATTTGCTCCAAAATTTGTTTTAAAAGTCCAGAATGATCTGCTTGGTCTAATTGTCCTTTGAAATTTTGAACAATTGAATTTGAAACAGCCTTATTTAAAACCGTTTTACCATCTTTTGCAGGTAAACCTGAGATGGTTCGAAACAATTCCAGTTGAGCATTTTGCACTTTGGAAAAAACAGTATCTGATTTTGTAACTTCTTTAGCTTCAATAGCTTTTGAAATTTCAACATAACTATCATTCTTTGTAACAAAGCTAACGTCAATCATTGCCTTTTTCAACAATTCTTTTGAAGTTGGGGTAAGTTCAAAGTTGCCTGTACGATATTTTTCTGCAACTGTTACTATCAGTTTCGACACCTTCGACGGTTGTAGCGATGCAGGATACGCACCATATTGAGGTTTTTCAGCAATAACTGTCGAAATATTTAAAATACTAAGAACGAATAAGCAACCAATGAATTGAATAATTAGTTTGTTCGTTTTGCAATTTTCACTTTTCATATTAGTGACGTGGATAATTTTAAAGTAATGATTATTTTTTATTTTGAAATTTGAATTTTAATTGTGTACGTTTTCACCAAACCCAAAGCATCTGTAGAAACAAATTTTAATTTATATTTACCAATTGCTAAATGACTCAATAAAGCATCCTCACCGTTCTTGTTCCATTCAAAAGGTGCTTGCAATTTAGTTTTTACAAGCTGATCTTCAATATACAGTTCAATTTTAGAAACTTTATTCACCGAAACGGAATCAACACCGCTGATACCGATTACAATATTTGAAACACCTTGAAACTCGGCAGAAATAAGTGGGTCAACAACTAACGAATTGGTAAAACTAAAATTCTTTTTTCCTGACAAAGTAAAATCAGTATTTTTCAAAGCTGTGTACATCAAATCATTCGCAGTTTCTTCACTTCCAATTGGGTGCAAACCTCCAGGACCTCCATAATAACATTCCACTGCCCAAATATCTGGCACAGCACCTCTTGCTTTTAAATCGGCACGGTATTTTCTAAAATCTTCATTGAAATCGACACTTGTACCCGGATGTATTATAGCAATCATGTCGATATTATTTGCCTTACACCATTTAATCTCGTCGGCAATAAATGCTTTATACCCCTCGGGCTGAGACAAATAAAAATAAGGAGGAGAATCGGTAGCCAAAGCGCCACCAATTTTAATATTGACTCTGGTTTGGTCCCACTTTGTACTATTCCAAGGTGCACCATTCCAAGCGCCTGAATTTGGCGAAAAAATGGGAGCAACCTTTCCAACAAAATCATTAGTTGAGTCACGCACTTCTTGCATTTGAGCTGTAGATTTATCGGAAAGAAAATTCACAGTAAGATAATCGGCCTTTTTCCAGTATGTAACAAGGCGACCTCTGAGTATACTCATTATATGTCCAACCCCAGATGTCTCAGAATAAGATGATTCCCACATTGGTGAATTTGGAAATAGTCCAGCAATAATAGCTTGGTTGGCTTTTGATGTGTAATCCCAGCCTAATTCATGAATATACAAACGACCACCTTTTGCCCGAAAACTGTCGGAATTTGCAGGATTCGCTAGATCGTCCATTCCTTTCTCATCTTTCAATGACCAGACTCCACCTGCATATACTGGTTGTGAATTATATGCTTCAATGGTTATTACAGGTGGAATTCCTGTATCAGATACTATTGGTTCATCTGATTTGCAACCACTAAACAAAAAAACTACAAAAACTACTAATGAAACAACCGATTTTGATTGTTTATAATCTTGTTTGGCAAAACCACCACAATTATTAGCGAAATTGGATTTCATCATTTATGATATTTGTGAATTAAATTGTCAAAAATATTGAATTCTAAAAAAACAGTAGTCATATTTTCAATAAATAACTGTTATAGAAGTAAAGAATAAATTACAAATACAACATTCATTATTGAAAATATGACAACTATTACGCTAGAAAAAAAAAATCACCAACCTGGGTTTTGATAATCAACCCCAACTTGCTTATATTTAAGTTGTTCTGCGTATGGAATTGGCCAAATTAAATATTTTGGATCAGTAACATTGCGTCTGCTTACAACAATACGTTCGTAGCTAAACACGTTCGGACTTACTGCCTTAATGTTCATACCTGTAATAATGGCTTCATTTTCGGCTTGAACCTTCCAACGACGAACATCAAAATAGCGTTGTTCTTCGAAAGCAAATTCGATACGACGTTCGTTACGCAAACGTTGTTCAAATTCTACAGCCGAAATCGTTGCAGGAAGTGCAGGTAAACCAGCACGTAAACGAGTCTGGTTCAATGCATTCACAGCATTGGTTGTAACACCATTTGCATGAAATTCAGCCTCGGCATAATTCAAATACATTTCGGCTAAACGGAAATAACGCCAGTATCCATCTTTATTTGCAGTTTTAGTAGAAGTATAATCAGCAAATTTTCTCAAATAATATCCAGTTCGTGTGAACTTACGATCGGTTCTTGAAATACCAGCCGTACCACCTACATAAGTCCAAACAGGTAAAGTGTTAGTGGTTAAGTTTAAATTCACACCATTACAATAAATCGTTGAGAAAAGACGTGGATCCCTATTTTCATAAGGTTTCAACTTATTGTACTGAGTATTTGCCGTATTATAATTCGGCTGAAGATGATCGGCATCTAAGTATGGTTGAGCTGGATTAAGAACAGGCATTCCATTTAACGTTTCGTATGCATCTACTAACTCTTGTGATGGACAAGCACCTGCCTTCGATACATCGGTAACAGTAGGCAAACCATGTTGTTGCCAAACAGCACCAATTTGTGCCTTTTGAGAATAAATGGTCTCTTTGTCATTTGCAGGATTATCTAGTACTTCAGGTTTTAATAAGAAGAAACGTTGATAGTCACTATACGCTTTAACTGTTGGACTTGCTGCTTTAGGATTGTACAAAGCATAATTTTTTGTCAACAAACTATCTAACGCAATTTTTGTAATTGAGGCAGCTTCTGCCCAGTAGTCACTTCCACCATTCCAAAGTGGACTTGCTGCAAAAAGTATAGCTTGTGATTTAATAGCCACAGCCACAGATTTATTCATAGAACCTCTATCATTTTCAAGATTGGTACGCCAAGGAAAATCGGGTTGTTTCAAAGCACTATCACAGTCTTGAATTACAGACTTCACACACTCATAAAACGTAGGACGTGTATGAGTTGAGTAATCAAAATCCAAAGGCAATTCGTGTCTAATTATCGGAAGTGGGCCCATTCTTTTTATTAAATACCAAAAGTAAAATGCCCTCAAAGTATAAGCTTCCCCTTTCCATCTATTCCTGTTAGTTTCAATATTGATGTTTTTAGCATTATCAATATTGTCAATAAACACATTACATTTTCGAATGCCAGTGTACATATTATTGTATGCAGAACCATTAGAACCACTTTCTACCAAATTGGAAGAAGAGGTAGACATACCACTATAAAAATTTGCACTACGACCATTTTGAACATCTTCCGCATCTTGCGCTTCGTCGCCATAAACAGCTAAAAAATTATTGCTATCGTAGCTCATTCCTGTCAATGGAATGTAAGCATAACATTTATTCAGATAGCCACTTGTTAGCGAGTTGTCTGAAAAAACGTCATCGTAAGATAAACGCCCATCAGTAGGCATTTTAAATACATCTTGGCAAGCCGAAAAAAGCAATACAGCGCAAAATACACTTATCAAATTTATTTTCTTTTTCATACTATTTCTCTAAATTTAAAAGGTTACATTTAATCCAACATTCAAGGTCCGATTGGTTGGGAATGTAGTATAACTACCCATCTCAATATCAACATCTTTGTTGTTTTGGTTATCAAAAGTCAATAAATTATTGCCATTCACATAAATGCGTACCGATTCCATTTTAATTTTATTGGTCAATACAGTTGGAATTTGATATCCAATTTCTACATTTTTTATTCTTATAAACGATTTGTCAGCAAGATAAAAATCGTTTGCTTTATTACTACTATTAGCTAATGCAGATAAAGCAGGAGCAGATATTTCTTGTCCATTTGCAAACCTTTCGGCAGTCCATGCATTTCGATGTAAATTAAAATATGTACCATTATTTACATAGTCATAATAACCCAAACCACTGTTAAACTGAGAAACCTGACTTAAGCCTTGCATCAAAACTGAAGCATCGAAATTTTTCCATCTCACATTCAAATTTGCTCCCCAAGAAATGCGTGGAACAGTAGGTGAGCCCATAGGTGCCATATCTTTTACGTTGATAATTTTATCACCATTCAAATCTTTATAAATAAAATCACCTGGACGAGGTGCGCTACCTTCGTATGTTAAGCCTGAACTGGCAATTTCAGTTGCACTGTTAAAGTAACCACTCCCATTCGATTTATCAATCTCGTATCCAAAATTTTGACCCATACTATAGCCCAACGACCGATATTGATATGCATAATCTGTACCTAATGACACTTCATCACTTTCCAACACAGTATTAATGTTATAGTCCATATAAGTTTGTAAGTTCACACTGAAGTCTTTTGAGAAAGTTTTACTGTAGCCCAATTGAACCTCAAAACCTTTGTTATTTACAAGGCCTTTGTTTGCCATAGGTAAATTTGCATTTGGTACCCCTTGACTCATTGGAACAGAATTTAATGTTACCAAAATATCTGATCTATCCTCGTTAAATACATCAAATCCAAGAGTCAACTGATTCCAAAATCCTAATTCAATACCAAGGTTTGACTTTTTACTTTTCTCCCATGTCAACATACGATTACCTGCTTGCAATTCTTCAATTGGAGCACCTAAACCAGCAATGAAACCAGTTCCAGTTCTGCTAATATTGTCGCGATACAAAAAACGCTCAGAGCCAAATTGGTCATTACCAACAATTGCATGTGAAGCACGTAATTTTAAAAATGTTAGTATTTCATTGTCTTTCAAAAATTCATGATTTGACACTACCCAAGCCAACGATGCTGAAAGGAAAAGACCAAATCTATTTTCAGGGGCAAATTGCTCAGAACCTTCGTAGCTAGCAGCTAAATCGGCAAAAATTAAATTTGAATAACCGTAATTAAAACGACCACCATAAGTTAATCTTTGATATGGCAAAATACCGTTAATATTTAAGTCGGCATGATTTTCATGCTGATACCTCACAAAAGCGATTGCACCTACTGAATGTAAATTAAACTTTTGGTCATAACGCAATAATGCATTTGAATTTGACATATAGCTTGTAGATACACCTTTTGTAAGAGACAATGGAGTTTTGATATCAGTACCTTGTTTTATAAAAATCAACGAATCCTGTCTGGCATCATTACGTATCCATTTTTCATAAGTAGTCGTTCCATTTACATTGCTGTAAGCACTTGCATCGAACATTGCAGATGCTTGAGCAGAAAGTCCTTTGGTAATAAATGATAAATCAACATCCAATCCTAAAATGGTATTCATCTTGGTTGTAGTTTGTTGCAGGAATCCACTTCTATTTATACTACCATAAGTTGGACTGCTTGTTTGTGGAGTAGCTACAACTTTATCATTCGGGGTTAATGGTCCATAAATGGTTGGGGGCATATTAAAAACCGAAGATAATATATCTGCAGCACTAACAATTGAACTATTTTTTCTATTTAACAGTCCAGAAATCTTCATCGAAGTGCTGATATATTTATTTAACTTTACATCAACATTTGTTCTAAAATCAATACGATCATTAGATTGAGGAGTACCACCATCAGTTTTATACGGACTTCCAACATTAGAATAACCAACACTAGTATAATATTTTAATCCATCAAATCCACCTGTAGCCGAAAAATTATAACGTTGTGATTTCACCATTGGCTCCATAAAGTATTTGTACCAATTATTGTTAGGAAAAAATCCAATTGTATCACCAGCTTTGTAGCCATCAACTTTTGACTCAGAATAAGCATAAAAATCGCCATAACCATCGTTTTTATAGGCTTGGTTTCTTTGTTTCGCATATTCGTAAGAGCTAACCATATCTGGTGTATTCAATGGTTGACGATAAGATTGATCCATCGAAATTTTAATTCGTGGTTTACCATAATCTCCACTTTTTGTTATAATAGAAATTGTTCCATTACCTGCTTGCATTCCATACAAAGCATTTGATGCTCCGTCTCTAAATACAGTTACAGATGCAACATCGCGTGGGTTAATTGATTGTAAATTACCCGACGGAACGCCGTCAATTAAAACCAATGGAGAACGACCATTGCTAGTACCAAGTCCCCTAATATTTAACGAAAAAGTTTCTGCTCCTGGTTCAGCTGTTGACTGTCTCACCACTAACCCTGGCAATCTGCCAGCCAATGCAGCTGCCAAATTCATAAATGGTGTTTTATTAAGTTCTTCACCCGAGATAGTTACAACCGAAGAAGTTACTGAATAAGATTCACGTTTATCGTAAACTGTGGAAATTTGTTGGTCTTTTAATGATGCATCATAATTTAATACAACATCAACAACCATTTTATCACCTTTGATTATTTTTTTTGTACCAAAACCAGTGCACGAAATCTCCAATACAGCTTTGGGGTCATAAACATTTAACTCAAATTTACCATTCATATTAGTAACAGCTATTTGTTCAGTGTTTTCTAATCTGACTTGAGCCCCAACCAAAGATTTACCAAAGATATCGGTAACTTTCCCAGTCAAAAACAACTTGCCTTTTTTTGCTTGAGCATTCACGGGGTTTGTTGCAATTAACAAAACCGAAATACAAAAAAGCACAATTTTTATTGATATGATATGTTTTTTTCTCATATTATTTTTTTTATTAAATTTTCAAAGTTACAACTTATTTACCAGCCCGCATTTTGCCATAGAAAACCAGTAGCACCATACAAACGCTTAGCCTCATTCAATTCAATTGGCCACCTTAAATACTTATTGGTATAACAAGCTCTTGCCAACCCAGTATTGGTCCAAGTATTAGTTGCTGCACTATAGGTATCACCAACTACGCACCTTCTGTATTCGTAAGTATAACTTGGCGATGTTCCTTTTCGTTCAATCCACATTCCTGTAACATACTTATCGGTTGCACTCAAATCTCCATTTGGCTTAACATATCTGCGATTATCAAAATAGCGGTTTTCTTCATAGGCAAGTTCCACTCTTCGTTCGTTTCGTATTATTAAGCGTGCCTCCGCTTTATCTTTTATATTAGCTGCATCAATAAGAGGCATAGTGGCTCTCTTTCTTATTTCATTTACGGCCGCAATTGCTTCTGTCAAATGTCCGTTTTCATTGGCTGCTTCAGCATAATTGAGATACAGTTCGGCTAAACGGAATATTCGATAAGTGGTGTTAATAATATTTGGACTAGCGGATTCAGGGTGGTCATATTTTTTTGAATAATAACCTGTACCTGATTTTCTTATGTCTGATGGATCAATTTCACAGTTTCCACCTTTAAAAGTCTCAACAGTAGTTAACACTTTACTTCTATTATAGCGTTTTGCACCATTATAATAAATTGTAGCGTAAAAACGTGGATCACGCCCAACATAAGGATTTAACGGATCGTATCCAGAGCCAGCAAGGTAATTTGGATCAAGATGTTTTTCGTCATTATAAGGCTTTTCTAACTTAAGAATTGGCTTGCCGGAAGCCTTCATACCATAAGCATCAACTAGTTCTTGAGATGGATTTAAACCAGATTGATTCGGAGTCATTAATGTAAGACCACTCAAATTGTACCAACTTCCATTGGCATCGGACGAAGCCAATATTGTTTCCTTATCAACCGGTGTTGAACTTACATCAGCTACAGAACAAAAGTATTCTTGATAGGCCGATTGAAACTTAGCGGCATCTCTGAGCACTGAGTAAAGTTCGTATCCATTTGATAATAATGTATCTAAAGCATTTTTTGTCACTTTTTCTGCTTCTGGCCAATAATTATTGTTATCATTCCACAAGTCACTTGCAGCAAAGAGTATGGCTTCGGATCTTATAGCTTCTGCTATACCTTTTGTAAAACGGTACTTTTCGCTTGCTGCAGTTATTCTCCAAGGAAATTCATCGGTAGCAATTGCTTCGTCACAATCTTTAATCACATTGTCAATACAAGCCTTAAAAGTTTCGCGTTTAAGTGATTTTGCATCAAAATCCAAACCACCTGGCGAAGTAATAATTGGCATTGGACCATAACGTTTAACCAAATCGAAATTATAAAAAGCACGCAAAGCTTTTGCTTCGGCAGTCCAACGTTTTCTATCCGATTCTAAGTTTACTTTGGCAGTCCCAATTTTACTTAGAAACAAATTACAACTACGGATATTACGCCAATGTATATTCCAGAAACCAAGAGCATTATCCCAACCAGCTACACCTGCATCATTTTCATTCACATTATAAGCTGAGGTCATACTTCCTTTATAAACTGGCATAATTTGAAGATATCCAGCCCATGCATCATCCGAAAATGCGATACGATAATTAGTGTTGAAATAGTTTCTAAGACCTAGCTTTGGAAAATTCAAATAACACGTATTTAGATAAGCTGCTGTAGTAGCATCATCTGTAAATATTTCGTCAATAGTTTTACGTCCATCTGGTGCAATATTCAATACATCTTGGCACGACGAAAATCCTACTATTACTATTGATAATAAAATTAATATCTTGTTTTTCATTTTTTTCAAATTTATTAGAATACAATATTAGCTCCAAAATTAAATACCCTTAGAATTGGAACTGAAGTAGCAGCCGCTTGTTCTGGGTCGAAATTCTTAGTTGGCAAATTATCCCAAGCAAAAATATTCTGACCGTTCACATATAATCTAACTTTCTGAGCTCCAAACTTTTTAACCACATTTCGAGGCAGATTATAACCGATTTCAGCATTTTTCAATCTTAAATATGATTTATCCATAATAAAGAAAGAATTTTGTGCTAAACTACTTGAACCAGCTGTAGATAAACGTGGGTAAGTAATTTTTTCCCCTGCATCATACAATTCTTTGGTCCATGCATTCACATGATAATCATAGTAATTACCCTCACCACCAGGAGTTTCAAAAACTCCCCAACTCGAATAGTAATTCGAGAATTGTGCTGTTCCTTGCAACATAGCTGATATATCGAATCCTTTGTAAGTTAACGAAAAGTTAGCACCATAAGTAATACGTGGTATATTACCATATTTAATTGGTGTATAATCTTTTGTATTGATAACTTTGTCGTCATTAATATCCTTATATACAAAATCTCCGGCTTGTGGCTGAATTCCTTCGTAAGTCAGTCCTGAGTTTGTAATTTCCTCGGCCGAAGTATAATAACCTTTTCCTGGAGAATTCCAATCAATTTCATATCCCCAGTTTTGACTTAACGAATAACCTGTACGTGAATATGCGTATGGAAAAGATGGATCGTTTGGTGCCTCATCAAAATTTATAACTTTATTCTCGTTATAATTGTAATTTCCACGAACAATAAATGAAAAATCTTTATTTACAATTTTCGTATAAGTTAATTCTAACTCAAAACCTTTGTTGTTTACTTGTCCTAAATTTTGTTTGGGCAACACCCCTAAAGGAATACCTTGAATTGCTGGTATTGTTCCACGAGTAATTAATATATTATCTCTTTTTTCAAAAAACACATCGCCTGTAAAGGCCAAATCTTTCATTATAGAAAGTTCAACTCCATAATTTTGCTTATAGGCAGTTTCCCATGAAATGAGTGGATTACCAAAAAGATCTTCGTTTACATATTTTCCAGAACCTAAACTAGAAGATAATCCACCAGTTACTACCGAAACATTGTCTAAATAAAGAAAGCGATCACTACCTAATTTATCATTACCAACTTTACCATACGAAGCACGAACTTTAAGGTTAGTAATTACATTTTGATTTTTCATAAACGCCTCATTGGAAAGTACCCAACCAATAGATGCGGCTGGAAAAAATCCAAAACGAGTAGTGCCCGGTGCAAATTGTTCTGAACCATTATAACCACCATTGACTTCTAACAAATAGCGATTATCATAGCCATAAGTAGCACGACTCGCGACACCTAAAACGTTGTATGGCAACAGCAAATCACTTGTACCTGAAGCCACTTCACTATTATCACGTTGTGTCAAAATCATTCCTGTTACTTGGTGTTTGCCAAAAGTACGGGCATAGTTAATTGCCCATTGCAAATTCACTGCATATTGAAATGAGGCAGATTTTGAAAGTGTTATAGGAAAAAATGTTGGTGTGCCGCGTGGAGTTAAAGTTAATTTATCGGTTATTAATCCACTTGTAGCATCTGTTGTTTGAGTTATTGCATAATTATAAATCAAAAATGATTTGTTACCATCAATTACTGCAGTAGATTTTGAGTCGAAAGATCCCATAACTTTGGAACTTAACCCCTTAATCATCCAACCAAGGTCAAAATCAAATGCCAAAGTTGAGTTCAAGTTTGCTCTATCAGTATTTACATATCCCATGCGGTTCAAATCACCATAAGAAGGATTTGAGTTTTGAGTGGAAGAAATCACCTCTCCTGCTGGTACTCCATACCCTTCTCTTGTTAATGGGCCTGGTTGAGTTGGAATTGCTTGGTACAATCCAACTACAATGTATAGTGGATTACCGCGACTTGTACCTACCGAACCTGCAGCATTTACATTCTCTAAATATCCAGCTAAATTCACTGTAGTTTTAATCCAGCTATTTACTTTAATATCCAGGTTGGTTCTAAAGTTATATCTATCCATTTTATATTGTGGATCGTAACCTAATTTAGCTTCTGATTCAGTATTAAACATACCACCTTGATGCATGTAACTAGCATTCATAAAGTATTTAACCCTATCAGTTCCACCTGTAACATTCACATTGTACCGACTCATGGGTGTGTTAGGTTTTACTAATTCCTTTACCCAGCGAGTATTTGGATACATGTAAGTATCATAACCACTTCTATATTTTTCAATTTGGTCTTGCGAAAATTGAGGTAATAAGCCATCGTTTCTAAGTGCCTGATTTTTAAGTCGTGCATAATCCCACGAATCTACATTTTGTACAGTTCGTGTAAAATCCTGCAAACCATATTCTGCCGAAACGCTAAGTTGTGGTGTTTCCGAAGCGCCACGTTTTGTTGTGATAAGAATCACACCATTTGCACCTCGTACCCCAAATACAGCTGTTGCCGAAGCATCTTTTAAAATAGAAACTGTAGCAACTTCATTCGGGTCAATTGTGGTAATATTATCTCTGGGCACTCCATCAATTAAAATCAAAGGACTTTGACCATTGGTAGTACTTGCACCGCGCAAATAAAAAGCAATATTCTCAGTACCTGGCTGTCCACTATTTTGAACAGTTATTAAACCTGGTAATCGACCAGCTAGAGCTCCAACAAAATTCGCAGATGGACTTTGTTTTAATTCTTTTGTATTTACGGATGAAATTGCACCAGTTACAGAAACTTTTTTTTGCGTACCATAGGCAACAACAACTACTTCATCAAGTTTTTTTGAGTCATCATTTAAGGTGACATTTAATGTTGTTTTACCATCTACTGGGAGTTCTTTTGCATCCATACCTATAAATGAAAACGAAAGAACAGCTCCTTTTTCATTTTTTAATTTTATCTGATAATTGCCATTTATATCAGACATGACGCCATTTCGTGTCCCTTTTTCTATAATATTTACACCTGGGAGCGGCATTCCTCCTGAATCCAAGATTTTACCCTTTATCTGACCATTTATTTGCATAGTTGTCAATAGCAATGCGCTAAAAAACAACAGCAATTTCCAGACTTTAATTTTTTGTTTTTTCATAAGCAAAATAATTTTAAATTTAAGATTATTAGTAATATAACGATATTTTTTATAAGATCAATCAAGAAAAATAACGAAAGCTGCAATTCATTTTTATCATTTCAAATCTGAAATTTCAGCATATATAACAGCATACAAAAATACCCATGCTTTTTTCAAATAAAGTATCATATTATTCTGATTTACTTGGACTATATTTCGATTGGCAATAATCAATATCGACTTGTCAAAAAACACATGCTTAAAAAAAACAATATAAAATTCCGTATTTGCTTATAAGCCAATTTTATTGATTGCCGTAATGTCACCAAAAATTAAACATTAAACATTTCGGCCTGCAATAATACACACATAGCAGTCAGAAATGTAAATATCTTAATTTTTACGAGGTATAATAATTATTGCTGTTGTAAACTTTCAGATAAAGCAAATGAAGATTATTACTGTATAATGCAATTGAAAGTATTAAGGAAGTATTATTGTCCCGTCAATATCGGAACATCAAGAGTCAATATTAATAGTAAGAATGGTGTGGATTAATTGTTGAGATTTAAATAAAAAACCTAACTTTTAAAATTTAGAGAGATTATCATATACACTTTAAAACGAATTTGTAAATATTATTACAATTCACATTTCAGCTATCTAGCAATCATAGTTTCTTTTCGGCCACTACAAATGCACAATACAAAAGATACAATGAACTTATCAAAATAACTATCAATGCACCTACTTGTGAGTGAAAAGCATCTGACAATAATCCCATTATAACTGGAATAATTGCACCACCTATCACACCGGTAATCATCAAACCAGAAATTTCATTCGTTTTGTTGGGGCGTAAAAAAATTGCATGAGCATAAATAATTGGAAAAACATTAGAAATACTAAAACCAATTATCCCATATAACGCAAAAATTAAAAATTTAGAAGAAGTGAAAATAAGCACAACTATTGCCAAGATAGCAATTAAAACATTAATTTTAAAAAATCTTTCGGAAGAAAATTTTGCAAGGAAATAGGTGCCTGTAAAAGCACCAATGGTACGAAAGGCAAAATAGATACTAGAACCATAACCAGCGTCAGCAATTTGCAATCCACATCTTTCCATTAACACTTTTGATGCTACTGTGTTTAATCCAACATCTACCCCCACAACAAATAAAATTCCCAAAAATAATTGAAAAATGGTCTTGTCCTTCAACAAATCAAACACTTCGCTAAAAGTGGATATTTTGTTCTGTACATCAAGCTCTTCGATAGGTGTACTCATCAACCAAATAGTAGAAAGTACTGTGATGCCTGCATAAATTGGAAAAATCATTTGCCAACTTCCAAGATACTCTGTAGCAAAAACAGCTATAAAAGGAGCTGAAAAAGAAGAAATTGCTTTTATAAATTGACCAGCTGTAAGATTACTTGTGAGCATATTTCCTTTTACAACATTGGTTAGCAGAGGATTTAATGACACTTGCAAAATCGTATTGGCTATTCCAAGTAAAGCAAATGCCACTAATGAAATGGCAAATGAATAACCAATTAATGGCAAAAACATTGCAATAATTGTAATAACATTACTTGCTAAAACTGTTCGCTTTCGTCCAATTTTATTCATTAAAATTCCTGTTGGAATTGAGAAAAGCAAAAACATTGAAAATAATGCTACTGGAATCATATTTGACATTGTGTCACTCAAGCCAAAATCGTTTTTAACATGCGCAGAAGTTATTCCCACTACATCGCAAAAACCCATGATAAAGAAGCCAAATAACACAGGAAGCACTTTTGAAGTTGTAGATTTATTCATGTGAAATTAAAATTTAAGGGTGTGAATCAAGGCAAACAAGTTGGATTAACCAGACTATTAAAACGATTTATTTTCATCGAGTTTATTCAATGCAAAAGTATAAGCGCCGAGAGCTATTGCTCTGCTTGTACCAAGTTTGGTAATGGCAATTCCAATACGTTTGGATGAATCGTACAAAGCTTTTTTGACTGACCCTAAAACCTCAATATATTGTTGATTAGGTGCAATAAACTCATTGAGTTCAATGTCATCTTCAAGGTTATAGGCTTTCATCTCTAGTCTAGGAAAACAATCGCCATTTAACTTTCTAATTTGAGAATTAACTTCTCTAATTAATGACGGCATAAAAAATTTCGCAGCGCCACTAATTCCACCTCCAATAACCACTAATCCATCAATAATAGATATTGCATGTGCAATTACATTTCCAGCCTCCTCGCCAAGTTCAGCAAATGCTTGCTGTGCAGCTTTTTGATCGCCATTTTTCTTTCCATCAGCAACATCAAATATATCTTTTGGTGTTAGTTGAGATTCAAAATCTCCAGAAAATTCAGCATACAATCTTTTAATGGCTGCTGCTCCAACACTTTCTTCTGTTATACAATTTTCAAATTTTTTGTGCCTGTAAGCCCAAATATTTGCTGCACATCCATTGTCGCCCCATACTAATTTTCCATCGTTAATAAAGCCAGAGCCAAAACCCGTGCCTAAAGTTAATGCCAGTAAATTCTTATACCTTTTAGGATTTTCTGCTGCTTCAAGTCTTTTGTTTATCTCGGGCAAGAAACCACCTAATGCTTCGCCCAGAGCATATAAATTTCCATCATTGTTTATAAAAACTGGAATCCCAAATTTTTCTTCGAGAATAGGACCTAATGCTATTGGTTGCCGAAAAGCTTTTAAATTCTGGAGCTCTCCGATAATACCATTTGCATAATCGGCAGGACCTGGAAATGCAAAACTAATTGCTACTGGTTCAGATGACAGCTGCTCTTTAACCTTGGCAAAACCTAAAAAGATAGACTCTAAACACAGATTTAAATCATGTCCATTTGAAGGCAAATGAATTGATTTTACAATTTCCTGGTGCTCTTGAATTGCAGAAAAAACAAAGTTTGTTCCCCCACCATCAAGCGTCATCACTATGCGTTTATCAAATTCGTACATATCTTCTTTACATTAACACTTATGTCTAACATAAGCTTTTATAGTAGCACATTTCATTCCCTCACTTGCTCCATAAGGACGAATGGTATAAGTATTTACAGATGCTGGAACAATAAAAGTTTCGGCATAATGAACAATAAATGGGTTAAAAGAATTGGTTGGACTTTCAACGATAACCTCGTTACCCTCAATTAGGTTCAACACATTAACACTATCGCAAGTGTGATGAATTACTGTATTTGTGAACCAGTGACGTCGAGTTTCAATAAATTGATTTTTATGAAGTCCTGTTCTTTCTTCACGCCATCCATCACCCTCACCAATAACTTCAAAATTATTAATCAATTTATCTGAACAGTATTTAGTATCCCTTTTCCAATCTATAACTTTGGCACCATGATCAATGTTTATAGCACGAGGCACACCATCAATTCCCAAACGTCCCCAATCGTACAATTTGAATGTAAAGATATATGGAGTTGCGCTAATTTCCAAAACTAAAGCGTTTTTTCCTGAACAATGTATCGTACCATTGGGTATTAAAAAATGATCATGCTTCTTAGCCGGAAACTTATTAACATATTTTTCAGTATCAAACTCAGAACTTGTTTCTTTCGCATATTTCAAATCGGCAATCATTTGGTCACCATCACAATCCGCCTTAACGCCAAGATATACAGTTGCGTCTGGCATTGCTTCAAGCATATAATAGCTTTCATCTTGAGTGTAACTCGTTCCGAATTTTTCACGAATATACTGCGTTGTAGGGTGCACTTGTAAACTCAAATTACCACCATCAATAGTATCCAACAAATCGAAACGAATTGGAAATTCTTTTCCAAAACGAGATACCACGGGTTCGCCCAATAATTCTTTACTTTTGTAAAAAACAAGATTAATACTTGGCATTTCGAATATCTCACCATCAAGTTCAAGTAACAAACTGTTTTCTTCTGGTACGCCATCAAAAGACCAGGCATAATTTGGCTTACAATTGTCGAGTTCAAATTTTTGCTTCATCCATTGGCCTCCCCAAGGGCCTGGATCAAAAAATGGTACTACACGAAATGGACTTTTTGAAATAGCATCCAGTCCATTTAGCATTATTTGAGTGCGGAGCATTTTCGGATTATTTGTTTTATTTGTATCCAGCCAATAGTCTGCTTTTGTGAAAAGCTCTTGTTTCAATTTATCACAAACTCTCCAGTCAACAAAATAACCTCTTTTGTATTGAATACCTGCAGGTTCATCAGAATTATTAATGCCAAGGTTGTTTATTTCATTCTTACGTTGGCGAAGTTGAATTTCCCAACGAGCCATATCGGCATAAACTATACAATCTGACTTTTCTGGAATCAAAAATGCTGCATTACCATAAACAATTACCAAACCAGTAGCCTCTTTAATTTTTTTGCGAACTGATTTAAGTTTTATCGGGTCAATAAAATCATGAAATGTAAGCCTTGTCATAAATCCAAACAAAGCATCTTCTGTCACATCTGGAGCAGTCTTTTTGCGAATAATATCTTCATCGTAAAATGAATCTTGAGAATTTATAAACGTAGTCGAATTTAAATTCTTAATATTTGAAATTAATTCATCATTATTTACTCCTTGATAACACTCTATTGTTAAAACGTAGGTGTCTTTTTTTGAATTTATAATTTTTGAATTAATCTCCTCGATAATGTTGTTCCAACCAGAGAACAATTTACCGAACACTGAGAAAAAAGGCGTTTTGTTATAATTTGACATGTAAATTAATTTGTTAATTTCAGATATAATTTTCTAGTAAAAAACATTTGCTAAAAGTGCTCTGAATGAACTCTAAATAAATAGTTTGTAATAATTCTGATATAATTTACAAAATTCATCTTATTTTTGAATATAAATATATAACTTTGTTGCGATTATCTTAGACTATCTTACGATTAAAAAATTATATAATATGCCACAAATTAGGGAAGGTTTCAAAGGACAAAGAGTGATAACGGTAAGCTCTGAAATTCTTGAAAAATGCGATAATCATCCCATTTTAAAAAACCTATATATACGTAAAATTGGTTTTTTTCCTTCAGTAAAATACCATTATGTTAACAAAGACAAAGGGGTTAATTATAATATTTTGATGTATTGCGTTTCTGGCGAAGGCTGGTACACTATCGGAGAAAAATATTACAAAGTCAAGGAAAACGAATTTGTAATACTCCCTCAGGACATTCCACATAGTTTCGGTGCTGATAAAAAAAACCCTTGGACCTTATATTTTATACACTTTATGGGGAAAATGTCATCAAATTTCTACATGATGCCAGTTGTACCCCGTCAAATTCTACCCGGAAATAATTCTCGGCTTGAAGATCGTATCAATCTATTCGAAGAAATTTATGAAAATCTCGAATTGAGCCATCAAATAGATCATTATTGTTATGCATCAAATTGTCTTTTTCACTTTTTAGCATCATTCAAATACCTAGATCAATTCAGACATGTACGGTCGCATATTGATACCGAACAACGCTTCAGCGAAAAAGTAATTTATTTTATGCGTGAAAATCTCCACACAAATCTCACTTTGGATCAATTAGCATCTCATTTTGGATTTTCACCATCTCATTTTTCAGTTCTTTTTCAGGAAGAGACAAAGCAGTCACCAATAAAATACTACATAACACTTAAAATACAGAAAGCGTGCGAATATCTTGAGTTATCTAATATTAAAATTTCCGACATTTACCCAAAACTCGGATTTGACGACGCTGCCTATTTCAGTAGAATTTTTGGCAAAATAATTGGTGTTTCGCCATCAAAATATAGAGAGAGAGAAAGATAAAAAAACAATTATTCTGTGTAATTCTACTTTACTGACTAATTACAATTAAAAACTAGTGTTAATATAATACTCTTCATCAATTCTAAAAAAAAGGGTGGCATAACACATACCACCCTCAACTCAATCAAAACTCAATCAAAAATTAAACAAAATTTTTACTAAATACACCTTAAAAAATACTCTGTCAAAATTTAGCAACACAATTTATCGACAAACAATAATTTTTACACTGTTTGAATAATTTACACCTACTACTCTTACAAAGTAGATTCCATTATTTATTTTATTTTTAATATTTATAGATACATTTTCATTCTTTGGTATCATTTGAAAAAGCACTTTACCGCTTATTTCAACTATCTGAATTTTAGGATTTACTATCCCATTAGTTCTAATGTTTAAAATGTCGGTAACAGGATTCGGTGATATTACTACTCTACTGTCTTCATTTGTATTATTCAATCCGCTTACACCAATATCCTGAAAATCCGCAGTAACTGTTTTTGTCAAATTTTCGCCGGTAGGCAAAACAAATCTTATACTTGAAGTATTATCCAAATTATTTGTAACACCACTTCCAGATAGTTTTTTGGATAATTTAATAGTTACATCTGCACTACTTGCCGAAGGATCGGCAACCGATATTTTATAAGTTTTGGTAGCATTTACATACTGAATTAACATAATACATGGTTTGTCAGCCCACACTTTAAGATTACTTTCAAGTACAACACTGTCAACTGCATAAAAAACGACACCATAGATACCTGCATTTTTATCATAAATGGCTTGTTTGGTTCTTTCATTAACAATGGATTTCAATGGATTTGTTGTAGTCCACGTTTCAAATTGACTTATATTTTTTGCAGGAACTACAATGTATTCGTATTTACCGTTTACAGGCATGTTAGTGTGATTAAACCATGCACTAAATACTTTGTTGGTTAGTTTTGTTTTACTTTCAGAAGTATTTATATCATACCATGCTCCAGATTGATTTTTATTTCCAACATAAATATTATTTCCAATGGTTGGGAAGAAATAACCTACTTGATTGTGGTGCAACCAATTTAGAGTAGTGAGGCGGTAATTTCTAAGCGTGTCGGCAAAAATGGATTTAACACCACCAACATTTACTGTTACATCACCTACTGAATAACATTGATTAATGGCAGTAATAACAGGATTTGTTTTATTGGCATCGATGCCAACTCCCATACAATACATGGCTTCGGGCGTGAAGAAATACGATTTACGAGCCACAATATCAACGTAACTATCAGTATTACTTGTAAATCCTGTAAAATCGTAGGCTGCAAAACCATACGAACCATTGGACACACCTCCGGCAAAGCTTGAAAGAGGAATTAAATTTTTACCTCCAGATGTTGGAAACTTAGCAATTGTTTCTTTACAACTTGTTACGCCAGGTATAATGCTCCAATCCCAAGTAGCAAAAATACCTTTGTATTCAGTACCGCTATTCATTATATTGGTTGCACCCCACGATAAATTTTTCGCTTTTAAATTTTCGCCATTCATCCATTCTGTACCAACTGTTCTTTTAGATGGAAATTTGGCTGATAAATAAAAATTTGTTCCATGTTGAACCATCATATCCATTTTCCAGTAGTGCTTATTACCTGGAGCCTGAAAGTCGGCAGTTCCGTTAAGATAACTTTTGCATTTTTGCAATTCTGTTATTCGTGGAGCATTCAAGGATATTAACCGATCAATAATTGTAACCAGCCCACCAGTAGACATTGAAGCTGATCTGGAAATTTCACGCCCATTACTACCAAAATCGTATGCTGTTTTATGAGCAAACCAATGATAACCTTCAATTGTAACGTCTGACAATAACTTGATTTGAGCGCTAGACATCTGAAACTCTGTATTATTGGAGATTAGACCAAAATAAGTAACATCCGAAAGAAACGCCATTCCATATCCCGCACAATATAATTGGGGTCCGTGTTGATAATAACTAAAATCTTGCTTGATTCCATCAGATGAAGTAGTAGCAACTTTTACTTCGCTAAAAACCGATGCAAAGTTAGATTTTAATGTAGTTGCGTCGTTTTCGATAGCAGCTTTATAGATGGAGCCATTTAGCAACCAAACTTTATTTGCACCAGTTGAGGCACCAGGCCAAAGGGCAATTGATTGTGCAAAAAACTTAAGACGAGCCGCTGAATAGGCATTCAAAGTAGCTTGATCAAAACCAAAAGCATCATTTGTTTTCATCAATATCAATGCAGGACCATATATGATAGGAATACCAATAGCCTCATACCACCAATTAATGGATTTTACTGGTAAGGCCGCAAAAAAGTCAAAACTACTTTTTATTTTAGCTTTCAGATTGGCCGAATGATAAAAACTACTACTTGGCTTGTTATATACAATACATATTTCCAACAATCTATTTAAATGGTCCAATTGTGGCCATGCAGTGCCAGCGGTACTTGTATAGTCTATATCCGTATAACTACCATCTGTTTTGAAGATAGTTAAGTAACCGGTAATCTTTGAATCTGCAACAACTTTGTTGATATTCTCATTTCTTAACCGATTGGCAACTGTATCAATTTGACCAAAACAAATAAGATGATTTGTAACAAAAAGGACACTTAAAAATATTATTTTTTTTATCATGGAGAGTTTTATATAGATGTAATCAACAGTTTAGCACCTAGTAGGAGCGCTACTTAGAGTCGCACTCCCACTAAGCAAAACTAAACGTTTAACGAACTACTATCTTTTGAATTTTAACACCTTTAGCATTACTTACTTTTACTAAGTAAATACCATTATCGCCAAGTGATACTACAGATCCATTGAGTGCTTGTTTCAACACCAATTTACCTACAGCAGAATAAATTTCAATTGTACCTTCGCCTTTTATTGTAATGTTACGTCCATCAACTGTAACAAAATTGTCTTGAATATTCTTAGATAAACCTGAGATTACATCAAAAGTGGCAGTTACAGTTACATCAGCCATTGGTACAAATGTGTAATCTACTGCGGTAGAAACATCTGAAACACCATCATTCCAGTCAATAAGTTTTTGTCCGCTAGCAGGGCTTGAAGTAAGTGTTACAGAAGTTCCTTTACTTACGGTAATACCACCAGCTACAGTTCCTTTTGTATCATCGCTCGAAAGTGCTGTTACAACTACCGGATTGTACTCGTAAACTCCCAAATCAGCAGTTGTATTTATTACGCGAGCACTTCCCATTAAGTCAGTAGCAATATCTGTATAAGCTCTACCACCAGTTGTTACCAAAACAATTGCATTAATATTTTCGTAAGGTACTCTTAAGTTTTGAGTAGCATTTCCTAATCCAATTAATCCCGATGTAGATTTCAATCTCCAGTTACAAGTTTCATATTCCGCAAGTTTAGCAGGATCAGTAGTTGCACCTTGAAATGAAGTAGGTAGTTCAAATCCAGGAGTGGCCACATCGGCTGCCGATTTATTATTGGCAGATAATTTGCCTGCAGTATATGTAAGAGGCATAGTTGCGTCGCTAAACCAGTTATTAAGAGTTGCTGATAAAGTTGTGGTAGTAGCATTTTTTACATTATTTAAAGCTGTAGTTGCTCCGCTATTGTTATAAAATATACTGTTCTGAAGATGAAACCATTGATCACTAAGTCCAATATAAAGCCCACCAGTCCCGGTGGTTGCTTCGCTACAAGTATTATTGGCAATCACACAATTTACAATTCCAAAAAGTGAATTCGCATCTCCATATACTGCACCTGCACCACCGGTTGATGAATTGTTGATGATAAGGCAGTTAATTAAAGAACCTGCAGCTTGGTAGTTTGTACTGTAAGCGGAACCAGATATCGATGTGTTGCGACTAAAATAAACAGCGGCACCCTTAGTAGTTCCAGTATTGTTTCTAATAATGCAATTTTCCAATACAGCACCTAAGCTCAACGATGCTGCCGAACCTAAATCAGAATATCCATTTTGGAGAATAAAGCCATTTACCATTGTAGCATATTTGAATGGATTTGAACTAGAGCTATTCATTATTATGCGTTTTGTTCCAGCTCCATCAAGTATGGTTTTATTGTTCCAGATATCGCGTGTTCCCGAACCATCGGCTGCATAAGCACCCATCAGGTTAACTCCATCTTTGAGCGAAATGGTTGCATCTGGGGTATACGTTCCAGCAGCTACTCTTACTTCGCCGTATATCAATGAATTAATTGCTGTTTGAATATCTGCTGAGGCATTTTCCCAAGATGAACCATCGCCAGTACCTGAAGCAACTGGTTTTACATAAGCAACTGTAGGTGTTGTAAGCTCTGTCATTACAACATCGTCTATCAAAATTCCTGCAGCTGCTGTAGTAGCTTTTACAGTAATGGCGAATCCGAATTCAGCCGTACTGAAATCTGCTGTTGGGTTTGAAACAATGTATTTTGGTAAATCCAATACCACCGTGTATTGTGTCCAGTTTACTCCTCCCGTAAGCATTGTTCCAACAGTGAGCGGAGCAGATAATGACTTTACAACATTATCGCCCAAAACTACATTTACACCATGACAGTTGTTTGTGGTGGTTGCATCTTGTTTTGCCCAAAAAGTAACAAGGTATCGCTTGGTATTATCCAAACCTGTAAGTTTTTGTACAGCAAGAAATGCCAATGAATTGGTGTAAGCAGCGTTATTTGTTGTAGCTATTTTTAAATTTAAACAATTAGCAGTATGACCACCTGTAGTAATTACTGCCGTTGCCTTTGCATCATCCAATGCTCTTTTTACCCATTGTCCGGCAGCAACAGCTTCGCCCGCTGTGGCAGTAGGATTGGTTCCCTGAATTGCAGCATCGTAAAAATTTGTAACACGTTTAATTGTACCAGCAGTTTCAAAATCACCATTGGTAATAATTTGCGCATTTGCCATGAAACTTGTCAAAGCAAAAAATAAGATAAAAGTAATTTTTTTCATTTTTGATTGTTTTTAATTTATAGTTTGTAATTTTATTAATTTGATATTAAATTCTAGTTAATATTGGCTATTTTTAAGCAAAAAGTCTATATATCGGGAAGATTTAAATTAAAAAATCTTCCCGACTACAAAACTAATATTAACCAAATGTTAGAATGTATTTTTATGAAATTTACTCAATAGTATGGTTAATTTATTGTACCAATACTTTTTGTACTTTCACGTTTTGCGAGTTGGTTACTTTTACCATGTAAATGCCTCCAATTTTTACTGAAACAATTGATTCATTGTTATTTAGAACATATACAAGTCGTCCTAAAGTGTTATATATTTCTACCTTACCTTCGGCTTTTATTATTAAATTACGACCTTGAACATTTACCAAATTGTTATCTTCAATTGCTTTTAATTCCTTAATCGCAGAATAAGGATTGAACTCATAAGCACCTAAATCTACCTCTGTCATCACAATTCGAGGACTACCTATTATGTCTGTCGCTATGGAAGTAATGTTTCTAATAGGCGTTGCAGTAGCATTTGGATTCATATTTTCGTAAGGATATCTTATACCTTGGGTTGAATTACCTAATTCAAGCAAACCAGATGTTCCCTTTAAACTCCAATTAGAATTTACTATTTCGGTAAACTGTGTGGCATCGGTAGTAGCGCCTGCAAAACTTGTTGGAAGTACAAAATCTGGATTTGCGATATTTGTGGTAGTATAATTATTTTTACAAATAGTTCTTGCGTCTGCATTCGATACAATTGGCACTGTTGTATTATCAAACCAATTGTGAAGTACTGCATATAAACCTACTGAAGAGTTATTTCTTATATTATTGAGAGCGACTGTTGCTCCACTATTTTTATAAAAAATACAGTTTTGAACATGATCAAACTGACTACTATTTCCGATATAAAGTCCACCAGTTCCTGTTGTAGGTTCGGTACACACATTATTAGCTATTACGGTATTTATGATTGAAAATAGTGTAGATTTTTCGCCATAAATAGCACCAGCACCTCCATTGGATGAATTATTAATAACTACACAATTAATCAACGCACCAGAGCACTGGTAATTTTTATTCGCTGAAACTGATGCTAGTTTAAGGTTTCTATTGAAATAAACTGCTGCACCTACTACACCTGCTCCAGTATTATTACGGATAATACAGTTTTCTAATACTGCACCCAAAGTAAGATGTGCCGCTGAACCATAGTTGCAACTACCATTTTGAAGTATAAAACCATCAGCTTTTGCTTCGTAATAGAAAGGAGCAGCAGTATCATTTGCAAGAATAAGTCGCTTATTCATATTACCATCCAAAATAGTTTTATTATAAGCCAAATTACGGGTTCCTGAACCATTTGGGTCATAACCGCCTTTTAAAGTCACACTGTCTTTCAATGTAATAGCCATAGAAGGAAAGTATGTACCTGCTGCTACACGGACTTCTCCACAAGTAATTTGATTCATTGCAGTAACAATATCCGAAGTTGCATTTGCCCATGAGCTACCATCACCAGTTCCATTCTGTTTTACATAAAGTACAGTTGGTCCTGTGTATTCAGTCATGCTAATATCATCTAATAACACACCCGAATAATTTGTAAATGCAGGCGCATCGCTGGTATAAGTTGTGTTTATGCCAAAACCTAAAAATGCTGTAGCAAAATCGGCTGTTGCATTAAACGATTTGAATTTAGGAAGATCCAAAACAACTGAGTATTTTACCCAATCAGCTGAATTTGCCAAAAAAACTGTAGAGGCGAGAGGATAAGATATTTGTTTTAGTGTATTATCAGTAATCATTACAGTAATACTTCTGCAATTGTTATTTGGAGTAGCATCTTGTTTAGCCCAAAACGTAACAATGTATTTTTTTGTATTATCAAGCGGTGAGGCTAATTTTTGTGCCGCAACAGCGTTTATGTATCTCTCATAACCAGTTGTTGCTAATACACCAATTTTAAGATTCAAAGAACTAGAACCTGATTTTGAAGCTGTTGTAGTTACAACTCCTTTAACCAAATCATCACCAACGGACAAAGCTTTTTTAACCCATTGACCCGGAGCAATAGTGGCAGCAGTGGCAGTTGGAAAAGTAGCTGCATTTGTACCATCGTAAATATTTGCCACACGCATTAACACATTATCAGTAGATTCCGAAACGGTATATCCGCCTACTGCATTTTCAAAACCACCATTGGTAATGAGATTTTGAGCACTTGCTATGAAACTTGTCAAAGCAAAAAATAAGATAAAAGTAATTTTTTTCATTTTCGATTCAATTTTTTGTAGTTTGGTAATTAATGAATACTATTTAAGTATGGCAATTTCTTTTTTTGAGGTGCTATTGTATTTTTTAGTGAACCCTTGTGTATCTTTTTTGTGTTTCTTTGTGGTATAGCTATTAGACTTTATATAGATTAAATTGCTATGCAATTAAAAATAAGACCCTTAACACTAAGTCTATTGAGAAACACTAATACCCACTAAGATTTTTTCAAACTAATATTGAACACTAAGTATAAAGATTGAAGAAATTGAAATTAAATATTTTAATTTTATTCTAAGCAGAAAAATACGGTGATTAATTGAATTAATAGCACCTCAAAAAAAGAAATAAACTTAAGCACACACATTTGAAGTAAAAAAGAAATTTATATGTCGGGAAAATTTGGGGGAGAAAATCTTCCCGACAATAAAATTATACTTATCAAAATTGATATGTGATTTATATTAAATCCATAAAAGATGGTTAATTTATTGTACCAACACTTTTTGTACTCTCACATTCTGCGAGTTGGTAACTTTTACCATGTAAATGCCTCCAGGTTTTACTGAAACTATTGATTCATTGTTATTTTGAGCATGAACAAGTCGTCCTAAAGTGTTATATATTTCTATTTTACCTTCGGCTTTGATAGTCAAATTACGGCCTTGAACATTTACCAAATTATTATCTTCAATAGCTTTTAATTCCTTAATTGCAGCATAAGGATTGAACTCATAAGCGCCCATATCTACTTCAGTCATCACAATTCGAGGGCTTCCTATTATGTCAGTGGTTATAGCAGTAAAACTTTTAGGAGGATTTGCAGTTGCATTTGAATTCATACTTTCGTAAGGGAATCTGAGACCTTGCGTTGAATTACCTAACTCAAGCAAACCAGATGTTCCTTTTAAACTCCAATTAGAATTTACTAATTCGTTAAACTGTGTGGCATCTGTTGTTGCGCCCGCAAAACTTGTTGGAAGTACAAAATCAGGGCTTGAAATATTTGTAGCAGTATAATTGTTTTTACAAATAGATCTTGGGTCTGTAGTAGGAACAAATGGCAAAGTTGTATTATCGAACCAATTGTAAAGTATTTCAAATAATTGCGTTGTGGTATTATTCCTAATATTATTAAGCGCAACTGTTGCACCACTGTTTTTATAGAAAATACAGTTTTGTACATGAGTCCACTGACTACTTTTTCCAATATAAAGACCTCCGGTTCCTGTTGTAGGTTCAGAACACACATTGTTGGCTATAACTGTATTTATGATTGAGTAAAGTGTAGATTCTGCACCATATATTGCTCCTGCACCGCCATTAGATGAATTATTGATAATTAGACAATTAATCAATGCACCAGAGTTTTGGTAATTTTTGTTAGCTGATACTTGCGGTATTTTTAAGTTTCTGTTGAAATACACAGCTGCACCCACTACACCAGCTCCGGTATTATTACGAAGAATACAGTTTTCTAATACTGCGCCTAATGTAAGATGTGCTGCAGAGCCAAAGTTGCAATAACCATTTTGAAGTATAAAACCATCTGCTTTTGCCTCATTGTAAAAAGGTGCAACAGAATCATTAGCCAGAATAAGTCGTTTGTTCATATTACCATCCAAAATTGTTTTGTAATAAGCCAAATTACGAGTCCCTGAACCATTGGGGTCAAAACCACCTTTTAATAATACGCTATCTTTCAATGTAATAGTCATAGAAGGAAAGTATGTACCTGCTGCTACACGTACTTCTCCACGAGTAATTTGATTCATTGCAGCCACAACATCTGAAGTTGCATTTGCCCATGAGCTACCATCGCCAATACCATTTTGCTTAACATAAAGTACAGTTGGTCCGGTGTATTCAGTCATGCTAATATCATCTAATAACACACCAGAATAATTTGTAAATGCAGGTGAATCGGTGGTATAAGTTGTGTTTATGCCAAAACCTAAAAATGCAGTAGTGAAATCTACTGTGGCATTAAACAATTTGAATTTGGGAACATCTAATACAACTGTGTATTTTACCCAATCTGTTGAATTTGACAAGTAAATTGTTGAAGAAAGTGGAAGGGCAACCTGTTTTAGTGTATTATCGGTAATCATAACTGTAATACTTCTACAGTTGTTATCGGGTGTTGCATCTTTTTTTGCCCAAAACGTAACAATGTATTTTTTTGTGTTATCAAGGGGTGCAGCTAATTTTTGAGCAGCTACAGTGTTAGTGTAATTATCTAAACCTGCAGTAGCGGTTACACCAATCTTTAAATTCAAAGAACTTGAACCTGATTTTGAAGCTGTTGTAGTTACAACTCCTTTTACCAAATCTTCTCCTTCGGCAACTGCTTTTTTTACCCATTGACCAGTGGCAACAGTGGCAGCAGTAGCTGTTGGTAATGTAGCTGCATTTGTAGCATCAAAAATATTCGCAACACGCTTTAATACATTATCTGTAGATTCCGAAACAGTATATCCACTCACTGCATCTTCAAAACCACCATTTGTGATGAGGTTTTGTGAATTAACAACAAAGCATAATAATGCCAAAACTGAAATCAAAGTAATTTTCTTCATTTTGTTTATTTTAAAGTTAGTAATAAGTAGTTACGAGTTACGTGTTACGTGTCTGATTTTGTTAATAATGCGCAAAAAAAAAAAATTAACTCTCGAAGATTATATAAGTAGTATTACCCTTATTATTACACAATGCTTTTAACGATATTCTTACTGAAAATTAGATGCTTTAATGTAGGTGCAAATATCCAATGTTTTTAAATAATAAACCTATAACTTTGTTTTGATTGAATTGGATTATCTTACTATTAAAATCCGTAAAGTTTACAATTCTTTTGAGACTTTAATTTTCAAACGATTCCATTCTAGCAGAGACCGATTAAAATGCTCATCGACTGGCTCTTTTAGTCCAAATGTATGCAGGGCAATAGGTCCATCATAACCATTGCGAACCAAACATTCGAGCATTAAAGAACTATCATAGTTACCTTTGTAGAGTGGTTTTATAGCATCGTCCCAAAAACCGGGTAATTGGTTTGGAAGCATTACCGAATCGGCTCCACAGATGGACGCCAATTTTATATAGGGAGCTACTTCAGCAATAGCAGCATTCATTCTATTTCCATTACCCGCTCGCAACTCGTGGCACAAGTGAAAGGCTAAAAACAAGTTTTTACGTTTGGATTGCTTTACATACCAAAGTGCTTCGGAAGCCGATTCAATAAAAGTTTCGTCGTGTGGATAAATTACCACATTCAAATGCAAACTATCGGCATAATCCGAAATTTGATTGAAAAATGCAAGTACTTCTTTTTGCTCAACAATTTGATTCTTTGGTTTGCTTACAATAACCCAAATATCGGTTTTTGTTCCAACTAATTTATTTGCAATTGCCATCCATGTTTCGGATGCATTTTTAGCTTTGGGATTATGAGCATAAAAAACAGCGGGAATCGAAAACCGACTTTTTGTTTCGACAATAGCTTTCTGATAGGCATCAATCTTGGCAATATCAGCCAATGTATTTACCGGAAATGTCACTCCCATATATCCCAAAGAGTCTAAAAAATGTACTCTTTCAGGTATCGATTTCTTATCTAATGTAAAATCAAATGCAAAAAGTTCGTTTTTTATCTTAGACTTATCGGTATCCGCATTTACAAGGTTTGTTTTTATCTTGCAACTTATCAAAAAGATAAGCACAACAATAATAAGATTAAAACGATAGATTTTTTGATTAGAAATGCGCATATAAGTAATTCACAATTATTAATGACAGTTTTTTATCTTATTATTATTTCAGACCCGCGCCAACGTCGAAGTACGACTGTACAAAATGAAAAAACTCAGCGCCCAACAAATTTTGTAATCATTAGATTAAAAAATTAGCTGAATGCTGAGTAGTCTTTATTATTATTTATTTACAATCTTTTTGCTCCAGCTATTTACACCCGATTCAATACGTACGGTATAGATTCCGGTAGCTGGCAGTTTGATATTCAAAGCATTGTTATTAGCAACTTTACTCACCACCAAACGTCCAATGGCATCAAAGACCCGAACTGTTGATGAAGGCAGAATATTTGTAACCAACAACTGACCATTAACTATTGAAATTGATGACTCTCCACGATTAAAACTTTCTAAATCATTGGCAGTAGACACACGTTGCGCAGTAATTGCAAAACGATTAGTGGTTGTTCCTGCATCAGCAATAAAGCTATAATTAGATGTCAACAAATCAGTTACAACACCAGGATTTTTGCTATCGGTAAGCCATAAGTGCGATAAACTTGGCGCTTGCGATGGATTGGCAACACTAATAATGCTTGCTCCACCAGTTAGCGTCGAAAATCCAATTGGTAAATTATTAACGCTACTCATTGGCAAACCATTGTAAGCATAATTTACACCACCTAATATACTGTAAAGTTGAGTGCCATTTCCATCCCATTTCAAAAAGTCCTGACCAATTTGATAAGAAGTACTTTGGTCATTGTCCATTATTAAACCTGTGAAATCGGTGCCACCTGGGCTCGTTACGTTAAGTTGTACCAAATCGGACAAGCTAGAAGCCACCGCAGCAGGAGCTGCCTGACGAGCAGCCAATGTGAATGTCAAACCACTTGTTTGAAGTCCAGCATCAGCTTGCACAAAATAAGCTGAAAATGGATTGACAGATGTTGGAAGATTATGGAACGTACTTGAATAATAATCATAACCACCTGTTCCCTTTGGAGTAGCCATGTAAGGCACATTTGAACCAGTTTCGGCATTATATTTACTCAAATAAGGTTGCCCTACCAAATTCCATCCATTGTTGGTGATATCCAAAGCACCCGCATGATAAGTAACAGGAATGGAACGAGGTGTAGCCTCACTTGCCACAACGTTTTTATTAAGTGGGAATGACAATTCTCTTTCATAAGTTCCACTTATAAGTGTGTTCAAACCAAATATATAACCTTGGTTGGCATTGAGCTTAAACGTAGCAGGTTCTGCAGTATAATCGGCACTTGATAATGCTATCCAGTTTGTACCGTTAGAAGTACCATCAGTGGCACGTTTATTACCATTGTAATACTTAATAAACCAATCAATTCCTAATATTCCAACCGGATCTCCATTGGACAATCTGATATCCGAAATACGCACATCGCATGGGAAAGCCATAAAGTACCATTTCGTGTCGTCGATGGTTTTCAATAATCGTACGGTAGTGGCAGTAATTTTGGCATCCAATTTTGCGCTAAAGGTAGAAGCATCTTTTCCAGCTTTTAATGTTACCGTTTCAACTGTTATTTGACTAGTTACATTAAGTTTTCCACCTGCATCCACAGTTACACTATTTACATTGGGCGAAGCATTTACCGTTAAAGTACCATTATTGGCAACAGTTAAATTGCTACCTGCATCAACAGGTAAATCACTCAAATTTATTGGTGTTGTAACTTCAGGCACATTATTTTGAGCAACAATGGTTATTGTACCATTCACCGGAGTAAAGCTATAATTGGTAGCTGATAAACCGCTAACATTTGGCGTAATGGTAATTCCCGAAGTTCCGACAGTAGTAATATTGCTGTAATCTGTTGAATAAGTAACTGAACCACTAATAACACTTGCAGTTTCATTATTTACAAAGCCAGCTGGCGTATATGTTCCAGCACCATTTACGGTGGAAGCCGCTGTACCAAAAGCTACCGATTGATTTCCGGCGGTAATGGTTAATGCTACTTTAGCAATTGTAAACGGAGTTGCCGCTGAAATTCCTGAAGCATAATTTCCATTTGCAGCTACTGTTGCCGTTGCTGTGTAAGAACCAGCAGCAGTTGGAAGTACATCAGTTGGTCCGTAACCAGTACCTTCGTAACTGAAAGTTACTGCTCCAGCAGAACCACCTGTAGTAGCAGCAATTGGTCCTTGAGGTGAACCGGTATAAGTATAAGTACCAATAGGAGTTACAGTTACAGTTGGAGTGATTCCATTTACACTTCCCGAACATGCAACATTTTGATCACTAATACCTGTAGTTGCAATTGTTATGTTTTCGGAATTGTAATTTGCTACCCCCAAACCTGTTCTTAACCGAACATATATGGTTGTAGTACCTAAAGTGCCGTTACTTGGGGTTAGAGTTAATGGATTTATACCAATGAAAAAGCCACCAGTAGCAGTAGAAATTTCGTAATTTGTTGGAGGCGTTATGGTAATATCTCCATTCAAATTTGATCCAGCTACAGTAAATGATTGCTCTGAAGAAGGACCAGCATTGTAAGTATAAGCAAAACCTGTGCGTGTAGTTTGGGAAACTGATACTGTGCTAGCTGCAAAGTTAGCAACCAATGATCTATTTGAAGCTGCATTGAATGTGTATGTTGCACTTGTAGAAACTACCGTTGCACCTTCCGTCCAGTTTACAAAACCATAACCGGCGTTGGGTGTAGCTACAAGTGAAATGCTAGAACCATCATTTATTGTACCCGTACCAGTTACACTACCGTTAGTGGCAGTAGCAGAAATAACCCACGCAGTAATAAAATTAGCTTGAATGGTACAATCGCCAGAAGGAACAAAAGTATAACTTGGGCTTGTAGAGACAACAGTAGCACCATTTGTCCAATTAGATAATCCATAGCCAGCCGATGGGCTAGATGTTAAAGTTACCGTTGTACCCTTACTAACCGTGATACCACCGGCAGCTGTTCCATTTGCACCATTTGTAGCAGTAACCACCACTGGATTATACTCGTAGGCTCCCAAATCAACGGTTGTATTTATAATGCGTTCATTTCCCATAATGTCTTTAGAAATGTCGGTAAAGGCTCTACCACCAGTTGTTGCAACAAGAATTGCATTAATATTTTCGTACGGGAATTTTACATTTTGAGTAGAATTTCCTAGTCCTATTAAGCCTGAAGTGGATTTTAATCTCCAGTTCGAGGCCTCAAGTGCTGCTAACTGGTCTGCATCTGCTGGTACACCTTGAAAATTGGTTGGTCGTTCAAAATTTGGAGTAGCAATATTATTGCTAAATTTATTGTTTGTTGAATTAGTAGCATGCAAATAAAAGTTACCAACACCTGAAGTATTTATTGATGAATTATTATCAAACCAATTGCTTAGAATGCCATTTAATGCAACAGGAGTTGCAAGTGTATTATTTCTTAAATTATTATAATTGGTTGACGCACCACTGTTATTGTATAATATACAATTTTGAAGGTGCGCCCATTGAGCGCTACCACCAATATAAACTCCTCCAGTTCCTGTAGTTGCCTCTGTACATTTATTATTAGCGATAACACAATTTATAAGCCCGAAAAGTGTATTTGCCTCACCATACACTGCACCTGAACCACCAGTTGAAGAATTATTGATAACAACACAATTTATTAAACCACCTGAATTTTGATAATTTGTACTGTAGCCTGATCCAGAAACACTTGTATTGCGACTAAAATAAACGGCGGCACCTTTTGTAGTTCCACTATTGTTCCTAATAATGCAATTTTCCAATACTGTACCTAAACTCAACGATGCTGCAGAACCTAAATCAGAATATCCATTTTGGAGAATAAAGCCATTTACCATTGTAGTATATTTGAATGGATTTGAACTAAAGCTATTCATTAATAATCGTTTAGTTCCTGCTCCATCAAGTATGGTTTGATTGTTCCAGATATCACGTGTACCAGAACCATCGTCGGCGTAAGCGCCCATAAGGTTTACTCCAGTTTTTAGCGTAATGGTAGCAGCGGGGGTATAGGTTCCAGCAGCTACTCTTACTTCGCCATACGTTAATGAGTTTATCGCTGTCTGAATATCATCAGTAGCATCTGCCCACGAAGTGCCATCACCAGTACCTGTAGCAACAGGTTTAACATACATAATTGTAGGTGTAGTAAGTTCTGTCATTACAACATCATCTATTAAAACACCAGCATAAGCAGTTTTGGATGCTGCAATAGGAGTAGTTATGGCAAAACCAAATTCGGCTGTAGTAAAATCCGCTGTAGGGTTTGATGCAACATATTTTGGAATATCTAATACCACTGTATATTCTGTCCAGGTAGTGGCACCAGTAAGCATTGCTCCTACAGTCAGCGGAACAGTTGTTGATTTAACAACATTATCGCCCAATACAACATTAACGCCTACACATCTGTTATTGGCTGTTCCATCTTGTTTTGCCCAGAAAGAAACCACGTATCTTTTGTCATTTAATAATCCTGTAAGTCTTTGAACAGCAAGCATTGCAAAAGAGTTGTTGTAACCAGCAACAGCTGAATTTATTCCAATTTTCAGGTTTAAACAATTTGTTGCAGTAGCATTACGACCTGTAGTTGAAAAAATTATCCCCTTTGCCAAGACATCGGCAGGAGCTCTTTTTACCCATTGTCCGGTAGCAACTGCATCACTACTTGCTAAAGTAGGAAACGTTATTTGTGTTGTAGCATCATAAAAATTAGTAACACGTTTCAGTACATTTGTTGTTGATTCAACAACGGTATAGCCACCGACAGCAGCTTCAAAATCGCCATTGGTAATAAGTTGCGCATTTGCAAAAAACGCAGTTGTGGCAAAAATTAAGAGTAGAATGCATTTTTTCATATTGTATTAATTTAAAGTGTTTATATAATTATATTCTTAAATAAATGCGGGTTTTTATGTTGTATAATTGTAGTAGACTGGCTATTTTCGGGGGAATAACAATTAAATAAGACTTTCCAATTTACAAATATTTTGGGAATTTACAACTCAAAGGTTTATATTTAATATTTACAATTATTTATTTATCAAACAGATAGAACACACAATCGTTACCATTAATAATTAACGGCTTTGACGTACATATTTGTAATCAATATAATTCGGGTGCAAATATCCACTTCTTTTATGAGAATAATATATAATTTTTCAGCGATTTTATTGCACTATCTTACGATTAAGAAAATGACAACTCAAATAATATTGATTATTAAAATGATATAGCTTCTAGTCTGAAAAAACTATTGGGAACCAAAGAAAATCGACTATGTAAATAAGTGGAAGTAAATAATGTCGTATTTGTTATGTTAAAAAGAAAAAGAATGGTACGCGGATAAACGCTGATTGAGCGGATAAAAAACGGATTTTAATTATCTCCCTTTGGTCGATGACCGTTGGTTCCGATAAATCGGAATCGAAGATCAACGTAGTTAATGATTTTCAATAGTTTAGATGTAATCAGTCATGTTTACATAACTTTAATCAGTTCTCAAACCGTTTAGATATTATCCGTATTTATCCGCTTAATCCGTCAAATCTGCGTTCTATTCTTTTTTTTTATACGACATCATATTATGTCCATTACTTATATTAAAGTCGCTATTTTTTAATTGTTATTATTTTTACCGGACCCATCAAACCCGATTTCAATAATTTTGAATCTTTAATATAAAATTTGAATGTTGTGAATGTAAACCTACCCGATGTCCTTGCAGTGCCATTTTTTAACCATTCTGGCCATTGATTTTTTACAATACCATCATCCGGTTTTTGTTCATCTCCAATTAAGCGATTTGGCCATAGATTTGCCACTTCAATGTCAATTTTATTTTCGCCAGCAACTACTGCATCGGAAATTTTCAAACGGAATGGTGCTGTCCAAACCACACCCATATCTTTGCCGTTTACCCATACTCTTGCCATATTGTTTACCTCACCCAAATCAATAAAAATATCGGATTTTTTATCAGCAATCGTTTTTTCATTGAGTTCAATATCAGTATGATAAATGGCTGTTCCGGAATAATATTTAATTCCTTCTTCGGCTCTGGTTGTCCAGTCTTCGAGTTTGTCAAATATAATAGTTTCAGGACCGCCCCATTTGGGGTCGAATGAAACTTTCCATGGCTTGCTAATTTCAGACAGCACAACTGGTTCGGAGAAATTTTCGCTTAACTGATTATTTACTGATTTGACTTTCCCATTTTTATTAAAAACAATAAAATAACTTTCGTAAGGTTCAAATTGTAAAGGAATTTGAATTTGACCATTAAGCACTACATAATCATTCATTTGACGAATTTCACCTGTCATGGGATTCCACAATTCCGGTGTTCCTTTTTTCACCCTGAATAAGCAATTTGAATTTATGCTGGAATTAGTTTTATTCGATACAAAATAAACATCGTCCGACCCGATAATTTGGTGTGTATATCTTACCTGACCTGTTGACATAAAATCCTCTTGAATTCCCATTTCCCTAAGTAAGGAAGCTGTACTGTAATAAGTTGGGTAAAATTCCGATTGTTTCATTTGAGAAAAAGCTCCACCCCAATAAATTTTACCTTTGCCCAATACTAGTTTTGAAATTTCCGAAGGTGCAGTTACTTCTCCCCAAATTGATGATGCTAATACCTTAACCTGACTGTCGCATGCAGGATAATTTACTAAACTTGGTGACTTGCTTGGAGGATTGCCAATAACAACTGCACCTGCTTTTACCAACGATTGAATTTTTAGCAGTAATTCTGGTGTCATTGTTTCAGTTTTTGGCAAAACTAACAAACTATAATTTGCTCCCGATGGAAAAATAATTTTACCATTACTTACCGAAACTTTCATTAGTTGAGAAGGCGCACAACCATCAAAATTATATCCTTTGCGGTCGGGAAGAAAATCCTCTTTCATTAGTCCAGCCAATTTTGGATCTTTTGGGGTAGTTGAAGGTGGATTCGTGAAATCATCAGTACTTGTTAATGCTGTAGCCGGAGCCCGAAAAACCTGAGGCGCACCTTCGGGAGTAAGGTAAAGAATGTCGGCAACGGTTTTTCCTTGTTGCAAAACATATTGGCACCGAGCCACGTAACTATGATAACCATCAGCCATTGACCACCATGTTTGATTACGGTCGTGATGCACACCATAAGGTCCCATGGTCATTCCGGGTTTTAGGTTTTCGGGCAAAGACTGGTGCTGATAGGTGTGATACATGAATTTATTAATACCAGCAGCAAAAGCCCAATCACCTTGATTTTTCATTGAACCAGGATATTGTTTCCATGCATCAGCACGAGCCGTAAACGCTTCGGCAGCAACCACATTTTTACCCTCAATATGTGCAATTGAAGCAGCTTCGATACAGCTGAAAGAAGAATTGAAGCCAAAATCTTTACTCCAGAATTCACACATTGGCACATCGGCAACTGCGCCTAATTCCAAATCGGCAGTGGGGTTCAAATCATAAGGTTCAATAGAAAAACCCATATTATATTTTCGAGCATATTTTTTTAAATGTTGGGCATGATTTTCTATAACAAGTTCTTGAAAAGTAAGACGCAAATCCCACAAAAAGCGTTCACTTTTTTCCAGATTATCAACTATTTGACCAGCATATACAGGATAAAATGGTAGTGGATCATATCCACGTCGTTTTGTAAATTCAGCTCGTAATTTGGCAGTCCAGTTTTGTGCGCCAACTTCCCAGCTGTCCATGTGGAGCATTTTTAAACCACCTTGTAGGTTTTTATTCGGAATGCCTGTTCGTGCAAGTAACTTGCCTGTAAAGTTTGCCAAATGTGCATTAATGGCAGTTGTATCACACTTATCAGCCTCAAAACCAACACCGGGGAGCGGTGCCGGGCGGGTAACTGCACCATTATTTCGACTTCCAAAGCGCATAATCGTCCAATTTCCCTCTGGTGCTTTCCAGTCCAAAATACTGTCGGATTTCAAAAACGGAGTCACATCTATTATTTTATTAGATGCAATCGCATTGCCATTTTGTGGCTCATCGTAAGTTGCAAAAGATGGAAAAAAAGCTTTAACTCCTACTTTAGAAGTATAAGGTGGTCTATAATAAAGTGCTTTCTCCAAAATATCATTTATTTTGAAATCATTGGTTGGTGTTGGGAATGCCAATACCGCAATATCTTGGTAATAATCGAGCCACCTTTGTTTAAGTTCAGCTGTAAATGCACCTTCACCAAAGTAGGGTTTAATTGGTGAAGGTTTTGGTAGAATTATCTTCCCGTTTTCATTGCCCGACACTTTTATTGTACTACTTACCAAATGCTGCATTGACTCTGCGCCCGAAACCCATGGACCTCCACTCCCAGTCCAACCGGGACCAACTCCGAGCGAAATGACTATACCCAAGCGTTCTGATTCACGTACAATATGTGTAAATAGGACTTGCCACTCTTCACTCAAAAAATCAATTTTTCCTCGCGGAATTCCAACATTTACTTCCAGAAAAAGTACATGACCTATGCCTACTTTTTTCATGGATTCCAAATCGGCTGTGATAGCTTCTTTGGAAATATTGCCATCCATGAAATACCAATAAACACCGGGGCGTGCTGATTCAGGAGGATTTTTAAAACCATTCTCCAATGATGAATTTTGTTGGATCGATTTCTTATTTGAAATAGCTGTAACTTGATAACAGACAACAATAAAGCAAGCAAGTAGAATGATTGTTTTTTTCATTTAATTAATTATATTAATTGTTTTTACACCTGTTATTAGATTATCTGAGATTGCTTTCACTGTTACAATTCCGCTTTTTGTAGGCTTTATTGTCACCAATATCCGACCTTCATACGCATTCCTATTATCGATTTTGTATAGTTCGTGGCTGAACTGATTACCAGAATCAATTCCAATCAATTCACCAGCTCCTTCTACTTTTATTTGTATGTTGTTAATGGCACTCGGGCATCTAACTCCGTTTTTATCTAACACTTCTATTGGAATAAATATCAATTCTCCTTTTGCTAAATCGACAGTTTCTTTTTCAGGATTTAATGCCAATTGATGCGGTTTATCTGCTGTTTTGAGAAGGTGTTGACATACTTTTTTACCTCGATTGTAAGCGACAGCCCTCAAAGCACCTTCTTGATATTTAACTTGATATTGAGCAAGGTAGGTGTTTTTATCAACTTTCTTTTTCCCTAGACTTTTATTATTTAGGAATAATTCCACCTCTTCCGTATTGCTGTGAACAAAAACTGTATCAACGTCATTTTTAATAAAATTCCAGTGCGAAGCTATGTTATAGCACTTCCAGCGAAAATTGTCTTTTTCTTTCAGATTGACTGCAATATGCACCATTGGTTTTTCCGACCAAAACGCCTGCCAGTAATAATACAAACTCTTTTCGAAGCCGGCAATATCAATTAATCCCCATTCCCAACCGCGGCGAGGCCATTGCACTGCTTCGCCAATGTAATCAATGCCAACCCATAAAAAAAGACCTACCACATAAGGATTGTCGTGTACCATAATCCAGTTTTCAAGATCTGGGTAGTTTTCAGCTCCTAACAGAATACGATTTGGATAAGTTGCATGTTCCTCAGCATAATGTTTTTTGAAATACCTGTCGGGATAGTTATACCCAGCAATATCCATAGTATCCATGAACCCGGATTTATTTGCCCATGCACCCCAGTCGCAGGCTGCAATTACCGGACGAGTATTATCTTCTTCTTTTACCCAATCCTTCAACATTTTGAGTGTTTTTGGCCCGTCGGCATAACGTTGATTGGGCACCTCATTTCCAACCGAATACATGAATACCGAAGGATGATTTCTATCTCTTTTCACCATATCCTTTAGGTCGGTTTCAGCCCATTGTTTAAAGAATTTGTTATAAGTATAAGGCAATTTACCCCAAGGATCTTCAGAGTATCCATTTTCCCATGTTTTGTCCCATTCATCAAAAGCTTCGGCCATCATATAAAAGCCCATTTCGTCGCATAAATCAATAAAAACCGGATCTACAGGCCCATGAGTACGTATAGAATTACAACCTAAAGCCTTTAATTTCTGTAAACGATAGCGCCAAACATCTTTAGGCACAGCAGTACCGAACGAGCCGGCATCTTTATGCAAGCAAAGACCCTTCACTACAACCTTTTCACCATTTACCAGCATCCCCTCATTACTATTAAATTCAATTTTGCGAATTCCAATTTTATGAAGCTCTGTATTTGTTAACTTTCCATCCACCCACAACTGCAATTCCATATTGTACAGATATGGATTTTTATCCGACCACAAAATGGGTTGGTCAACATTTAGTTCTAATTGTGCTGCAATCTCTGTATAATCGCTTAAAGGTTGATTAGAGCTTACTTCTTTTATCAATTCACCCTTGGTATTTTTTAGTAGGGCTACAATTTTTGATGGTTTTATTTTCTGCTTAACATCTTCGGGATATTTCTGAAACTTAACTGCATCACTCCCATTATATTGGTTGGAAATAATTTTACAATCGATTTTAATTACAGCTTTGTTTGTGGTTAACTTTTCGGTTCTAATAAAAGTTTCGAATGATTTGAAATGTTGCTGTTCGGTTATTATCAGCTGTACATTTCGGTTAATACCTGAGCCAGTATACCAACGGGCACTTGGCTGCAACATATTATCCACTTCAACAGCAATTATATTTTCAGCTTTATCGTATTTCAGCTTTGGAGTAAGGTCATATTCAAACGTGCTAAATCCATACGGTCTGTTTCCCAAAAACACTCCATTCAAATAAACCGATGATTTCATATAAACGCCATCGAATCTTATTTTTACCCGTTTCCCCTTTGAACCTTTGGGCATAAAAAAATGCTTACGGTAGCATCCAATTCCCGTTGGAAGAAATCCACCAGAACTACCACAAGGGTTTTGTTTGTCAAATTTCCCTTCAACAGACCAATCGTGAGGAACATCAAGTGTACGCCAACTGCTATCGTTATAGGTCGGAACATAAAATTCGGGCAATTCACCCAGCTGAAATTTCCAATTTACATTAAAATTAACAACCTCATCCATAGTGTATTCCGATGATAATTTCGCTTTAACTACCGTTGTGGTTCGAAATACATTCTCGTCAGTTTGAGCAAAGGCATGGAAATTAAATAACCCCAAAAAAAGTATAGAAAATAGGACTGTCAAAAAAGTTCGTTTCATAATATTAAATTCAAAAAATATAACTAAGGGAGATATGTGATTTTACTTATAATAATTCGACTACAAATTTGTATTAATTTTGAGATATAAATCTATAATCTTATTGCGATTAGCTTGTATTATCTTATGATACATAAACGAGGCTATTCAAACATGTATGATTACTTTGTTTTAACAACAACCTTTTCATTTCCAATAACATATATACCACTTTTAAAATATTTCAATACTTCTAGTTTGGTGTATTTCCTCGAAGTTAATAGTTGACCTTTTAAATTATATATATATTGGGGCGTATTTTCGGATTCAACTGTTGTAACTGATTTGAGATGGGTACTAAATCCTGCTAAAAATTTTGCTGTTGCGTCATTTAGTATTTTTATGGCTGTAGCACATTCATTAATAGTAGAATATGTTTGCTGCAATGCAGTTTGCAAATCAGTGTACAAAGTTCCGCTTGTAACTTTAGGGTAACGATCCAAGGCTGATTGTGCACTATCTTTTGCTATATTCCAATAAAAACTTTCAGCACTCTCAATGCTTTGGTCAGTAAGAATTTGAATATTATCTATGAATATTTTTGGAACTGCTCCAGAAACAACATTGGTACTACTGATTCCGACACTAACTTCGCCCAGAAATGGTGTTGTGAATAATGCACTTGCAGAAGATGTAGTCCACACTGAAGAGTTAAAACCAGTAGCTGTATCGTACCAAGTGGTAGAACCGTTTCGAAAGCCTGTCAAATTATTGATTAAGGTTGTTACGGTTGTATTAGCATTGTAAACATCATAATTTAATTTGTAATTTCCAACAGGTAATTGAACTTTCTGAGTAAATTGGACTCTATTGCCAGCAACCCAACCAGTTGATAAGCCTAAACAGGCACCGCTATTATTACCGTTTTTGTCTACTGTAGGTACACTAATGGCATTAAACTTTGTGGACGAACCATAATCAAAAGAAGCAGTAAGTGTTGAATTACTAACATCTGCACTACGGTTTGTCCAATCCGTCTGATTATAGGCATAAGCGCCTGTGTAACCCAATCCATTCCATATATTCACCGCACTTGTGTTAAGTGTTCCTGCAAAATTATATGTTATGGGCGATGCATCAAAACCTGCATTTTTCAATACAAGAACTGTAATATCATTGGTTGGCGTTTTAAAATGTTGCGCATTGGTAACAACCGCTCCGTTTTTAACAGTAACCAGTACTCGACTATTTGCAGGGATATCTACAGTTCCAGTTATTTTACCATTAGCAATAATTAGTATTCCAATAGTTTTGACTGAAGCTGTATTATTTGTAAGGTAAGCACTTATTGAATCTGGACCTTGTTGGGCTGTGATACTTCCTGATGTAACAAATATACGCAATGCATTCCCAACACTTTGTGATGTGGGGAGTGTAAAATGTGCAATTGATTTTCCGGATGAAATATCAGTTGGCACTGAGAATACCGGAGCACCTTCGGCAAAACCTATTGCTTTCATATCCGCTGAAGTTGCGCCTACAAAATTACTTACTAACATATACCTGACACTATCAGGATCTGTGGCAATCACACCATTCCAACCAACAGGAAGTGAATCTTTTAGCGAAACAGCACCGCCTGCAAATTCCTTGGTTTTAATAGCACTTACTCCACTGTAATAAATCATTTGCCGACAATCCACCACATCACCACTATTCACGACACGACTAGTGGCACTGTAAAATGGATAAAAATTGGTGGCATAAATTGATTTGTTTGCAGCTCTATCGCCAAAAGCCATACTACTGCTAGTTGGAGTTACAATGCCTATCTGGTTATCAATATTAGCCCACGAAGTTGCTAACTTAAGTGTAGTAGTTCCATCGGTCTGATACCGTCCGCCATTGTGATAAATCGTACGTTGCAGTTTGGTAAAGTTATCAGTACTAATATTCAGCAAACCACCTCTGGCACCAGTAATTGTTACTGCAGTATTGGCTTTTACATAATCCAGATAAATCAGTGCATTGCCCGGAGTAGAGTAAATTGCAAAATTATTTGTCAAAGAAGCATCATTTGTATTAATGACTCCATTCATGGTATAGCTATTTCCCTTCAAATCGTAAATGCCGCTTACTGTTGGGACTGCATTGGTTGCTTTTCCACTTACTGTGTACCAACCCAATAAGTTTCCTGTATTATTGGCTTTATAAGGAACCACAATCTTGTTTTTATCAGGAGAGTTCGGATTAAAATAGCCTGTATAACTCTTAATTCCAGCACTCCAAGAGAAACATGTAAAACGATCTTTTGTGCTAGCTCTGACTAAATTTTGTGAGGTAAAAAGTTCGGCCTTCTCATAATTTTTTCTAAAATCGACCCATTTAGTTGGTGTCAAACTGGCTGTAGATGCCATCTCGTGCATAAGCCATGTCATCATTACACGGTGTGCTTGAACACCCATACGACGTGCGCCTGCATCGGGGCGCAACATCCAACTTCCATCCGTAGTAGTTGTCAGTCGAGCTTTTAAGTTTTTGTATACCAGATTTTCCAGCATCAATGCATTTGGGTCTTTGTGAAAACAAGCCATGGTTGCGTAAGTAGCAATTTGGTCGTAAGTAAACAAACTCCAGTCGTTGCCGTTAGGCATGGCCAAATCGCCATCCGCCAATGCAAGTTTGTTGAGAACCTTATCCATTACGTTCTGATTGTTGTGCAACAACGCATTTGTTTTCCATTTTTCTGTTCCATAAATTCCGGTTTGGAACATCTTTAATGCTAAAAAGCTTTCGCACAACTCCTGTATAACTACTTGTTGATAAGAGGCATGGAAAAAGTTGTGATTCTGTAAAGTGTAATCATCAAACAAGTTTTTGCCCTGATAATAATCTTTAATGGTTTTTGTATTGTAAGTTGGATCAATAACTGTAGCATCGGTTGCATCACTTATATGTGAATAACTGTTTATGGCAAAAGCCCTTAAGCGGTCGAACCACTGCGAAGCCAATGCATCGTTAGGATATAGACCGAGGGCACAAGCCAAGATATTAGCTTCCCAGCCATTTTCTTCCGCTTTTGAATCGACCACATAGCCTGTGGGTATGGTGCGGGCCAACTCGTAATTGCATTCTGCTTTTACCAGATTCTGCACATACTGTTTCTGAGTTGTAGAAAGCGAATCATATTGAAAATAGGCTGAATAGGCTACCGACATGGCCCATAACGAACTTTCCCAAACGTAGTCAGTTTTACTTGTTGAGCCCCAATAATCTCCAGCAACACAAGTTTGTAGTTTATTGGCTTTATGCGTAGAATATGCAAATATCAAACTCTTGCGAGCCATTTTGTTTACATCGTCCCAGCTAACTCCAGCCGGTAAAGTAACCTTATCTTTACCATATTTGTACAAAAATGCACAAACCATAGAAATATCAGCATTATGCCTTACACCAGTTTCACCACTGCTAGCAGTGGCTTCACCTTTAAAGTACCCACAGGCTTCATTCACAGTATTCGTTGTTGCAGAATCTTGATAATTGACTTTTACATAGGTCAGAAAATTTGCCAATATCTGTAGAATGTCGCTTTTCATTGTAGTTTCACTAACGAAATTGGAAGTAATAATACCCTCTGTAGGTGATGATACTGCATCCTCGGTACCGCCAACAATGGTTTGTGCCTGTGAAGTAATTAAACTACAGGCAATTATAAAAATTAATAATGTTTTTTTCATGAATTTCTTTAAGGATTTATCCCTATTAACTAAGACATTAGCAAATTGAAAATTTTACTAGCATAAAAAATTGCAAAGTAAAAAAAACGCTTTGGATTTTCAGCTTTTGTCTTGTTTAAATTGAGGGATGACCAATATTTCAAATTATGCAGTATTGGATATAACTCTTATACAGTTACTCTATAATCAGTTTTTGAGTCTTAAAAGCAGTATCACCCTCTAATTTTACAAAATAAATGCCTTTCTCTAAACTTACAACTACATTTTGTTGAAATGAATCAAACTTGTTACTGCTGTAAACAACTCTTCCCTGCAAGTCCATTATTTTAAAGCTATGCACTTTGTATTTATCACTTCGGATGGTTATCTTGTCTTTTGCTGGGTTGGGATAAATTTCAAAATTCCTTGACCGCACTTCGGCAATTGCGCTAGGAGCAATAACTCCTGTTAGATAAACATAGTCCAACTCAAAATTTTTACCTATGCCCGCAGTATTTCCTATAGGATCAACAAAAGTAAGTGTAATGTAACCATTTCCAATTAGAGAAATATCCCCTTTAGCCACTATCCAGTTTCCTTCGGGCTCGGTAACGATATTCCATACAGGAGGTTTTATCTCACTTAAACTCAATTTATCCGGAGAGTAAACGTGGTATATAGTTCCCTGTGGGTCAAATACCTGTGGTGTTATACCATCAGTACCAATTTGTCTTAAACGAACCTCTACACCTTTCCACGATGTATAGCCCGCTGGCAATGTAAGCCCTGCAGTAAAATTAATACGCGGATCTACCGCCGTTATTCCTGCTTTCGACTTTAACACTCCATCAATTCCATTGAGACTTGTTGCCTGCACTAATCCACCTGCATCACCATTGGCTACCCAACCTTCGATATTACCTGTTTTGTTGAAATCAAATTTGAAAGCATATTCATTAATTACACCAATTCCTTTGGGCTTAGCAGACGTTTCATTGCTAAAACCAGTTTCCGCGCCTTTGGTATCGACAGCGGAAGCTACATAATAATATGTTACATCATTATTTACCGTATTGTCTTTAAAAGTACTTGTTGTTGTTTCTGATAAAAAAGTATATGGACCACCTAATTGGGTGCTTCTATACAATTTATATTTCGATATGTCGGTTTCGATATTGTCTCCCCACTCCAATGAAACAAAACCGTCACCACTAGTTGAAGTTAAGCCTGATGGTACTTCCATTTTGAGAACTCCGGTAAGCCGGATATAATCAATTTCAAAATTTTTGCCTACACTCGAAGCGTTTCCAATTGGTTTTACAAGCAGATTTGTAATTGTATTTGAAGCTATTGAAGAAATATCGGCTTTAGCAACAATCCAATCACCAGTTGATTCATTAGTAATGGTCCATGTTGGAGTTTTAATTTCAGCTAAACTTAAAATGTTTTGATGTTTTATATCAAATATTGTTCCTTGTGGGTCAAACACTTGAGTGGTAGAACCACCCGTATTTATTTGACGAATGCGCATTTCGACACCTCCCCAACCTTTATAAATACTTGGTAAGGCAATCACCGAATCGAGTTTTATTTCAGGTGAATTGCCCGCAATGCCATTCAATGATTTTATGACTCCTTCTGTTCCATTCAATGCAGTTTTCTGTGTTAAGGTACCAACATTTGAATTTCCAGTCCAACCTTGAGTGCCACTTGCGGCATTATTAAACTCAAAATTATAAAGTGTTTTTTCTCGAGGATTTACAATTTGTTTCAAAATATTGTAGTACACCCAAGGATCGTCGCCCGGATATTTATTTTTTTCCGCAGTTACATTTTTTGTATCAGCTATACCCCATTGTATAGCATCGCAAGTATCATCATACGACCCATAGATACTATATTTTTCAGCTTTCGATGCCCATTCCACTCTCCTTCTCCATTCATCTACACCAATCTTATACCAAGGGTCACTAGGATTCACCCCACCATTGGTCGAAGCAAACCTTATATTCCCATTTGCATTTTGTGAATAATTACGATACCCCCAACCGTCGGTAGCACCAGGTACAATTGCTTCATTCACCTGGGTGGTTCCAATATAAAATTTTGACAAATAAGTTTTGTAAGCTGCTGGTTTAACATCGTACTGACTCCAATAAGTTTGTGAAGGTAAAAACGCCAGAATCATTGGTCGGTCGTCACCATATCCAAACCTTTTGTAAGCAGGATTCTGTGCCCATGTATTCCAAATTCTTGCTGCCATATCATTCCAGAACTGAAATGCATCTGTTTCCAACGGAATATTACAACCTGTTTTAGTATCATTAGACAATTGTCCGCCTATAAAAATAAAGTACTTCATGTCTTTCTCATTACACACCTGCTGAACATTATTAACACCTATTTCATAACCATCCTTAAAGATAGTCCATTGAGAGGCATTGGTCATATCAATTATCACCGTGTTAATACCCGCATCTTTTATTTTTTGTAAAATACTTCTTACTTGATTTATTTCTTTATAATCATGAGAAGAATTCCATTCATTATTTACTAAGAATTTTGCACCACCATTACATGATTTGCAACATATCATAATGTGACAACAAGGCTCTCCTGCTTTCAATTCATTTATAAAAACGGACAGCAGAAGAATGATAAAAAGCGGAATTCGTATAAATATTTTTTTCATGGCATTAAATATTAATTTATAATTTAACTATTATTCAAACTGTCCAAACCTACATTACGTAAGTTTAGACAGTGTTGAATTTTTTCATTTTCTGATTATCTATCTAACAAACAGTTTTGTTTTAATAGATTGCTCTGCTCCCTGAACTTTTACAATATACACGCCACTTTTTAGTGCTTTTTCGATTTTTAATTTTTCACCACCCACAGCTCGACGACTTAAAACTATTTTACCTTGTATATCACAAATAGATATTAACTGTTGTCCACTCAAACCTGTCAAATCCATCAAGATAGCAGAGTTTAGCTGAGAGACATTAAATTTAGACATTAAATTGGTTACACCTGATACAATTGTTGGAGTTTTAATTGTTGCACTATAAATTCTCTTTGCAGCAACTCTTTGTGCAATTGCAACTCTTCCGGAAGCTGCAATCTCCATACCAGTAAATGTTCCTTTGGATACCATATTGGCATCGTAGACCGTACCAGATGTATAATTAGTTCCCGACAGACCACCAAGATCAATTCTTATATAAGGATTTCCATTATAATACACATAAATTGATGTTCCAAAATCTTCCACCTTTAAAACTCCCCTGGTTAGCATACTTGTTACACCTGTAGGCTTAGGAACAACAATCAGACTTCTGGTTGTTGATGCTGCAGCTTCAACTCCAGAAAATTGAACATTCATAGAATTTGCATCGCTTGATGGATAAAGTGCAATTCCCTCGCGATTAAAGTTTGGAGTAGCATAATTTGCATCTTGCAAATATTCCGCATTGACAACAGTAGTAACTTTAGCTCTTAATACTATACCTCCCTTGTACGCTTCATGTTCAATATCAGTTTCAAAAATATAAGGAGTAGCGTAGTTTGTTTTTGAATAAATCATGCGTTTAGTATCCCATGTTAACCGCAAATAACCTAAAGCAATGTCGGTGGCAGTAAAAACAGTTGGATTAAGGGCATCCCATTGAGCATAAAATTTTGTATTATCCCACACGTTTGTCGTAAAATCCTGTGTATATGAGGTGACTAAAGTTGTAGTTGGCTTGTCGCTGTCGAATGCCGGTACAGATGCACTAACCAACAAAGTGCCTAATAGACCCAATGCAATGCATATTGTCTTCATTGATTTGAGTAAATTCATGTTTTTCATACTATTTTTGTTTTTAAAATTTTTATAATATAATTGTTTTTAAGTCAGAAAGTCATATTTATTCACTGGAAGATTGACTTATAATTCAAGCTTCCAACAAATCAAAATGGCTTATTTTATTTTCACAAAACGACCACTAGCAACTTTATTGCCTACTTGTAGTCTATAAAGATACATGCCATTAGGTGTCAATTTACCATCTGTATTTGTTCCATTCCATTTGGAATTATAATCACCTGCCACTTGCGATTGATTCACTAATTCGGTAACAGTTTGACCATTGAGCGTAAGAATTGTCAATTTCACCACAGCAGCATTTTTTAATGTATATGAGATTGTAAGTTGGTTTGAAAATGGATTTGGATAACACGAAGTTTTTATATCCGACAGATTGATGGATTTAACCCCAGAAACCATATCCAGTTTACTTTCAATAGCTGCCTTTAAATGTGCATCAATTCTAGATTTATTTTTTGTCCACAAAGTTTTTGATTCAGGAAACCAGTTTAAGTCACCTAAAGGCAATCCTTCGATAGAACCAATTAACATGGCTGGATTGCGATAAACTCCATTAAATAGTGGCCATGTCAAATTATTGGAAGCATCTCCGTCTGGATCCCAATGATATTTTGTCCAATTTGCAGCAATAGGGAAATTGCTGGGCGAATAACCCATTGCATGTACTTGGGTTGCAGGTTTTGTCCATAATACAAAATTATCGGACATAGTGTAAATTCGGCTATCAGTCCATTGTGGATCAACATCAATTGTATTATTACCAACTTTCCAAGATGGAAATGAAGTGTCATTTGCAAACAAATTAGTTTCTCTTGAAACAGCCGATGAGTCTTTTGGCCAAACCAGAGGCATAAAAATTAGATACGGCTTCCCATCTTTTTGTCCCTGAGTATTGAGTTCATTGATAAGAGTATAAAATTTCGGATTCCGATAGTGCATATTATATTCCACAAATTGTATTGTATTTGAAGGAAAAACATCGCCCGGAATTGTATCGGCATAAATTAATGCAGTATTAGGTAAACCTTTATCAGAGCCACCCATCGGATTCCAAGTTACACTCCAGGGTTGAGTATTCATATCAAACATCAAATTATTAGTCCAATAATATTCGCTTTCCATTTTATGCCAGTCAAGCTGACTTTTTTGTTCTACAAAAGTATTATGATCAAATTTTGAAAATTTATTAACATAAGTTCTTCCTAAGTCACCATTATGGACACTCGTTCCAATACACACAAATGTATTATTCTGAACTAAGAGTGTATCAAATCCAATATTTCCAGTACGTGAGGTCTTAAAAAAATGCCCATCATTCGGACTTAACTGATGCCCCATTCTATTAAATAGATTATTTGTAAAATAGGATTTTTGCATTTGACCAGATAAATTCATTGCACTACCACCTGATACGGGATCAAGAATACATCTATCAATCACTGTTCTTGCATTATCTGCCGTGTTAAACAAAAAGGCTCCACCGAGAACTCCAGTCAAATCTGCATTTACAAAATATATATTTTTTAATGTTATATCGCCCTGAGCATCAAACATTTTGGCAAAAACCACACCTTGTGCAGTTGCATTGGTTTGCAAGGTTGCTGGCATACCGCCTTTTACAGCTGGCTCCTGACCAATAATCTGTAGATGATAACCTGCATTTTGAATGGGTGCAGTTATCTGATACCATCCACCTGCTTTTAATTGATAAATTTTAGTACCACCATACGTGGTAATTGCCTGATTGAGTGTACCAACACCTGGCTCAACCACCAATACGTCTTGTGCAAAACCGACCTGACAGAGAAGTATTAATGCCACAATCAGTAAAATAGAGAATTTGTTTTTCATCTTTGTTATTTTTTTATTGATAATTATTTGTATTAGAAAAATCTTAGTATTTTAAATTAAAAATTATATCTAACTCCCACATCTGCCGTCCATCCATATTTTTCCAAATATGTAGGGCGAGGGTCACCTTTTAATCTGGTTGTTTCCATAAAATCACTTAAATTAGCCACATTAAGAAGTACTTGAACTCCTTTCCACTTTCCGGATAGTTTTTGTGAAATTTGTAAATCCCAACGATTGTAAAATTCTTTAACAGGTTCCATTTCCATAACATTATCATAAGCTTGTGTAATTCCGCCATTGTATTGATATGACAACCAAACATTTAAACTATTTTTGTTATACCCTAGCGAAAAGTTGGCTATATGTTTGGGTTGCATTAGCATTACACCTGTAGTTGTAGAATCTTTACGTATAGTCACCGGACGTCCACCTCCTGGAGGTACTACACTCAAAATTCTTGTATAAGGATATTGCGTTTCTGAGTCAGTATAGGTATAATTGGCATAAAAAGTAAAATAACTGAATGGTTTAGGCAAATACCAAAATGATGTTTGCAATTCCACCTCTACACCTTTGAGGTAAATTGGGTATTGATGATTCTCTGTTATATTTACAATTACATTAGAAACATCTGGAAATGGATTGATAATGGGATCGCCTTTAATACGCGTAAAGCTTCTTCCCCATATTTTATCCTGTACAGTTTTGTAAAAACCACTTACTGAAAATAAGCCGATTTTGGGTCCATGAAAGGTAAATTGCAAATCATAATTTGTCCATTTTTCGGCTCTAATTTCTGGGTTTTGCGAAGTATAAGAAAAAGGTTCAAAACTAGTATTTATCATGGTTGTTGGCGACATTGTATTAAAACTTGGTCGACTCAGTGTTTGAGTATAAGCAGAGTGTATATAAAACCAATCTGTTGGTTTTAAACGTAAATGAAGCATGGGTAAAAGGAATTCATCGCTTCGTTCGGCATAAGTTGAATCAGCATTAATTGGGTCATTAACAGGCCCCGTATAGGTGGTAATAATACCATTATAGCCATGCATATTGGCATTTGTTTTTTCGTACCGCACTCCGGGAAGCAGCATCAACCATTTTCCAATATTTAATTCTGTCATTAAATAACCAGCGCCATAATTCTCAGTTATATCTTGGTCGTTAATGATACAGCCACTAACATCTTGACTAAAACCTATTTTATTTATTTCCCCAAATATACGAGACCAAACATTATATCCCTGATTATAATAATAATCAGAAACCTGAGCCCACTTATCTGTAATCTGGTTCAGTTTATCAAAGTCGTAATAGGACCCATAGTTATATTTTCCATCAATAAAATTTGTCACTTGATGATTAGCTAAGCCACTTGCTGATAGTTGATTATCAGTACCTGTAACTAACCATGGAAGGGAATCTGCCAAAATAGATCGTCCAAATTGGTTAACTTCAAAACCTTGCGAACCCGAAGTGACATCCTGAAAACGCTTTTTTGTACGGTAGGTTCCTCCAAATTTTACAAATCCTGATAATACATCTGCAATTTTGAATGGAACTTTTATATTCAAATATCCAGTATAGTTTCTCTCGGACATATAACTTTTAGTTTGACCTATACTTTTTAATTCTAAAATTGAGTCCGTGACCACATTGTCATTAAATTTTAAGATAATATCTTCTGGACTTGCTTTTTTTTCTGCATTACTAAAGTCAATTTTGACAAGTTTTTTATTATATCCATACCCCCAAGATCGTGATTGAGGATTATCATTTACTGTTTGTGAAAAGGCAACACCATAATCCATTTCCATAAACTTCCATTTGGTATTTCCACTCAAAGCAGATTGTATCATATTTGTTTTATTAAACGGATTATAACTGAAATTTTTATTGACAGTTCTGGCAGCTACATTATAACTTTTCGATTGATTTTGACTATCATCGTTCGAATAATTGTATAAACCATATAAATTAAGTACTGTTGATGGTGACACTTTATAGTCCAACGACAACATGGCTGACCTTCTATATTTTATTTTATGAATGTCATTTAGATTAACTGTATTTATTAATATGTTATCTACACCAATTCCATTTAAACCATAGCCAGCACTCATGGTTTGTGTGCTACGGTTTACTTTTTCGGCAGTTGCTGTAAAAAACACACCTAATTTATCCTTAAAAAACCGATTACTCACCTCTCCTTGAAGTTTATAATTACCCCAATAATTATTCATATTGTTGTACCCAAATTGAGCCATCACATTGGAATGAAATCCGGGAATTGTTTGTCTCAGTTTCATATTGACAGTTCCTGCCACCGCATTTGCTTCCATATCGGCGGTTAATGACTTGTACACCTCAACGCCTTGTAGTACATACTGGGAAATTCCAGAAACACTTGTTTCGCGACCACCACCTGTAGAAGGCATAGCCACTCCATTTAAGGTAACATTGGTATACTTTGATTCTAGCCCTCTAATTACCAGTCCCGTTCCCTCGCCACCACTGCGTGAAACTGAAATGCCCGGTAGTCGACCAATGGCTTCTGTTGCATTAGCATCGGGGTTTTCCTGCAAGCGGTCGGCAGCCACCACGTTTTTTAAGGTGTTGGAATTTATTTGTTGACGGATGGCATTTTTTTGCCCAATGGCTTGTGCAGTTATCACCATTTCAGACAATAATTTTGGTGTTTGTTCCAACGATATTTTCATATCGGAACTGGCTTTTAATTCCTCCATTTTTGGTTCGTACCCAATATAACTAATGCGGATTTTTGCATTTGCTGGTGCTTCGAGGGTGAAGCGTCCATTTATATCTGTTGCTACACCAATATTTGTTCCAGGGATGATTACACTTGCACCAATAACTGGGAGTCCTTTTTCATCGAGAACAATACCCGAAATTTTTCGATTTGGTTTAGGAACATTAGTTGGAGTATTGTTTTGATTTTTCTGAGGTTTAAAAATCGAAATGCTCTTACCTGTTATTTCAAAATTAATTTTGTTCTTTTCAAAAAGAATCGTCAAAATATCTTCCACACTTTTATTCACTACATCAATAGTAACAAGTTCTTTTAGATTAACATCGTTACTCCTCACTAAAAAAGAATAACCTGATTTTACTTCAAGCTGATTTAATACTTCACTTAAGCTCTGGTTTTTAATTTTTAGATTAATTTTAATATTCTGTGCCAATACCGAAAATAATGATGTAGAAAAGACAAAAACGAGAAGAATAAGTGTTTTTTGAAAAGACATAGAGTATTTTTTATCAGTGTTAAATGTTTTGATTTTCATAGGTATTACTTAATATTTATTGTTACAGTTTTTCCGTGGTATGTTCTTGTGAATTTTTTATCTACATCAATATATTCCAATAATGTATTGAGTGGCAGATTCAAATCAAGACTTCCAGAATAAAATTCACTTTTAATTTTATTTGATTGAAAGCATATTTGAACATCGTATTTCCTTTCTAAATCTTTTGCTATTTCTTCGAGCGATGCATCGATAAAACACAATTTACCTGTTTGCCATTGTGCCGATTTGGAAACATTGGCAGCAAAAGCTTGCATTGTTTTGGCTTTTTTATTGTAAATCATTTTTTGATTTGGCTTTAAAGTTAAGGTTGGAATACTTTTGCTATCTAATACTGAAACATCCACTTTTCCCTCCAATAGATTTACTTCAACAGTTTGGTCATTAATGTATGAACGCACATTAAAAGTTGTACCCAAAACCTTTATTTGAATCGCATTTGTGTGTACTAAGAACGGCTTATTTTTATCTTTTTTTACTTCGAAGTAGCCTTCACCCGTTAATTCCACAGTTCTATTTTCAATTCCATAAGAATTGTTGTATATTAAAATTGAACCAGAATTGAGCCACGCCACAGTTCCGTCGGGAAGTATTATTTTAGATTGTGAGCCCAGTGGCACAATAGTTTGATAACTCATCATGTTATCTGACGAATTATTGAATGCTGTGTAAATGAAATAAATTGAAGTAGATGTTGAAAGTACGAAAACAATGATGGCAGCAATCCGTAAAAAGTATTGCATATATTTTGGTTTGCCATTCAATGTCAAGCTATTATTCAAAAGTTGTATTAAAAGTTCGTAGTTCGATGCTTTTTGAGTTTCGATAAATGGAATGAGTGAAATGGCTCTTGTTTTTACCATTTCATTATATTGTATTTTGAACTTAGGGTCGGAATTGAGAATATCCAACAATAAAAGTTCATCACTTTCGGAGATGCTCCCCGATAGATGATGCACCATTAGTTTTTCGAATTGTTGTGTTTTATTCTGCATTAAATAGGTTAGATCGCATTATATTGCTCCCTGTTTATTAATACACATCTCAACTCGAAAACATTTAGGCTAATCCATAATTATTTTTCATTATTTTGAAAAAATAATGGATTACAAAAAAGAAGAAAGAATAACTATGCTAATTATTCCTTAATATTGATAATGATTGAATCGGACACCTGACTGATTATGAACTTTTTATCTACATCAATATAATTTAGCACCTCCAAAAGTGGTTGATTCAAATTTAAACTTCCTGAGAATAGTTCATTTTTAGTTTTTTCACTTGCTATTTGAATTTTTACATTGTATTTACGTTCCAAATCTCTTGAAATTTGCTCCAATGTAGCATCCACAAAACAAAGTTTGCCCGTAGTCCATAATGATGAACGGGAAGCGTCAACTTGTGAAGACTCAATTTTCTTAGTCAGTTTGTTGAAAACTAATTTCTCATTTGGCTTCATAGTCAGCGCGCCTTGACTATCGGCATTTGGCAAAGAAACATTAACAGAACCTTCAATCAAATTTACAGTTACAGTTGCATCTTCAATATAAGCCCTTACATTAAAAACCGTGCCCAACACATTCACATTTATCGAATCAGTGTGCACTGTGAAAGGTTTTGTTTTATCCTTTTTTACTTCAAAATAACCTTCACCTGCAAGTGCCACTTCCCTGCATTTTTCACCAAAAGACCTGTTGTATTTTAATGTGGAACCTGAATTGAGCCAAACTATGGTGCTATCAGGGAGAATAATTTTAGTTTGCGAACCCACTGGCGACATGGTTTCGTACCAGAATGCAATGTCAGCAGGTGCTGTAAAATCGCGGTATATGTAAAATGAAGCAACAGAAACAGAAATAATTAATGTAATAATAGCAGCGATATTTCTAAAATTAGAAATCCGCGAGGGAGGCAATTGTATTGATGGCGTATCGTTAATTTGCTCAATTAGTTTGTTATAATTAGCCTGTTTTTCAGCTTCAATTTTGGGTGCAAACGCAACTGCGTGCAATTTTGACATCTCGTCAAACTGCTTTTTGAATTCAACGTTCGATTTCAAAAGCTCCGAAAGTTGTTTTTGATCACTTTCGGAAATCATTCCCGAAAAGTAATCTATCAATAAATCATCTAATATTTTATTTTCGCTTTGCATTCTATAAATATAAGTCGATAAAATTATTTCAAAAAATAAGTAGAAGTATGCTGATAAGATGATTGAGTGAAACCTTTAATTTATCCATGGCATTTTTTATCTGTACCCTAACAGTACTTACATTAATCAGAAGGTCATTGGCAATTTCGTCGGGTAATTTACCATTAAACAGGTATTGTTCAAAAATATGCCGGCATTTCTCAGGTAGCTGGTCAATTGCTTTCAACACTTCCTTTTCAATTTCTTGGGATTCTACATATTGTAAAGGAGTTGGGTTCGAGAGTATATATTCCTCTTGGAAGTCGAGCATTTGTTTGGTATGTTCACCCAACACACGTTCGAGCGATTTTTGGGAACGGATATAGTTCAAACAGCCATTTTTCACCGACTGCACCAAATAAAAATGAATTGGGTAAACCAATGTGCTTCGTTTGTGCCAAACATTTACAAAAACATCATTTACTACTTCGTTGGCTACATCTTTGTTTATAACATAACAAAGTGCAACCGTATTCAGATAGGTGTAATAGCAATCGTAGAGTAACGCAAAAGCTTTTTGATCGCCTTTGGCTATACTTAGAATTATATTTTCATCTATCTTTTTTATTGACATATTTAGGCAATTGTGATTTTCAACGGATACAAAAGTAATATATTTTTCAGATTACGCATATAATCTGAATATTTTTTAAATAATAGTCACCACCATGTCAAAGAGCTAAGTAAGTGGAATTAATTAATGTCGTTTTTCGCTACTGCAAAACAAGGGATTGCAACCCCTTGTTTTGCAGAACCCCTTGTTTCTAAAGAAAATAGCACAACATATTATACCAACTAAACATATTTCTGCAATAAAACCATTTAGTATTATTTTGGACTTAACGAACTATTGTTATTACATTTAGGCCTTTATTTCCAATGTCAAAACATGCATTATTTCTTTCAGGAATTTGAATATGATTCCAACATTTCTATTCAGTTCAAATGATTATTTTTCGAATAATTTGTTGTTTATTTATATCCATTTTAACGATATAACAACCTTTTTTAAGCGGTATATCAACATTTCCCTGTTGACTTGATTTGTATGTTATCAAATGCCCCAACATGTCAAAAACAGACAATTCGATATTTGCACCTTGGGTGGAACCAATTAAACGATTATCGATGACAAATAATTTATAATTCAACGTTTTTATTTCAGAAGTACTTGACATAAGGTTCAGCATTTTATAAGCATCAAAAATCCGGATTCCATGAGCTATAAGTCCAGCAGGTGTGAGATGAGTTTCATCCGCCTTTTGTAAATCGTACATACTTGTAAAAACAACATTCGTTTCTTCACTGGCTATTCGCTTTTGGGATTCCAAAACGATGGGGAAATTCACCACACGAAAAAATTGCTCATCGACTCCCAAAACTATTGGCAGATTGGTGTTTTTGGCTACATTTGAACGTATATCGCGCAGTATGCTCAACAACGAAGAATAATAAAGTGGAGAAGCTGTTGGTTCGGCGTCACTTTCACCTTGAATCCAAACAAAACCTCTTATTGTTACCTTGAATCCTTTAAGTTCCAATGCAGTAATGGCTTTCTTTAATTCTAATTTCAAGCTGTCATAATACCCACCGGCTCCAGGTGTTTTCCAAAAGGAATAAATGCTGGTTCCACCTCTTGTGTATTTGAAAATGGCAGGATTAAATCCAGCTTCCTTTAATTTACGGCTAAATGTAACTTCGGGTCCAAAGTGACCTTTTGTAAATTCACCTAACTGCGGTTGCATCTTGATCCAATATCCAGAGGAACTCGATGTAAGAATATTTTTGTAATTTAATCCAATAAATGAATCAAAATTTGATGAATCAGCCGGATAATAGGCTCCATCACCCTTCGCACCTTGAGCGTTGGATTGACCAGCCCAAATAATTAAATCAACATTTTGTCCTAAAGTAGGAAATGGTGGAATAGAAGGTTGAACTATAGTATCTAAGTTGAAATTCCAATCATAATCTGGAAAATCCCTGTCGCAGGCGGTTTTAGCCGATCCGGTATTATATGTTTTCAGGTTGCCTGGTATCAACGAAGTTAAGCTGAACCGAATCTGAAAAGTGTTATTTAAGTCTGATTCAACGCTGAAATAATAGGTTTTACGTGCTAAAACAGGAATAGGCGTCTCAAAATTAACCCTATTTTCACCGTTCACAATTTTTGCTAACTTTTGAGTGTAAATTATTGCTCCATTACAATCCGAACCGCTACGTAAAGTAAATGTAAAACTTGAATTTACAGCTGTTGCAGTATTAAATGTCAAGAAATTTATATTCATTGAACAACCTGGAACAAAGGTTTGACCCCACGACTGCTGTGTTATAGCCGAGATTCTTGTTCCATCTGATACAATGCGACATTGTGCCTTGGCAGTGTTTACTGCAAAAGTCAAGAAAAAGAATGATATGATTGAAATCCATTTCATATTGAAAGATTTAAAATTTACGGCAAACATACTTTGCTATTGTGTTTTTATTTACTAGATGATTCTCGCAGTAGTCGTTTAAAGCAAGAACACCTAGTAAATATTTTGTTTCAACAGAAGAATTAATCTAAGCTATTAATATTAACATCCAATGATTCCTCTAAGTTAAAGAAATGCCCTAAAAGACTCCATCCCCAGAATGGATCTAGTCCAACTCCTTCGCCAGTTTCTGAATTATAATATTCTCTATCCCCCGCTTTTTTCATTAGTTCGTTGGTTCGTTGGGCAATGGTAGTGGCAACAATATCATATCCATAAGATTTCGTTCCGTGATAAATCATATAATTGGTTGGCATCCAAGTGTTAGCGCGCCAACTACAACCGTTATCTGCAGGAAGTATAATTGTGCTGTACCATTGTTCCGATTTAGCCAAAGCCGGAATTGGATAAGGACTCCAAAACTCACGTGGATTAAGTAAATGTTCAACAATCATTCTTTTTACCTGAGCTGCTGTGGCAACTCCAGCCCAAATGGGCGTAAATCCCGCAACCGATTTCACCGGTATCCGCGACCGGTTTGCCGACATTGCATTCATCTTTGAACCTATCCAAATTGATTTTGCTAATGGTTTTTTAGGATCTACTTTTTGATCATAGAAAAATCCACTTTTTTCATCCCACAGGTATTTTTGAATATTTTTGGCACGTTCTTGCGCAATTGCTTCATATTCTTTTGCCAGTTTAATTTTACCGGCCAGTTGTGCTAATTTTGCAAAGGCCTTTACTTCGCGTACTAAATAAGAGTTCAAATCCACTCCTTCGCATGACCTATCCAACCAATAACCAGCACGTTCATGTTGATTATCCATACCCGTGTGCGGTGCACTCATCCACTCGCTCAAACCGTTTTTATTTATATCCATATCATAAAGCCAGTAGTCCAAATACTTCTTTAATTTTGGGAAATAATTTTCGTTCAAAATCCAGTCCTTTTCGCCATAAGCTTTGTAAACCATATAACTTATTTGAGCTAAAAAGGGCTTTACATGTTCATTGTCGTGCCATTCGCTGCCGGGTACCGAGCGAGCTATAAAGCCCGATTCCTTTTCGTTTTGGAGAAATATGATTACTCCGTTTTTAATATAATCGGACGGCCAACCCATGTAAATTTGCACAATGGATTCGAAATACTGGTCCCAATCGTAAAGTGTTTTGTATGAATAACCCGTGAAATATTTCAAACCCGAAACATCGTCTTTAAAAATCCCTTTCTTCATTAAAGTATCAATTCCACTCAGGTTTTTTCTATAATCAACTATCTTGGGATTGTTGATTAACAATTGACCATAACTCAACGTTGCCATAAATAAAATGACGATTACTAAATTTGTTTTTTTCATAAATTCTCAATTTTAATTATTTTGATTTGTTTGTATATTCTAAAAGTCGCTTTTTAAAAGTTTCAATTTCGTTTGCAAATACATCGGGACGCAGAAACCAATTATTGTCGCCCCATAAATAATCGCCTCTAAACCAATTTTTCCATTGACCATGCATAGCTTGATTTCTTTTTTCGTAAACTAGCAGCATAGCATTTTTTGCATAATCGCATTCAGAGACAACCTTATCTTTATCGCTAACCAGAGCTGCATCAATGGCTCGACGAACCCCCATTGCATATCGATTCACAGCCACCGAAGTTTGAAGATGCAAAAGCGAATAATCGTAAAAAAACTGTTGTCGGTTTTTCGGAATAAATTCTACAGCTTTGTAGGCTTCAATTTTAAGTTGTGCCCATTTTGGTTCATTCATTTTAAGTTGTGCTTCGCTCACTCTAAATCTACTTTCTGCTTCAAATTTCGTTTCAAGTAGTATCTTTTCAACTTTTTCTAATGATGTTTCCTTAATTACTTTAACAACCGAAGGACGAACAACTTCAATAATACTTGTCGCACGCATGTCCTGTTCAAGTTCGAAATAGCGATTTTGAATGTTTAATAATGCTTTTTCACCTTTCCCTTTAACTTCGAATCGTTTTTTTATCCAATTAGCAGTGAAGGTTTGGTCGTAGTTTTCAGTTTGCCAAGGTTCTATATTCCACAGTATATCAAACCCAGCAGCAATCGAAAGTGGAAGTTCTCGAATGTCGCCTACATTGTGCATAACATATTCCGACATTTTGTAATTATTAACTCCTTTTAAAAATTCCTGGCGAATTTTTTTAGGAGAAACCCATTGAACATATTGATTGTCGCAGTAGCTTACATGATAATATATTCCATTACCTCCTACTCTTTTTTGTTCTTCTGCTTTAGTTGGCAAATCGCGCAATTCAGCCCAACTGCCGGCATCGCCCCACACAAGAATGCAATGTTTGGGAAGTTCTAAAAGTCCAGTTTTATACAATTGGTAAGGTTCGCCCCGCATTGTAAATGTGGTTACAATCTGGTCTTCAGGTATATATTTTTTAAGCAAATCGTTTTGAGCTTTAATAATTATATTCGTTAATTTTGCTAATTCTTTAGGATCCTTTGGAGCAGCTTCGTCCACTTCGGAGTAATCCCTGTCATTCATTGCGCGTAAACCAATTGGCCAAATATTATTCTTAAATTGCGCATTGTACTTAACTTTTTCTTCCCAAAAAGCTAATAATGCTTGTTTGTTGGTAATCCACGACCAAACTGGCGAAAATCCATTTTTCTGACAAAACTCAGGAAAATTCATAGTTTGAACCAACATACCTTGTAAATGATTACCTGTTAGAAACAAGTCACGATTTTCGATTAACAATCGCGTTTCGTGGTCAAAATAACCTTTGTTGTATTCGTCGGGCAATGCGATGAAATTACCTCTTGTTCGTGCTACTGTTTCAATAATTTTAGCCCAAACTTCTGGCTCTACAACTTTATCTAGTTCAATTTTCCAGTTAATCAGATAGTTCTCATCATTCACAAAATATCCACGGTATTTTACTGTTGGACCTTTAAAATAAGAACTTCCAGTCCAGGTAGCTGTTTCAATATGATTCGGAATAAAATCTGTCCATAATTTTAATGGATCGGTTCCAAACGATTTTTCGCTAATTTCGTAAAGTCCATAAGCTACTGCTCTTGGGCAACTTCCAGCAATTACAAGGTAATTTGCAACTTGTTGAATTAAATAAGCTTCCCATTTACCTCTAACCCCAGATAAGTCGATTTTGCCTTCTTTTTCTAATTTATTTAATATCGAATCGTTATCAACTACTGCTGGCAAAATAATTAAACGATTATTGACTGTTATTTTGCTTACAGTTTTAAGCTGTTGACCTGTGGCTTCTTTTGCATCGGTAATAAAGTCGGCACAACCATATTTCACGCCATTTGGAGCAGTTTCGGGAAGATAAATTACTGCGTTTTCTAATCGAGGTGCTATAATTTTAATTTTCTGACCATTGCAAAATGATATTGCTGTTAGTAAAAATATAATTGTCAAAATTGTACTTTTGAGATAGCTTGTTCGTTTCATTTGTAAAATACAGTTTATATTAGTTCGTTCGTTTTTGAAAATTGTATGTAGATTTACACGTACTTTTTTTTTGATTTAAATAGCATAAAATTTAATATATCAAACACATACAACTTTTACAACACCTATTCGTTATTCTTAAATTAATACTTATCGATAATAATAGTAAGAGCGTGATTAATAATTTTGTCAATTTATTTATTTTTAAATTCCAGTTCCTTTATTTCCATATTATTGGCCGATTTTAGTGTAATATACATTGCCATGCTCCCTGATAAACCTCCAGCCAATTGCAAATCAACATTTTGTTCAAGTCTCTGAATATTAATACAATAATCAACAAACACATTTTTTTGTTTACGTGTTGGAGAGAAGGTCTGCTGAGCTATCAAAATTCTTTTCTTCCCATTTAGAGGCATGACTTCAAGCTTAATACTAAAATCAGTAGCAGCATTTGCATTAAGAATAAAAGTGAGTTTTTGCAGCGCATTAGTACCGAAATTGAAATACTTATATCCGAGAACTGCACCCGCAGGTTCAACAACTACTGGATTGTAGCCGTTCTCTAACCGACGTTTACCATCAACAGACGCACTTCCCTCAAGATGGCATACAATTCCTGCATAGTATCTCTGGTAAATTGGTAATCCGTCCTTTAAAATTCCTTGAGACGTCATACTTACCTCGGGAATAATCACCTTATCTCCTTCAATTCTAAGGTCAATCGGTTCTATCATAGCTTGGCGATTGAAGTTATTAGGAGCTGCACGATGATAAACCACATACCATTGATTTCCAACTTTGACAATGCTACCATGATTGTTACCAAACTTCCAATTAGTACTATTATTAACGATTTCGCCACCCCATTTCCAAGGACCCTCTGGAGAGTTGCCATAACAATAAGACAATGCACTTGCTTTATAGTTTGGTGAGAAAACAAACACAAATAAATCGTTGGATACTTGTTTGATGGACGATGCTTCAAACAGCGTTTTATAATTATTCAGTGTAGGATTATTTAATGTTTTATAGGTTGCTTTTCTATCTGGTTTTCGCGTAGAACCGTTTATCACAGTATGCATATCAGCGGCGTCTATTTCAGCCCATCTATCTCCTTTTTTCATTCCCCAATAAGCAAAAACACGAACACTGTTGTCGGGCAGATTAATGACTATTACAGAAGGGTCAAAAGTGCCGGCCGAATTGTCCACTTCCCAATCACACATGATAGGATTTGTAAAAGGGCCATAAGGAGAATCGCTCTTCGCCATTACACATTTTGGTCCAAATTGACCAAAGGTCTCAGATAAATTAACGCTGTCTTTTCGTGGACCTTCAATGCCGTCTAATTTGTAAGGAGTGCCTAGAAATGTGTATAAATAATACTTTTTAGTTACCGGATTATAGACACAATCCGGAGCTCCGAAATGTTGTTTTGGAACTTTACCGTAGCCAATTTCAGCAACTTGTTTTACATTGAATATTTCGCCATGAAACTTCCATTTCGTAAGATCATTAACTGGTGCAGACCACAAATCATGTCCTGTTCCACAAAAACTAATAGTCGTTTCATCACGAGAGCCATAGATAAAAAGGCGTTCCTCATCTCCTACTTTAAATACATGCGGTTCTCCATCCGGAATAAATGCATAGGGAGGCAAAAATGGGTTTATACCATACATCAAAAAACATAAATGTAGCCCCATGATCAAAATAATTAACCTCTTCATTACCTGAATTTTTAATTGATTTACTTTTTAAAACTAGAATTAAACTATTTGCTATCGGTTTTTTGTAATATGTGTTCAAGTTTGAATTATAAATTTACACCCGCTGAATGTGCTTAAAACACCATCGAGTAGTAGTTGATTATTCTTCCTGAATTTTGCTATGCCTCACCTCAGCAAAAACATAACTTGGGTAAATTGTGCCGTTCATGTTGTGGTTTGTTATCTTTTTCAAGTTGGCAATTTGCATATCAAATAAATATTTCGTGAGCAAGTGTTGCTTCAAGAATATTACCCTTGGCACCAGTTATAATAGCCACTTTTCAGGAGATACAAAAATTTTCGTTCAAATTATTATTTGCAATATGCATTAAAGTTTATATTGATTAATTTGCCATGTGATTTAAAATAAAAAACTTACCACTTTGATACTAAGCACACAAACTAACTTATAGCTTTCCAATTACTTACAATACAATAAACTTTTTGAAAATTTTATTTCTTTCTGTTTTTATGCTAATAAAGTAAGATCCCGAATTAAAATTTGAAGTCGAAATTTTGATGATTTCTTGTCCTTGAATATCAATTTTTTGTAACAATCTACCTTGTAAATCAACTACCGAAACTTCGAGCACTTTGGAATTCAAGTCATTGAGCATTAAAGACAATACAGAGCCCTTACTTACGGGAACAGGATATAGATGTAAATAATTTTCGGATGATTCTAATACAGGTGAGATGTCTGTAGTATTGATGGGTTTAACTGAAACCGAAGCAGCACTAGCAACACTTTCACCTGCTGCATTTCTGGCAGTTACGGTAAACGTATATGCCGTTCCGTTGGTTAATCCTGTTACAATTATTGGACTTGTAGTTCCGGTTTTAGTGATTCCACCCGGGTTAGAAGTAACCGTGTAGTCTAAAATTGAAGAACCACCATTGTCAATCGGAGCTGTTAAAGTAATTGAAGCCTGTGCATTACCAGCAGTAGCAACTACGCTTGTGGGTGCATTAGGAGTTGTAAAATTTACAAACCTAATATAATCGAAAGAGAGTCTGCTTACAGCATTTACTAATCCGGCATCTATTCTCATACTGTAGATTTTCCATGTATTTACGAAACCAGCATAAGACTTTAAATTAATTCTGTATTCTTTAAATTCCGAACTATTAGGTGTAACAGGAAGAACTACTGAACGGGTAAATGCAGCGCCGTAAGTGCTACCACTTAGGGCTTGAGCCCACAGTATCACACTAATAGAACTTGCTGGCGATTGATTTTTAATCCTTAGAACTAAATAGTTATAAGTTGTAGAAACGAAGCTAAAACTGGAAACGCCAAAGTTTGTATTTGCTGATGAAAAATCAGTTTGGGCTATAACAAGACTGCCATTCAACTGAGAAACTGCACATCTCGCAGTACCCCAAAGGCCCCAATTTTCGGTACTTGATGTAAATTCCCAAGCTTTCATTGCGCTCGGATCAATGATGTTTATTTGGTAAGAACCATACCTCTTTGAACCATCTTTTGCAGTAGCTGTCGCAATAATACTACCGAACTTACTTGAAGTAATTACCCCGTTACTATTAATTGAAGCAAGGTCGGTTCTGTCAACTGTCCAATTGGCATCTACAGCTAAGCCAGTGCTTTTCCATTTCGCATACAATTGAATTGTTTGACCTATTCCTCTGATTGTTTTTTCGTCATTCTGACTACTTACAAGTACATCTCCTACCAAAAATAACTCTTCCTCCACATAAGTTAAAAGTCTGTTTTTCAGGGTTTCAATTTCGGTTGCAAATACATCAGGGCGCAAAAACCAATTATTATCACCCCATAAATAATCACCTCTAAACCAATTTTCCCATTGACCATGCATGGCTTCGTTTCTTTTTTGGTAAACTAACATCATGGCATTTTTTGCATAATCGCATTCCAAAACAATCTTGCTTTTATCGCCAACCTGAGCTGCATCAATGGCGCGTCGAATCCCCATTGCATATCGATTTACAGCCACGGAAGTTTCAAGATGCAAAAGCGAATAATCGTTATAAAACGGTTTGCGAATTTCAGGTATTGAACCAATTGCATTATAAGTTTCAAGTTTAAGTTGTGCCCATTTGGGTTCATTCAGTTTAAGCTGTGATTCGCTCACTCTATATCTACTTGTGGCTTCAAATTTTGTATCACGCAGGAGTGTTCTAATTGCCTTTATCGAAGGTTCATTGTTGATTTTCAGAACCTCAGGACGAACAATTTCAACAATACTTGTCGAACGCATATCTTGTTCAAGGTCAAAATAACGGTTTTGAATGTCTAATAAAACCTCACCACCAACCTCATTTACTTCGAACCGTTTTTTAATCCAATTGGCGGTGTAGGTTTGATCGTAATTATCATTATTCCAAGGGTCAATATTCCATAGTATATCGAACCCTGCTGATAATGAAAGAGGAAGTTCTCGAATATCACCTACATTATGTATTACATATTCAGTAACTTTATTAGTAATAATTGCATTTGTAAATTGTTCGCGAATTTTTTTAGGCGAAACCCATTGAACAGGTTGATTGTCGCAGTAGGTTAGATGATAATATATTCCATTGCCTCCTACTCTATCTTGCTCGGTGGTATTTGGTAAATCGCTTATTTCTGCCCAACTTCCTGAATCGCACCACACCAGGATACAACTTTTGGGAAGTTCAAGAAGTCCGGTTTGATACAATTGGTACGGTTCGCCGCGCATTGTAAATGTCGTAACAATTTGGTTTTCAGGAATGTATTTTTTAAGTAAATCGTATTGAGCTTTAATAATTTCATTCATTAATTTAGTAAGTTCGATTGGGTCTTTTGGAGCTGCAGCATCTACTTCAGAGTAATTTCTGTCATTCATTCCCCTCAAACCAATGGGCCAAATATTATTCTTAAATTGCGCATTGTATTTCACTTTGTCTTCCCAAAATGCCAATAAGGCTTGTTTGTTCGTAATCCACGACCAGTTTGTGGAAAAACCCTTCGCTTGACAAAACTCTGTAAAATTCATAGTTTGAACTAACATGGCTTGTAAATGATTTCCTGATAAAAACATATCCCGACCTTCAATTAACAAGCGTGTTTCATGTTCAAAATAGCCTTTATTGTATTCGTCGGGTAATGTAATGAAGTTGCCTCTAGTTCGGGCTACTGTTTCAATAATTTTAGCCCAAACTTCTGGCTCTACAACTTTGTCGTTTGCTATTTTCCAGTTAATCAAATAGTTTTCGTCATTCACAAAACATCCACGGTATTTTACTGTCGGACCTTTAAAATAAGAACTTCCAGTCCAAGTAGCTGTTTCAATATGATTCGGAATAAAATCGGTCCATAATTTTAGCGGATCGGTTCCAAACGATTTTTCGCTAATTTCGTAGAGCCCATAAGCTACTGCTCTTGGGCAACTTCCCGCAATGACGAGATAATTTGAAACTTGTTGAATTAAATAAGATTCCCATTTACCTCTAACTCCAGATAAGTCGATTTTGCCTTCTAACTCTAATTTATTTAATATCGAATCGTTATCAACCACTACCGGCAAAATTATTAATCGATGGCTACCTATTAATTTGCTAACTATGTTTAGTTGTTGACCTGTAGCTTCTTTTGCATCAGTAATAAAGTCATTACATCCATATTTTACACCGCTTGGAGCAGTTTCGGGAAGATAAATTACTGCGTTTTCGCTTCCTGGTGCTAATATACTTACATTTTGACCGTAACTAAAAGAAATTCCAGCTAGCAAGAAAGGAATAATAAGGAATATATTTTTGAGAGAATGTGAATGATTCATATTTTAAAATGGTATTTTTGATTATCGTTGTTCAACATCGAAAAAAAAACGTTAAAGATAAAACGTCGATTCATTGATTGAATCGTTTCGTGTTATTTTGTCAAATAATCACTTTGTGTGTGAATTTCTATTCTCTATAATACTATACTCCTTATTCATCAACGAAGCAGGCACTTAAACCTCAAAAATAAACGTCAATGATTATCTTGATATTATAAATTTTGTTTCCGATGATATTTTGTTGGTAGACTGTATACATACAATGTATTCACCCATTTTCAAATTTGCAACATCAATATTTTTGCTCAAAATCAGGTCTGACTTCAGCTCATCTATTTTCTTTATTGTTCTACCTTGTAGATCAAGAATATTAATCGATACCTTTCCTATATAGGTTGAATTAAGTTTAACCGTCATATTTTTACATACAGGGTTAGGATATACAGTTAATGATGATTTCTCCTTTTGAGTGTTATTGATGCTTGTTATCGAAGCTTTAATTGGCTGATTGTAGAATGGATAAGCCGGCATAAAGTCTTTTTTGCTGTAAAAACAGTTTCCGCCATTTGTTGAAGGGTAACAGGTACCAGTACCAGCACCATTGTTCATCGTTCCGGCTATTCTTTGCCCGTTCCAGTCGGAAGCATAGCTTAACTTTGTGTTTTGATTAATGGTTGTTCCAGCAGCTAAAGTAAGTGTAACAGTTCTATTGTCCGATGCCAATGAAACATTAGTAATAGCAGCACGCCCTGTTGCATAAGTACTTGTTGTACTACCGTTATTGATGATATTGAATGCTGCACCATTTGGCAATGAATTGATTGTTACAGGTCCATTATCATTATTGTCTTTTAATAAAATTCCGCTACGTGCTAACTCACTGTCGAATTTTAATTCGATGGTGTTTGTTGCAGAATAATATAAAACAGAAGATGGAACTAATTTAGGATAAGCATCATAGTCTAAACTATTATATAAATATTTGTTGATTGTTTGAAACCATCTGTATCCCATAAAATCCAATGATGTCTGGTTGTCATAATGCAAGCCGTTACCGCAGTTGTCAATCATTGATGCACCCGGAAGGTTGTTGCTTAGAGAGGCTATTTTTACCTGAGCATTTCTGATGGTATCCGATTGACTTGGTGTGGTGGTAGCATTGTATTGGTCTGTTCCCATTATACCAGCCATGCCAACTATCGAATTATTAGTCAATGAGCGTACTCCATTCACAATGGTTGTCCAGTTGCTGATATATGAACTTGCAGTTGTTGATATATTCGTGTCCGATTCACCCTGGTACCAAAGCATGGCAAGCGCTTTTCCGTTTTGTGTGCCAATAGCATTTGTAATTGCAGTGCTTAATGCTGTATAATCAGCAGTTCCGGGTAAGAAATTAGCTATGGCAGTGCCTCCATGTGCTCTTTTTACAAATCCAACCGGGATGTTTGGTCGTTTTGCCATCAGGTAAGTTGCAAGGTCGGGGCAGTAGTTGTTGTCTTGCAGGTTTACCCATTTGTTTAGGGTAATTCCGCTCCCGCCTGATCCTCCATTTATACCGGCAGTAAATAAACTTGCTTTTATTCCGGTAGCCGGAGAAGTGTAGGTATGAACCGCTCCTCGTCCATCCGTATTACTTTGTCCGTATAATATAAATACATCACCAATTCCAACAGTAGCCACTGTTGTAGTTATTGTTGGAGCGTCAGTAAAGCGTACTGTCAATGTGCCTTGCCCTGTTGTTTGATTGGTAAGAGTAGCGGTGAAAGTTCCTCCTGAAGGTGAGGCTACAATAGTTTGATATGCACCACCATTCCAGCTTGCCTCAATTGAAGCTGGTGTACCAGTATAAGTACCTTGTATTTTAATATCTGCTAAATTGGTGATTGTGTCCCGTTGAATAATTTGGCAGGTTACCGGATTACTTATTGTAATTGATCCAGTTGCCGAAGCCGAAGTAGTAACACTTAAATCGCCTAATGAGGCAGTAGTTTTTTCTGACTCTCCCGACACCATAGCCACAGAGTCACTGACAGCATAAGTGTAAGTTGTTGATGGCAATAATCCATTGTCGGTATATGAAGTTGTGTTGCTTGAACCTACATAAGTTCCGTTTCGGTAGATTTTATATTTTAATACTGGTAGTGACGATTTTGTTGCAGGGGCAGTCCATGCAATGGTGGCTGATGTGGTTGTTTTGCCGGTTGATGAAAGGCTATAGGGAGCATCCAGTTTCATGGCAACCGGTGAGCCACTATATTTCATTTCTACACTATCAATTGTTGCGTAGCCCAATGCATTAGTTCCATAATTTTCTGTCCATGCAGTATATCCGGCAGTAAAAGTGGCATCGGTGGCACTTGCAGCAAGTATCCATGGACCTTTTCTTGAAACTGTTGAATAATACATTTTTAATGCACTGCCATTTGCCTCTGCTTTAAACCAATATTTTACATTAGCTACAAAACCTAAATTTGCACTTGCGTTTAAATTTGTAGCAGTGGCTCCACTGAATTTATAAATCCTGACAACTCCTCCGACTGTTGATCCAGAGCCATTCACTTGAAATGCATAGCCACTTCGGCAGACCGGATATGTGGCTGAAGGATAGAGTAATGGTTGTGGTTGAGCACGTAAAATCATAGCGCATCTTACAGCCGCGTTGGATATCACTTCACCCCAAATTACAGAATCATTATCTGCTGCGGGAAAGTTGCCAAAAAGAAATGCACTTGGACTTGCAGCTAGTGTTCCAGCGCTAAACTTAATACCCTTTGTTATTGGTGACATAGCAGTGACTATCACAGTGGTTGGTGTGGTAAGTTTAGGTGACAATTCAGGATAAATGCCTGCTGGGGCACTGCCTACAGCATCGCTGGCAAAATCATACAAAATTGATGTTTGTGAGTTTGCAGAAAAGAAAGCTATACTGCACAAGAACAATGTTAAAATTGTTTTCTTCATTGGTAAATTGGGTTTATATCTGATTATATATTAATTTGCAACTTTTGTATTGATGTATTTTTCGAGTATTTTTTTCATGTCGGAAACGCGTGTCATATTGTCGTTAAACACGTTTTTCTGCTGACTGATATCTTGCTTTAAATTGAATAACTCGGGAGCATCGCCATTAACCGATTGTTTTTTTCCAGTATCGTCTAAATACACCCATTCTCCTTTACGAACGCCCGAAACTTTACCGTATTTTACATACACATATTCGTTATTCATTTTAATGGATGGTTTCTTTAAAAACTTCGAAATATCAGTTCCATCAACCTTGTGCGATAGTTTTTCTACACCCGCTAAGTGCATAATGGTTGGAAAAACATCGATTCCAGAAACAATTTCGTTGCTTATAACTCCTTTCGGAATGGTGCCTTTCCAGCGGATAAGGCAAGGTACACGAACACCACCTTCGTAGATCGAAAATTTACCATCACGAAGCGGGTCGGCGCTACCGCCATCCTGTTTTTTTGTTAGCCAAGGTCCATTATCCGACGTGAAAATTACAATCGTATTTTCGGATAATTTATTTTTGTCCAATGCTGCGAGCAATTGTCCAACGTTCCAATCCAACTCTTCCACTACATCGCCATACAAGCCACGTTTACTTTTACCTCTAAATTTTTCGGAAGCAAAAAGTGGAACGTGTGGCATAGCAGGAGTGATGTACATAAAAAATGGTTGTTTTTTGTTTTTTTCAACAAACTGAATGGCATGTTCGAAATAGCGCTGTGTGGTAGTAGCCAAATCGCAGGGATATTCCACTATTTCATCGTTTTGCATCAACGGACACTTACCACCGAGTTTTACTATGATTGCTTCTTTATTTTTGGTTGTACGTACAAATTCTTGATCGGCTTTTGCCTGTTCCAAGTTGTAGGTTTCTCTAAGATTTACGTTCGAGGCAAACTGTTGCGAAGGTGCAATATACATATCGTTGCTATAAGGAATACCGAAGTATTCATCAAATCCATGGTCAGTTGGTAAATAACCTTTCAAGTCGCCCAAGTGCCATTTGCCGAAGCATGCTGTTTTGTAACCTTGCGTTTTTAATGCTTCTGCCAATGTGATTTCAGTTTTTGGCAAGCCTTTTTCTTCCGGAAAATAAACTACCTTCACACCGTTGTTCGAATTGAGCTTACCTGTCAGCAGTCCAGCACGCGAAGGACTCGAAATGGACGATGACTGATAAAAATCGGTCAACTTTAATCCTTCCAAAGCCATTTTATCAATACAAGGTGTTTTTATTAATGGTGAGCCATAGCATCCCAAATCCTGATAACCCTGGTCGTCGGTCAAAATTACAATCACATTTGGTTTTTGCTTTGCCTGAATTAAACTTGAGCAAGCAAACAAGGATATTAATATTGAACATTTTGTCATTTGAAATATCTTAAAGTATTTCTACGATTATTTATTAGAGCTTATATTGATTAGCGAATATGCTTAACATATAGAGAGTTACTATTAATATAGCAACTCTCTATTTCACAATCCATTGCTTATATGAATATTGTATTATTTAACAATAAACTTTTTGAATATCTGATTTCCTTCTGTTTTGATGCTAATAAAGTAAGTGCCTGAATTCAAATTTGATGTAGGAATTTGGATATTTCTTTGCCCCAACATATCCACTTTTTGTAACATACGACCCTGTAAGTTAATCACAGAAACTTCGAGCACTTTAGAGCTTAAATCGGTCATATTTAATGACAACGCATTGCCCTTATTTACAAGTGTAGGATAAAGTTGGAAAGCATTTTCTGATGATTCTAACGCTGGAGAAATACCTGTGGTGGTACTTGGTGTAACTGAAGCGGAGGCAGCACTTACAACACCTGTACCTTCGGCATTATTTGCAGTTACAGTAAATGTATAAGCTGTTAGGTTAGTTAATCCCGTAACTGTTAATGGACTTGTTGCACCAGTTGTTGTAAATCCACCGGGATTTGAAGTAACTGTATAGTTTAAAATAGGTGAACCGCCAACATTTGTAGGTGCAGTGAATGAAACCAAAGCTTGATTATCACCAGCAGTAGCCGCTACACTTGTAGGAGCGTCAGGAGTTATGAATTTTTTAAAACCTATAAAATCGAAATACATTCTGTTATCGGTATTTACTAAACCTGCATCTATTCTTAAATTGGATATTTGCCATGTATTAGCAAAACCAGTATAAGAGGTTAAATTTATTCTGTACTCTTTAAATTCCGAGCTATTGGCTGTAATCGGAAGAATAACCGTACGCGTAAATGCAGAGCCATAAGTACTTCCAGTAAGAGCTTGTGCCCATAGTATCACACTTAGAGAGGTAGCTGGCGATTGGTTTTTCAGTTTTAGAACTAAATAATTATCATTCGTAGCTATAAAGTTAATATTACCAACTCCTAAATTTAAATTTGCTGATGCAAAAGCAGTTTGGGCAACCACGAGATTTCCATCAGCCTGAGAAGTTGCACATTGCAAATTATTAAAACCACCCCAGCCTTCTATTTCACTGTCGAAATTCCACTCAACGTGAGCATCGCTAACAAAACGAACGTAATCAATCGAGATAACACCTGCAACCGATTGTGAAACAGCAGTAAATCTAATTCTATTAATTCGCCAAGTCTGAGAATAACCAGATATCATAGATGCTAAATTAGCTATACGACGTTGATAGGTTGAAGTATTAGCTGCAACCGCCAATTGAAAACCTTTTATTGTTTCAGCCAAATATCCGCCATTTCCATCTGGAATAGAAACCCAAAGATTTATAGCAATATAGGGTGCAGCCGTTTGGTTTTTTACGTTTACAACCAAGTAATTTAAATTGGTTGCCATAAAATCAGCACCTGTAATTCCAAATTCTGCATTTCCTGTTCCAGCAGAATTAACAACAAGATTGCCATTCGATTGAGTAGCGGTACATTTTACTACACCCCAATTCCAGTTTTCCACTCCTGAAGTGAAATCCCATGTTTGAGCTTTAAGCCCATTAAAACTTGCCATGAATAACATCAAAGCACATAATTTTGTAATAGTTTTCATTTTTTTCATTTTAAATTGATTTTTAATTGTTCGTATTAATTTTAAGCAATGTTTTTATTTATAGAGTTTATATTGATTAAATGATTATTGTACTCAAAAACAAAGAATTAAGATTCACCACTAAGATACTAAGTGCACTGAGTTACACTAAGAATATTAGCTGAACAAAGAACACTAAGGAAAAACATAAATGTTTTTGTTTATATTGCAATTGTTTCTCTATAAAACATTTATGTTTTATACTTAGTGGTCTATATTTGATTTAAAATTAAACTTAGTG
>CAIWCC010000116.1 GCA_903911085.1 uncultured Bacteroidales bacterium | reverse complement strand
TGGCGGACAGAAAATAGCTGATATGATGTCGTTTATCTGCACTGTTGGAACAAATACGATTCCGAATAATGCGGCACCCAATTATCGGATTAAAGGAATTGAACTGTCTATAAACAAATAAAAAACTGCCCCTAACCCCTCCCGATAAAAGAATCGGGATAAATTGCGGGGAATTGAAATTTCCAATGAGTTGTAAAACAAAAACTTATAATTCAATATGAACATTTTAAAAAAAATTTAAAACAATAATATTATGAAAACAAGATTACTAACATTACTTTTCGTTTGCTTTTTTACAGTAGCAAACACTTTTGCAATCGACCGTTATTGGGTTGGTGGAGCAGCATCAACATGGGATGCAACAACATCCTGGAGTGAAACTTCGGGAGGAGCATCGGGAGCATCCATCCCTGACTCAACAATGAATGTAATTTTTGATAATAGTCAGGGTAATGCGAATCCGACTGTAACATTAACAAAAGTTTCAAAGGCTGATAGTCTGGTATTTACGGTAAGTAATGTCACATTTGCCGGTGCATTAGCTATGACAGTTAACAAAATGACGGTGGATTCCAGTCAGGTTAAGTTTGTTGATCATGTGACGGTAATATCCGCGCTTACATTCTTACGTAAAGATGCACGAATTACGCAACAATCTGCTTCAAGTGGAAGGGCTTTCAGAATGGGTAATGGAGGCGGACCGTTTAAGCTAACCGGAAATTCAGCAACGAACTATATTACCGGAAATTCGAATGCATATTATACATTTGATACCTCTACACCACTTACAGTTTATTTCAATCCAACTGCTACCACTGCTGGTGCTATTGTTGTAATCAGAGGTTTAATTACCTTGGGGAATAATATCAAATCGAACAGGATTACGCTAAATGCAACAAATAATCAGGAATTAATTGTTGGAAGTGGTGCCACTTTAGAGCTTGTAGGGGCAGGTTCAAGCAACTATACTGGTTTGCCCAATGGTGGGGTTATCAATGCAAGTGCCTTAGGTTCAAAAGTTTTGATTAAGTCTACTGCGGTGACTGTTTTGGGAGCTCAGCCAGATGGGCCTTCCATTGCCGGAAAAATTTTCAAGGAAAATGCTACCATCAATCATTTGGAATTTAATTCTACATTAACCTTCTTTTTGCCACAATCTATTACAGTTCGTTCATTAACACTTACTGCCGGAGTTATTAACAACTCAACAAATGGCATAACCGTTGAAGCAGGTGGCGGCGTGTTCACAGTCGCGGGTTCAACTACCGTTCCTGTTGCTACAGGTGCTGCTTTAACACGCTATTGGGTTGGTGGATATGCCGGTAACTGGTCGAATCCTGCCAGTTGGGGAACAGCTTCAGGTAGCACTACCACACCGGGAATTCCTGGATTTGGCGATGTTGTAATATTTGATGCTTCAGCAGGTAACGAAAGTCCAACCGTAACGTTAACCGAAAGCATTGCTGCCGATAGTTTGGTATTTACAAACAGTAATGTGATTTTTGACGGTATTTTTGCTATTTCTGCCAACAAAATGACCATCAATGGTTGCCAACCAAATTTTGTTTGTACGCTTACAATAAACAATGCATTAACATTCAACGATGCTTTAGCTCGTTTATCACATTTACCTTCCGGAACATCTATATACAGAGTAACTTTTGGTAACGGCAATGCGTTTACGTTAACAGGTAATTCAGTGGATAATTATCTTGAAGGCAATGCTTTAACTAATTTCACTTTTAATACCACTTCAGCACTTACGGCATATTTCAAAGATAATGTATATGTTGGTGTTATCAATGTTGAGAAAGGGTTAATTACATTGGGAAGCAGTATAAGTTCGGTTCGAATTAACTTCTGGGATAACAGATTGAACGGTCAGGAATTAATACTGGGCGAGAATGTAACGTTCACTATTGCTCCGGGTGGTTCGAGCAATTTAACCAACAAAGCAAATGGCGGTGTGCTCGATGCAAGTGCTAAGGGCTCAAAAGTGGTATTGAATACAATTGCTCCTTCGCTTTTAAAATCAGGTGATAAACGACTTTTTAAAGCCGATAAAACGATTTATGCATTAGAAATGAACTCAATTGATAGCACTTATGTGTTAGGTTATCCAATTACAGTTAAAAACCTGTATTTGTCGGCAGGCAAAATCGATAATGCAACAAATAATATAACGATTGCCACTGCCGGAAAAATTACAACTACCAATGGAGCAACCACAGCAGCAGTTATACCCGGTTTGCCGGGTGAACCAACTAATGTGGCAGCAACTGCCGGAAAAGCAAAAGCCTCAGTTTCATTCGCAGCACCTGACGGTGATGGCGGTACAGCAATTCTGGATTATACAGTTATTTCTTCGCCCGGTGGTGTTACAGCTATTGGCTCTGATAGTCCGATAGATGTTACTGGTCTGACCAATGGGGTTGCTTACACATTTACTGTGAAAGTATCCAATAATATTGGCGAAAGTATGTTGAGTTTACCATCCAATGCTGTAACACCCGCTTTGAATGCTGCTATACAATCGGTTACTGATAACAATATAGCCGTATTTAAATTCAGGAACGAAACTGTAACCATTACCTATAATTCGGACAGCTCGAACAAAGCAATTTTCAAATTGCTAAGCCTCAACGGTCAGGTTTTAAAGGCACATTCACTTACAACTCAATCAGGTAATAATACAAATTCAATTGCAGTAGGCAATTTACCTAAAGGCATGTACATCGTTAGTTTATGCGATGGTACAAACACATTAACCGACAAAATTATTAAACAATAAATCATCATTAAACAATAAAAAATCATGAAAACGAAATTAATTTCACTACTAATTGTTTGCATCTTAGGAATTGCAAATACTTTTGCGGAAAACAGATATTGGGTAGGCGGTGCAGCAGGAACATGGGCTGCAACATCTTCGTGGAGTACAACTTCGGGAGGAGTTTCGGGAGCAGCCATACCCGTAGCTACCGACGATGTAATTTTTGACAGTGGCGCAGCTACAGTTACATTGGGGGCTGCCGTTACAGTAAATAGCATCACATTTACCAGTAGTAATGTAACTTTTGCTGGCGCTTTTGCTATTACAACTACAAATATGACCGTTGATAATAGTCAGTTGGTATTTGTGAATACCGTAAAAGTTTATAGCTTGCTTGTCTTTTCCGGTACTACAACAACTCCGAGAATAAAACACATGACTGCTGGTAATTTTGAAATAGGAGATGGAAATGCTTTCACACTTACAGGAAATAATGCAACTAATTATTTTGAAGGTGCTTCTAACTCTAGTTTTAGATACAATACAACTACACCGCTCACTGTATTTTTTAAATCTGGCACATCGTTGGGAGGTATTTATGTTTACAAAGGACTAATTACAGTTGGCAATGATTTAACAATCGTTCGATTAAATTTTCCTGCTGCCTATTTAAATAATCAAGAATTAATTTTAGCTCCGAATATAATGCTGACACTTAATTCAGGAGGTTCAAGTGGATTTACCGAGTTAGCTAATGGAGGTACTGTCAATGCAAGTGCAAGGGGTTCAAAATTTTTAATAAAATCGACACATGCCTCTGTTTTGGATGGCACAAAACGAATCTTTAAAACAGGGGCAACTATTAATCATTTTGAATTTAATTCAACTGGTGCTACATTCAATTTATTTGAATCAGTCAGGGTTCGAAACATTACCAAAACAGATGGTACAATTGCAACATCAGCGTCAAAAACAATCACCGTAGAGGCAGGTGGAAGCATTACGGGTGCAGGTTCAATTGGCACAGATATTACATACGAAACAGCCACTACCCGTTACTGGGTAGGTGGAATAGCCGGCGAATGGCTAAATGCAGCAAGTTGGGGTACATCATCAGGCAACAAATCCACTCCGGGAATTCCTGCTATGGGCGATAATGTGGTATTTGATAATTCAACCGAAAACGAAAATCCTACAGTTACTTTAACCGAGCCTGTAACTGCAGCGGATATTAACTTTGCAAGTAGCAATGTAACTTTTGCAGGACCATATTCTACCACTTCAACCAGCATGACAGTCAATTCAAGTCTGGTTCAATTTGTAGATCATACCTATATAAATTCATCACTCACATTATCAGGAACAAGTCCACGCATTACTCAGCAATCAACCACCAGCGGCAGGGCATTAACGTTTGGGAATGGTGGTGCATTTACCTTAACCGGAAATTCGGCAGCCAATTATTTTACCGGCAATACCAATGCCTATTATACTTTTAATACAACAAGTCCATTAACTGTTTACTTTGATCCAGCTACCACTACAGCTGGTGCCTTAGTTGTAACTAAAGGATTAATTACATTGGGGAATGATATAAAATCAAATAGGTTAACCTTGAATAGTTTAAATAGTCAGGAATTAATCTTGGGCGAAAATGTAACTTTCACAATGTTAGGTGGAGGGACAACTAGTATTGTTAACACTGCCGGTGCTGGAGTTATTGATGCAAGTGCCGCTGGTTCAAAGTTTGTAATTGCTTCAACTGCTCCTACATTTTTAGCTACAGCAGGACGTATCTTCAAAGATGCAACTACCATTAATCATTTGGAAATGAATTCAATTGGTCAGACTTTCGTTCCGGCTTATCAGTTAACAATTAAGAATTTGACACTGACAGAAGGAGCTATTAATATTTCAAACAACAATATCACTATTCCGTTTGGCGGAAACTTAACTGCTACAAATGGAACAACAAGTGCTGCTGTTAGTGCTAGTTTACCTTCTGCTCCAACAAATATTGTCGCTACTGCAGGTGATAAACAGGCATCGGTAGCATTTGATGTTGCTCCAAATGGTGGTTCGGCTATTTTGGATTATACCGTTATCTCTTCGCCCGGTGGATTAACAGCTACAGGCTCTGCAAGTCCGTTGGTTGTAACTGGTTTAACTAACGGTGTGGCTTATACATTTACAGTTACGGCTAACAATAGTGTTGGAACCGGTGCGGCAAGTGCTGCTTCGAACGCAGTTACACCTTCGATAGGAACAGCAGTAAACGACATTCATAATATTAACACAAATGCTTATGTAGTAAATAATTTGCTGATAATCAATCATAATTCTGATGTGTCGGCAAATTACAGCGTTCATATTTTGCATTTGAATGGACAAATTGCATTCGCTAAATCTGTTCCAATGGCAGCCGGTTCAAATACTATAAAAATAGACGTAAACAGTTTATTTTCTGGTGTTTATTTCGTTCAATTGCAGGATGGTGTAAATACACTTGTAACACGCAAATTTATTAAAAAATAAAAAAACATGGCATTCATTTTAAAAAGAAGCGTTATCGTAATCACTTTATTGCTGATAATTAGCAATTTAAGTTTCTCAGCCGATTCGTACGATTATTCCAAAATTGCTCCGCATCCACGACTTTTAATGAGTAAAGCGGACGAAGCGGCTGTGAAAAAAGTGTTGAAGTCGAACGAGCAACTTTCGGACGTGCACGATTTGATTATTACAAAGTCCGACGAAATGCTTTCGAAGGAAACGTTGACGTATAAAAAAACGGGCAAACGCTTGTTGGCTGTTTCGCGCGAAGCGTTGGAAAGGGTTTTCTATCTTTCGTATTCGTACCGAATGACGAAAAATAAAAAATACCTGAAACGTGCCGAGTTGGAAATGAATGCGGTTTGTCAGTTTCAGGATTGGAACCCTACGCACTACCTGGATGTGGGCGAAATGACTATGGCTGTGGCAATTGGCTACGATTGGCTATTCGATAAATTACAGGAATCAACCAAACTAAACATTCGCAAAGCAATACAGAAAAATGCTTTTGAAACGTCGAAAGTGGAGGCATACAATAATTACAAACGAGTTGGGAATAACTGGAATCAGGTTTGTAATGCCGGTGTGGTGTATGGTGCGTTGGCAACTTTTGAAAGTAATCCTACTGTATCGAAAGAAATTATAGAGGAGATGTTGATTACCAATCGTATTTCAATGGCAAGTTATGCACCCGATGGCGTTTATCCCGAAGGCCACATGTACTGGGGTTACGGCACCAGTTTCGAGGTAATGTTACTTGCCGCGCTCGAAAGTGCGTTGGGTTCGGATAATGGTTTGTCGCAATCGCCTGGATTTTTGAAATCGGCTGAGTTTATGCTTTTTGTAACAAGCCCAAGCGGTAAACGTTTTAATTTTTCGGATAGCGGTGTCAGTCAAAATGCCAATATTGTTCAATTTTGGTTTGCAAAAAAAACAAATAATCCGAACTTGCTTCTCGAAGAAAATAAATCTATGCAGGCCGGCACTTTTCTAAAAACAATAGATGAAAGCCGCTTACTGCCATCTGTTATGGTTTTTGCAAAAGACATTAACATAACAAATATTTCAGCTCCTACTCAACAAGTATGGTCAGGCAAAGGCGCAACGCCATTAGTTATGGTTCGTAGCGATTGGAAAAACAAAACCGGCGAATACCTTGGTGTAAAAGGTGGCTCTGCATCTACCAGTCATGCGCACATGGATGCCGGAAGTTTTGTATACGATGTGGATGGATTGCGCTGGGCGATGGATTTTGGTATGCAAAGTTACATTACGCTCGAAAGCAAAGGAGTAGATTTGTGGGGAAAAGGTCAAGACTCGCAACGATGGGATGTATTCCGACTAAGCAATAAAGCCCACAATACACTTACTGTCAACAATAAAAGACACAATTACGAAGGTTACGCTGAATTGATTGAAACAATAGATTTGCCAACCGAAAAAGGCGGAAAATTCGATTTGTCGGAAATCTTTAAAGGAGAAATAAGTAGTGCAATACGAAAAGTTGTTCTGAAAAATAAAACATTGCTTGTAGAAGATGAAATTGCAACGAACGAAAAAGAAGCATTGATTCGCTGGAAAATGGCAACACCCGCAACTGTAAAAATATTGGACAACAGCACCATTGAATTAACTCAAAAAGGCAAAACGAAAATTCTGAAAGTAACTTCTAACTTTCCTTTTGAGCTAAAAACATGGAATTCGGAAGACCCGGGAACGGATTATGATCAAAAGAATCCCGGAACAATCATGATTGGCTTCGAATCGCAAGTGCCGGCAAATCAAAAGGCAAAGTTTGTAGTAACAGTAGGTAGTCTAAAATAAATATGAAACAAATCAGGTTATCACTTTTACTTGCAATACTTTTACTGGCAGGTACATCCTCTGCTCAGAAAAAAACGATTAAAACTCTGGATATTCAGACTGTTACAACCAATTCAAAAGTTGTAAACGGAACTGCGAAAATCTATGCAAACCCTGTTATTTCGGGCTTTAATCCCGATCCAAGTATCTGTAAAGTAGGAAAAGATTTTTACCTGGTTACTTCTTCGTTCGAGTATTTCCCGGGAGTTCCTGTATATCACAGTACCGACTTGGTTAACTGGGAGATGATTGGTCATGTGCTCGATCGTCCATCGCAACTAAACCTCGATAGCGCAAAGTCTTCAGGCGGAATTTTTGCTCCTTGCATTCGCTACAATAAAGGTACGTTTTATATGGTTACTACCCTTGTTAAAAATGGTGGAGATTTTATTTGTACTGCCACAAATCCTGCCGGGCCATGGTCCGAACCGCATTTTATAAAGGGAGCTCCCGGCATTGATCCGGACTTGTTTTTCGACGATAATGGGAAAGTGTATATGTCGGGAACGGCTACGCCAACTAAAAAGATTTGGAAAGGTCATAACGCTATCTGGACTCAGGAAATTGATTTGGAAAAATGGGAATTTGTAGGCGAAAAACACATCAACTGCGATGCTGGCGACTATTATAATACCATTAACCCTCTTAAAGCAAATAGTGTGAATAACCTCGGCGCCATGGAAGGGCCTCATATCTACAAAAAAGATGGCACATACTATTTCACTTGCTCCATTGGCGGCACAGGCATAAATCACGCCTTTATTATTTTAAGGAGCAATAATGTATTTGGACCATGGGAAATGAACCCCAATAATCCGATA
>CAIWCC010000115.1 GCA_903911085.1 uncultured Bacteroidales bacterium | reverse complement strand
TTCGTTCCATCAACACAAAACCCGATAAAGACAGTCTGGCTTATGCGCTTGCCAATGTCAGAGTGCCTCATGTAACCCGTCAGATTGCCATTGAAGGCATGAAAGATTTCATTTTCGATGGGCAAGGTGCTGAGTTTATTATCATGGATTCAACTATTGTATCGATGGGGGCTTTGCTGTTTGTGGCCAATTGTGAGCGGGTGCGGGTGGAAAACCTTACGCTCGACTGGGATTGGGCAACGACACCCGTTTCGGCATTGGGATTTATTGAATCGGTTAATGTTGATGGGAAATACATTGATTTGTATGTCCCTAATTTGAGATTACTAAAGAAAACCAAGCTAAACAAAGAAAGCGGTACGACTTCCAAGGACTGGAATCCTTTCACCAATATGCGGAATCCAGAAACCAAACCCTTTGTGCTTACTGAAAATAGTCCTGGATATGGGGAATTGGGCGCAGGAAAAATTCTGAAAGATACTGTTATTGACGAGCATCATATCCGCGTTTATATGATGAACCAAAAAAGTATTCAAACAGCCAAAATCGGTCAGTGTTCCAATCTCACTTTTCATACCAATTATGACCCTTACGGTGTGGAAGCCAACGGAAACGACCACCTTGTTTTTCATAATATCAATGTATATACTGCTTTGAATCACAGGGGTTTTGCTTGTGATTATAACAAGTATTTGGAGATTTCATCGGTAAATATTATTCCCCGGCCGGGTACAGGCAGAACAAAATCTTCGCACGGCACTTTTGAGATACACAATTCGCGCGGCTATTTTCTGTTCGAAAACAATGTTGTAGATTCTGAAATGGATGATTACATGCACCTCAGCGACGGATTTGTTGCGGGTGGAATAAAAGTAAAAAGCAAGAACTCCATTCTTTGTGAACGAATTCAGTATTATTCAGCAAGGTATACTTTGTTTGCAGGTGCCAAAATTGACTTTTTGAATGAAAAGTTCGCAAAAACTGGTCAACAAGCCACCATTGCTTCCGTGGAATGGTTACCCGAATTTTATCCGGCCAAGGACAAGCAGATTGCAGCCATTGTCACTTTTAAAGAAGATTTGCCAGCTAATTTACCCGAAAAAACAGGCTTGTGGAATCGTGAGTTGGGTAGCGGAAATTATATTCTTCGTAACAATGAAGCCACCACCTTGGCTTGTAGTGGCATTTTGACCAGTTGGCCCAACGGAATTATTGAAAATAATAGTTTTTCAAATGCTGGTTATGCCGGTCTGTATTTAAGTTCCAATGATGAATTTGGTGACCGTTGGTTTCATGGGCCAGGGCCAAGCAATATTATTGTTCGCAATAATCGTTTCGATAGAACCAATCAAGTATTGAGGAATAAAGCCGACATAGATATTACGCTACGTAAAACTCCTGGGCAATTTTACAAAAATATTTTGATTGAGGATAATATTATTTCAAAAAGCGTCAGCGAAGCCAATATTTCACTTTGTAATATTGATGGGTTGATAGTTCGCCGCAATAAAATGGTTGACATTAAAAATCCAAACAGTTATTCAGAAAATTTTGGAGTGAAAGTGCAGGAATGCAGCAATGTTTTTATCTCAAAATAGCAAACAAAAAACAATGGAATATATTGCAAATTCAAATCGCTACACCGACATGATGTATCGCCGATGCGGTAACAGTGGCATCAAACTTTCTGCCCTTTCGTTGGGTTTGTGGCACAACTTCGGGGACGTGGATGTGGTGGAAAATTACCGCAATATCCTGCATTTGGCTTTCGACAGTGGCATCACCCATTTCGACCTTGCCAATAATTACGGACCACCTCCTGGAAGTGCCGAAACAAACTTTGGACGCATCTTTCATGAGGATTTCAAAGCCTATCGCGACGAGATAATTATCTCCACCAAAGCAGGTTATACCATGTGGGACGGGCCTTATGGCGATTGGGGTTCCAAAAAATACCTTGTTTCCAGTCTCGACCAAAGTCTGAAACGGATGAAGCTAGACTATGTGGATATTTTTTACCACCATCGTCCCGATCCCGAAACGCCATTGGAAGAAAGTATGGCTGCACTCGATTTAATAGTGCGTCAGGGCAAAGCGTTGTACGTAGGCTTGTCGAATTATCGTGCTCCCGAAGCTGCCAAAGCCTTCGAAATGCTAAAACAAATGGGTACTCCTTGCCTTATTCACCAACCGAAATACTCTATGTTCGAGCGTTGGGTGGAAGGTGGTTTGCTCGATGCAGTGGAGCAATACGGCGTAGGATGCATTCCGTTTTCACCATTGGCACAGGGATTATTGACCAATAAATACCTGAATGGAATTCCAGCCGATTCGCGTGCTGCGGTGGGTCATTTCCTTAAAGCCGACATGATTACTCCCGAACGCATCAACCAGATAAAAGCCCTGAATGATATTGCCGCAGAAAGAAATCAGTCGCTGGCACAAATGGCGTTGGCATGGCTGCTGAAAGACAATCGGGTAACTTCCGTGCTGATTGGTGTCAGCAAACCATCGCAACTTTCAGATTCAATTCAATGTCTGAAAAATATAGAGTTTAGCATTGATGAATTAAATGCTATTGAGCTAATAATAAAATAATTATCATTTGTTCTGAATGCTTTTTATAACATTCCGAGTCCGATTTTCAGTATCATTAAACAAACACACTTCTTATTATGCGAAGCACGACATTAAGATTTTTGAAATCGTTTTCTTTGACAGTGATTCTCATATTATTGACAAATCATAATCTTAAAGCTGAGACAGTTGTATATCCCACTCCAACAGGAGCTACGTCCAGTACACAGTATTCAGTATTGGTCAACAATCAGAATTCTTATGTTTTTCCATCTACTTCAATGGGCATTGGCGCATCAAGAGGTGATTTAACCAGTTTTTCAACATCGGTAACTGTTCCTGTAACTGTAACTACGAATGTGGATATTACATCAGTCACAATAAGGCCATTAAAATGGGGTATCACTTACACAAAAACTGCAGCTCGCACCATTAAATTCAACGTGCCATCGGATTGTAATTTATGTGTGGAAATAAATGGAAATACAGATACGCCACTTTATGTTTTCAGCAATCCATTGGAAGTAAATGTACCTAAACCTTCCGATCAAAATGTGAGATACTATGCTGCTGGACAAATCTATACGGAAAATATCACACCCAAAGCAGATCAGACCATTTACATTGCCGGTGGAGCCATTGTTAGAGGAAATATAACCTGTACAGGCGTAAGTAATTTCACCGTCCGAGGGCGTGGAATACTTGATTCATCTGTCAATCCAACAATGTCGAGAACTGTCAGGGTAGTTGGAGGCAGTAATATTACATTCGAAGGTATTGTGTTTCATAACGTGCAAAGTTGGGGTGTTGTTTTTGGAACATGCAACGGCGTAACGGTTAACAATATCAAGGTAATCAGTACTCCTGATGGAGAAAGCGATGCGCTGGACATTGTAGGTAGTCAGAATGTTACCGTAAATGGAGGTTTTTTCAGGTCGGAGGATGATTGTATTTGTATAAAAAGCATGAAAGAGGGCTATAACCTCGGTGTTGGTAATCCTCAGAATATCAATGTAAATGGTGCAGTTGTTTTTAATGGCCATCGTGGTAATGCGTTGGAAATTGGCTATGAATTAAATGGTATTGTCGATGCAAGCGGACATAGTTCTGTTCGTGATATTTATTTTTCGAACATTGACATCATACACAAAGGAACGGCAGTAGATGGAAGCACCAACAGACGATCGGCCATGAGCATTCATAACAATGAAAATGCTCGGGTGTCGAATGTTTCTTATAATGATATTCGAATTGAAGATTGTGAAGAAAATTACTTTCATTTGGAAGTTATCAAACCAGACACAACGTCAAAAACAAGTGGTAGTATTGACAGTGTGAAATTTAAAAACATACAAATTGTCGGCGGTGACCTTACACTTCCTTCGGCCATTTATGGATACAATGCAAGTTCTCAGGTTCAAAATATTACATTTGACGGCTTTAAGGTGGGGAACAATGAAATGACTACAACTGCACAATTGAAGTTAAAGACGAATAGTTTTATTAAGAATATTGTATTTAAAAAAACGCTAACCGATTCCAATAAGATTGATTCATTAAGCCCTAAAATTTATCCTACTACTTGTGATAAAGACCTTTTTGTAATTGGATGCGATAGTGCAGCTTACACCATTGTAGATGTTGCGGGCAAAACTTTTTTGAGTGGCATTGTCAAAAGTAAATCTATCTCAGTGGCTAGTTTAAGTGCAGGTACTTATTTAATTACCTTCAAT
>CAIWCC010000114.1 GCA_903911085.1 uncultured Bacteroidales bacterium | reverse complement strand
TCCCGCAGTAGCTCCATTAAAGTCTATTGTTGAACCATTTGCAGTAAACGTTCCTGAATTTGTCCAATTACCGCCAACAGTATGTATAAATGCTCCAGCAGTGAAATTGCTACTAATACTTACATTACCAGCAATAGTTAATGCTCCAGTTGCGGTTTTTACGCCACCACCACTAAACGTAACGTTATTGAAATTACTTGTGCCAATATTACCAGCAGTTGCACCATTAAAATCAATACTGCTTGATTCAGGAGTAAATACACCTGCACTATTAGTCCAATCCCCAGAGATATTTACGTTTGTATTTGTTCCTCCCAAAAGTGTATTTCCTGAAATGGAAACAGCTCCAGTAATTGTGTGGTTAAGGTTTGATCCTAAACTTAATGTTCCACCTGTACCACTAATAGACAAACTACCTGCATTTACATCACCCAATAAAGTGGCAGTTCCTGCAGATTTAGTCATCGAAACAACACCTGTAGTACTAAATCCATCGATACTTTGAGATGTCATTGTATTAGTAATTACAATAGGTGAGCTTCCTGCGGTAAATGTTCCGCCATTGTTTACAAAGTTTCCACCAAAAGTCAATTGATTATTATTCGTAATTAAAGTCGCCCCGCTATTAATGGTCAAAGGAACAGAAGCATTGAAAACTTCTGCAGAATTCATTGTAATTGCACCACTATTAGTGATGTAAATGCCACCAGCTGCGGCGAAAGGGGTAATCCATTCTATTCCTGCTGCTTGTCCAATTGTTCTGTTGTATTGTAAAGTGGCAGAAGTGCCATATGTTGGAGCTACTGAAATTGTAGTCGTTCCTTCCATCGATAAAGTGCCATTGATAGTTGGAGCTGTTGCAAAGGTTTTGAGAGCACCACCAGAAAGTGTAAGATTGTTATATGTCAGCACTGCAGCTGTTTGTGCACCTGCGGAATTCCAATCGACAGTTCCTGTACTAGCTGTAAATGTACCACCTGTACCACTAATACTACCACCAATTTTCAAAATACTCGAATTACAATCTAATGTTCCATTGGTTCTTGTCCATGTTCCAGAAAAAATATGTGTTAGCCCAGTTCCTAGATTTAAAGTGCCTCCATTTCCACTTAATGTCAATCCATTACCATTTACATTGCCTTGAAATGTAGCAGTTCCAGCAGTTTTGGTCATCGAAACTAAACCAGTAGTTGTAAATCCAGCAATGCTTTGAGTTGCCATTGTATTAGCAATAACAATCGGTGAGTTTCCAGCAGTGAATGTTCCACCATTGTTTACAAAGTTTCCGCCAAAAGTTAATTGATTACCGTTAGTAATTAAAGTTGAGCCACTATTTATTGTCAAAGGAACAGATGCATTTAAAACTTTTGCACCATTCATTGTTACCGAACCTGCAGAATTAGCTATTTTTATACCTCCTGTTCCTGTAAATGGAGTTATCCATTCATCACTTACAGTATGAACATCGGTTGTTAGATATTGTAAAGTGGCTCCAGTACCATAAGAAAGAGTAGAACCATTACGTGAAAAAGATGCAGTTCCTTCTAAAGATAAAATCTGACTAACAGCAGTATTTTCACCTAAATACTTTATGCCAGAGCCTGAAAGAATGAGGTTGTCAATTCCTGATCCAAGGAAATCTGCATCAAGTGTTTGATTGCCTGCAGCAGTTAATTTTACAGTGCTTCCAGTTTGTAAAACCCATGTCCTTACTCCTACCGTTGCAGCAGTAGTACTTAATTCTACAATTCCAGTTGATGTAACTGTAATATCTGAATTATTTCCTGTACGATTTAATCCATTTGCTACTGTAATGTTGACTGTACCACTAATTGTCATATCTACTGTAGCGCTTGCAGGTATTGTAAGAGTTGCATTACAAATAAGCGTACCACCTTGATTGACGGTTACAGTACCCGCAGTTTTTGTAACTGTTGCTGTAAGTGTAACAGTATTTCCATTGGCAATAATAACATTATCTGTTAGGGCGGGTACAGTACCACCTGGCCATGGAGCATTTACAGCTGTTGAATTCCAATTTCCACTACCTGCAGAAGTTATTGTAGCCGCATTTATTTCATTCAATCCCACGAATAAAAACACAAATAATACAACGATGTTTAGCAAGGTTGATTTTTTTATCTTTAGTATGGTTGAAAATGTAGACATATTATATAAAAAACAGTATGGTTAAAAAATGATTAGGTTGAGCAACTTTCTTAGTAAAAAAATAAAAAAAATAAATTTGCTCTATTTATAATTGCTAACAGGAAAAAGTATTATTTACTACAATTATTGCTGATTAAATTTACTTGTTGTAGTAAAAAGTATAGAGTTGCATTCGGCTTAACGTTTGTGTTATAATGTTTGTTCAAGAAAATTGATATTATAGCCTAATTCTTCTTTAAATCTATCAGGTCGTTAACTATTGCGTAATGCGTAAGTTCAACATTATTATTGATATTCAATTTCTCAAAAATTCTAAATCTGTAAGTGAATACAGTGCTCACACTTAACGTTAATTCAGATGCAATGTCTTTTACTTTTTTACCTGATGCAAGCATAAACATTGTTTCTAGCTCTCTATTTGATAGTTGGTCATGAGGCAATGTTTCTCTTTGTGGCATAATGTCCAAAGCTAATTGTTCAGCCAACGCAATACTTAGGTATCTACCACGAGTGTTTATTCGTCTGATTGCATCTACTAATTCTTCTAGTGCAGTATCCTTGCATAAATAACCAGAAGCGCCTGCCTTTAATATCCTTAATGCTAATTTGTCTTCAGGATAAATGCTTAATGCTAAAATTCGTACTTTAGGGGCAGCTTTTTTTAAGTCATTTATAATTTCAATGCTCTTTTTGTTTGGTAAATCCATATCCATTAGCACTATGTCGCAAAAAGAAATCTTTTGAAGCATTTCAGACCAATTTCGTGCCTCTCCAATTACTTTGATGTCTGATTCATTAGACAGGATTTTCTTTAATCCCTCGCGAATAATATCATGATTATCAACAATTAATACGTTTATCATAATAGTAATTTTTTTTGTATTTTAAAAATAAGATGTTGAATATATAGCCGAAATTGTTTTATGAATTTTTTTTCTTGAATTTCTTGTGCAAATGTAGTAATAATTTTTGTTGTTGTAGTAAAATGCATTGAATTTATAGCATTAAATACTACATATTAACATCTGGTTTACCAATTTAATTATTATTAAAATACGAACAGTTTTTTGTTGTATTTACAACGATTGACAAATAATTGCTACAAATGTAGTAATAAATACAATCAAAATAGATTGTTATTGTTTTTTTTATTATAATTTATAAAAGTAAATAATTGCTAAATTCATATTTTGCACATAAATATATATTTATATTAACTTTAATTTGCGTTTTGATATGGGTTAAAGTCCAGTAATACAGTTATTAAAGATTTTTATATGTCTGTAGTGATAATTTGATTGTTGAATTTAGGCAATAACATAAATTAGTAATAAGTAATATAATTTAATAGCACTTTAAGCTACATGTATAATAATAAGAGTCATAAGAATCAAAGTGCTTGATATATATCAATTTGGAAAAGTTTATGTAATAAGTTTTTATTGTGAAGTCCCAGTAGATAAGGGTTACGAATGTCATCAGAAATAAAATAATTACAGTAAAAAAATGAGTTTTATAGATAATTTTTGATTATTTGAAATCTGGATATTTTATGTTGAATATGAGTTGATGTGTGAAAAATACATTGTAAATTTAATAGCAAATTAATTCAGTATTGAAACCTTTAACTGCCTGCAATATGTGTAAAATCCATTCATTTTATTTACATAAATAATCAAACATCTCTAAGCCATAATCAAAAAAAGCAAAAGTTCTGAAAATCATTTTTTTTTGTTACTTTTGCATTCAAATAAAAAATAGATAAATGATATCAAAAATTATTGCTGAAGACCTCATTACTAAGGTAAAGAAAGCCATTAACGGTGTCGAAAAAATTGCAATTGTGGCGCATGTTGGTCCCGATGGTGATGCTATGGGCTCTACTTTGGCTTTGTGCCATTATTTAATGTCTGTCGACAAGGAACCAACAGTTATTGTTCCTACTGCATTTCCTAACTTCTTAAATTGGATGCCAGGGTCTGATAAAGTGCTTGTATATGAAAATGATAAAGAAAAATCGGATAAGATTCTTGCAACTTCAGAATTAATTTTTGCACTCGATTTTAACACCCCTAGCCGCATGGCAAAAATGGCTGATGCTGTAATTGCTTCCCCAGCTCCTAAAATACTAATAGATCACCATTTACATCCCGATAATTTTGCTAAAGTTGCAATTTCTTATCCTCAGATATCATCTACTAGCGAATTGATATTCCGACTTATATGTAGGATGGGTGATTTTTCGAGAATTAATTTGGCTTGTGCTGAATGTATTTATACAGGCATGATGACAGATACTGGAGGTTTTACTTACAATTCGAATAATCAGGAGGTTTATATTATTATTGCCGAGCTTATAAAATTGGGCGTCGACAAAGATGATATTTATCGAAAAGTTTTCAATACTTATTCTGCCGATCGTTTGCGACTAATGGGTTATTGTTTATATAAAAAGATGAAAGTCTATCCTGAATATCACACAGCATTGATTACACTTAGTGGGACGGAATTATTTCAGTTTAATTTTGTGAATGGTGATGCCGAAGGATTAGTTAATATTCCACTTTCGGTTCTTGGTGTTGAATTTTCTGTTTTTATGCGTGAAGATACTGATAAAATCAAAATTTCGCTTCGTTCGCAAGGAACTTTTCCTGCAAACAAAGTGGCATCCGATTTGTTTAATGGCGGTGGACACCTCAATGCGGCAGGTGGCGAAAGTTTCTTATCTTTAGATGAAACCATTCTTAAATTTGAAGAGGCATTGCCGAATTATAGGGATTTTTTGGAATAATGACACCAAACTAATATAAGGCTTAAAGGGATTAAACTTACACATATTATTCACTACAAAAATTTTACCCTTTATGGGGTTAAGGGTTATGAAATATCTTATTATACTTGGCGATGGCATGGCAGATGAGCCAATGGCTGCATACGGAAACAAGACTTGTCTTCAGATTGCAAATACTCCAAACATCGACAAAATTGCAGCATTAGGTCAAAATGGATTGTTCGATACAATTCCTACTGGTTACGCACCTGGCAGTGAAATTGCAAATTTGACAGTTCTTGGCTACGACGTAATTAAAGTTTTTGAGGGACGTGGTTCTTTAGAGGCTGCTAGCATGGGTGTTGATATTGAAGTTGGCGAAATGGCTATGCGTTGCAATCTTATCTGTATTGAAGATAAAAAAATCAAAAACCATTCTGCTGGTCATATTAGCAATGAAGAAGCCACTGAATTAATACTTTTTCTGGAAAAAGAATTAGGAAATGAAATTATAAGTTTTTTTCCAGGTGTTTCATATCGTCATCTGATAAAAATGAAAGGTGGCAACAAACAGCTAAAATGCACACCGCCTCATGATGTTCCGGGAACTTTATTTGCAGATGTTATGATTCAATCTCAAACAACAGAGGCAAAAGAAACTGCTGATTTTCTGAATAATCTAACTTTAAAATCACAAGTTTTATTAGAAAATCATCCAGTAAATTTAAAACGAGCTGCTGCTGGAAAGGACAAAGCAAACAGTATATGGTTGTGGTCGCCAGGCTACAAACCTGAAATGAAAACTTTACTTGAAACCTATAATTTGAAAAGTGGTGCTGTAATTTCCGCTGTAGATTTAATAAAGGGAATTGGGGTGTATGCTGGTTTGAAAGTTATTGAAGTTGAAGGTGCTACAGGTCTTTATGACACCAATTATGAGGGCAAAGCGCAGGCCACAATCGATGCTTTGCGCGACAATGAATTTGTATATTTACACATCGAAGCAAGCGACGAAGCTGGTCACGAAGGTAATGCTGAATTGAAAATTAAAACAATAGAATACCTTGATGCTCGTGTTGTAAAGCCAATATTCGAAGAAGTATCCACTTGGGATGAGCCAGTTATAATTGCTATTTTACCCGATCACCCAACTCCTTGTGCTTACAAAACGCATACAATTTCACCTATTCCATTTATTATTTATAAACCAGGTCAAAAGTCTGATAATGTTTTAGTTTATGACGAATTTGCCGCCGCAAATGGAAGTTATGGTATTTTGAAAGGTGATGAATTTATGAGGGAGATTTTTAAATAGTAGTCTTAGAAAACCATTTATGCAACTTGACAATCTCCACATTGATTTTATTGCCGATATTAAGCATCAAATTAAGACTGCTCAATATAAAGCATTACAAAATGTAAACAAAGAGCAAATATTGCTGTATTGGAACATTGGCAAAACTATTCTTGAACGTCAACAACAATATGGCTGGGGAAAAAGTATTGTTGAAATTTTGTCTGCGGAATTACAAAAAGAATTTGTTGGGATTTTTGGATTTTCTGCGCGTAATTTGTGGTATATGAGAAATTTATATGAGCAATATAAATCAAGTACTCTAATTCTGCAACCACTGGTTGCAGAAATTCCTTGGACACACAATATCATTATTATAGAAAAATGCAAAGACGAACACGAGCGGTTTTATTATATCAATCTTACAAAACAGCATTGCTGGTCTAAAACTCAATTAACAAATGCGATTGAAGCTCAAACATATCAGCGGACATTAATAAATCAAACAAATTTTTCACAAACACTACCAGCTTCTGATGCCAACGAAGCCAAAATGTTGGTCAAAGATGAGTATTTATTTGATTTTTTAAATCTTACCGAACCACATACCGAAGCTCAATTAGAACAAGCAATTTTGACTAATATTCGAAATTTTCTAATAGAATTAGGAGGAGATTTTGCTTTTTTAGGCAATCAATATCCATTGAAAATTGAAGGCAAAACATTTGAATTTGATTTACTTCTATATCATAGACAATTACAATGTCTCGTTGCCATCGAATTGAAAACTGATGAGTTTCAACCTGAATTTGCAGGGAAAATGAATTTTTATCTCACAGCTCTTAATCGATTGGTGAAAAAGGAACACGAATTACCAAGTATTGGAATCATTATTTGCAAATCAAAAAAAAGAACAGTTGTAGAGTTTGCGTTACAAGATGTAAACAAACCTATTGGTGTGGCAACTTATAATTTGGTAGAACAACTACCAGTCAACATTCAACAATTTTTCCCAACAAGTGCTGAGTTTGCCGAAAGGGTGGAATCAATTACTAAATATATTCAAGAAAAATCGAAATAAAACATACAAATTTATAAATTGAAAACCGAAGGTATAAAATACGCAGGATCAAAACTAAAAATTATTCCTACAATTGTTGAGCTTCTTTCCGAGCTTAAAGATGTTAGGAATGTACTTGATGGATTTAGTGGTTCTACACGTGTTTCACAGGCTTTTGCACAGTTAGGGTATAATACTACTTCGAACGATGTAGCTGCGTGGTCGGAGGTTTTTGCTACTTGCTTTTTAAAGTCTAATAAACCAGATCGGTTTTATCAAGATATTTTGGATCATTTGAATCAACTTGATGGGTATGATGGTTGGTTTACAGATAATTATGGCGGTGAAGAGACTCAAACCAAACGTCCTTTTCAGGCAAAAAATACTAGAAAATTAGATGCTATACGCGACGAAATTGAAGTTTTAAATCTTGCTTGGGAGGACAAATGTGTTATTCTGACCAGTTTGATATTTGCTTTGGATGCTGTTGATAGTACAATGGGACATTATGTGGCATATCTATCAGTATGGTCGCCACGTTCTTACAAAGATTTGTTTTTGAAATTGCCTAAACGATTTGAAATTAAAAGTAATAATTGCGTTTTTAGAGCCGATATTTTCGATACGATAAATAATAATAAGTTCGATTTTGTTTATTTGGATCCACCTTATGGTTCTAATAACGAGAAAATGCCACCAAGTCGAGTGCGTTATAATTCATATTATCATATTTGGACTACTATAATTCAAAACGATAAACCGCAGATATTTGGAAAAGCAAATAGACGCGAAGATTCAAGAGATGCAGTAGATAGTTCTGTTTTCGAGGAGTTTAGGAAAAATGAACAGGGCCATTTTATTGCTATGGAAGCTTTAGGCAAACTGATAAAAGAAACCCAGTCGCATTATGTTTTACTATCATATAGTTCTGGTGGAAGGGCTACCAAGCAAGAATTAAATGATATAATTACTAGTTCTGGTAAGTTGCTGAAAGCCATTGAGATTGATTACAAAAAAAATGTTATGGGTAATATGCGTTGGACGAACGAATGGATAAACAGCGATGGAAAATACCATGAATATCTATTTTTAATGGAAAAGTAAGAATCCTAATTTGTAGCAAAATAAAGTTCACAATAATAAATGACAATAGAGCAAAGAGCAAAGAGCAAAGAATAAAGAATAAAGACAAGACGTTGTTTGTCAATGATTTACTAAATTAAAAGTGTAGGTTATAAATGACGTTTATTATAATAACAAACAAATCATTTTTATGGAAAACAAAAACAAATTCTGCCAAAGTTGCGGAATGCCTATTTCAAAAGATCCTCAAAACGGTGGTACAAATTCCGATGGTTCAAAGAATGAAATATATTGCAGTTATTGTTATCAAAATGGAACTTTTACTTTCAATGGTACTGCTGAGGAAATGCAAGAGTTTTGTAAAAATAAAATGGTAGAGCAGGGCATGTCTAAGTGGCTTGCTTGGCTTCTTACGCGTGGAACAAAACGTTTAGGACGTTGGAAAAAATAATAATTCAGTTCTTAAATAATCAATCAGACAAGTTATTTCAGCTTATCTGAATATTTATAAAAATCAATACAATCCTAATTCCATTTCAGGGATTTGGGGTTAATAATCAATAATAATTAAATTCCCCTTTCGGGTGTTAGGGGATTTCTTCTACTTATGAAATACTACAGTACCAATAAAAAAATTACTGACGTCAGTCTACAAGATGCCGTTGTGAAGGGATTAGCTGATGATAAAGGCTTGTTTATGCCCAATAACATTAAATCGTTACCGCAATCATTTTTCGATACGATTGAAAACTTGTCATTTCAAGAAATGTCTTATACAGTTGCCGATGCTTTCTTTGGTGAAGATGTAGAAGCTGATGCATTGAAGAAAATAGTGTACGAAACGCTTAATTTTGACGTGCCACTAGTTAAGGTCACTGATAATATCTATAGCCTTGAATTGTATCACGGACCAACTTTGGCATTCAAAGATGTTGGTGGACGTTTTATGTCACGGTTATTGGGCTATTTTATTCAAAAGCAGAATGATAATAGCAAGGTAAAAGTATTGGTTGCCACTTCGGGCGATACTGGTAGTGCAGTAGCAAATGGTTTTCTGGGAGTGGACGGTATTCATGTCTTTGTGCTATATCCCAAGGGTCTGGTTAGTCCAATTCAGGAATGTCAGTTTACCACACTTGGTCAAAATATTACAGCATTGGAGGTGGATGGAACTTTTGATGATTGTCAGGCTTTGGTTAAATCGGCATTTATGGACGAAGAATTGAATGCTAAACTTAAACTTACTTCTGCAAATTCAATAAATGTAGCGCGTTTTTTACCACAGTCTTTCTATTATTTTTATGCTTATGCTCAGTTAAAGAAACTAGGAATAGCCAATGAAGTTGTAATGTGTGTGCCTAGCGGCAATTTTGGTAACATTACCGCCGGACTTTTTGCTAAGCGTATGGGTTTGCCGGTTAAACGTTTTGTTGCAGCTAATAATCTCAATGATATTTTCCTCCAATATCTTCAAACTGGTCAATACAAACCACGACCTTCTGTTTCGACCATTGCCAACGCGATGGATGTAGGCGACCCAAGTAATTTTGCGCGTGTTTTAGATTTATATAATAATTCGCACGAAGCGATTTCTGCAGAAATTAGTGGTGTAAGCTACAACGATCAGCAAATTGCAGAAACGTTAAAACAATGTTACACTGAAACAGGATATTTGCTCGACCCACATGGCGCTGTTGGTTATAAAGCATTACAAGATGGCTTAAAGGAATCCGAAATAGGTGTTTTTATGGAAACTGCTCATCCTGCCAAATTCCTCGAAACAGTAGAAACAATTATTGGTGAGAAAGTTGAAATCCCTCAGAAATTACAGGAATTTATGAAAGGAACTAAGCAAAGTTTATCACTGTCAAAAGATTTTGAGAGCTTAAAAAAGTATTTAATGGAACTTTAAAAATTAATTTTAAAGGTTTATTTTTTTCAGAAATTCGTCCCAGTTCATATTCCAAGGATCTGTTTTTCTAATCGGTGCAATATCACTATGTCGCAATACATATTGAATATTGTACCGTTTTTTTATGGAGTTTACCAATATGGTTAAAGCATTTATTTGATTATTGGTTGGTGCTTCGTCAAAGGATGTCATAATCTCAATTCCTATTGTACAAGAATTTAAGTTTGTTTGTCCATTTGGTAATTGGCTTTTACCAGCATGATAGGCTATGTTTTTTTCATTTACCAGACTATAAATACTACCATCGCGTCCAATTACGTAATGTGAACTAACGCCATAATGAGAAAATTGCTTAATAACTAAATCAATATCGTATTTGTCGCCACCCGAATTATTGAATGTGGAATGTAAAATCACTGCGATTATTTTCCTATTTTCTGCTTCTCGCATTCCGAAATTTACCTGTTTGTTTATGATTTTCAATTCTTTAATCGAATCGGTTTGACTTCTAACACTCGTTTGTGTCATACAAATAAGTAATATTGTTAGTCTGATTACTAGTGGTATAGAATGTTTCATGGTTTTTATTATGACAGTTTTGATTAAAGTATTTGCTAAAATGAAGATTGCTGCAATTATTGTGCTTCAAAAATACTTGTTTTTTTTTATTTCAGGATATTTGTGAAATTAATTTTATGAATATATCATAATTCTTTTACAAAAAAAACTCCCAATATCAAAAATGATTTTGGGAGTTTTTTTTGAGATTAATGTTAATTATTGAGCCGATTTAATTTCATGACGTGGATTTTTTTTACCATGAAAAGTTGAATCGTTTTGATTGCCAAAACGTCTGTCTTTCATTTTCTTCATCATTTCCTTGCGTTGCAATACCAGTTTTTGGAATTTTTCTGCTCCAATAATTTGTTGTAATTCAGCTTCTTGAGCTTTGCGTTCGGCTTCAAATTTAGCAATTTCTTGTTCTCTAAGTTTTTTTACTTCAGCTTTGCGTTCTTCGCGAATTTTGTCTTGTTTTTCGAAAAGCGCCTGAACTTTAGCTCTTTGAGCATCAGTTAACTCTAAATCTACTGCCATATAACCTGCTCGTTTTTGAGCCGACATGTGTGGCATTTCTTTTTGATTAAATCCTTTTTCAGGACCTTTTCTTCCATCTGGAGGAGTTGGTCTTTGTGCGTTTACTGACAAACTAATTGTAAGAACTGTAGCCAATGCTAAAACTGCATACTTCTTCATAATCTTTTTTTTTAATTGTTGTTAATGATTAATTTCCAAATATGATTCTTTGACTTAGCAAACTTCAAAGAGTTTAAATTGCGATAAAATCATTTGAAATTATTAACATACAATGTTGAGATTCTGAGTTTTTTGCAGTTGATAATACCTTATTTTTTTAACAAGACATCTGTAATGGCTTTTTTTAATGCATCCTTTGGCAATGCACCTTGTGCCATTTGTGGTGCGCCTACCATAGGACAAAACAATATTGTAGGAATGCTTCTAATGCCAAAGGCACTTGCTAATTCTTGTTCTTCTTCGGTGTTGATTTTGTAAATGTAAATCTGACCATCGTATTCTTTTGCCAAATCTTCAAGAATTGGTGCAATAGTTTTACAAGGACCACACCACGACGCATAAAAATCAATAATACAAGGTTTATCGCCTAAATACTTCCATTCTGTAGGATTAGTTTCGTAATTTGCTACTTTTGATAAAAATTCTGATTTTGTTAAATGTATTGTTCCCATTTTTTTTTCTTGTTTAAGTTGATTATTTTCTGTTTTTTTATTTTCTTTAGTGTTGCCAGCGCATGCTGTAAGGGTTGTAGCAAGTAATATGCTTGCAAAAATTCGTTTTTTCATTTGATATTATTTTAGATTGTTTGTTCTCTAAATTTTGTATTTAACTTATTCCATTTAATAAAAATAAAGAAATGATTGTCTTGTCTTAATTCTTAATTCTTAATTCTTAATTCTTAATTATTTCGGCTCGTATTTATCAATTTTTATTGTAGGCTTTTCTGTTTTACTGTAGTTTGTACCGCAACTTCCACCAGGGCAACTTAAATTAAATATTGCTTGTATTGACAATACAACTGCTGCAAAAATGAAAAGCGTTTCACGGTTAAAGTAATAGGCAATACCCAGTGATACAGCCAAAACCACACGAATAATTCGGGCCGAATCCCAATTTTTAAAATAATTCTTAATTTGTTTCATTTTCTTTCTTTTTAAACATGTCTAATAATAAATAACCCATAAAACCACCGTATATTACACTGATATAGGGATTTGAAGTAATTGGACATGTGCCACTTGCACATCCTACAAAATGGTAATACATATAACCCCCAATGCCACCTAACAATGCGCCAATAATTTTCAAATAATTCTTTTTTATAAATCTGTTCATTTCGATGTTTGTATTAATAATGTATATAACAACATATTTTCATATATGTTTATCAAAAAAAAATTATTGTACACAATTGCAGGTACGAATGCAGTCAATGATTTGAACTATTTGTTTGTTTTTCAGAGAGTAATAGCAGTTCTTTCCATCTCGTCTGCAATTTAAAATTCCTTTGGCACGCATGTCTGTTAAATGATGTGAAAGTAATGACTGCTCACACTTTAATTGTTCGCCCAATTGGGACACATTCATTTCATCTTGCTCGGACAATAACGAAATAACACACAATCGCGTGCCATTTGAGATTGCTTTTAAAGTATAAGCTGCATCATCCATTTTAGTTATATCAAGATTTTCATTCATTGTTTCAAATTTTCTGCAAATGTATGAACATGTATTCATATGTTCCAAATATTTTTAGATTATTTAACTCAAAACCGCTAATTATAGATAACTAACACAAAAAATGATTAGTTTCCAACTTTTTTCAATTGCGATTTTTGAAGAATAAAGTATCTTTGCAAAAAAAAAAATTACAATGCATCATTCAACAACACAAATTTGTACTGATTTTATTTCTGAACTGAACCTAGCTATTGGTGAGCAAAGTGGCGAAGGTATTTTTATACTTTGCGATACAAATACCCAAAGGCTATGTTTACCAACAATATTGGAGTCTACTAAACTTAAAGGCTGCCATATAATTTGCATACCAAGTGGTGATGAAAACAAAAATGTTGATTCGGCTGTTAAAATTTGGACATATTTGAGCGAAAATGGTGCTACCCGTAAATCGTTAATGATTAATGTTGGTGGTGGTATGATTACTGATATTGGGGGATTTACTGCTTCAACTTTTAAACGTGGTTTACGTTATATCAACGTGTCAACTACTTTGTTGGGTGCTGTGGATGCTGCTACTGGTGGCAAAACAGGAATTAATTTTATGGGTTTGAAAAATGAAATTGGTGTTTTTGCCCCTGCTGATGCGGTGTTGATAAATATTGATTTTTTCAAAACATTAGATGCCGAAAACCTCCGCTCTGGTTATGCCGAAATGGTAAAACATGCGCTTATTGATACAAAAGATGAATGGCATAAGGTAATGCGCTTTGATGTAGAAAGTTTTGATTTAGAGGAGTTAAGACCATTGCTGATTAAAAGTTTCAATATCAAAGAGCGTATAGTTGAACAAGATCCACATGAAGCAAATATTCGTAAGGCTTTGAATTTGGGTCATACTTTTGGACATGCTTTTGAAAGTTGGTCGTACAAAACAGAGAAGCCCGTTTTACATGGCTATGCTGTTATGTGGGGGTTGCTGTGTGAACTGTATTTATCACATCTAAAACTAAATTTTCCACGCGAAGAATTACTTAGGTTAAAGTATTTGATAAAAGAATATTACGGAACGTACGAGTTTCATTGCCAACAATATGAAACTCTTTTGGAACTAATGACGCACGACAAAAAAAATGAATCGAAAGAAATTAACTTTACGCTATTGTCTGATATTGGAGAGATTAAAATAAATCAAACGGCTTCAAAAGAAGAGATTTTTGAATGTTTTGATTGGTTTAGAGAAGGCTAATTGCAATTACAAATAAAATAAATCCATAAAATGAAAAAGACCTTGATAATTGGAGCTAGCAGCAATCCTGATAGGTATTCGTACAAAGCAGCTCAACGCTTATTGGCTTATGGTCACGAAATTGAATTGTTGGCAAAACGATCTGATGTTGTTTTTGGACAAACAATTGATATTGAGAAGAAAGAATACGAAGATATTGACACTATAACTTTATATCTTTCCGAAAAATTCCAAGCGGAGTATTACGATTATATTATTTCACTCAATCCACGAAGGGTAATTTTTAACCCTGGAACCGAAAATCCTGACTTTGAAAAGTTATTAGTAGAAAATGATATAATTGCTGAAGAGGCTTGTACGCTGGTTTTGCTCGCTACTGGACAATATTGAATATAGTGTAGTTAGTAGTAAGTGTGCAATAACGGTGCCTATGTACTTTTTTAAGTCAATATAAATTTATTGATCCATCATATTTAATGCAAGTTTGATTTATTTCAAATTTGCATTTTTTGATTTAGTGGTGATTCCTATTTTGATCATTATGTAAAATTTTTATTTTAGTATAATCGTTTATTTTTGTAACTCAGCACCACTTTATTTAATTAGAAATTATTATTGTCCGGTAAAAACAAAAGAAATAAGTAGTGTCGCTCCTAAGGAGCTCAGGTAATACTTGTAACTTATTGACTACCATAATGTCGCTTCTCCGAAGCTATTTATATAAAGTCCCATCGGGACGAAATTATGGTAGAAAATATTCAAAAACAAAATCTAAGCCCCATCGGGGCGAAATTATCTCAAAGCATTATTGGAAGCGG